>NZ_PEJT01000001.1:0-667102 GCF_002750935.1 Stenotrophomonas sp. LMG 10879
ACCGCTCCCTGCGGGCGCGCGGCAAGGAGGCCAAAGTAGCCATCGTGGCGGTGATGCGGAAGATGCTGGTGATCCTCAACGCCCGCATGCGTGACGCCCAGAGCGGACCGATCCCCGCCTGACGTCAGTGCGTGCGTACATCCAGAGGCTGCCGGCCAGCGGCCGGCACTACCGTGCCCGTCTGCAGGAAGGGCCGAAGCTCCTCCTGCAAACACAGTTGCTACAGGGACGTATTTACGGCGTCCCCGCAATCCGACACCACCCCGCCATCCCACGGAATGCCGCTGTTGAAGTTGCTTCGGCTGTTGCCGTTGCTCCGGCCTCTGCGGGTGCCGGGCGCGCCCGGCCGGAACCCTTACTCTGCCGGCTTGGCAGCCGCGCTCGCGGCGACGCTCGCTGCACGCCGTGACAGCACGGCTTCGCGATGGGCGATGTAGGCGTTGGCGGCGAGGATGATGCCGGCGCCAACGATCGTCCAGCGATCAACCGTCTCGGCGAACAGCAGCCAACCGCACAAGGTCACCAGCGGCAGCTGCAGGAAGCTGATCGGGGTCAGCGCCGAAACCTCGCCCAGACGCAATGCACGCGTCCACAGCAACTGGCCGATGGTGCCCAGCACGCCGGTGGCCAGCAGCCAGACCCAGGCGATACCGGCGGGCCAGACCCAGACGAACAATGCTGGAATCAGTGACAGCGGCACCCAGAACACGTAGGTGTAGAGCACCACGGTATCGGCGCTGTCGATGCGGGTGAGCTGCTTGATCTGGATCGCTACCAGCGAGCTGAGCACGGCGGCGGCCACGGCGATCAGGCTGCCGGACGTGAAACCGGCAGTGCCTGGCCGCACGATCACCAGCACGCCGACGAAACCGACCACCACCGCCGCCCAGCGCCGTACGCGGACCTTTTCGCCCAGCCACAGCACGGCGGCGATGGTGACGAACAACGGCGTGGAGTACGACAGCGAAACGGCCTGTGCCAGTGGCAGGTGGCCCAGCGCCCAGAACGCGCACAGCATCGACCCCAGGCCGATCGCGCTGCGCATGAAATAGCGCGGCAGCTGCTGGGTCTTCAACGGGGCATGGCCAGGGCGCAGCAGCATCGGCAGCAGCGCGAGCAGGCCGAAGGCATTGCGGAAGAACGCTACTTCCTGGGTCGGCACGTAGCGGGTGGCATAGCGGATCGCCACCGCCATCAGCCCGAACGCCATGGTGCTGCCGAGCATCAGCAGCGCCGCCCGCAACGGGGTGGCGCTGACGGGTAGGGCGGGCGTGCTCACCACTGTGCGCCGAGCAGGCGGGGCTCCGGTTCGATCGGCACGCCGAACTTCTCCAGCACCGAGGCGGAGATCCGCCGTGCCAGCGCCAGCAGCTCAGTGCCGGTGGCGTTGCCGTAGTTGACCAGTACCAGCGCATGGCTGGGCGCAACGCCGGCATCACCCTCGCGGTAGCCTTTCCAGCCACAGGATTCGATCATCCAGGCGGCCGAGACCTTGCGCCGGTCGTCCCGGTCTGCCGGGAACACCGGCAGCTCGGGGAAGTGCTGCAGCAGCACCTCCACCTGTTCCAGCGGCAGCATCGGGTTCTTGAAGAAGCTGCCCGCGTTGCCCAGCACATCCGGGTCGGGCAGCTTGCGGCGACGGATCGCGATCACCGCATTGGCGACGTCCACCGCACTCGGCAGTTCCACGCCCTGTGCCTGCAGTTCTTCGCGGATGCCGGCGTAGCCCATGCGCAGGTCATGCAGCAGTGGCAGCTTCAGTTCAATGGCGGTGATCAGGTAGCGGTCCGGCTGCTGCTTGAACACGCTGTCGCGGTAGGCGAAGCCGCATTGTTCATTGTCCAGCCGTACCCAGGTCTTTTCCTGGCAGTCCCAGGCCTCCACGGTCTGGATGAACTCGCCGACCTGGGCACCATAGGCGCCGATGTTCTGGATCGGCGATGCACCGGCCGTGCCGGGAATCAGCGCCAGGTTTTCCAGCCCGGACAGGCCTTCCTGCAGCGACCACATCACCAGCCCGTGCCAGGACACGCCGGCTCCAGCGCGGATCACGGCGTGGTCGGCGCGATGTTCAAGGAAGGTGATTTCACGGTTGCCGAACACCAGCACGGTGCCGGGCAGGTCGTCGGCGATCAGCACGTTGCTGCCGCTGCCGAGCACCAGCAACGGGCCATCGGCCACGTCCGGCAGGGCCAGGACCTCCGGCAGCAGCGCGGCATCGTGCAGTTCCAGCAACTGCGCGGCGCTGGCCTGCACGTGGAAGGTGTTCAGTGCCTGCAGGGGTGCGTTGCGGGTGAGGGTCCAGCGCAGCGGGGCTGCAGTGTTGTTGGTGTCATCCATGGGGGTACTCACAGCGGTGCCACCGCGCCGCGGCTGGGCGCCTCGCGTCGGCGGCGGATCGCCTCCACACAATCGGCGACCAGCGCCGGGCCCTTGAAGATCAGGCCGCTGTAGCACTGCACCAGCGCTGCACCGGCGGCCATCTTGGCCACAGCGTCGGCACCGGACAGGATGCCGCCGACACCAACCAGCGGCACCGATTCGGGCAGGCGCGCGCGTAGGCGGCGCAGCACCAGGGTGGACTGCTCAAGCACCGGGGCACCGGAAAGGCCGCCGGCTTCATTGGCCAGCGGATCGCCGGCAACCCGGCTGTGGTCGATGGTGGTGTTGGTGGCGATCACGCCGTCCACCTGCAGTTCGCCCAGCACGCGCGCGGCGGCATCGATATCGCGCTCGCTGAGGTCCGGCGCCACCTTCACCAGCATCGGCACACGCCGGCCATGCTGCGCGGCCAGCGCTTCCTGGCGATCACGCAGCTGGCTGACCAGCTGCCGCAGCGCGGTCTCTTCCTGCAGCTCGCGCAGGCCAGCGGTGTTGGGCGAGGAGATGTTGACGGTGATGTAATCGGCCAGCGGGTACACCTTGTCCATGCAGGCGATGTAATCATCGGCGGCCTGTTCGTTGGGGGTGTCCTTGTTCTTGCCGATGTTGATGCCGAGCAGGCCGCGCCGGTTGCGCGCGCGTTCTACGTTGCGCACCAGCGCATCCACGCCCGCGTTGTTGAAGCCCATGCGGTTGATGATCGCATTGTGCGCCGGCAGCCGGAACAGGCGCGGCTTCGGGTTGCCGGCCTGCGGTCGCGGCGTGATCGTGCCGATCTCCACGAAGCCGAAGCCCAGCGCGAACAGTGCATCGATGTGCTCGCCATTCTTGTCCAGGCCAGCGGCAAGGCCGACCGGATTGGGGAACGTCAGCCCGAACACCGTGCTGGGCATCGGCGCGATGCGTGCGGCCACCAGCGGCGTGGTGCCGGTGCGATAGGCCATGTCCAAGGCGGACAGGCCCAGACCGTGGGCGCGTTCGGCATCGAGCGAGAACAGGAAGGGGCGGGCAAGCGAATACATGCGTAGGTTTCAGTCCAGCGTGCCGAGGAAGGCTCGGGTTCGATATTCAAAAGCGACCTGGCCGTCGACCGCGTGGGCGGCGAACAGGTCCTGCAGCGCAGCCAGCATCGGCGCGTGGCGCGGATGGCCGGGCTGCGGCGCGTAGGAAGAGGACAGCAGGCGCCCACGCAGGGCGTCCAGGTCCAGGTGCTGCACGTTCGGCAGCTGCACCATGCCGCGCAGGCCGGGGCCGAACCAGGCCTGCATGGTGGCGTCGTCCTGGTAGCGTTCGGCCACCGCGGTGTAGTCGGTGCCGTAGTCCAGCAGCAGTTGTTCGTAGCCGACCAGGAACGGGCTGGCATCGAGCAGGCGCGAGTTCCAGTAGATCAGTGCCAGGCCGCCTGGGCGCAGGATGCGCTGCCACTCGGCGCGCACGGCCACGGTATCGAACCAGTGGAAGGCCTGCGCGGCACTGGCCAGGTCAACGCTGGCATCGGCCAGACCGGTGGCCTCGGCGCGGCCATCGACGGCGGAGAACTGCGGATACTGCGGCGCCAGCCATTGCTCGGCGGCGGCGCGCATCGCCGCGTTGGGTTCGACGGCGACCAGTGGATGGCCGGCGGCCAGGAACTGCCGGCTGGAGATGCCGGTGCCTGCGCCGATGTCGGCGACCAGCGCGTCGGTTGCCACGGCCATCGGGCCCTGCAGCCAGTCCATCAGCGCAGCTGGATAGTCGGGGCGGTAGCGGACGTAGTCCGCGACGCGGCTGCTGAAGCGTTCAGTGCTTTCCGGGGAGGTCATCGTGCTTTCACCAGCGCAGTCCAGGTTTGGCGTCGGCGCCGGCGGCCACCATCGCGAAGATCAGGATGGCCACGAGGCCCACCGCAGCGAGGATGTTGAGCCAGCCCATGATCAACCCAGCCAGGGCCATGCCATCGCCGTCCTGTTCGCCAGCGCGGCGGCGGATTTCGGCGCGGGCCAGGTGCCCGGTGATGATCGCAACGAGGGCGGCGACACCCGGCAGCACGGTCCAGCTGCAGATGCCCGCGATCAGACTGACCACGGCCAGGGCGTTGCTCTGTCGGGGTGGCACGCTCATCGAGTCCTCCGTGGCAGTGCCGACATGATAGTGCCTCTGCCCCGGCAATCCCATGGGCAGTGCCCTGTAGAGCCGGGCCCATGCTCGGCTTACGCTTCGGCTGGTACGGCATCGCCCGCGCTGCGCGCGCAAGCCGAGCGTGGGCTCGGCTCTACAGATTCAGCCCATCAGCACCTGGCCGCCATCGACGTTGAGCACGTGGCCGGTTATCCAGCGCGCCAGCGGTGAGCACAGGAACAACGCGGCATCGGCAATCTCGCGCGGTTGGCCGAAGCGGCCGAACGGAATCTTCGCCAGGGTGCCGTGGTACAGCGCCGGGTCTTCGACACGACGTCGATCCCAGAGACCATCGGCAAATTCGATCGAACCCGGTGCAATGGCGTTGACCCGGATCCGATCCGGGGCCAGTGCCAGCGCCTGCGAGGTGGTGTAGTGCGAGAGCGCGGCCTTGGCCGCCGCATACGGTGCACCGCCGGGACGCGGCTGCTGCGCGGCGATCGAGGACAGATTGAGGATGCAGGCGTCCGGCGAGGCGCGCAGCCACGGCAACGCAAGGCGCGATGCGCGCACGGCGGCCATCAGGTCGATCTGCAGGCTGGCGGCCCAGCCGTCTTCGTCATCGGCCATGCCGTAGCCGGTGGCGTTGTTGACCAGCACATCGATGCCGCCGAGCGTGTCGGCAGCGGCCTGCAGCCAGGCGTTGATCAGGGCAGGATCACCCAGATCGGCGGCGAGGGTGTGCAGCTGCGTGCCCTGTGCCTGCGCATCGGCCTGCAGGGCGTCGAGGCCGGCCTGGCCACGCGCGCAGACCGAAACCTGCGCACCGGCGCCGGCGAATGCCAGCGCCAGTTCGCGACCGATGCCCTTGCTGCCGCCGGCGATCAACACCCGGCGGCCGCTGAAATCGAGGGTCGGAGCCCCTGTGGGGATCCGACCCTGAGTGGTCGGTACGGCATGGGTCGGATCCCCGGAGGGGCTCTGACCCAGGTGCATGGCCGGACCGTTTGCCATCACAGGTCGAACTTGATGCCCTGTGCCAGCGGCAGCGAATCCGAATAGTTGATGGTGTTGGTCTGGCGGCGCATGTAGACCTTCCATGCATCCGAGCCAGATTCGCGACCACCGCCGGTGTCCTTCTCGCCACCGAAGGCGCCACCGATTTCCGCGCCCGAGGTACCGATGTTGACGTTGGCGATGCCGCAGTCCGAACCGGCCGCCGACAGGAAGCGCTCGGCGGTCTTCAGGTTGGTGGTGAAGATCGAAGACGACAGGCCCTGCGGCACGCCGTTCTGCATGTCGATGGCTTCGTCCAGCGTGCTGTACTTCATCACGTACAGGATCGGCGCGAAGGTCTCGTGCTGCACCACTTCATCGCTGTTCTTCAGGCCGGTGACGATGGCCGGCAGCACGAAGTTGCCGGGGCGGTCGATGCGCGTGCCGCCGGTTTCGATGGTGCCGCCGCTGGCCTTGGCCTTTTCGATCGAGGCCAGGAACTGCTGCACGGCGCCGTCGCTGTTGAGCGGGCCCATCAGGTTGGCCGGGTCGGTCGGATCACCGATCTTGCCTTCCACCTGCTTGTACGCCTTGACCAGCGTGGCCAGCACGTCGTCATGGATGGATTCGTGGACGATCAGGCGACGGGTGGTGGTGCAGCGCTGGCCGGCGGTGCCGACCGCACCGAACACGATGCCGGGGATCGCCAGCTTCAGATCGGCGGTTTCGTCGAGGATGATCGCGTTGTTGCCGCCCAGTTCCAGCAGGCAACGGCCGAGGCGATGCGCAACCTTCTCGGCGACCGTGCGGCCGACCTGGGTCGAACCGGTGAAGCTGATCAGCGGCACGCGCTTGTCGGCCACCATCTTTTCCGACAGCGCGGTGCCGGCGTCGTTGATCAGGAAGAACAGGTCCGGGAAACCGGCATCGCGCAGCGCTTCATTGCAGATGCGCATGGAGGCGATGGCGGTCAGCGGGGTCTTGTTGGACGGCTTCCACAGGCAGATATCGCCGCAGATCGTGGCCAGGAACGAGTTCCATGCCCACACCGCCACCGGGAAGTTGAACGCGCTGATGATGCCGACCAGGCCGAGCGGCTGGTACTGCTCGTACATGCGGTGGCCGGGGCGCTCGGAATGCATGGTGTAGCCGTACAGCATGCGGCTCTGGCCCACGGCGAAGTCGGCGATGTCGATCATCTCCTGCACTTCGCCATCGCCTTCCGGCTTGCTCTTGCCCATTTCCAGCGCAACCAGCGAACCGAGGGCGTCCTTGTGCTTGCGCAGCGCTTCGCCGCACAGGCGCACGGCTTCACCACGACGCGGGGCCGGGGTGGTGCGCCAGACCTTGAAGGCCTCCTGGGCACGCGCGATGACGGTTTCGTACTCAGCTTCGGTGGTGGCGCGGACCTGCGCGATCGGCTCGCCGGTGGTCGGGTTGATCGGGGTGATCAGCTCACCGCCGGTAGCGCTCGACCACTCCCCGTTGCCCAGGTAGGTGCCAGCGTTGATCGCGTCCAGACCAAGGGACTTGAGCAGCTCGGAAGACATGCAGACTCCTGTGTTTCGTTACGTTGTGTTTGGTGTCGTCGCGGGCAGGTGGGGGCGCGACGAACTGAGCCGCCGATGGTAACAGAGCGACCCGAACTGCCATGGTGCGCCGCGCCAGTGGCAGTGGCGTGGCAGATGAATGCTTGGAGGGCAGGGCGGCTTGCCTGTAAACTTGGCGGCTGCATGGCCCCGTAGCTCAGCTGGATAGAGCGTCCCCCTCCTAAGGGGAAGGTCGCCCGTTCGAATCGGGCCGGGGTCACCATCCACATCGGGCGCATCGACCCGCGCCCGCAAAACGCCGGCGCCATGGATCACGTCCTGCAGCCCGTCCAGCCTTCGCATTTCGCGGTCATCGCCGGCTGGCTCGACTCGCCTGCGGCGACCCTGCGCTGGGCCGGCCCCGGTGTGCCGTTTCCCTTGCCTGCCGATGCCTTCGCCGCCGCGTTGGCGTTGCCTGCGCGCCCGGGCTGGGCACTGCTGGATGGCGAAGGCACCTGCCTGGGCTTTGGCCAGTATTGGCAGACAGCATCTGGCAGCACGCATCTCGGGCGCATCATCGTGTCGCCACAGGCACGTGGCCGTGGCCTGGGCCGGATACTGATGACCGCACTGTGCGCCGAAGCCGTTCGCCACACCGATGCAGTGCAACTGACATTGAAGGTCTATCGGGACAATCCGACCGCCGTTGCGCTGTACCGCGACCTTGGCTTCGTGGACATCGAGGACGCATCCACGCCGGAACTGCTGTTCATGGCCCGCGGTACGGCCTGAGCCGGGGAAGAGGGCTCTACACTCCCGCTGCACAACCTGTGCACGCGCTGCTGCAAGCGGACTCGGCAGTCTGGGGCTGTCCCCCTCGGTTGCCTAGGAGCGCCCCCATGAATACCCCCGGCACCCCCAAGCCTTCCTGGCGCCAGCGCAACGTGCTGCTGACCGTTGCCGCCGTGCTGCTGGTGATCGTGCTGATCCTGCTTTTCATCCCCTGGTAGCAGCACGGCCGCCGCCAGGCGCGGCGATTCCCCTTCCACTTCAATGCCGCCGGTAGCCCATGGCCCGGCGGTTTTTTGTGTGCGCCCGTCCCGGTCGCCTCGCCCCGGCTCCGAAAATGCGTGACGAATTGCCGGAAAGGGCGGTCCGGCTGCCGGATCCGTGCACGAGCCCCCGGAGGCCGGTTGCTACAACTGTGCTCGTGGGGCCGGCGCCAGATTCTGCAAAATTAAATGTGACGTACATCACACAATTGTTTGCATTGTGTTATCCTCGTCACAGTTTTGCGCACCTGACCAACAGGGTCCAGGGATGGTTGTAGTCGCCACGGAGCCGGCAGACACGCATTCGTACGCGTCTCCGGGTCCGGGAGAACCATCCCCGGCAACCCACTGAACAGCGGCTCCCTGCGGGGCCGATGACGGGGAAAAACCAACATGTGGCAGTCGACGACGTCGCGCATCAGCGCGGGCGGTGAATCCGTTCATCCTGAAAAAAGTGCACACCCCGGCCGGGCCGGACGATGGCTGGCCGCTGGCCTGCTGTTGCTGCTCTCGGTGCTGCTGCCATCGTCGGCCTGGGCTGCGGCCTACGCGACCGGCGGCACCAGCCCGTACCGCAACACGGTGCTGTGGTTGACCTGGGGCGGCGGCTCGGCGCTGGGCACGCATGGGGTGACGCTGAACAATGGCGATACCTCGTCGATCTCCATGCCCGTTGCCTCCGGCATCGACCTCAACGTCAGCTGCAGCCTGGCCAACATCAGCGGTGGTGGCATCCTGCAGAGCTACCGTCCCGGCAACTTCAGCGGCGACAGCCTGGATGACCTGTACAACGTCGGTGGCGCTGGCGGTGCCAACCAGCTGATCGCGGGCATCTCGCGCAGCACCGGCACATCCTCTTTCGAAATCAACTGCGTCTCGACACTGGGCGGTGCGCCCTATCGTCTGCGCGGCGTGGTGATGGCCGACGCCGAGTCGATCAACAACAGCGGCGAGTTCGTCGAAGCCAGCGCACTGGGCACCTGGAACGTGGTGGAGATGCGCAAGAACCTTGGCGCAGGTGCCTACAACGTGACCAAGTCCAGCAGCGGCAGCAACAGCGTGATCCGCTTCGGGCCGGGCAACGACAACAACACCGCTGCGGTCACCTTCCTCAATTTCGACAATGCCGCGCATGCGCCTGGCAACCTCGCGGTGAACATGGGCTTCTCGATGCGCGGCGGCGGCACTACCGCCATCGCCATCGGCCTGCTGGTGCCCTACGCCGACTTCGGCGATGCACCGCAGAGCTATGGCGACGCCATGCACGTGGTGGACGATCTGCAGTTCCGCCCCGATGGCCTGCCGGTCAATGCCACCCCCACCAACATCAACACCGCCGGCTATGCACCGGGTGGCCTGGCACCGCCGCTGACCGACTTCCTCGGCACCGTGGGCCCGGATACCGAGCAGAAGAGCAGCTACAGCGCCGATGCGAAGGGTGACGACAACTTCCCCGCGGGCAATCCCAACGAAGAAAATGCCTGGCCGGCGAGCTACGTGCTGACGGTGATGCAGGCCGGTACCCAGATCAGCCAACCGGTGGCGTGCGTGGGCAACGGCAGCGTGGCCGGCTGGATCGACTTCAACCGCAACGGCACCTTCGACCCGGGCGAGCGCAGCAACATCGCTGCCTGCAGTGGCGGCGGGGCCAATCTGAGCTGGACCGTCCCCGCGCAGGTAAGTGCCGGTACCAGTTACGTGCGCCTGCGCTATGCGACCAATGCGGCGCAGATCCAGCAACCGACCGGCGTGGCCGATGACGGTGAAGTGGAAGACCACCTGATCACCATCACTGCTCCCGCACTGAAGGTGGTGAAGGGCAACAATGCCACCGGCGGCATCTGGAACTACGGCCAGACCGGTACCCAGTACACGCTGACGATCAGCAACACCACCAGCGTGCCGACCGGCAATCCGCCGAACGTGCCGGCGGGTGTGATCACCGTGCGCGACCAGTTGCCGGCGGGTATCGTGCCGAACTGGACCGGAACCCTCAGCAGCGGCAGCTGGAGCTGTACGGCGAGCGGCCAGGCGGTGACCTGCACCAGCAGCCAGGTGCTGTCGACAGCCGGCACCGCGGGTGACAGCAGCAGCTTCACCCTGCCGGTGATCGTGTCCGCATCGGCAAGCGGCCTGCTGCGCAACCACGCCAGCGTTGGTGGCGGCTACGATCCGTTCAATGGTGGCAATCCGCCTGCACCGGGCGAGGCGTGCACCGACGCCAACCACTGCACCCGCAGCGATGTGACCGTGCCGGTCACCCGGGTGAGCTACGCGAAACGCTCCAACACCACCGGTCCGGTGGCGGTGGGGGCGACGGTGAGCTACACCGTCGATGTCACCATTGCCGATGGCAACAGCCGCGACGTGCTGACCCTGACCGATACCCTCGGCACCGGTCTGGACTTCGCCAGCGTGACCAATGCCGGCGCCTTCACCTGCAATGCTGCCAATCCGCTGGTGTGCACGCTGCCAGCGGGCACCGTGCCGGGTACCTACAGCCTGACCTACGCGGCCACCGTCAACGCACAGGCCAGTGGCCAGGTGGTCAATACGGTGGTGGGTACCGGCACCGACACTCCCACCTGCAGCAGCAACTGCACCACCACCACGCCGGTGGCGGCGCCGCGCATCTCGGTATCCAAGGCCAGCGCTACGGCCGGCCCGGTCGCGGTGGGCGACAGCGTTGCCTACACGGTGAGCGTGGTCGTGGCCGATGCGCGCACCACCGCTGTGACCACGCTGACCGACACCCTGGGCACCGGCCTGGACTTCGGCAGCCTGACCAATGCCGGCGGCTTCAGCTGCGTGCCCGGCAATCCGCTGGTGTGCACGCTGCCAGCCGGCACCGTGCCAGGAACCTACGCGTTCTCGTATACCGGCATCGTCAATGCACAAGCTGTTGGCCAGGTGCGCAATGCCGTTGTGCCGAGCGGTCCCGACAATCCGTCGTGTGTCGGCAGCTGTGATACCACCACGCCACTGGCCAGCCCGCAGGTGAGCTACGCCAAGCAGGCGTCCACCGGTGGACCGGTGCGGGTGGGCGACAGCATCGGCTATACGCTCAGCGTGACCGTTGCGCGTTCGCGCACCACCGATGTGGTCACCCTCACCGATACGCTGGGCAGCGGCCTGGATTTCAGCAGCGTGACCAGCGCCGGCATCTTTACCTGCAATGCGGCCAACCCGCTGGTGTGCACGCTGCCCGCCGGGACGGTGCCGGGCACCTACAGCCTGAGCTACACCGCCACGGTCAACGCGCAGGCCAGTGGCACCGTGCGCAATGCGGTGCTCGGCACCGGCACCGACACGCCTTCGTGCACGACCAACTGCGATACCACTACGCCGGTGGCGACGCCGGGCGTGAGCTACGCCAAGTCGGTGAACAGCGCCGGCCCCGTGTCAGTGGGTGACAGCCTGACCTACACCTTGACCACGGTGGTGACCAACTCGCGCACCACCGACGTGGTGACGTTGACCGATACGCTGGGCAGCGGCCTGGATTTCGGCAGCGTGACCAGCGCTGGTGCCTACACCTGCAATGCGGCCAACCCGCTGGTGTGCACGCTGCCGGCCGCTACCGCACCGGGCAGCTACAGCCTGTCGTACACCGCCGTGGTCAACGCCCAGGCCACCGGCCAGGTGACCAATGCGGTGCTGGGCAGCGGCGGTGACAACCCGAACTGCACCGTCAACTGCGATACCACCACGCCGGTGGCAGGCAGCCAGATCGACTACCGCAAGACCTCGGCCGCCGCCGGCCCGGTCAAGGTGGGCGACAGCATCGCCTACACCCTGACCGCGGTGGTCAGCCGCTCGCGCACCACTGCTGTGTTCAGCCTGACCGACACGATGGGGCAGGGCCTGGACTTCGGTTCGGTCACCGCCAGCACCGGCTTCACCTGCAACGCCGCCAATCCGTTGGTGTGCACGTTGCCGGCCGCCACCGCACCGGGGACCTACACGGTCAACTACACCGCGACGGTGAATGCACAGGCCAAGGGCAGCGTCAGCAACGCCGTGCTTGGCAGCGGCACCGGTACCAATACCTGCACCACCGATTGCACCACCACCACCCCGGTGCTGGCGGCGACGGTCACCTACCGCAAGTCCTCCAGCACCGCATCGCCGGTCAACATGGGGGATGCGGTGGACTACAGCGTCGAAGTGGTGGTCGCCAACTCGCAGACCACCGATGTGCTCACCCTCACCGATACCCTGGGCACAGGTCTGGACCTGCAGGCGGTGACCCAGCCGGGCGCCTTCACCTGCAACGCCAGCAATCCGCTGGTATGCACGCTGCCGGCAGGTACCGCACCCGGTACCTACACGCTGGGCTACCGCGCGCAGGTCAATGCGCAGGCCAGTGGCAGCGTCCGCAACGCGGTGCTGGGCCGTGGCGGCGACACCCCGAGCTGCACGGGTACCTGCAGTACCGAGCACGTGCTGGCCGAGCCGCGCGTGGTGCTGGAAAAGCTGTCCGGCCCCGCCAGTGGCAGTGAAGTGCGCCCGGGTGACCGGCTGCGCTACACCCTGCGGGCCACGGTCGAGCGCGCGTCGCTGCGGCAGCCGCTGCAGCTGCTGGATACGCCCGATGCTGGCCTGAGCGTGGACACGCTGCCGGCAGGCTGCGTGCAGCAGGGCACCGACATCGTCTGCACGCTGCCGACCGGTACGCCGGTGGGACAGCATGAATTCGTCTACCAGGCCATCGTCAACCAGGAAGCACGCACGGAAGTGCTCAACCGCCTGCGCGGCCAGTACCCGGATGGCTCGCCGCCGCCGGAGTGCACCACCTGCGAAACGCGGCACAAGGTGATCTCGGACTTCGCGCTGCGCATCACCAAGACCGCCAACCCGCGCCTGGTGAAGGTCGGCGACCTGGTGCGCTACCAGCTGGTGGTCGAGAACGTCGGCAGCAGCCATTGGCGCGACGGCGTGGTGGTCGATACACCGCCGCCGGGCTTCAGCTATGTGGATGGCTCGATGCGCGTGGCCGACGACGACGGCGCGTTCTCGCTGGGCGGCAGCCAGACTCCGCTGCGCATCGGCGCGGTCGACATTGCCGTGGGCCGCAGTGCCACCATCACCTACCTGTTGCGTGTGGGTGCGGGCGTGCGCGCCGGCAACCACATCAACCAGGCCGTGGCCACTGCCGACGACGGCGCCCCGCTGTCGAACGTGGCGACCGCTGAAGTGCGCATGGATGCCGATCCGCTGCTGGAAGACAGCCTGGTGTTCGGCACCGTGTTCGATGATCGCGATGGCGACGGCTGGCAGGACAGTGCGGAACTGACGGGCGTGCGCGTGCAGGGTGGTTTCGCACCGGCTGCCTACGTGCCGGGTTCGACCACGCTGGATCGTGGCGATGGCCCGCAGCCGTTGGCCGATGCCAGCGCGCCGTTGCTGCATGGCGTGCAGGTGGGCGTGGTGCATGGGCTTGCGTCTACCTCGGACACGGTCGAGAGCCACCAGGTGGTGATCCGCCAGCGCCTGCGCGAACTGGCCTTCACCGATGATTTCGTGCTGGAAAGCGCACAGGGCCATCGCCTGCAGCTTGATGCGCAGGGCGTGGCAACCGTGCAGCGCAGTGGCGAGGCGGCGAAGGGCCTGACCGCGGCCGAGCCGGTCGTGCATCGTGAGATCGCGCGGGTGGCCGAGGGCTATGAAGTGGCCTACGTGATCCGCAACCACGGCATCCAGGAGCAGGGCATTCCCGGCGTGCGCCTGGCCACGGTGGAGGGCCTGCTGATCGAAACCGATCCGTTCGGCCGTTACCACTTGGCCGATGTGCATGGTGGCGATGCAAGGTTGGGCCGCAACTTCATCGTCAAGCTGGATCCGGCAACGGTACCGGGTGGTTCCGAGCTGACCACCGAAAATCCGTTGCTGCGTCGGGTCACCCAGGGCGTGCCGACCCGCTTCAGCTTCGGCGTGCGCCTGCCGCCGTCGCCGCAGGCGGCCGCCGAGCGCGCCGAGCTGGCATTGGGGGAGGTGTTGTTCGCCCCGGGCAGCAGCGAACTGCGCGCCAGCTATCGCCCGGTGCTGGCGAAGATGGCCGAGGTGGTTGACCGTTACCAGGGCGGTGACGTGGTGATTGCCGCCAACGGCGAAAGCCAGGCATTGGCCTTCGCCCGTGCGGTGGCCGTGCGTGATGCGCTGCAGGCCGAAGTGGCTGAGGGTTCGCGCGCTGGCCTGACGGTGCAGTTGCGTACCGATGTGCGCGATCCGCACTCGCTGGTTGCTGGCGTTGATGCCGGTGGCGCGTTGCTCGGCAATGTGCTGTTCGACACCGACAAGGCGGTGATCCGCGAGGAATTCAAGCCGCTGCTGGCTGCGATCGCCGCGCGTCTGGAACAGATGGGAGGCGGCCAGGTCAGCCTGGTCGGCCATACCGATGTACGTGGCAGCCATGTCTACAACCAGGCGTTGGGCCTGCGCCGTGCCAATGCCGTGTTCGAAGCGCTGCGCGTGCAGCTCAGCCCCGCCGTGCAGCAGCGTCTGCGCGTGCGCAACGAGGAGACCGCCGCCACCCGCGCGGCGGCCCGCCAACAGGAGGCCCGCCGATGAGCGCCCATCACTCTGTCGTCCGGCGTCCCGCCCGCCTGCACCGCGCTGCGTTGTACCAGGCGCTGCTGTTGGGCCTGGCAGCAACCGCGCAGGCGGCGCCACCGCCGGCCAACGCCGCGTCCAGCGACACCGCGCCGATCCACTGCGAGAGCAACCAGTGCAGCGCCGACGGCGACCTGCTGTTCACCCTGCGCTCGCGCAGCTTCGATGAGCCGGTGACCGAAGGTACGTCGACGCGTTCGTCGTCGCAGATACTGCAGCCGGACCGCCGCGTCAGCGTCGCGCTGGACGAGCCGGGCAAGGCAACCGTGCGCGGTGAGTTCATGATCCGCCTGCCGGAAGGCGGCGCGATCTGGGCCACCGAAGACCCTGCGATGGGCCAGCCCGAGCTGTCGATCTCGGCGCCGGGCCTGGTGGCGTTCGACCAGGGCCGCATCGTGCGGCCGGTCGAATTCTTCGTGCGTGGCAACTACACCGCGTTCATCAAACGCCTGGAAGTGGGCATCTACCGCGGCAGCGACAGCGACCGGGTCGCGCCCCTGGCGACCTTTGAACTGCCCGTGGCTGCGGTCGGGCAGGGCAGTTGGGACGGTACGCTGCCGGCGTCCACGCCGCTGCGTCGTGGCGACCGCCTTGTCTATGTGCTGCGCGCGTACGATGCCGAAGGCAATGTCGATGAGACCTCGGCGCAGTCCATGCAGCTGGTGACGCTGGCCGAAGTGGAGCGTGGCAACCAGCAGCTGCGTGACGCCCTGGAAGATCGCCGCGGTACTTCCGTGGATGCCAACCAGGCCGCTTCGTTGTCGCTGCTGGAGCAGGTGTTCGACAGCAACGGCCTGCGTCAGCAGAACATCCCGGTGTACGGGTCGCGCGTGCGCCTGCGGGGTCGTGACCTGCCGCTTGGCGCGGCACTGAAGATCAACGGCGAAAGCTATCCGCTGGACCAGGACCGCAAATTCGCCGCCGAATACCTGATGCCGATCGGTCATCACGCGTTCGATGTGCGGGTCGAGCGACCCGACGCCCCGGCGATCGCGCGTACGCTGGAGGTGGATGTCAGCGGCCGCTATCTGTTCGGTGTCGGCCTGGCCGATGTCACGGTGTACCAGAACAAGGCCAGTGGTGCGGGCCGCGATGTTGCCCGTGGCGAGCGCGATGACGACGTGCTCAGTGACGGGCGCCTGGCGTTCTATCTGAAGGCCAAGACGCGCGGCCGCTATCTCCTGACTGCACAGGCCGATACGCAGAACCGGCCGTTGGACGAACTGTTCACCGGCTTCACCACCGCCGATCCGCAGGACCTGTTCCGCAGCCTGGACCCGGACCTGTATTACCCCACCTATGGCGACGATTCGCTGACCCAGCGCGACGTCGACAGCATGGGCCGCTTCTACCTGCGTATGGACTGGGACAAGAACCAGGCACTGTGGGGCAACTACAACACCGGCCTGAGCGGCACCGAATACGCCCAGTACGTGCGCTCGCTGTACGGTGCGGCGCTGTCGTGGCGTTCGCGCGGCGCCAATGCCTGGGGCGATGCGCAGACCGAACTGCGCCTGTTCGGCTCGCAGGCCGAGACCGCGCCGGGCCACAGCGAGTTCATCGGCACCGGCGGCAGCCTGTACTACCTGCGCCACGCCAGCATCCTGCGCGGCTCGGACCAGGTGGTACTGGAGATCCGTGACCGCACCACCGGCCGTGTCGAGCAGCGGGTGTCGCTGGTGCGCGGTGCCGACTACGAGATCGACGCGCTGCAGGGCCGCATCCTGCTGACCCGGCCGCTGGCCCAGGTCAGCCGCGAGAACCTGCGCCGGATCAGCCGCGACGTGCCGCTGGACGGCTACGAGCAGCGCCTGATCGTCGATTACGAATGGGTACCGACCGGCTTCGACAATGACGACATCACCGCCGGCGTACGTGGCAAGCACTGGTTCGGTGATCACGTGGCGGTTGGCGCCACCTATGTGGACGAACAGCGCGCCGGGCAGGACTATTCGCTGCGCGGTGCGGACCTGACCCTGCAGGCTGGGCGTGGCACCTACCTGAAGGTCGAACACAGCCGCAGCGAGGCGACCAGTGCACCGGTGTTCTTCTCCGACAACGGTGGCCTGAGCTTCACCCGGCTCAACCCCGAGGGGCCGCGCGAAGGCGAGGCGACCGCAGTGGAGGCCCGGGTGAACCTGCGCGAGCTGGGCTGGACCCAGCGCGACTGGAGTGCCGGTGCCTGGTGGCGGCAGGTCGACGGTGGTTACTCGGTGGGCCGCTTCGACACCGGCCAGCGCGTGCGTGAGCAGGGCGCCGAGCTGCTGGGCTACGTGACCGACGATTTCAGCCTGTACGCGCGTTACAGCGAAGCACGGCGCGGCAATGAATCGTTGATCCAGGCCCAGGCCACTGCCGAATGGCGGATCGGCGACAACGACCGCGTGTCGGCCGAGCTGCGCCGGGTGCAGGAGGATCGCAGTATCGGCAGCAATGCCGGTGTGCTGGCGGCAGCGCGCTACACCCATCGCATCGGCACCGCGCTGGACCTCTACGGCGGTGGCCAGTTGACCGTCGATGACGATCATGGCCGTTACGCCGACAATGATGCGGTGGTCGCCGGTGGTACCTACACCTTCGCCAACCTGTCCACGATCGGCGCCGAGGTCAGTGATGGTGATCGTGGCAGTGCCGCGCAGGTCAACGCCGAGTACAAGCTGACCCCGCAGCACAGCTTCTATGGTGCGTTCACCCAGTCCACCGACCGCAGTGAGTACGACCCGCTGTTCAGTCCGAACGCGCAGGATGGCTGGACGCTGGGCCAGCGTTGGCGCCTGTCCGACCAGGTCAACGTGTTCAATGAGAGCCAGTTCCTGAAATCCGGCCAGGAATCGGGCCTGGCGAACACCTTCGGCATGGATTTCTATCCGGCAGTGGGCTGGAACGCGGGCTTCACCCTCAGCGATGGCAAGCTGCATGCGAGCAGTGGCCAGGTCGACCGCAAGGCCGTCAGCCTGTCCGGCGGCCGTACGTCGCCGGGTACCGAGTGGCAGAGCAAGCTGGAGTGGCGTCGTGACACCGGTGCGGAGCGGCGCACGCAGTGGGTCAGCACCAACCGTCTCAGCCATCGTCTCAATGACAGCTGGCGGATCGCCGCGCGGTTCAACTACGCCGATACCGACGATGCGATCAACCCGGTGGCCGGTGCGCGCTTCATCGAAGGCAATCTCGGCTTCGCTTACCGTCCCTGGGACAATGACCGCTGGGCACTGTTCGGCCGCTACAGTTATCTGTACGACCTGTCGACGATGGGCCAGGTCAACGGCGTGGACTACGATCAGCGCACCCAGGTGCTGTCGCTGGAAGGCGTGTACCGCATCGACCAGCGCTGGGAAGTGGCGGCCAAGCTGGCCCGCCGCGAAGGCGAGGTGCGCTATGGCCGCGGCACCGGCCCGTGGTTCGATTCAGCGACGAACTTCGGCGCCGCGCAGCTGCGCTATGACCTGTACTACCAATGGCATGGCCTGCTGGAATACCGCCTGCTGGACGTGCGTGACGGCGGTCGCCGGCAGGGTTGGCTGGCGGGTGTGGACCGTGATGTCGGCCGCAACTTCCGGGTCGGCGTGGGCTACAACTTCACCGACTTCAGTGACGACCTGACCAAGTTCGACTACACCCACCGCGGCTGGTACCTGAACCTGGTGGGCCGTTATTGAGGACCGGGCCACGCCAGGCCATGCCTGGCGGGCCCGAGACGGTCGCTGCGAGTAGTGCCAGGCCATGCCTGGCAAAAACAGCAACGCTCGCTACCCGGTAGTGCCAGGCCATGCCTGGCAGAACAGCGGTCCCTCACGCCTGCTTGAGCAGCTCCACCAGCTGCCGCAACCGATACGGCTTGGGCAGGAATTCCACCTGCTCGGGCAGCGGCGGCAACTGCGAGCGCGCGTAGCCGGAGGACAGGATCATCCGTGCCTGCGGCTGGTCCCGCGCCACATGCTCGCTCAGCTCGATGCCGGACATGCCGTTGGGCATGCTGATGTCACTGAACACTACATCGAAACGCGTGCCGCCCTGCAGCAGGGCGACCGCTTCCTGCGCATCCGCGGTGGTCGCCACGTCGATGCCGAAGTCGCGCAGGGCCAGCCCGATCATCTCGCGCAGATCGGTCTGGTCCTCCACCATCAATACGCGGATCGGATCATCGGTCATGTGCGGGGTCCTCGGTAGCAGGGAGCAGCAGGCTGACCGTGGTGCCGACACCGGGCGTGGTGGACACATCAACGAAACCGCCGCTCTGGGTGGTGAATCCGAACACCTGGCTCAGGCCCAGACCGCTGCCCTTGCCGATGTCCTTGGTGGTGAAAAAGGGTTCGGTCGCGCGTTCGGCGATGTCCGGGGCCATGCCATGGCCCTCATCGCAGACGCTCAACGTCACATAGGGCCGTTGCCGTGATGTTTCGGCGTCGGGGTCCATGCGGTGTTCCAGCGCGGTGGCGATCAGTACCCGACCGCCCCCCACCGTGGCGTCCGCAGCGTTGCCGACCAGATTGGCGAGCGCTGTCTGCAGCTGCACGGTGTCACTGAGTATCGCAGGCAGGCCGGCCGCCAGCGCGGTTTCCAGGGTGACGCCGGCAGGGCAGGTGGCCTGCAGGGCGGGCAGCCAGTCGTGGATACGCGCATTGATGTCCAGCGTTTCGCGGATCAGGGTCTGCCCGGTACTGAAGGCCAGCAGCTGCCGGGTCAACAGGGCACCCCGATCGCTGGCCGCCTGCGCGGTGGTGAGCAGGGCATTGGCCCGCTCATCATCACCCATGCGTGCCGACAGCAGGTCCAGCGCATTGACGATGGTGGTCAGCAGGTTGTTGAACTCGTGGGCAAGGCCGCGGCTGAGCTGGCCGACCGTCTCGAACTGCTGGGTCTGGCGCAGCGCCCGCTGCGCGTCGCGCAGGAGCCGTTGCGCCTGCCACTGCTCGGTGATGTCGCGGGTGATCTTGACGAAGCCCACCAGCTCGCCGTTCTCGACCACCGACTCGATGACCACGCTGGCGCGGAACGGCGACCCGTCACGGCGCACCCGCCAGCCTTCGGCGGCCTGGTGCCCGCTTTCCGCGGCCAGTCGCAGCAGCCGCTGCGGCTCGCCGGCATCGCGCTCGGCCGGCAGGTAGAAGCGCCCGAAGTGGGTGCCGATGACTTCTTCCGACCGATAGCCCTTGATGCGCTCGGCACCGGGATTCCAGCTGCAGACGATGCCGTCGGGATCGAGCAGGTACAGCGCATGATCGCGCACGCTGTCGATCAGCAATCGCAGCTGTCGGGAGGGGTCCGTCAACACGGACGGCGTCGAAGCGGCAGCGACCACGATGGAATGCGTATTACCTCTGTGAGGGACGAGAACGTAGGCAGTGGAGTGTGAAGAAGACGTGCACGCAGCGCCCGTGCCATTGGTCGTATGCGGCTGAATGCGACACGGAGTAACATCACCCCCCTTTTCCAATGTGGAACCGACCTGCATGCGTCCTGGTGCGACTACGCGTGACCGCTGGATCTGGATGACCTCGGCGGTGCTGGTGGCGGCTACGGCCGCGCTGGAACTGGTGGTGCCGCTGGGCTATGCCGTATGGCTGGCCTATTTCATGGCCATCGGCGTCACTGTGTTCCAGCGCAGCGCCCGGGTGCCGTTCGTGGTGGCCGTCTGCGCCTGCGTGCTGCTGGCGGTGGGCTACAACGTGGCGCCGGCCAGCACCAACTCGTCCTTCTCGTTCGTCAACCGGACCATCGGCGGCGCCGCTTTCCTGATGATCGCGCTCATCGCATCACGCGCCATCCAGGCGCGGCGCGAGGCGATGCGCGCGCTGTGGCTGCAGGAAGCGGAGAACGCAGTGGCGCTTGGCCTGCGCGGCGAGCTGGCGCCCGAGCAGATCGCCGAGGCGGCGGTGACGGCGCTGGCGACCCAACTACGCGCGGATGTCGGAGCGCTCTATCGGCTGGAGGGGGGGCGCCTGCAGCTGACCGGTGGGCTGGCGTTGCCGACCGGCATCCCGGCCACGCTGGGCCTGCAGGAAGGGGTGGCAGGGCAGGTCGCCCGCGACCAGCTGGTGCGGCACCTGCAGGGCGGCGACGCGGCGACGCTGGAACTGCAGACGGGCCTGGGGCGCGTGCCTGTGCGCGAGCGCATCCTCGCCCCGGTCAGCAGTGACGGCGCCGTGGTCGGTGTGATCGAGCTCGGCCGCTCGCTGGTGGGCGATCAGCGCGCACTGGACGACGAGCTGCTGGAGCGCTGCGCCGAAACGATCGGCATGGCACTGCGTACCTCGATGCTGCGTGGACAATTGATGGTGCTGCTGGAGGAGTCGCAGCGCCAGGGCGAAGAGCTGCAGGCACAGCAGGAAGAACTGCGCGTGGCCAACGAAGAGCTGGAAGAGCAGAGCCGCAGCCTGATGCAGTCGCAGAGCCATCTGGAACAGCAGCAGGCCGAGCTTGAGCAGAGCAATGTGCAGCTGGAAGAGCGCACCCACGAGCTGGAGGCGCAGAAGCAGGCGCTGCTGGTCGCGCAGGGCCAGCTGGTCCGCAACAGCAACGAACTGGCCGCCACCTCGCGCTACAAGTCCGAGTTCCTGGCCAACATGTCGCACGAGCTGCGCACGCCGCTGAACAGTTCGCTGATCCTGGCCAAGCTGCTGGCCGACAACAAGGACGGCACGCTCAGCGACGAGCAGGTCAAGTACGCCCGCGCCATCCTGTCGTCCAACAACGACCTGCTGGCGCTGATCAACGACATCCTCGATCTGTCGCGCATCGAAGCGGGGCATGTCGAACTGGCCGACGAAGTGATCGTGGTCGACAGCGTGTTGCAGCGGCTGCGCGAAACCTTCGAGCCGATGGCGCGGCAGAAGGGCCTGGCGCTGCAGATCGAAGCCGATGGCCTGGCCCCCAGCCAGCTGGTGGCCGACAACCAGCGCCTGCAGCAGATCCTGAAGAACCTGCTGGCCAATGCACTGAAGTTCACCGAGCACGGCAAGGTCAGCCTGCAGGTGCGCAACGGCGGCAATGGCAGGATCCGCTTCGAGGTCTCCGACAGCGGTATCGGCATCGCACGCGACCAGCTGCAGCTGATCTTCGAGGCCTTCCGTCAGGCCGATGGCAGCACCCGCCGCCGTTACGGTGGCACCGGCCTGGGCCTGTCGATCTCGCGCGACCTTGCGGTACGCATGGGGGGTGATATCCAGGTGGACAGCGAGCCAGGCCGTGGCAGCTGCTTCATTCTCGAGCTGCCCCTGCAGGGCGCACCGATGGCGGAGGCCGGCGGAGACACCGCAGTCGCCGCGCCCGTACAGCAGGCCCCCGCCGCGACAGCGGCCCCTGCGCCTGTTGCCCAGCGGCCCAGTGCCGCGCCGGCCGCCCCGGTGGCCGATGACCGTGGCCGGCGTCGCCACGCCGGGCGACTGATCCTGGCCGTGGAAGATGATGCGGTCTTCGCCGAAGCCCTGGTGACGCTGGCGCACGAGCTCGATTTCGACTGCGTGGTAGCCACGACCGCCGAAGAAGCGCTGGCGCTGGCGGCGGACCTGCGTCCGAACGGCATCCTGCTGGACATCGGTCTGCCCGACGTGTCCGGCCTGACCGTGCTCGAACGGCTCAAGCGCAACCCCGACACCCGGCACATTCCAGTGCACGTGGTCTCCGGCATGGACCGCAGCCAGGTGGCACGCGAGCTGGGCGCGATCGGTTTCGCGATCAAGCCGACCACGCGCGAACGGTTGGTGGCGGCCATCGAGCAGCTTGAACAGACCAGCCAGCGCGACGTACGGCGCCTGCTGATCGTGGAGGACGACAACGATCTGCGCCGCAACCTGGAACTGCTGCTGGGCCGCGATCAGCTGCAGATCGCCGCAGTCGGTACGCTTGCCGCGGCGGTGGAACAGCTGAGCACGGTCACCTTCGACTGCATGGTGATGGACCTGTCGCTGCCCGACGGCAGTGGCTATGACCTGCTTGAGCATATGGCCGGCAACGATGACGTCGGCTTCCCGCCGGTCATCGTCTACACCGGGCGCGCCCTCAGCCGCGAGGAAGAACAGCGCCTGCGCCGCTACTCCAAGAGCATCATCATCAAGGGCGCGCGTTCGCCCGAGCGCCTGCTCGACGAGGTGACACTGTTCCTGCACAGCGTGGAGGCCAACCTGCCCAGCGACCAGCAGCGCCTGCTGCGCGAAGCGCGCCGCCGCGACACCGTGCTCGACGGACGCACCGTGCTGCTGGCCGAGGACGATGTGCGCAACATCTTCGCGTTGTCCAGCGTGCTGGAGCCGCTGGGGGTGACGCTGGAGATCGCCCGCAACGGCCAGGAGGCCGTTGATCGGCTGGCCCAGCGCGAGGTGGACCTGGTGTTGATGGACATCATGATGCCGGAGAAGGATGGCCTGCAGGCGATGCGCGAGATCCGCGCGCAGCGCCACCTGCAGGACCTGCCGATCATCGCGCTGACCGCAAAGGCGATGCCTGATGACCGCGAGCGCTGCCTGCAGGCCGGTGCCAACGACTACATCGCCAAGCCCATCGACGTGGACAAGCTGGTATCGCTGTGCCGGGTCTGGTGCTCGCGGCAATGAACGAGCAGGCGCTGTTCGACCTGGAGCTGAAGGTCCTGCTGGAAGCGCTGTACCAGCGCTACCACTACGACTTCCGCAGTTATGCGGTGTCCTCGCTGCGCCGTCGCGTCAGCCAGGCCATGCAGCGCTATGAGTGCGAGCGCCTGTCGGATCTGCAGCATCGGCTGCTGCACGAGCCGGAGCTGTTCGCCCAGGCCATGCAGTTCTTCACCGTGCAGGTCTCGGAGATGTTCCGTGACCCGGAATATTTCCGGCAGATGCGCGAACAGGTGGTGCCGGTGCTGCGCACCTACCCCTCGGTGAAACTGTGGGTGGCTGGCTGCAGTACCGGCGAGGAAGTGTGGTCGCTGGCAATCCTGCTGCATGAAGAAGGCCTGCTTGAGCGCAGCATCGTCTACGCCACCGATATCAACCCTGCGGCATTGGCCACGGCCGAGGCCGGCGCCTACGGCATCGACCGCCTGGCGCAGTTCAGCCGGAACTACCTTGCCGCCGGCGGCACCGCGTCACTGTCGGACTATTACACCACTGCCTACGACGGCGCGGTCTTCGACCGCCAGCTGCGCCGCAACGTGGTGTTCGCCGACCACAGCCTGGCCACCGACACGGTGTTTTCGGAAGTGCACCTGGTGTCCTGCCGCAATGTGCTGATCTATTTCAACCGCGACCTGCAGGATCGGGCGGTGGGCCTGTTCCGCGAGGCCCTGGTGCACCGTGGCTTCCTCGGCCTGGGCAGCAAGGAGTCGCTGCAGTTCGGTCGTCATCACGATGCGTTCGAAGCCTGTTCGCGGGAGCACCGCCTGTACCGGAAGGTGGCCTGATGGTGCCGGTCCCGCGCCCTGCAGTGGTGGTGATCGGCGCGTCGGCCGGTGGCGTGGCCGCCCTGCAGATCGTGCTTGGCGCGTTGCCGGCCAGCCTGCCGGTGCCGGTACTGGTAGTGCTGCACCTGCCGCGCGACCGTTCCAGCCGCATCGCCGATGTGCTGGCGCCGTACTGCACGTTGACCCTGCGCGAAGCAGAGGACAAGCAGCCGCTGCAGGCGGGAACGGTAACGTTCGCGCCGCCGGACTACCACCTGCTGGTGGAGGACGCGCAGGCCATCGCCCTGTCGATGGACGAACCGGTGCTGTTCTCGCGGCCGGCCATCGATCCGCTGTTCGAATCGGCCGCCGCCGTGTTCGGCACGCGCGTGCTGGCGATCCTGCTGACCGGTGCCAGCAGCGATGGCACTGATGGCGTGGCTGCAGTACGCGCCGCGGGTGGCCAGGCCTGGCTGCAATGCCCCGAGGAGGCCGAGGCATCGCTGATGCCGGCCTCCGCCCTGCAGCACGCCGGCGCCGACGCCGTGCTGCCCCTTGAACTGATGTGTCGTCGCCTGAAGGAGTTGTTTGCATGAACCTGCTGCCACCGGACCCTGCCCAGTCGCAGGCCCCGGTCAACCTGCTGATCGTCGACGACGTGCCGCAGAACCTGGTGGCGATGGAGGCGCTGCTGCGCCGCGAGGGCGTCAACCTGCTGCTGGCCGATTCCGGCGCGCAGGCGCTGGAACTGCTGCTGGAGCACGAGGTGGCGCTGGCGCTGCTGGACGTGCACATGCCGGAGATCGACGGTTTCATGCTGGCCGAGCTGATGCGCGGCTCGCAGCGCAGCCGCGATGTACCGATCATCTTCCTGACCGCCTCGCCGGATGATCCGCTGCGGGTGTTCAAGGGCTACGAGACCGGCGCGGTGGATTTCCTGCACAAGCCGGTAGCGCCGCAGGTGATCCTCAGCAAGGTCAACGTGTTCATCGAGCTCTACCAGCAGCGCCAGCTGCTGAAGGCACGCAACGAGGCGCTGGAGCGCGCGCTGAAGCTCAACGAGACCATGGCGGCGGTGCTGACCCACGATCTGCGCACGCCGTTGTCGGCGATCCTGCTGTGCGCCGACAAGCTGTCGCTGGAACTGCCGGCCGACAACACCGGTGCGCAGCAGACGCTGAGCTATCTGGAAGCCAGCACGCTGCGGATGGCGCGCATGGTCGAGCAGCTGCTGGACTTCTCGCGGATCCGCAGTGGTGGCCTGCGCCTGCAGAGCGGTGCCTGCGACCTGGCCGAGGTGACACGTGCGGTGCTGGTGGAAGCCGGTGCCGGTCATCGAACCGACCGCATCGCGCTGGATGTCCGGGGTGATTCGACCCTGCAGGGCGACATGGATCGCCTGGGCCAGATCATCGCCAACCTGGTCGGCAACGCACTCACCCATGGCGCCGACGCGGCGGTGCAGGTGCAGGTCGATGGCGGCGATGCTCGCGTGGTCGCGCTGCGCGTAAGCAATGCAGGCCATGTCGATGAGGCGTTGTTGCCACGATTGTTCGAACCCTTCAAGGCAAGCTTCCACCAGAGCAACGGGCTTGGGCTGGGCCTGTACATCGTTGACCAGTTCGTGCGTGCCCATGGCGGGCAGCTGAGCGCGCGCAACGACGCCGGGCAGGTGGTGTTCGAGGCGTTGCTGCCGCGTCGCAGCGATGGGCGCAGCGTGGTCGTTTCCTGAATTCTTCAGCTGACGCGTGAGCGTACTGAGACGAATTCGTCCGCAACTGCTACCGTGGCACCACTCTTGCAAAGGAAGCTCCATGCCACTGCGTGCCATCGCCTATGTCAGCCAGGCCAAACCGGATCTGTCCGCCAAGCGTCTGCAGACCCTGGTCGAGGATGCGGCGCGCTTCAACAAGATGGCCGGGGTGACCGGGGTGCTGCTGCATGACGGCGAGCGCTTCCTGCAGTACATCGAAGGACCGCCCGATGGCATCGATTCGGTGTATGAGCGCATCCTGCAGGCTGGCAGCCATGTCGACATCGTCGAGCTCGCGCGCGGCCGGGTTGGCCAGCGCCAGTTTCCGTACTGGGGGATGCGCGCGTTGCCGGTCGACGCTGCGCTGCTGCGCCAGCTTTCGGCAGGCGACTGGTCAGGATTCGCGCGCACGGCGCGTGGCGACAGTGGGTTGCCGACTGCGGTGGACCTGTTGACCGAAGTCGTGCGGCCGGCCCTCAGCGCCGGCTGACCGCTAACGCTGCGGTGCGCAGTACGCCGCGTGCAATGCCTGCAGCACCCCCAGCGCCGGACCGTCCAGCAGCCGATAGTGCAGTGTCTGTGCCTGTCGTCGCGTTGCCACCACATCCAGAGTGCGCAGCACGGCCAGATGCTGTGACAGCGCCGATGCGCTCAGCCCAGTGACGGTCAGCAGTTCCTGCACCGGTGCTTCGCCTTCCACCAGACGACACAACACCCGCAGTCGCGCCGGGTGGGCCAGCGATTTCAGCAGGGCGGCCGCCTGCGCGGCGTGCGCGGCCATCGCGGCGCTGTCCGTGGTGATGCTGGGCATGGCTTGACCGGGTAGTTCAGGAAAGTCTAATTTAGAGAAATCTAAATTGAAGGGCAAGCCGATGCGCACGATGCAGAGGGGCAGGGCATGAACCTGCCATGGGCGGCAATTGCCGGCGGCGGCCTGATCGGTGCGTCGGCGGTGCTGCTGCTGGCCACGCTCGGTCGGGTGGCGGGCATCAGTGGCATCACCGCCGGCGCCGTGGCCGCACCACGTGGTGATCGCGGCTGGCGCTGGGCGTTCCTGCTCGGACTGATGGTGGCGGCTGCGGCGGTGCTGAGCTGGCAGGCGGGCGCGGGGCAGCCTGCGCGCGCGTTGTTGCGTGACGCACTGCCGGCCTGGCAAGTGATCGGTGCCGGTTTGCTGGTCGGCTTCGGTACGCGGCTGGGCAATGGTTGCACCAGCGGCCACGGTGTCTGTGGCCTTGCCCGGGGTTCACGACGATCGCTGGTGGCGGTGCTGGTGTTCATGGCCTGCGCAATGCTCACCACGTTCCTGGTGCGCCACGGCGGAGGCCTGGCATGAGCCGCAGCTTGTGGGCCGCCTGTACTGCTGGTGGCCTGTTCGGTGCCGGCCTCGCGCTGGCCGGCATGACCGACCCGCGTCGCGTACTGGGCTTCCTCGATGTGGCTGGCGACTTCGATCCCACGCTTGCCTGGGTGCTGGCGTCGGCGCTGCTGGTCAGCGCACTGGGCCAGTTCTGGCTGCGGCGGCGGCAACGTCCATGCTGCGCCGAGCGCTTCCAGCTGCCGACGGCGCAGGCGGTCGACGGGCGGTTGCTGCTGGGCGCGGCAGTGTTCGGTATCGGCTGGGGCTGGGTCGGCTACTGCCCTGGGCCGGCGCTCGCCGCGTTCGCGGTGGGGGCGCGCGAAGCCCTGTGGTTCGTGCCCGCGATGGCAGCCGGTTTCTGGCTGCATGACCGCTGGCTGCGCTGAGGTTTCACGTTTGCCTCACCGGTGCGGGGTTCAGATCACTTTTCCCGGGGAACGGAGCACGACATGGCACGGATGAAATGGAAGGGCAGCGCGTTGTTGATGGCGGCACTGGCGACGGCGGCGCTGCCGGCGCTGGCATGCACACGCGCGGTGTATCTGGGCGACAACGGCGATGTCATCACCGCCCGCTCGATGGACTGGAAAGTGGACGTCGCCACCAATCTCTACGTATTGCCGCGTGGCATCGCGCGCACCGGAAAGGCCGGGCCGGGGTCGATCGCCTGGACTGCGCGCTACGGCAGCGTGGTGGCCACCGGCTATGACATCTCCACCACCGACGGCATGAACGAGAAGGGCCTGGTCGCCAACCTGCTGTGGCTGGTCGAGTCCGAGTATCCGGCCCAGCGCAGCGGCAAGCCTGGCCTGTCGATCTCGTTGTGGGCGCAGTACGTGCTGGATAATTTCGCGACGGTGGAGGAGGCCGTGACCGCCCTGCAGCGCGAGCCGTATTCGATCGTCACCGACAAGGTGCCGGGCGAGGACCGCCAGGCGACGCTGCACCTGTCGCTGTCCGACGCCACGGGTGACAGCGCGATCGTTGAATACATCGGCGGGCGCCAGGTGATCCACCATGACCGCCGCTACCAGGTGATGACCAATTCGCCGGTCTTCGACCAGCAGCTGGCGTTGAACAGCTACTGGCAGCAGATCGGTGGAACGGTGATGCTGCCAGGCACCAACCGTTCGGCCGACCGCTTCGCGCGCGCCTCGTTCTATATCAATGCGATTCCGAAAGCGGAAGATCCGGTGGAGGCGCTGGCCAGTGTGTTCAGCGTGATCCGCAACGTGTCGGTGCCGTTCGGCATCACCACACCGGGCGAGCCCAACATTTCGTCCACCCGCTGGCGCACGGTCGCCGACCACAAGCGGCGCCTGTACTTCTTCGAGTCGGCACTGACACCGAACACCTTCTGGGTCGATCTGAACAAGGTCGATTTCGGCGGCAAGGTGCTCAAGCTCGATCTCGGCCGCGACCAGCGCAATACGTTTGCCGGCGATGCACTGGGCCATTTCGTGCCCAGCGCACCGTTCACCTTCCTTGGCGTCGACGGCTAGTTCGATGCCTGGCTTGAGGCCGGGTACACCGCCTGGATCGTGCAGGCGCCGCGGCGCGTGTAGCGGGGCAGCGGCGCCACCGCGTCGCTGCGCTCGTCGAAGCTGGCGAAGTCGGCCGTGACCACGCGGTCGCCGGGGTTGCCGCAGATCAGGCCGTTCTGCATGCCGGACTGGAAGCTCAATTCCGGTGCGCGGTCGAGCTGGAGGCAGTGACTGCCCAGTTCGACACGGTAAAAGCGATGGCCGCCGCTGCGCAGCGGGTTGGTTTCCACCAGCATGCCCTGCGTGTCGGACGACCAGCCGCGCACGTTGCGGGTGGCGAAGCAGTACGAGGCCGAGCCGCCGAAGCCGCGGCGCACGTCCCTGCGTTCGCTGATGGTCAGCGCCGGCAAGGTGGACATGCGCAGGCGGTCGCTGTCGCGCGCAACGCTGGCGTAGTCGCGGTTCTGCACCGGAGTGACAGCGCTGACGGCACAGCTGCGACCGTCGACCACGACGCGCTCGCTGGGACGACCGCAGGCCCAGCCGGCAGGTGCTTCCAGCTTCAGCGTGGTGGCCGCGCGGACGCCGGGGCAATCTTCGGCGAAGTCGATGCGATAGGCCTGGCCGGAGGCGGCACGCAGCGCGATCGAGCGTGGTGATGCCTGCTCCACTTCCTGGACGCCGGTAGCGTCCATGCAGTGCGGGGCCGGTGGCGTGCGTTCCTGTGCGGAGGCGCTGGTGGCAAGTGCCAGACTGAGGCTGGCGGCCAGCATCAGGGATACGTGCTGTTGGGTCATGACCTGCACTCCATGCGTGGGTGACGGGCCGACTATAGCAGCGGTTTGCACGGCCCGTGTTACACGCGCACACTGGCCCGATGGGCGCCATTTTCCACCTGCGGCACTACGGCCAGGCCACCGGCCTGGATCGCCACGACTACGCGCAGTGGGTGTTGCCCCTGCAGGGTGAGCTGCAGTTCGAGATGGAGGGCAGGGGCGGCCGTCTTGACCTGTTGCAGGGTGCCTTCGTGGCTGCCGGCGAGGCGCACGACCAGCTGGCCGATGGCCCCAACGGTTTCGTGATTGTCGACTGCGGGCCGGGCGTGCTTGATGACGCAACCCAGGAGCACCTGTGCCGGCAACGCTGGCTGCACCTGCCGTTGTCGCTGCGGCAGCGGCTTGCCCGGGTGCAGGCAGGGCAGGCGGTGCCGGCGCTGTTGCCGGACCTGCTGCACATGTTCGCCCCGGCCGGCAGCGGCGCACGCCTGCAGGGCCTGTGCGCCGCCGTCGAGGCGATGCCGGGGCAGGCGTGGTCGGTCGCGCGCATGGCCACCTTCGTCGGCATCAGCGAAAGCCGTCTGCATGCCGTGTTCCGGCGTGAGTTCGGGCTCAGCCCGCAGGCCTGGCTCAGTGCCAGCCGCCTGCGTTGGGCCAAGCACCAGTTGCGGGTGAGCCCGGCATCGATCAGCGATATCGCACTTGCCGCAGGGTATTCCGAGCAGAGTGCACTGACTCGTGCGTTGCGCCGCGAATGTGGGCAGACGCCGGCAGCATGGCGGCGGGCGGGCGGCCAGTAGCCTCGGTCAATACGGCGAACCCTCTGCCGCCTACACTTCGCGGCCTGTGCTCTCCCACCAAGAACCTGCAATGCGCAACAACCCGATTGCTCTGGGCATCGTCAATGGCATCGCTGCCGGAGCGCTGTGGGGCGTGGTCTTCCTCGCCCCCGCCGTGCTGGACACCTTCAATGCACTGCAGCTTTCCGCCGGCCGCTATCTGGTCTATGGCCTGATCGCGGTGGCCCTGCTGCTGCCGCGCTGGAAGCGCTTGGCGCCGAAGCTCGGTCGCGACGAATGGATCGGCCTGTTGTGGCTGAGCCTGGCCGGCAACCTGGTGTACTTCCTGCTGTTGGCCACGGCCGTGCAGTGGGCCGGTGGCGCCGCTGCTTCGCTGATTGTCGGCCTGATTCCGGTCGTGGTTACCCTGGTGGGCGTACGCGAGCAGGGCGCGGTGCCGTTGAAGCCGCTGCTGCCGGCGCTGGGCCTGTGCATGCTCGGGGTGGCGATGGTCGGCTGGGAAGCGCTGATGTCCGAACACCTGGGCACTCCCTGGCGGCAGCGCCTGATCGGCCTGCTGTGCGCGTTCGGTGCGTTGTTCTCGTGGGCGCTGTACTCGATCGGCAACAGCCGCTGGTTGGCGCGACGGCCTGATCTCTCCAGCCACGACTGGTCGCTGCTGACCGGCGTCACCACCGGCGGCTTGTCACTGCTGCTGGTGCCGATGGCGTTCATCGGACACGGCGGGTCTCATACGGCCGCGCAGTGGAGTGGGTTCTGGACCATCAGCGCGGGCGTTGCGGTGGTCGCTTCGATTCTCGGCAATGCGTTCTGGAACCGGGCCAGTCGCCTGCTGCCGCTGACCCTCACCGGCCAGATGATCGTGTTCGAAACCCTGTTCGCGCTGCTGTATGCCTTCGCCTGGCAGCGACGTTGGCCAAGCCTGCTGGAACTGCTGGCGATCGTGCTGCTGGTCGGCGGCGTGCTGTTGTGCGCGCATGCGCACCGCACGCCACGCGCGATCACCGAACATGTCGGCTGAATCGGCGCATTGAAGCCGACGATCACCGGTTTGTCTCAATTGCAACCAAATGCCGGCACGTTGGCCGATGATCGCCGCAAGGAAATATTGCGGCGCAACACTTGACAGCGGCCATCGTGCCGGTGTTTTCTGTACGCCATGGTCCTCGATGCCGCCAACGCCCGTCTGATCGCCCCCGCTACCGCGGGCCGTTCGACTGCGCCGGTCGCCATCACCACCACCATTACCACCATCACCGTCACCACTGCCCTGGTGCGGCCCGTCGTCTTCGTGTAACTCCCGAAAACAACGGCCCCGCACCATCCAGGTGACGGGGAAACTCGACCACCTGCATGCGACGGGGCCTCCAACCGAGGTCTGCATGTCTTCCATCGCCCCCGCCCATCCGCCCGCTGCGTCCGCTCTGGCCGCGCCGTCCGCTGTCGTGCACAAGTTCGGCGGCACCTCGGTGGCCGATGCCGAGCGCTATCGCCATGTTGCCGGCCTGCTGCTGGCCCGCCCCGAGTCATTGCAGGTCAGCGTGGTTTCGGCCATGAAAGGGGTTACCGACGCGCTGATCGAGCTGGCGCACCTGGCAGCCCAGGGCGATGCCGGCTGGCAGGAAGCCTGGCATGCACTGCGCGCGCGCCATCGCGGTGCCGCGGTAGCGCTGCTCGGCGAACAGGTGGGCGACACCGTGGAGTGGATCGATGCACGCTTCGACCAGCTGGCCGAGGTGCTGGCCGCCCTGGCGGTGATCGGCGAGCTGCCACGCGAAGTGCTCGACCGCGTGCAGGGCCTGGGCGAAGTGTTCTCCGCGCAGTTGCTCGGCACTCATCTGCGTGCGCTGGGTGAGGACTGCGCGGTGCTGGATGCACGCGATGTGCTGGTGGTCGGCCATGGCGAACTGGGCGTGGATGTCGACTGGGATGCCAGTGCCGGCCGCCTGGCCGCATGGCGGCTGCAGCACCCGCAACTACGCGTGGTCGCCACCGGTTTCGTCGCCCGCGACCGCCATGATCGTGTCACCACGCTGGGCCGCAACGGCAGCGACTATTCCGGTGCGATCTTCGCCGCATTGTTCAACGCCGATGAACTGCATATCTGGACCGACGTCGACGGCGTGCTGTCGGCCGACCCGCGGCTGGTGCCGGAGGCCGTGCAGCTGCACGCGCTGAGCTACGACGAGGCCTGCGAGCTGGCCTACTTCGGGGCCAAGGTGGTGCATCCGCAGACCATGTCGCCGGCAATCCGGCTGGGCCTGCCGATCTTCATCCGCAATACGTTCCACCCCGGCCATCCGGGTACCCGCATCAGCGCCGAGCGCTCGCCACGTGGCCCGGTGAAAGGACTGACGCTGAGCGCGGATCTGGCCCTGCTGAATCTGGAAGGCACCGGTCTGATCGGCGTGCCGGGTACCGCCGAACGCGTGTTCGCCGCGCTGCGCCAGGCGCAGGTCTCGGTGGTGATGATCTCGCAGGGGTCTTCCGAACATTCGATCTGCTGTGTGGTCCGTGCGGGTGAAGCGGCGCGCGGTCGCGATGCCGTGGTGCAGGCGTTCTCGCACGAACTGGCTGCCGGCCAGGTGCAGCGCGTGCAGGTCAGCGACGGCGTCAGCGTGCTGGCTGCGGTCGGCGATGGCATGGCAGGCCAGCCGGGCGTGGCCGCACGGCTGTTCGAATCGCTGGGGCGCGCACAGGTGAACATCCTCGCGATCGCGCAGGGGTCGTCCGAACGCAACATTTCGGTGGCGGTGGCCAGCGCCGATGCGACCCGCGCGCTGCGTGCCGCGCATGCGGGGTTCTGGCTGTCGCCGCAGACGTTCGCGGTGGGCGTGATCGGTCCGGGCAATGTCGGTGCGGCGCTGCTGGACCAGCTGCTGGCCGCGCGCCCGCAACTGCTGGCCAAGGCCAACGTCGATCTGCGCCTGCGCGCGCTTGCGTCACGCTCGCGCATGCGCCTGGAGGCCGATGGCCTGCATGAAGACTGGAGGCAGGCGCTGCAGGACGCCGGACAGCCCAGCGACCTGGACCACTTCACCGAGCACCTGCTGGCCGCACATCTGCCGCATGCGGTGGTGATCGACTGCAGTGGCAGCGCCGAGGTCGCCGAGCGCTATGAAGGCTGGCTGGCCGCAGGCATCCATGTGGTGACCCCGAACAAGCAGGCCGGCGCCGGGCCGCTCGCGCGCTACCAGCGCATCCGCGCGGCGGCCGCCGCCAGTGGTGCGCGCTTCCGCTACGAGGCCACGGTGGGCGCCGGCCTGCCGGTGATCACCACGCTGCGTGACCTGGTGGATACCGGTGACGAAGTGCTGGCGATCGAAGGCATCTTCTCCGGCACGCTGGCCTGGTTGTTCAATCGCTTCGACGGCAGCCAACCGTTCTCGGAACTGGTGGCACAGGCGCGCTCGATGGGCTACACCGAGCCGGATCCGCGCGACGATCTGTCCGGTGTGGATGTTGCGCGCAAGCTGGTGATCCTGGCCCGTGAGGCCGGCCATGCACTCAGCCTGGAGCAGGTGCAGGTGGAGAGCCTGGTGCCGGCGCTGCTGCGCGAGGGAAGCGTGGACGACTTCATGGGGCGCCTGGGCGAATCGGACGACGCGCTGTCGGCACGGCTGCACGACGCCCGCGAGCGCGGTGCGGTGCTGCGCTATGTCGCGCGGCTGGGCCCGGATGGTGCCTCGGTCGGCCTGCAGGAGCTGCCGGCCGACCACGCGTTCGCCAACCTGCGGCTGACCGACAACGTGGTGCAGTTCCGTACCCGCCGCTACTGCGACAACCCGCTGGTGGTGCAGGGCCCGGGCGCGGGTCCGGAAGTGACCGCTGCCGGCGTGTTCGCCGATCTGCTGCGGGTGGCGGCCGGCGAAGGAGCGCGGCTGTGATCGCACGCGCCTTCGCGCCCGCATCGGTGGCCAACGTGGCCGTGGGCTTCGACATCCTGGGTCACGCCATCGACGGTATCGGCGATACGGTGAGCGTGCGCCGCATCGACGAACCTTTGGTACGCATCGACGCCATCCGCGGCAGTGCGGTCGAGCTGCCGCTGGAAGCGGCCGGCAACACCGCCGGCGCTGCGCTGATCGCGCTGCGGGCGGCACTGGGGCTGGGCTTCGGTTTTGCCATCGAGATCGACAAGGGCATTCCCTTCGGCTCCGGCATGGGCGGATCGGCCGCCTCCTGCGTTGCCGCGCTGGTGGCGGCCAATGCGCTGTTGGACGTGCCACTGTCGCGCGAAGCGCTGTATCCGTTTGCACTGGATGGCGAAGCGGTGGCCAGCGGTGGCCGCCATGGTGACAACGTCGGCCCGCTGTTGCTGGGGGGCGTGGCGCTGTGTACGGCTGATCGCCTGGTGCCGATTCCGGTGCCGGCCAGCTGGCACAGCCTGCTGGTGCATCCGCACGCGGTGCTGGAAACCCGGCGCGCGCGGCAGGCGCTGCAGGGCAGCTATGCGTTGGGCGAGTTCGTTGCGCAGAGCGCCAACCTGGGGCTGGTGTTGAGTGGTTGCCATCGCAGTGATGCATCGCTGGTGCGCGCCGGCCTGCGTGATGTGCTGGTCGAGCCGCGGCGGGCGGGCCTGATCGTGGGCTTCGACGCGGCGCGCGATGCGGCATTGGCGGCAGGTGCGATGGGCGCAGGCATTTCCGGCGCCGGGCCCAGCGTATTCGCCTGGTTTGAAGATGCCGACCAGGCGCGCGCGGCAGCGGAACCCGTGCGTGCGGCGTTCGCCGCGGCCGGTTTCGACAGCGATGCCTGGGTCTCGCCGCTGGATGCAGCCGGAGCCCGTTTGTGCTGACTTCTTCCTCCCTACCGGATATCGATCCCATGCAATTTGTTTCGACCCGTGGCCAGTCGCCGGCTGTTGGACTCAGTGCGGCCATCGCCGCCGGTCTTGCGCCCGATGGTGGGCTGTACGTGCCGCAGGTGCTGCCGGCACCGCGCACGCTGCAGGCCGGTGCGACCCTGGCCGACACCGCCGCAGACCTGCTGGCGCCTTTCTTCGACGGGGATGCGCTGGCCGATGCCTTGCCATCGATCTGCCGTGAGGCCTTCGATTTCCCCGTGCCGTTGAGTGCGCTGGGCAACAGTGGTGATCACGTGCTGGAGCTGTTCCATGGGCCGACGGCGGCGTTCAAGGACATCGGTGCGCGTTTCCTCGCCGGCGTGCTGTCGCGGCTGCAGACCGGCAAGGAGCGCGACCTGACCATCGTGGTGGCCACCTCCGGTGACACCGGCGCGGCGGTCGCGGCAGCCTTCCACCAGCAGCCGGGTGTGCGCGTGGTGGTGCTGTACCCAGATGGGCGGGTATCGCCGCGACAGGCGCATCAGCTCGGCTGCTTCGGCGACAACATCCAGGCGCTGCGGGTGGCCGGTTCGTTCGATGATTGCCAGGCGATGGTGAAGCAGGCACTGGCCGATCGCGATCTGCAGGCACAGGTACCGCTGAGTTCAGCCAACAGCATCAGCCTGGGCCGGCTGCTGCCGCAGATGAGCTACTACGCGCACGCGGCACTGAGCCATCACGCGCAGCATCAGCGGCGCTTGAACCTGGTGGTGCCGACCGGCAATCTCGGCAACGCGATGGCGGCGGTGCTGGCACGCGCGCTGGGCGTGCCGATCGGGCAGATCGTGCTGGCGACCAATGCCAATGCGGTGCTGCCACGCTACTTCGGTGGCGACCCGTACCAGCCCGCGTCCAGCATTGCGACCGTGGCCAACGCCATGGACGTCGGCGCGCCCAGCAATTTCGAGCGGCTGCGCTGGCTGTACCACGGCGACGACGCCGAATTGCGTGCAGCGTTCCGCGCCTTCGCAGTGGATGACGTGACCATCCGCGCGACCATCGCCAGTGCCCATGCCAGCGACGGTGAGCTGTTCTGCCCGCACACGGCCACGGCGGTGAAGGTGCTGCAGGACCTGCGCGCGGGCGGCGCCAAGGGCGATTGGGCAGTGGTCGCTACCGCGCACCCGGCCAAGTTCGAGGCGGTGGTTGAACCGTTGATCGGCGAAGCGGTGGCGGTGCCGCCGGCACTGGACGCGCTGCTGCAGCGTCCAGCGCATGCCGAGCCGCTGGCGGCCGATTACCCAGCGTTGCGCGGGGTGTTGTTGCGTTGACGGAGGCGTCTGCGTGGTTGCCGGCCGCTGGCCGGCAACCCGATACCGATCGGGCACTCAGCCCAGCACTTCACCGGCCAGACTGCGCAGGCCATCCTCGTCGAGGATCTCAACGACGTTCAGATGGGGCAGGGCGATCAGGCCCTGCTGGCGCAGCTTGGTGAAGGTGCGGCTGACCGTCTCCATGGTCAGGCCCAGATGGTCGGCAATGTCGCCGCGGCCCATCGGCAGCGAAACGCGCAGGCCATCGCCGCCCAGCTTGGCCTCGCGCGCGGCCAGGCGAAGCAGGAAATCAGCGAGTTTTTCCGCCGGTTGCAGGCGCGCCAATGCCAGCGCGGCATCCTGCGCGGCATCCAGTTCCTGGCAGGCGCGTTGCAGCAGCTTGCGCTCAAGGTGCGGATAACGGGCACGCAGGCCCTTCATCTGCGGCAGGGCGACGCGGCACACGCGGCTGTCGGCGATGGCCTCGATGTCGTAGCGATGGTGGTCGCTGCCGCTCAGGCCCAGGTAATCGCCGGGCAGCACGAAGCCATTGATCTGGCGGCGGCCGTCGGCAAGCGTGCGTACCAGCCGCAGCGCGCCGCCGGTCAATGTATAGACATGCTGGCGCTCTTCGCCGCTGCGGGCGAGGGTGCTGCCCATCGTCACCTGCTGCGACACAGTCACCTGTTCCAGGGCCTGCACCTCATCGGGCGACAGCGCAGAGCACACCGCCAGGTGGCGTACCGAGCAGTGCAGGCAGTCCAGCGTGGCGCAGGACGGCGCGGCGGGGTCGTTGGTGGCGGGCGGAGCGCCGGAAGGCCGGGACATGTTGCGTGGGCGTATCGCGGGCGGGGGAGGGCTTTATGATACTTCAAGCGGCCGTTGGACCCCGTATTCCACGGCCACGCGATGTGGGGCGCTAGAATGTCGCCCCCTCCCACGTCCCCGTTCCCGCAGGAGTTCCGCCCGTGATCAAGCCCCGTACCCCGCCCGGCACCCTTGAACTGCTGCCGCGCGAGCAGATTGCGTTCCAGCGCATGCTGGACGTCATCCGCCGCAACTACGAGCGCTTCGGGTTCCTGCCGGTGGAGACGCCGGTGTTCGAGCTGTCCGATGTGCTGCTGACCAAGTCCGGCGGCGAGACCGAGCGCCAGGTGTATTTCGTGCAGTCCACCGGCGCGTTGGCCAACGCCGCCGAATCCGGCGACCGTTCGCTGCCGGAGATGGCGCTGCGCTTCGACCTGACCGTGCCGCTGGCGCGTTACGTGGCCGAGCACGAACACGAGTTGACCTTCCCGTTCCGTCGCTACCAGATGCAGCGCGTGTACCGCGGCGAGCGTGCGCAGCGCGGCCGCTTCCGCGAGTTCTACCAGTGCGACATCGACGTGATCGGCAAGGACAGCCTGAGCGTGCGCTACGACGCCGAAGTGCTGGCGGTCATCCACGCGGTGTTCGCCGAACTGCGCATCGGTGACTTCAGCATCCAGTTGAACAACCGCAAGCTGCTGCGCGGCTTCTTCGAAAGCCTGGGTGTGGCCGAGGGCGAGCGCCAGCTGGCGGTATTGCGCGAAGTGGACAAGCTGGACAAGCGTGGCCCCGACTACGTGCGCGAGACGCTGGTGGGCGAGGGCTTCGGCATTCCGGCCGAGCAGGTCGAGAAGATCCTGGCCTTCGTCGCCGTGCGTTCGCAGGGTCATGCCGATGCGCTGGCGCAGCTGGCGGCACTGGAAGCCGGCGCCGGTTCGTCGGAGATCCTGCGTGCCGGCGTGGCCGAGCTGCGCGAAGTGCTGCAGCTGGTGCAGGCGCTGGGCGTTCCGGAAACCGCGTACTGCCTGAATTTCTCCATCGCCCGTGGCCTGGATTACTACACCGGCACGGTGTACGAGACCACGCTGACCGACCACCCGCAGATCGGTTCGATCTGTTCCGGCGGCCGCTATGAAGACCTGGCCAGCCACTACAGCAAGTCCAAGCTGCCGGGCGTGGGCATTTCCATCGGCCTGTCGCGCCTGTTCTGGCAGCTGCGCGAAGCCGGCCTGATCGAGGGCATCGAGGCCAGCAGCGTGCAGGCGCTGGTGGCGCTGATGGACGAGCAGGGCATGCCGCAGTCGCTGGACATTGCCCGCCGCCTGCGCGCCGGTGGCATCAACACCGAAGTGCAGATGGAGCCGAAGAAGATCGGCAAGCAGTTCCAGTACGCGGCCAAGGCGGGTATCCGCTTCGTGGTGCTGGCGGGCGAAGACGAACTGGCGCGCGGCGTGGTGGCGGTGAAGGACCTGCTGCGCGAGCAGCAGTTCGAGATCTCGCGCGACGAACTGGCCAGCACCCTGCAGGTGGAGCTGGAGCAGTCGCGGGTCATGGCGTGAAGCCCGCCGCAGCAGGGGCGCTGATGCTGCTCCTGCTGGCGGGCTGCCAGAGCGATCCGGTGCTGCGCAGCACCCGGATCGGCCCGGCGCAGTACCAGCTGGTGGTTGATCGCTGCCATGTGATCGACCGGGCGCAGCTGGAGCGGGATCTGCAGGCCCTGGCCGAGCGGGCGTGCCCGGGCCGGGCAGGAGCGCTGCAGAACCTGCAGTCCCATCCCAGCCGGCAGGGCAGCCTGTTCGGCGAATGCCTGCGGCGCGGCGCGCTGCAGGCGGAGGTTCACTGCGAGCCCTGAGTCGGGCCAGGCTCTTTATTTGAAAGCAGAACGCCCACCATTGGTGGGCGTTTCGCGTGCCTATACGAAGAGCAGTCGAGCATGGCTCGACTCTACAAAAGCCGTTCTCGATCACTTTCCCGGCGAGATCCACCAGATCGCGGCCAACTGTCGAAGGCGGGGTGGGTCCGGTTGAGGGGGCGTGAGCCGCATGGATGCGGCGACCGAGCTTACATGGACGTACTTGCAGCGTCCCCCTCAACCGGACCCGCCCCGCAAATCCTCAGGAAACCAGCTTTTGACGTTGCTTCGGCTTCTGCGGGTGCAGGGCGCAGCCCTGCCGTACCCCCAAAGCCCACGATTTGACGCAGCGCGCAAGAATGCGTTAATGTACTAACACGCTATTACATTGATGCAAGAGTCCTGCCCGTGAAAGCCCGCCCCGACATCGCCGCCAAAGACCCGCAAGCCGATCTGGACGCCCTGGCCCAGGCCTTTGCCGCCCTGCGCGAGCCGGAACAGGTGGTCGCCTTCCTGCGTGACCTGTGCACGCCGGCCGAGCTGGAAGCCATGGCCGACCGCTGGAAGGTGGTGCCGCTGCTGCAGCAGGGCGTGCCGTACCGCGAGATCCACGAGCGCACCGGCGTCAGCGTGACCACCACCGGACGGGTGGCACGCACGCTCGAGCATGGCCATCGAGGCTATGCCGCCGCCGTCGACCGACTTGCTTCGCGCTGATCCGCGCCCCGTTCCGAACTTCGAGACCTCCCCCATGAGTGCAACCCAGGCAGCGCCGGCGCGAGACCGGCTGCGTATCGCCATCCAGAAGAGTGGCCGGCTGGCCGAACCCGCCCGCAACCTGCTCAGCGCCTGTGGCCTGAGCTGGCGCGAGAGCCGCGACAAGCTGTTCTGCTACGGCGAGTCGCTGCCGGTGGACCTGTTGCTGGTGCGCGACGACGACATCCCCGGCCTGATTGCCGATGGCGTCTGCGACCTCGGCATCGTCGGCCGCAACGAACTGGAGGAGCAGGCCGCTGCACGTCGCCAGATCGGCCTGCCGGATAGCTACCACGCGCTGCGTGGGCTGGGTTTCGGTCAGTGCCGGTTGATGCTGGCGGTGCCGGAAGAGTGGCAATGGCAGGGGCCGGCGCAACTGGCCGGCACCCGCATCGCCACCAGCTACCCGGCCATCCTCACGCAGTGGCTGGCCGCGCAGGGCGTGGATGCGCAGGTGGTGGAGCTGTCCGGCTCGGTGGAGATCGCGCCGCGCCTGGGCACCGCCGACCTGATCTGTGACCTGGTCTCCAGCGGCGCCACCCTGCGTGCCAACCAGCTCACCCCGGTGCACAACCTGCTCGACAGCGAAGCCGTGCTGGCCGGTGCGGTGCGCGTTCCCGATGATGCCCGTGGCGCCCTGCGCAGCATGCTGCTGCGTCGCCTGGACGGGGTGGTGCAGCGGCAGGACCGCAAGCTGCTGATGTTCCGCGCCAGCGAGGACCGCGTCGACGCGCTGGCACAGCTGCTGGCCGATGCCGAACCGTTGGTGCGTTTGCCTGCCGATGGCGGTGCGTTGCGCCTGCAGACCATGTGCCCCGGCCCGTTGACCTGGCAGCGCATGGAAGAACTGGAGCGCGCCGGCGCCCAGGGCCTGATGGTACTGAGCGTGGAGCGGTCGCTGGCATGAATCGTCTTATCTGGTCGCAACTTGATGAGGCCGCGCGCAGCGCGGCGCTGACCCGCCCGGTGCAGACCGTGGCGCAGCAGACCCGTGATGCGGTGGCCGCGCTGATCGCGCAGGTACGTACACAGGGTGACGTCGCACTGCGCGCGATCACCGCGCGCTTCGATGGCGTGGACCTGCAGGATTTCGAAGTCTGCGACAGCGAGTTCGCTGCCGCCGAAGCCGCCGTGCCGGCCGCCTTGCGCCAGGCCATGGTCGAGGCGGCGGAGCGTATCACCCGCTTCCACAAGGCGGGGATGGGCCAGGGCTATGCAGTGGAAACCGCGCCGGGTGTGGTCTGCGAGCGCATGCTGCGGCCGATCGGTCGCGTTGGCCTGTACGTACCGGCCGGCAGTGCGCCGTTGCCGTCCACCGCGCTGATGCTGGGCGTGCCGGCGCAGCTGGCCGGTTGCCCGCAGGTCGTGCTGTGCACGCCGCCGCGTGCCGACGGTACGGCCGATCCTGCAGTGCTGGTGGCCGCGCGCCTGACCGGCGTGCAACGTGTGTTCAAGCTGGGCGGTGCGCAGGCAATCGCGGCGATGGCGTATGGCACCGGGAGCATCCCGGCGAGCGACAAGCTGTTCGGGCCGGGCAACAGTTTCGTCACCGAGGCCAAGCAGCAGGTGGCACAGGACGGTGCCGCCGCCATCGACATGCCAGCCGGTCCGTCGGAAGTGCTGGTGATTGCCGATGCCGGCGCCAATCCGGCGTTCGTCGCTGCCGATCTGCTGTCGCAGGCCGAGCACGGCCCGGATTCGCAGGTACTGCTGCTGACCGATGACGCGGCGATGCTGGCCGCCGTCGAGGCTGAAGTGGAACGCCAGGTGGCCTTGCTGCCGCGTCAGGACATCGCCCGCCAGGCACTGTCGGCGTCGCAGTTGATCCAGGTGGAATCGCTGGCGGATGCGTTTGCGATCAGCAACCGCTACGCGCCCGAACACCTGATCCTGGCCATGCGTGAACCGCGCGGCTGGCTGGACCAGGTGCAGGCGGCCGGTTCGGTGTTCCTCGGCGACTACACGCCGGAAGCCCTGGGCGACTACTGCAGCGGCACCAACCACGTGCTGCCCACCGCCGGTGCCGCGCGTGCCTACAGCGGTGTCAGCGTGGCCAGTTTCCAGAACCTGATCAGCGTGCAGAGCGCGAGTGCCGCCGGCTTGGCCGCGATCGGTGGCTGCGCGCGCATCATCGCCAGCGCCGAAGGGCTGGACGCGCACGAACGTGCGGTGGCGCTGCGCATGGAGGTGGCCGCATGAGCGCGGACATCGACGGCGTGCTGGCCTTGGTGCGCTCGGATCTGCAGGCCTTCGCCGGCTACAGTTCGGCGCGCAGCAGCGCTGTGCAGGGTGAAGTGTGGTTGAACGCAAACGAATCGGCGTGGGCCAATCCGGCCGATGCCACCGGCGGCAGCCGCCGCTACCCGGAGCCGCAACCGGCTGCGCTGCGTGAAGCGCTGGCGTCGCTGTACGGCGTGCAGCCGCCACAGCTGCTGGTAGGCCGTGGCAGCGACGAAGCGATCGATCTGCTGGTGCGCGCCCTGTGCGTGCCGGGCCGCGATGGCGTGCTGGTGACGCCGCCGGTATTCGGCATGTACGCGGTCTGCGCGCGTCTGCAGGGTGCGCCGTTGATTGAAGTGCCGCTGATTGATGATGGCGAGGGCCTGCGCACGGATCTGGATGCGGTGATTGCCGCTGCCAAGGGGCAGGGCGCCAAGCTCGTTTTCCTGTGCGCGCCGTCCAATCCTGCCGGCAGCGATATCGCGCTGGCGGAGATCGAGCGCGTGGCCGTTGCCCTGCGTGGGCAGGCGCTGGTGGTGGTGGATGAGGCCTATGTCGAGTACGCGCAGCGCGCCTCGGCGACCTCGCTGCTGGCCGCGCACGCCAACCTGGCGGTGCTGCGCACATTGTCGAAGGCGCACGCACTGGCTGCGGCGCGCATCGGTACCCTGATCGCCGCGCCGGAACTGATTGCCGTGCTGCGTCGTTGCCAGGCGCCATACCCGGTGCCGACGCCGTGCGCCGAGCTGGCCGTGCAGGCACTGCAGCCGGCCGCGCTGGCACGCACCGCCGAACGCGTGGCCACGGTCATTGCCGAGCGCGAGCGCCTGCGTACCGCGCTGGCAGGGTTCCCCGGCGTGCGCCGAGTGTACGCCTCAGCCGGCAACTACCTGCTGGTCCGCTTTGCCGATGCCCAGGCCGCGTTCGACGCGCTGCTCGCCGCTGGCGTGGTGGTGCGCGACCAGCGCGCTGCGCCGCAGCTGGGCGATGCGTTGCGCATCAGCGTCGGCAGCCCCGAGGAGAACGACCGCGTGCTTGCGGCCCTGTCGGCACGGAGGGCCGCGGCATGACCCCCATCCTTTTCATCGACCGCGATGGCACCCTGATCGAGGAGCCGGCGGATTTCCAGATCGATGCCTACGAGAAGCTGCGCTTCGTGCCGCAGGTGATCCCGGCACTGCTGAAGCTGCGCGATGCCGGCTACCAGTTCGTGATCGTCACGAACCAGGATGGCCTGGGCAGCGAAGGCTATCCGCGCGCCAGCTTCGATGGCCCGAACGACCTGATGCTGCAGATCTTCGAAAGCCAGGGCATCGTCTTCCGCGATGTGCTGGTCGACGCCAGCTGGCCGCACGAGAACGCACCGACCCGCAAGCCCGGCATCGGCCTGATGACCGCCTACCTGCAGGATCGCAGCATCGACTGGGCGCGCTCGGGCATGGTCGGCGACCGCATCACCGACCTGCAGTTCGCCGACAACCTCAACATCCGTGGGTTCCAACTGCGCACCGAGCAGTTCGGCGGCGAGTGGGACTGGCCGGGCATCGCCCACGCACTGGCCGATGCGCCGCGTACGGCGGTGGTCCAGCGCAATACCAGGGAAACGAAGATCCGTGTCGAACTGGATCTGGATCGCGCCGGTGATGCGCACATCCACACCGGCCTGCCATTCTTCGACCACATGCTGGAACAGATCGGCAAGCACGGTGGCTTCGCGCTGGACATCCGCGCCGAGGGCGACCTGCACATCGACGAACACCACACCATCGAAGACACCGGCCTGGCGCTGGGCCAGGCCCTGCGCGAAGCGCTGGGGGACAAGCGCGGGATCGGCCGCTACGGTTTCACCCTGCCGATGGACGAAACCCTGGCCAGTGCTGCGCTGGATTTCAGTGGCCGCCCGTATTTCGTGTTCGAAGGCGAGTTCAAGCGCGAGCGTGTGGGCGACATGCCGACCGAGCTGGTCCCGCACTTCTTCCGTTCGCTGTGCGATGCCAGCGGCCTGAACCTCAACCTGCAGGTGCGCGGCGACAACGACCACCACAAGGTCGAAGCCTGCTTCAAGGCCTTGGCACGCGCGTTGCGGCCGGCGCTTGCGCGGCAGGGCACCGCGTTGCCGACCACCAAGGGGGCGCTGTGAGCGAGGTCGTGCTGATCGATGCCGGCGGCGCCAACCTGGGCTCGGTGCGCTACGCACTGGAGCGGCTCGGTGCTACGGTGCGCCTGGTCCGCGACCCCGTGGGCCTGGCCGGCGCGCAACGGGTGATCCTGCCCGGCGTCGGTGCGGCCGGCCCCGGCATGCAGCGCCTGCATGCGCAGGGACTGGTCGAGCCGCTGCGCCAGCTGCAGGTGCCGCTGATGGGTATCTGCCTGGGCATGCAGCTGTTGTTCGATCGCTCCGAAGAGGCCGGGGTGGATACGCTTGGATTGATCCCCGGGGTGGTGCGCAAGCTGGTGCCGGCCTGTGGCATCCGCGTGCCGCACATGGGCTGGAACCGGCTGCTGCCGCTGCGCCCGTCGCTGCTGCTGCAGGGGGTGCCCGAGCGCGCCAGTGCGTACTTCGTGCACAGCTACGCTGCACCGCTGAACAGCCATACCGTCGCCGCCTGCGATCACGGCGGCCTGTTCACCGCCGTTGTCGAGCAGGGCCGCTACTTCGGCGCCCAGTTCCATCCCGAGCGGTCCGGCGATACCGGTTCGCTGATGCTGCGCAATTTCCTTGAGGGCACCGCTGCATGAGTTTCATCGTCTATCCCGCGCTGGATATCCGTGATGGCCGCGTCGTGCGGCTGCGCCAGGGTGACTACGCGCAGGAAACCCACTATGGCGACGATCCATTGCCGCGTGCGCAGGTGTTCGCCGCGCAGGGCGCACAGTGGATGCACCTGGTCGACCTGGATGCTGCACGTGCCGGTGGCTATACGCTGGCGCCGCTGTTGGGCGCGATCCGTGCGCAGACCCCGCTGCAGGTGCAGACCGGTGGCGGCGTGCGTGGCCGCGACGACGTGGCGCGCATCCTCGATGCCGGCGCCAGCCGCGTGGTGATCGGGTCATTGGCGGTGCGCGAGCCCGAACAGGTGATCGGCTGGCTGGCCGAGTTCGGCCCGGAACGGCTGACCATCGCCCTCGATGCGCGCCAGGACGCGCAGGGGCAGTGGCAGTTGCCGGTGCACGGCTGGACCGAAAACGCGGGGGTGACCCTGGATGCCCTGGCCGAACGCTACGCGCAGGCCGGCATGCGCCACCTGCTGTGCACCGACATCGCCCGCGACGGCATGCTGGCCGGCCCCAACATCAGCCTGTACCAGCATCTGGCGGCGTTGCTGCCGGGCGTGGCGGTACAGGCGTCGGGTGGTATCCGCGACGTGGCCGATGTGGCTGCCGCACAGGCCGCTGGTTGTGGCGGCGCGATCCTCGGCAAGGCCCTGCTGGAACAGCGGATGGACCTGGCGGAGGCGCTGGCATGCTGAGCCGCCGCATCATTCCCTGCCTGGACGTACGCGATGGCCGCGTGGTCAAGGGCGTGCGCTTCCGCGATCACGTCGACATGGGGGACATCGCCGAACTGGCCCAGCGCTATCGCGACCAGGGCGCCGACGAGCTGGTGTTCTATGACATCGGCGCCAGCCCGGAGGCACGCTCGGTGGACGTGGCCTGGATCGAACGCATCGCGCGCCTGATCGATATCCCGTTCTGCGTGGCCGGTGGCATCGACAGCGTGGAGACGGCGCGCCGCGTGCTGTTCGCGGGTGCGGACAAGATATCGATCAACTCGCCCGCGCTCGGTCGCCCGGAACTGATCAGCGAACTGGCTGAGGAATTCGGGGTGCAGTGCGTGGTGGTGGGTGTCGACTCCGTGCGCGAGGCCGACGGCCAGTGGCGCGTGCGCCGTTTCAGCGGCGATCCGGACAAGACCCAGGCGGTGCCGCTGCGCACGCTGGACTGGATCGTCGAGGCGCAGCGCCGGGGTGCCGGCGAGATCGTGCTGAACTGCATGGACAGCGATGGCGTGCGCCGCGGCTATGACGTGGAGCAGCTGCGGCAGGCGCGTGCGCTGTGCCAGGTGCCACTCATCGCTTCCGGTGGTGCGGGTGCGATGGAGCACTTCGCCCAGGCCTTTGACCAGGCCGACGTTGACGGTGCGCTGGCGGCCAGTGTGTTCCACAGTGGCGCCATCGCCATTGCCGACTTGAAGCGCTACCTGCGCGAGCAGCAGATCGAGGTACGAGATGTCTATTGATGTGCGGCCGTCGCCGCAGGCGCTGGAAACGCTGGACTGGGACAAGGGTGATGGGCTGTTGCCGGCCGTGGTGCAGGACGCCGACACCCTGCAGGTGCTGATGCTGGGCTACGTCAGCGCCGAGTCGCTGGCGGCGACGCTGGCGATCGGCCACATGACCTTCTTCAGCCGCAGCAAGCAGCGTCTCTGGACCAAGGGCGAGCAGTCCGGCAATGTGCTGGCGGTGCAGTCGATCAGCGTCGATTGCGATGCCGATACGCTGCTGGTGCTGGCACGCCCGGCAGGCCCCACCTGCCACACCGGGGCGGAGAGCTGTTTCGATGGTGCGCCGAAGGACTTCCTTGGCGGCCTGGACCAGTTGGTCGCGGTACGTGAGGCGCTGCGTCCTTCCGGCAGCTATACGACGTCGCTGTTCGAGGGCGGCATCCGCCGTATCGCGCAGAAGGTGGGCGAGGAAGGCGTGGAGACGGCGCTGGCCGGGGTGGCGCAGGACGATGAGGCACTGCTGGGCGAGGCCTCGGACCTGCTGTACCACCTGCTGGTGCTGCTGCGCGCGCGCGGGCTGTCGCTGGAAGATGCGCGCGACGTGCTGGAAAAGCGCCATCGTTGAACAAGGTGTGCGGACCAACGGTCCGCACCTACAATATGGCGTCTTCTTTTTCCCGGACCGCCCCCATGAAACTGCCTGCCGCCTGGCTGTGCTGCCTGTTGCTGACCTCGCCGGCCTGGGCCGCGGACACCGTGGTCAGCGGCAAGGTCTATCTGGAGCGAGACGGCAAGCCGGGCCGCGGTGCGACCGATCCGGGCCTGGCCGGCGTGCAGGTGTCCAATGGCGAAACCATCGTCAAGACCGCTGCCGACGGCAGCTACAGCCTGCCGGTGCGTGACGGCCAGACGGTCTTCGTGATCAAGCCTGATGCCTATTCCTTCCCGAAGGCCGCCGACGGCCTGCCGTCGTTCTGGCGGCACTACCGGCCGAACGGTTCCCCTGCGCTGAAGTACGGCGGCATTGCGGCCACCAGTGACGTCGCCCGCAACTGGGACTTCGCGCTGCAGAACGACCGGCATGACAGCCGCCGTGGCTTCCAGATGCTGGTGTTCACCGATTCGCAGACCGCCAGCCTGCAGGACATCGGCTACTACCAGCAGTCGATCGTGGCGCCGCTGGTGGGGCAGACCAAGGCGCGTCTGGGTACCACGCTGGGTGACATCGTCAACGACGACCTGACCCTGTACCCGGCGATCAACAAGGTCACCACCGAACTCGGCGTGCCGTGGTTCCACGTGCCCGGCAACCACGACCTGGATTTCGACGCGGCCAATGACGCGCATTCGCTGGACAGCTGGCGCAACATCTACGGCCCCGATACCTATGCGGTGGAAGAGGGCGGCGCCAGCTTCGTGTTCCTCGACGACGTGGTGTACGACCCCACTGCCAAGCCGAAGTATGTCGGCGGCCTGCGCGAGGATCAGTTCGCCTTCCTGGCTGCGTATCTGAAGGGCCTGCACAAGGACCGCCTGCTGGTGCTGGGCATGCACATTCCGCTGTTCGACGCGGCACCGGGGCGCGAGACCTTCCGCCATGCCGACCGCCAACGCCTGTTCGACCTGCTGAAGGACTTCCGCAACGTGCTGGTGCTCAGTGGCCACAGCCACACCCAGCAGCACGTCTACCACGGCAAGGCTGACGGCTGGCAGGGTGCCAGGCCGCTGCACGAGTACAACGTCGGTGCCAACTGCGGTGCGTTCTGGTCGGGTGTGAAGAATGCCGCCGGCGTACCGGACAGCACCATGAGCGATGGCACGCCGAAGGGCTATGCGCTGCTGGACGTGGCTGGCAATGGCAGCTACCGCCTGCAGTACCGGGTGGCCGGTGCAGCCGCCAGCGAGCAGATCGGCCTGCATGCGCCGAAGGTGCTGCGCAAGGGCGCGTACCCGGCGTGGGGCATCTACGCCAACGTCTACATGGGCGAGGACGCCAGCGTGGTCGAGTACCGCGTCGATGGTGGCGCCTGGCAGCCGATGAAGCAGGTCAGCCAGGCTGATCCGCGGCTCATGGTGGAGAACGTCGCCGACGATCTGGCCTCGACGTTGCGCGGCTACGACCGTTCGCCGGAAGCCACCGCTTCGCCGCACCTGTGGCGTGGTGCGTTGCCGACCGATCTGGCCGTGGGCAGCCACAAGGTCGAGGTGCGTTCCACCCAGCCCGATGGTGCGGTATTCACCGCCAGCACCAGCTACAGCCTGCAGACCGCGCAGCCCTGAGCGCGGGCAGGGCTGTCCTCACGCACTTCCATCACGAAAGGACGCAGCATGGATATCCGCTTCATGGCCGGCACCACGCCGGTCACCCTCAGCCGCCACTGGTTCACCGGCGCGATGATGCTGCAGAGCGCCAGCGAGAAGGTCTGGGTGCAGCATCCGCTGCATCCGGGCACGCACTTCTCGTTCTCGCTGGTACAGTCGTGGCAGCGTCATATCGCCGGCCACGAAGTGCTGGTGGAGCGGACCCGGCCGCTGCTGTTCGCCGGGTTCCGCCCGCAGCGCCTGCGGGTGCTGGTGGACGGCGTGCAGGTGGCCGAGCAGGAAGGCATGTGAGCCCGGGCGGCGGCATCGCCGCGCTAGGCAAAGGACGGCCGATGCCTGAGAATCGGCACGATTCAATCGATCCAAGCAGGCCAGCGTGAACGTTGCAGCAGCGTCTCCGGTTCCATCCGACCCCGCCCGCAGCGGCGTTCCACGCAGCCTGGTCGTCGCCGATGTCGGCGGTACCTTCGCCCGTCTGGCGCTGGCCGAGACCCTGCCGGGGCAGGCGCCGCGGCTGGGCAGCTACCGCACCTACGCCTGTGCCGACCACCCCAGCCTGGCGGCGATCCTCGCCGATTTCACCGCCAGCCTCGGCCAGCCGATGGCCAGTGCGGTGGTGGCCATCGCCGGCCTGCTCGACGGCGACACCCTGATCAACGCCAATCTGCCGTGGACGGTATCGCTGTCGGCAACGCGCCGCGATTCGGGCCTGCCCGACCTGCAGCTGATCAATGATTTCGAAGCGGTGGCGCTGGCCATTCCGTACCTGCAGGCCGATACGCTGGTGCCGCTGAACGGCGACGCCGATCCGGCCAAGACCTTCCCGGCGCTGGTGCTCGGGCCGGGCACCGGCCTGGGTGCGGCACTGCGCTTCGCCGATGGCGAGCGCCCGGTGCTGGCCAGCGAGATCGGCCACGCTGCGTTGGGCGCCGGCAACGCGCTGGAACTGCACGTGCTGGGCCAGTTGCTGCAGCGCTGGCCGCACGTGGACAACGAACGCGTGCTGTCCGGCAGCGGCCTGATGAACCTGTACCCCTGCCTGTGCGAACTGCGCGGCGTGGCGCCGCAATGGACCAGCACCGAAGCGCTGATCGCGGCTGCGCGGCAAGGCGACGATGCGCTGGCAGTGGAAACCCTGCAGGTGTTCTGCGCGTGGCTGGGCAGCCTGGCCGGTGACGCAGCGATCGCCGTCGGCGCGCGCTCGGTGTACCTGGCCGGTGGCATTTCCACCCATGTGCAGGACTTCCTGGCCGACGGCCGTTTCCGTGAGCGCTTCCTCAACAAAGGTGTGCTGACCGACGTGCTGCGCCAGGTGCCGGTGTGGCGGGTGGAACATGGCCAGCTGGGCGTGCTCGGTGCAGCGGCCTGGCACGCAGCGCGGACGCCCGCGCACGATTGATCGGCGCTGCCGGCATCGGGCCGGCGGGCGCAGCATGCAGACGGAGGCGAAGATGGTGGATCGCAGGCAGTTCCTGCAGGCCGGTGCACTGGCCGCGGGTGTGGCAGCGTTGCCGGTGGTGAAGGCGCGCACGCAGGGCGGGGCCAAGGTGGTATCGACCTGGGACTTCGGCGTGCCGGCCAACCAGGCCGCGTGGAAGGTGCTGGCGCAGGGCGGCAGTGCGCTGGATGCGGTGGAAGCCGGTGCACGCTGGGCCGAAAGCGAGCTGTGCAACCCCACCGTCGGCCATTGCGGCAACCCGGACCGCGACGGCGTGCTGAGCCTGGACGCCAGCATCATGGATGGTGACGGCCGCTGTGGCGCGGTCGCTGCGCTGGTCGACATCCTGCATCCGGTGTCGGTGGCCCGCAAAGTGATGGAGAAAAGCCCGCACGTGCTGCTGGTGGGCGAGGGCGCCCAGCAGTTCGCCGTGCAGCAGGGCTTCGAGCGCCAGCACCTTCTGACCCCGAAGGCCGAAGCGGCGTGGCGCGAATGGCTGAAGACCGAGAAGTACGCGCCGCAGATCAATGCCGAGCGCCGCGGTCTACCCGGCAACAGCGACAACCACGACACCATCGGCATGCTGGCACTGGACGCCAAGGGCAATCTGGCCGGTGCCTGCACCACCAGCGGCATGGCCTGGAAACTGCACGGCCGGGTGGGCGACAGCCCGATCATCGGCGCCGGCCTGTACGTGGACAACGAAGTGGGCGCCGCCACCGCCTCGGGTGTGGGCGAAGAGATGATCCGCAACGCGGCCTCGTTCCTGGTGGTCGAGCTGATGCGCCAGGGGCGCTCGCCGGCACAGGCCTGCCGCGAGGCGATCGACCGCGTGGTGCGCAAGCGCCCCGAAGCCAGCCGCACGCTGCAGGTCTGTTTCCTGGCAATGAACAAGCAGGGCGAGGTGGGTGCGTATGCGCTGCATCGCGGCTTCGTCTACGCAGTGTGCGACGCGCAGCGCCAGGATGACCTGCGCGACTCGCCGTCGATCTATGCGAGCACGCAGGCGTGAACGTGCGCCGCACGCTGGAGGTCGCCAGCAATTCGGTGGCTTCGGCGTTGGCCGCGCAGGCCGGTGGCGCAGACCGCATCGAACTGTTCGACAATCTCGCTGAGGGCGGCACTACGCCGTCGTTTGCCAGCATCGCCATAGCCCGCGAGCGGCTGCAGATTCCGTTGTTCGTGCTGGTGCGACCACGCCCGGGTGATTTCCACTACGACGCGCTGGAAACCGAGCTGATGCTGCGTGATATCGCGCAGTGCCGCGCGCTGGGCTGCGACGGCGTGGTGATCGGTGCGCTGGATGAACAGGGCGACATCGATTGGCCGCTGTGCCTGGAACTGGTGCGGGCGGCCGGCCCGCTGCAGGTGACCTTCCACCGTGCGTTCGATGCCGCCCGTGACCTGCCCTCCGCGCTGGAGCAGGTGATCGGGCTGGGCTGCCAGCGCGTGCTGACCTCGGGCGGCCAGGTCAGCGCCGAGGCCGGCGCGGATGTGCTGGCAGGTCTGGTCACGCAGGCGGCGGGGCGCATCAGTGTGATGGCCGGCGCGGGGCTGGGCCCGGCCAATATCGCCGCCGTCGCACGACGGAGCGGCTGTACCGAACTTCACGCCTCGGCCAAGGGCCTGCGGCGCTCCGCCATGCAGTTCCAGAACCCGGCATTGCGCGGTTTGGATCCGGACTGGAGCCAGACCGCCACCACGACCGTGGCCGCACTGCGGCAGGCGTTGGACGGCTGACCGTCGCCCGGGGTCGGATCCCTTCGCAGAAGGGCTCCGACCCCATTGCCGAACGCGCACCCGTTGCCGAAAAGTGACGCTTCTGACATGCGCGGATGGACAGTCCGTCCGCCAAACTGCGGAATGCAGGGGCATCCGTGTTTCCGAATGGACGATCAAGTAAGGATTGTCGACAGTGGGGTCCAACTCCCTGTGGCAACGATCCTCCTTCCGCATGCCTCGACTGCTCTTGCTACTTCTCTGTCTGCTGCCAATCGCCGCAATAGCTGCAGATGAAGGACAGCCACCAGTGTTGATCTGGAAGGCGGCCGGTCCGGAGGGAAGCAGCACCGGCGCTGTGCTGAGCGGGGTGACGCTGGCACCCTCTGCTACAGGGGCGTTCGTCGACACTCGCGTACATATGCTTGGAAACAAACGCTTTCGGGCGCTGTATCAGGTGTTCGATTCAAACCCCTCCAATCCGACGGGCCGCTGTGGCGCGGGGCGCGAGATCCATTTGTTCGTTTACGAATTGACCCGGCCGAAGCCCATCGAACGCGGCAGTGTAGTGATCAGCAGCTGCCTGGAGACCGTGTCCCTCGCCAGTCTGAACTCGGGAAGCCCCGGCAGTGAATCCGACTTTTCTTCCGTGACCTGGCAGGACGACGGGTTCACCATCGAGTGGTGGGGTATCGGACCCGGAGGCAACGCATCGAGCCACTACGCGCTCCGCGATGGGTGGTTTGTTCTAGACCCACCGGACCTTTGAAGTCGTTGAAGACGGACAAAACCGTTCCGCGCGTGTTTGTCGCAATCGTGTCATCGCTTCGTGCGTAGTTCTCTCAGCGATGTTTCTCAACCCGTTGAATTCTCTCGACACCAGGAGCCGATAGCGACATGTTGCAGCGCGTTGCTGCGTCGCCGCATGCCGGGCGTGGTTCAGCTGTGCTTTAGTTTGGATCGATCCACAGGGGAGGGTGATCGAATCGAGATGGATCGATTCAACGCCCGGGATCGCCATCCGACCGCGCGCCCACCATCCAAGAGCAACCACCCATGGCTCAGTCCGTCCGCAACCGTCGTCATCTGCTGTCCCAGGCCCTCGTGCTTGCCTTGCTGCCCTTCGCAGCGGGCGCACAGGAAGCGACTACGTCCTCCACCAGGGACCTCGATGCCGTCACCGTTACCGGCTCGCGCATCAAGCGCGCCGGCGTCGAGGGCCCTGCCCCGGTCAACGTGATCACCGCCGCACAGATCCAGAAGGAAGGCTTCGTCACCGTCTACGACGCCCTGAAGACCCTGACCGAAGCGACCGGCACCGTCGAAGCGGCATCGCAGTGGGGCTCGCACACGCCCAATGCGAGTGGCCTCAACCTGCGCGGCATGGGCCCCAACCGCAGCCTGCTGCTGGTCAACGGCCGCCGTGTGGCCGACTACCCGCTGCCCTATGGCGGCGAGACCAATTTCTCCAACTACAGCAACATTCCTGCCGCTGCCGTGGAGCGCATCGAAGTGCTGACCGGCGGCGCGTCGGCGATCTATGGATCCGACGCCATCGCCGGCGTGGTCAACGTCATCCTGAAGACCAACTACGACGGCGACGAAGTGCGCGTGCGCGGTGGTACCTCCACCGAAGGCGGCCGCGATACCTGGGATCTGTCGTGGGCGGGCGGCAAGACCGGCGACAACTGGAGCGTGACCTACGCCCTGCAGTACACCAAGCGCGATCCGCTGTTCGGCCGCGACCGGCCGCAGATGGACGACGCTGACGATGCGCTGTACCCGTCCTGGAACATGGAACAGCGCAAGGTCGGTTTCCGTCCCACCGCGGGCCTGGCGCTGATCGACCCGAGCACAGGCCAGCGCCTGGCACCGCCGGACGGCACCTGCGAGAAATTCGCTGGCGAGTACTACACCGCCGATCGGCTGGTCTACAACTACAACGCCAATACGGTGAGCAACACCGGCCGCCTGTGCGGCATGAGCGCCGACTACGCCAACTGGCTGCTGACCGGTGGCTCGGAGAACGTGTCGGGCAATCTCTATGGCACCTTCGATTTTGGTGACGGCCTGCAGGCCTGGAGCAATCTGGCGGTGTACCGGTCCGAGGCGATCTGGGGCACCAACCCACCCAGTGTTTCGTTGATCGACGATGCCAACGGTTATTACTGGGACGCCAACCGCAATCGCCCGGTGCTCGGCGTGCGCCAGTTCACCCCGGACGAAGTCGGTGGCCTGGACACGCTGCGCAATACCAACCGCGAGTTGTCGTGGGATATCAGCGCAGGCCTGCGTGGTCGCCTGGCCGATCGCTTCGACTGGAGCGCTACGGTCGGCCGTTCCTACTACCGCGTTGAGGAGCGACAGAATGTGGTGGACGAACAGAAGTCGTACGACTTCTTCCTCGGCCCACGGCTGGGCACCACCGGCGACGGTGAGGCCATCTACGCATTGAACGAGTCGCGCTGGTGGAACCCGATCACCCCGGACCAGTACTGGCAGATGGGCACCGTCGCGAAGAATCGCGCGTCCTCCTACGTCAACCAGGCCTCGGCCGACATCACCGGTGAACTGTTGCAGGGCTGGGCCGGGCCGATCTCGTTCGCGGCGGTGGCCGAAGTAGCGAAGCAGGGCTATCACCTCAGCCCGGATCCGCGCGCCGGCATCGATTTCGATCTGCAGAACGTGGATCGTGGCGGCGGTGAGCGCACCCGCTATTCGGCCGGTGTCGAGTTCAAGATCCCCTTGGCCGACAGCCTGATCGCCACCGCTGCGGCACGCTACGACCGTTACGGCAGCTACAAGGCCGACGGCGGCGGCGAGGCGCTGGATGTCGGCAGCCAGAAGGAAACCACCTGGAATGCCGGCCTGGAATGGCGTCCGTTCGAGTCGCTGCTGGTGCGCGGCTCCTACGCGACCAGCTTCCACGCGCCGGACATGCACTACCTGCTGGGCCAGGCCAGCAGCTCCGAAGTGCTGACCTACGACCGCCTGCGCTGCATCGAGAGCGGCGCGTATCTGGTCAACAACTGCGGCGTGGGCAATACCGATGTCTGGTACGCGTTCGACGTGAACCGTCGGGGTACGCCGCTGCTGCGCTCGGAGACCGGCAATTCGTGGACGGTCGGCTTCGTCTGGGACGTACTGCCGAACCTGTCGATGAGCGCGGATTACTGGGCGATCAAGCTGGAAGACATGATCGTCGACGTCGGTGCGGACGAAGTGCTGGCCAGCGAGGCCGGCTGCCTGACCGGCAAGAACATGGACGGTACGCCGTGGGCGAATCCGGCGGGTGAGGCTTACTGCGCCGGCATCCTGGCCCGGGTGAATCGTGACAGCAGCGGACGGTTGGTGTCGATCGAGCGCGGGCCGTTCAACCTGGCCAGCCGCGAAGTGCGTGGTATCGATCTGAGCGCGCGCTATCGGCTGGAGACGGCCGCATGGGGCAGCTTCCAGCTGGGGGTGAACTACACCAACCAGATCTCCACGAAGGAGCAGCGCTACGCCAACGACCCGAACCCCGAGCGCCGCGACCGTGACCTGCGCAGCAAGCTGCGCGCGAGCCTGGCCTGGCAGGGAGGAAACTGGAACGCGAACGTGTATGCCGACCGCATCGGCTCGGTGCCGGGTGTGCGCTACCACTGGGGCACCGACCGCCTGGACAACCCTGGCGGCTGCCTGCCGTTCGCCGATGGCTACGTACCCAGCGACAGCCCGTCGCTGAACTGCCTGGAGCCAGCCACGCGTCCGGATGGATCGGCCAATACGAACCCGAACGCCGGGCAGCAGACGGCGCGCTATTACGGCCGGGTCGGGCCGTTCATTACCTGGAACTTCAACGTCGGCTACCAGGTGACCGAGTTCATGAAGGTCAATCTGTACGTGAACAACGCGTTCAACGCCACCAGCTGGAACCACAAGGACCCGTACAAGGTCGACTACGATTTCGCTCCGACGCGTCTGTTGGGAGCGGTGGGGCGCGAGTTCGCGCTGGAGTATGTGTTCACGTTCTGAGGGACGGCGGCGCCGGGGCATGACCCGGCGCCAGCCACAGGGTGACGGGCAGCCACGCATGGCGTGGCTCTACTGGGCGCGCGGGACGCCGGGCGGCCACGCTTGGCGTGGCTTTACTGGGCGTGCGGGATGCCGGGCAGCCACGCATGGCGTGGCTCTACTGGGCGTTCGGGATGCCGGGTGGCCAGGCATGGCGTGGCTCTAACCAGGCTTTGCAGTAGATCCACGCCATGCGTGGATGGGCCCTTGGCCGGGCGGGGTGGATTTGACCTTCCCACGATGGCAAGGTCTAGGCTGGTCATCTCTCCAGATGGAACCAGGGAAACCAGGCCATGAGCACCTCAAGCGTTACCGCCGTCCCCGGGACGGCTTCCACCCTCAGCCTGCCGATCGAAGGCATGACCTGCGCCAGCTGTGTTGGCCGGGTCGAAGCGGCCCTGGCCAAGGTCGAGGGAGTCGCCAGCGTGTCGGTCAACCTGGCCACCGAGCGTGCGGACATCCGCTCCTCTGGCCGGGTCGACCGCGACGCCCTGATCCAGGCGGTGGAAAGCGTGGGCTATGAGGTGTCGGCTGCGACCACCGAACTGGCCGTGGAAGGCATGACCTGCGCGTCCTGCGTCGGCCGCGTGGAGCGTGCGCTGTTGGCGGTGCCGGGCGTCAGCCAGGCCAGCGTCAACCTGGCCACCGAACGTGCGACCGTGCGCGGCGTCGCCGGCATCGACGCATTGGTGGCGGCGATCGACAAGGTGGGCTACGCAGCGCACGCGATTGATGGCGTCGCCCAGGTCGATGAGGAAGCGGCGGAAAAGAAGGATGCCGAGCGGGTGGCGCTGAAACGCGACCTGATCCTGGCCAGCGTGCTGGCAGCCCCGGTGTTCGTGCTGGAAATGGGCTCGCACCTGATTCCCGGCATGCATCACTGGGTGATGTCCACGATCGGCCTCCAGGCAAGCTGGTACCTGCAGTTCGTGCTGACCACGCTGGTCCTGGCCATTCCCGGCCGGCGCTTCTACCAGAAGGGCTTCCCGGCGCTGCTGCGCCTGGCGCCGGACATGAACTCGCTGGTGGCGGTGGGTACCGCTGCGGCATTCGGCTATTCGGTGGTGGCCACCTTCATGCCGCGCCTGCTGCCGGCGGGCACGGTGAATGTCTACTACGAAGCGGCGGCAGTGATCGTCGCGCTGATCCTGCTCGGCCGCTTCCTGGAAGTGCGCGCGAAAGGCCGCACGTCAGAGGCGATCAAGCGCCTGGTCAACCTGCAGGCCAAGGTGGCGCACGTCAGCCGTGAGGGTCGCATTGTCGACATCCCGATCAACGAGGTACTGTTGGGCGATCTGCTGGAAGTGCGTCCGGGCGAGCGCGTGCCGGTGGATGGTGAGGTGACTGAAGGTCGCAGTTTCGTCGACGAGTCGATGATCACCGGCGAGCCGATCCCGGTGGAAAAGTCGGCCGGCAGCAACGTGGTCGGCGGCACCGTCAACCAGAAGGGCGCACTGACCCTGCGTGCGACGGCGGTGGGCGGGCAGACCATGCTGGCGCAGATCATCCGACTGGTTGAACAGGCACAGGGTTCCAAGCTGCCGATCCAGGCCGTGGTCGACAAGGTGACGCTGTGGTTCGTGCCGGCGGTGATGCTGGCGGCCCTCGCTACGTTCCTGGTGTGGCTGATCTTCGGGCCGTCGCCGGCGCTGACCTTCGCGCTGGTCAACGCCGTGGCCGTGCTGATCATTGCCTGCCCGTGCGCGATGGGGCTGGCGACGCCGACCTCGATCATGGTCGGCACCGGCCGCGGTGCCGAGATGGGCGTGCTGTTCCGCAAGGGCGAGGCGCTGCAGTTGTTGAAGGACGCCAAGGTGGTGGCGGTGGACAAGACCGGCACGCTGACCGAAGGCCGCCCGCTGCTGACCGACCTGGAGATCGCCGACGGCTTCGATCGCGCGCAGGTACTGGCCCGGGTGGCAGCGGTGGAATCGCGCTCGGAACATCCGATCGCCCGCGCCATCGTCGAGGCGGCGACAGAGCAGGGCATCGCGCTGCCGGAGATGGTTGATTTCGAGTCGGTGACCGGCATGGGCGTGCGTGCCACCGTCGATGGCGCACGCGTGGAAGTGGGCGCCGATCGTTTCATGCGTTCGCTGGGCGTGGACATCGGTGCGTTCGCTGCATTGGCCGAGCGCCTGGGCAACGAAGGAAAGTCGCCACTGTATGCCGCCCTCGATGGCCGCCTGGCGGCGATCATCGCAGTTTCCGATCCGATCAAGCCGAGTACGCCGGCCGCCATTGCCGCCCTGCACCAGCTTGGCCTGAAGGTGGCCATGATCACCGGTGACAACGCTGCTACCGCGCAGGCCATCGCCCGCCAGCTCGGCATCGATGAAGTGGTGGCCGAAGTGCTGCCGGAAGGCAAGGTGGAGGCGGTACGCCGGCTGAAGGCGGCTTACGGTCAGATCGCGTTCGTCGGTGATGGCATCAACGATGCGCCGGCGCTGGCCGAGGCCGATGTCGGGCTGGCGATCGGCACCGGCACCGACGTTGCGGTGGAATCGGCTGACGTGGTGCTGATGTCCGGCAACCTGCAGGGCGTGCCCAATGCCATCGCGCTGTCGAAGGCGACCATCGGCAACATCCGCCAGAACCTGTTCTGGGCCTTCGCTTACAACACCGCATTGATCCCGGTCGCGGCCGGTGCGCTGTATCCGGTATGGGGCGTGTTGTTGTCGCCGGTGTTCGCCGCCGGTGCCATGGCCCTGTCCAGTGTGTTCGTGCTCGGCAACGCGCTGCGCCTGCGGCGCTTCCAGGCGCCGATGACGGACGCGTCCCATGTGGCCCACTGAAGGAGCGATTGCATGAACATCGGTGAAGCATCGAAGGCCTCCAGCGTGTCGGCCAAGATGATCCGCTATTACGAGCAGATCGGCCTGATTCCGCAGGCTGACCGCACCGGTGCGGGCTATCGCGCCTATTCGCAGGCCGACGTGCATCGGCTGCGTTTCATCCGCCGCGCGCGTGATCTCGGCTTTTCGGTAGCCGAGATCACCGACCTGCTGGGCCTGTGGAACGACACGTCGCGGCATAGCGCGGATGTGAAGCGCCTGGCCGAGCAACACATCGATGACCTGGAACAGCGCATCGAGAACATGCGGCAGATGGCCGATACATTGAAATCGCTGATCAGCTGCTGCGCTGGTGATGATCGACCCGAGTGCCCGATCCTGCAGCGGCTGGGTGAAGGCGAGGAGGGCGCTGCGCCGGTTGCAGCGCCCGCAGGGGCAGTACGCAGGCGCGCGCGCAGGACCTGACCAAGACAGATGGAAAAGAAAATGCCCGCCCGGCAGTTGCACGGGGCGGGCATCGTTCATGCAATTGGCAGGGTGATCAGGCGGTACGCGGCGGGAAACCCGCTTCGCTCAGCGCCGCGACGATCTGCGCTTCGCTGGCCGAGGTCTGCACCTGCACGCGACGGCTGGCCGGGTCGGCCGACACGGTCGCTGCCGGGTCGACCAGCTCGATCGCCTTGGTCACGCTGCGTGCGCAGCCACCGCAGGTCATGCCTTCCACATGGAATTCCATCTGTAGCTCCTTTGATGCTCTGGGGGTGGAGCCAGTGTGCACGTTCCAACGATGGCAGGGTCAAGCGATACGCTGAACAAAAAACGGCAGCCACCTGTACCAGCGCGGCTGCCGTGGAGGATCGTCCCCGCGCGCAGGCGGGGGTACTGCGTTAGAACTTCCAGTTCACGCCGAAGTACAGCTGGCGGCCGGCGTAGATGTTGGACAGCAGGCGGGCCTGGCTGTCGTTGCCCAGATAGCTGCGCAGCTCGGACTTGGTGGCGTTGAGCACCGAGGCGGTAACGGTCCAGTCCGGAGTCAGGTTGTAGGCCACGTTCAGATCGAGCTGGTCGTAGGGCTTGGTGTAGGTGGTGAGGCCGTTGTTGAGGCCGCCGACCACTTCACCGCGACGGTTGTACGAGGCGCGTGCGAGGAACTTTTCGTTCTCGTAGAACACGGTCACGTTGGCCTGGTTCTTGGCGCTGCCCACCAGCGGCGAGGAACCGATCTCTTCGCCATCCAGCACGATCGAAGCCAGGTTGGTGTCGTTGTAGGTGTAGTTGGCCTGCACGCCCAGACCGAAGTCGAAGGTGTACTGACCATACAGCTCCACACCCTGCGAGACACCGTCACGGCCGTTGGCCTGGGTTTCATACTTCTGCACCGTCACCGATTGCCCGCCAACGGTCATCTGCTGGTCGCGCACCACCGGCACGGTGAAGTTGTCGACGTTCTTGCGGAACAGCGCCACGCCGGCCACTGAACCCGGCTTGAAGTACCACTCCAGGCCCAGGTCGAACTGCACGGCCTCGAACGGCTCCAGCGCCTTGTTGCTGCCCGAGCCGTACCAGCCGGGGGTGTCGGTGCCGCCGGCGACGCGGCGGTCGTTGCTGTATTCCTCGCTGACGTAGCGCAGGCCGCCCGGGTAGGCGATGGAGGTGTAGCTCGGGCGGGCGATCACCTTCGATGCGGCACCACGCAGCACCAGATTGTCGGTGATGTCCCAGGCGATGTTGAAGCTGGGCAGGAAGTCGGTGTAGGTCTTGTCCAGCGAGCTGAGCGTGTAGACCTTGTCACGGACCTGGTTGTCCGGCAGGCGCACGAATCCGCCCTGGCAGCGCAGGTTCGGATCGGCGGCCGGATCATCGCAGCTCATCGGTGCGCCGCTGGCGTTGTCCACGAAGTAGTCGTTGAAGCGCTCGACCGAATCGCTGGACTGGGCGAACTGCTTGGTGCGCACCACGCGCACGCCGACGTTGCCGCGCACGCGGTCGGTACGGAAGTTGGCCTGGAAGTAACCCGAGTAGATCTTCTCGTTGACGTCGTAGACGAAGTCCTCCTCGGTACGGTTATGCGAGCCGCCGTAGGTCTTGTTCAGGTAATCGATGTAGGCCGGGTAGTTGATGCCCGGGAACACGTTGGCGTTGAAGCCACCGGTGATGTTGCTGATCGGATTGGACAGGAAGAAGCCCGGCTGGGCATTGCCGGCGGTCGGATCGCAACCGGCCTGGTAGCGGTTGTTGTCATAGTCGGCCGGATCCAGGCCCGGGCACACCCAGTAGGTGTTGCCGGTGTTGCGGTGGACCTGGCCGTCACGGTACTTGGCGCCGAACTGGATCGAGTCCAGCCAGCCGGCTTCGAACATCTTGGTGACGTCGGCCTGGAAGTAGTTCTGCTTGACCTCGGTCTGCATCCACGACGAATCGGTCGAGCCGGTATCCACTTCGGCGATGCCGGCCATCAACTGCTGCTGCAGGTCCGGCGAGAACTGCACCGACGGCGTACCGGTCAGGTCCCACGCGGTGTACTGGTTACCCGACTGCCATTGGTTGCCGACCTTGCGGCGCGGCTTGGCCGACATCCGGAAGTTCATCGACGGGCCACCTTCGGACCAGGTGCGGCCACCGGTGAACGAGGCCTTCCACAGCGGGCTGATGTCCCAGTCGATGGTCAGGTCGGCAGTCTGCGAGAGCGCCTTTTCCTTGCTGTAGCCACCGGTCAGCTGCGGGGTGGGGATGGTGCAGTCGTCCGGGCCCCAGCCACCGGGCTTCATGCCGGCCGCTGCGGCTTCGTCTTCACTGCAGTAGTAGGTCTTGCCGGCCAGCTTTTCGTACTGCGCACCGGTGACGATGCTGCCGCTGGGGTCGAAGCTGAGCCCGTTGAGCAGGCGGCCGCCATCCCAGTTGCCGTCCTGGTTGTAACGGGCCAGGTTCCACTCCGGCACCTTCAGCATGTTCTGGGTGTAATCACCCTGCAGTTCGAAGCGGAAGTAATTGGCGGTCAGGGTCAGGTTGTCGATCGGCTTGAACTGGAAGGTCAGCTGGCCGCCCTTGCGCTCGCGCTTCTCTTCCTTCACCGCGAAGTTCACCGAGGTCGGCATGAAGAACTCGCTGTAGTTCTTGCCGGTCTGGTTGTTGAAGCCGGACTGGCCCCACCAGTAGTGGATGCCGTCCTGTTCCAGCAGGTTGCCGTTGGCATCGCGGGCGGTGGTGTTGTTGCCGTACCACTGGTAGTCCTCGGTGCTGGCTTCCATGGTGCGGCTGGTGCGCTTCTGCTGGGTCACGCCGACCAGCACGCCGAAGCGCTCGTCCTTGCTGTGCCAGGAGTACAGCGCCGACACCTGCGGGTCGACGTCGTGGCTGGTATCGGACGAGGTGCCTTCCAGGTTGACGTAGCCGGAATTGGCTTCCATCTCCAGCGGGCGGCGGGTGTGCAGGATCACCGTGCCGCCGATGCCGCCTTCGTCGATGCGCGCTTCCGGCGACTTGAACAGCTCGGCGCTGGACAGCATGTTCGACGGCAGCAGGGTGTAGTTGAACGAGCGGGTGGCTTCGTTGTTGGTTTCCGACGAGGCGACGAAGTTGCCGTTCAACTGGGTCAGGGTCAGGTCGGGCGCGAGGCCGCGCACGCTGACCGACTTGCCTTCGCCACCGCTGCGGGTGATGACCACGCCGGGCACGCGCTGCAGCGCGTCGGCCACGTTCTTGTCGGGGAACTTGCCGACGTCCTCGGCGGTGATCACTTCGACCACAGCGTTGGCGTCGCGCTTCTGCTGCAGGCTCTTTTCGATCGCGTAGCGGTAGCCGGTGACCTGGACGCTGTCCAGGGTGGTGGCGTCCTGCGCGCCGGTCGTTGCCGCCTGCTGCGCGGAAGCGCCAAGCGGAGCGACGGCGGCGGCCAGCGCCAGCGCGATGGCCAGCGACAACGCGTCGTGGCCCTGCGTACGTGTTGATTGCTTCATTGCCATCTCTCCCTCTCTCCTGGATTGATCCGGTGACTGACTGACGCGGAAACTTGAATCGATCTAATTCGTGATGCCGATCTTGCCTTCGCCGTGCAGATGCAACGAGCGCCTGGCGGATGACGCGGCACGTCCTGTCTTGCTCCCCAACTCCGGGCCATCGCGCTGTCGTCTTGGATCGATCTAAGCGATGGGCGGGGCGATTTTTAGCACGGCCGACGTGCCGACGCATGTTGCTGCGCAATATGGCAGCGACGTGTCGTACAAATGACCCTTTGTGGAAAGTTGCTGTAAGCGGTTACATGCGCAAACGGGGTGGGTCGGCCGGGCTGCGCCCGGCACCCGCAGAGGCCGAAGCCAGGGCAACAGCAACAGCAACAACAACAGCGGCTTTCCGTGGGATGGCGGGGTGGGTCCGGTTGCGGGGGACGCTGCAAGTACGTCCCTGTAAGCTCGGTCGCGCCATCCGTGGCGCTCACGCCCCCGCAACCGGACCCACCCCGCCTTCGACAGATTCCCGACGCCTTTGGTGGGTGTGGACCTTGGTCAACACTTGGATCCACGCCATGCGTGGATGAAATCCAATTCCATTCGATGATTTCGAAATCGGTAGGAACATCCATCCACGCATGGCGTGGATCTACCAGACATCAGGAAACTGTCAGGGGTGGGGCGGTGTGGGTGTGCAGGACCGTTGGCGCCATGGATGGCGCCATCGAGCCCCCATGGATGGGTTTACGGCGTGTCCTGCGTACCCACACCGCCCCGCCCAGCTCGGCAACCTGATTCTGCCCTTGCTCCGGCCTCTGCGGGTGCCGGGCGCAGCCCGGCCGAAGCCCCCTCTCATGCTGCGCCGCAGAATGCATTGGGCGAAATTCCCATGCTCTACTTGAATCGATCTAAATCCGCCGGGGTGCGGATTTGTACCGATGGAAACGAGGGCTCGGCCTGTGCTGCCGGTCTTCGCTGCCGCCCTGCCGCCAAGGAGTCCTGCCCGTGACCAGGTTGTCCCGCCGTCGTCCCGCCCGCCGCCTGTCGGCATTGTCCCATCGGCCCTTGGCCCGCATCGCCTGCCTGCTGGCGCTCGCGGTGACGCCCTGGCTGCAGGCCGCACCGGCCGCGCTGGAGCGCGAGGTCAATACCTTCATTGGCAGCAAGGATGACGGCAACACCTTCCCCGGTGCCTCGGCGCCGTTCGGCCTGATCCAGGTCAGCCCGATTGGCAGCCACTATTCGGGCTGGCGCTACGACGACGACAAGATCCGCGGCTTCGGCCACTCGTTCCTCTCCGGCGCCGGTTGCTGGGAGCAGGGCGGGCAGGTCTCGGTGCTGCCGGTGACCGGCAGCATCGGCCCCGGCGGTGATTTCGATACCGGCAACCCCAAGCAGTTCGACCACAAGGCGTATGCCTCGGCCTATACCCATGACGGCGAAATCGGCCAGGCCGGCTACTACAAGGTGCGCCTGACCAGCTACGGCGGCATCGATGCCGAAGCCACCGCACGTACCCGCGCAGCTGCCGAGCGCTACACCTTCAGCCAGGGCAAGGGCGATGGCCACGTGCTGGTCAATGTCGGCCAGGCCAACGAGCGCCACTCGGTGATCGGCAGCGTGGTCGATGTGGTCGGCGACCGCGTGGTCGAAGGCAAGCTGGTCACCAAGAGCTTCTGCGGTGGCCATCAGTACACCACCTGGTTCCGTATCGAGTTCGACCGCCCGTTCAAGGCGCATGGCACCTGGGGCGAGGGCGGCGGTCTGCCGGGCGCGCGGCACAGCATGGAAGGCGAGCAGAAGCCGAATGGCGCGTGGCTCAGCTTCGACCTGGCCAAGGGCCAGTCGGTCACGGCCGTCAGCGCGATTTCGCATGTGGACGCCGAAGGCGCGCGCACCAACCTGCGCGCCGAGGGCATGCAGGGCGGGGCGCTGCTCGGCTTCGATCGCATGCGCGCGCTGTCGCAGCAATCGTGGCGCGAGCAGCTGGCACGCGTCCGCGTGCAGGGTGGCAATGGCGATGACCGCACCGTCTTCTACAGCGCGCTGTACCACGCGCTGCTGCAGCCGATGACCGGCAATGATGCCGACGGCCGCTACCGTGGTTACGACGATGGCATCCATCGCGCCGATGGCTGGACCTACTACGAGTACTTCTCGCTGTGGGATACCTACCGCGCACAGAACCAGTGGCTGGCGCTGACGCGCCCGGACGTGGCGCGCGATATCGGCCGCACCCTGCTGGCGATCGACGAGCAGGGTGGTTGGCTGCCGCGCTGGGGCTATGCCAATTTCGAGACCAACATCATGACCGGCGACCCGGTCACCCCCTTCATGGTCGATCTGTGGCGCTTCGGTGCACTCAAGGGCCGCGAAGGACAGGCATGGGATGCGCTGCGCCGCAACGCGTTCGGCACGCCGCCACTGAACTCGCGGATGGCCGGTCGCTCCGGCAACCCGACCTACCTGGACAAGGGCTACGTGGTTTACGACCGTGCGTTCCCGTCCAAGGGCATGGACGTCGATCCTCACCATGGTGGTTCGGCAACGCTGGAGTACGCACTGGCCGACTGCGCGCTTTCGCAGATGGCCGATGGCCTCGGCCATGCGCAGGACGCGGCGACGCTGCGTGAGCGCGGTCGCAACTGGCGCAAGGTGTGGGACCCGCAGGTACGCGATGCGGAAACCGGCTTCAGCGGCTTCCCGCGCCCGCGCACCGAAGACGGCCAGTGGTATACCCCGGCTGATGGCCATTACAGCCCGCGCTCGCACCATGGCTTCCATGAAGGCACCGCCTGGCAGTACCAGTGGCTGGCGCAGCAGGACATGCCGGGGCTGGTCGAAGCGATGGACGGTCGCGAGCAGGCGGGCCGCCGCCTGGATGCGTTCTTCGCGATGGATGCACTGCAGGCCGACCCGCTCAATGCGGCGCGCCGCGAGTGGGTGGTGGGCCCGTACAGCTACTACAACCAGTTCCGCTACAACCCCAACAACGAGCCCGACCTGCATTCGCCGTGGCTGTACACGCTGATCGGCCAGCCGTGGAAGACCGCCGCAGTGGTGCGTGCGGCGCAGCAGCTGTTCACCAATGCGCCCAATGGCGTGACCGGCAACGATGACCTCGGCACGATGTCGGCCTGGTACCTGTTCAGTGCGATCGGCGTGTACCCGGCGGTGCCGGGCAGCGGCGAGTTCCTGCTGCATACGCCGCGCTTTGCCAAGGTCGAGGTCGAGCTGGGCAACGGCCGCACCCTGCGCATCGAGGCGCCCGGCGCCGATGGCCGCCGCCTGCAGTACGTGCAGGGCGTGCAGGTCGATGGCCAGGCACATGCCCCGGTGTGGCTGGGCTGGAACCAGCTGCAGCAGGGCCCGAAGCTGCGTTTCGCCCTCGATGGCACGGCGCCGACGCAGGGCTGGGGCACGGCGGTGAAGGATCTGCCGGTGTCCTGGTGCGCGGCCCCGGGCAGCCAGCTGCACTGAGCCGGGCTGTGCCGTTCGAGGCAACCCAGCGAACGGCACGGCACGACAGGGCCGCGATCCATTAGGCTTGAGCATCCATCGGAGTGCGGGAAGACGATGAACGACAACGGCGACAGTTCCAGCAAGCGTTCCGGCAAGGCGGTGACGGTGACCGACATCGCCCGTGCCATCGGCGTTTCGCGCGCGACCGTGTCGCTGGTGCTGCGCGGCAGCCCGCTGGTCAACGTCGATACCCGCGCCCGGGTGGAGGCTGAGCTTCGCCGCCAGCGCTATGTCTACAACCGCGCGGCGGCGAACCTGCGGCGACGCACATCGTCCAGCATCGCGCTGGTCATCAACGATCTGTCCAACCCGTTCTTCGCCGAATTCGCTTCCGGTGTGGACGAGGCACTGGGCGGGCGTGGCTACGTGACCCTGCTCGGCAGTACCGGCGAGTCACCCGAGCGCCAGCAGGCGGTGCTGTCCACGTTGATGGAGCACACGCCTGCAGGCCTGATCCTGTCGCCGGCCGAAGGCAGCGATGCCGCGCTGCTGCGGCAGGCGCTGGGTGCCAATGCCAACGTACTGCTGTTCAACCGCGAGCTGGAAGGCGCCGAGTGGGACTTCCTGACCCTGGACAACCAACATGGCGCCTACCTGGCCACCCGCCACCTGATCGAGCGCGGTCATCGCCAGATCGCCTTCTTCGGCGGTCATGCGGCATCGAGTTCCTGCCACCAGCGTCGCGCGGGTTTCCAGCAGGCACTGGCCGAAGCCGGGCTCGCGCTACCGCCGGGCTGGATGATCGAATCGGCACCCAACCGGCTGGAAGCGGCCGCGCGCACCGACGAACTGTTTGTCGACGGCCATCGGCCGAGCGCGGCGGTCTGCTACAACGACACCGTCGCGCTGGGCCTGATGCTGGGCCTCAACTCGCGCGGCATCCGTCCCGGCGGTGATTTCGCGGTGACCGGCTTCGATGATATTTCCGAAGCGTCGGTCGCCGTGCCGCCGTTGACCACCTTGACCGCCGATCCGCGCGAGCGCGGCCGGCAGGCGGCGTCCCTGCTGCTGCAACGACTGGAGGAACCGGATGCGCCCCCACGGCGCACGGTCGCCCCGGTACAGTTGCGCATCCGCGAAAGCAGTGCCGCACGTCCGAACTGATGCTCTGCTGCTGAACTGATTGCACCCTTCCACGCACCAACGACCTTTCGCGCATCGAGGCGCGTACCGCATGCCGATCTCCGCAACGCCCCGCCCATCCGGTTCCCCGGGCAACCAGCCTGCCGTCACCAACGGCAAGGCGCTGGCCGTGGTCACCACCATCTTCTTCATGTGGGGCTTCCTGACCTGCCTCAATGACATCCTGATTCCGCACCTGAAGGCGGTGTTCGAACTGAACTATGCCAAGGCGATGCTGGTGCAGTTCACCTTCTTCGGCACCTACTTCCTGATGTCGTTGCCGGCCGGGCGGCTGGTGGCAGCGCTGGGCTACAAGAAGGGCATCGTGGCCGGCCTGGTGATCGCCGGCATCGGCGCGCTGGGTTTCTGGCCGGCGGCCGAGCTGCGCGTCTATGGCGCCTTCCTCGGTGCGTTGTTCGTGCTGGCTACCGGCATCACCGTGCTGCAGGTAGCAGCCAACCCGTATGTCGCGCTGCTTGGCCCGGAGCAGACCAGCTCCAGCCGCCTGACCCTGGCGCAGGCGCTGAATTCACTGGGTACGGCCATTGCGCCGATCTTTGGCGGCATGCTGATCCTGTCCAACACGGCCATGAGCGGCGAGCAGATCGCCGCGCTGCCGGCCGCCGAGCAGCTGGCCTACCGTACCGCTGAGGCGCACGCGGTGCAGGGCCCCTATGTGGGCCTGGCCATTGCGCTGGTGCTGCTGGCCCTGTTCGTGTTCCTGTTCCGCCTGCCGGCGCTCAACGACACCACCGAGCAGGCTGACGAGGGTCATCAGCACAGCTATCTGGATGCGCTGCGCAAGCGTCACCTGCTGCTGGGCGTGCTCGGCATCTTCTTCTACGTCGGTGCTGAAGTATCGATCGGCAGCTTCCTGGTCAACTACCTGTCGATGCCTACCATCGGCGGCTTCAGCGAGCAGGAAGCCACGCACTATGTGTCGGCCTACTGGACGATGGCGATGATCGGTCGCTTCGCCGGTTCGGCGCTGCTGGCGCGCTTCTCGCCGAGCCGCCTGCTGGCGATCTTCGCGCTGGTCAATGTCGGCCTGCTGACGCTGACCATGATGACCTCCGGCAATGTCGCGCTGTACTCGGTGGTGGCGATCGGCCTGTTCAACTCGATCATGTTCCCGACCATCTTCGCGCTCAGCATCGAGCGTCTGGGCCCGCTGACCAGCAAGGGCTCGAGCCTGCTGATCATGGCCATCGTCGGTGGTGCCGTGGTGCCTTACCTGCAGGGCGTCCTGGCCGACCACGTCGGCGTGCAGGCCAGCTTCATCCTGCCGCTGCTGTGCTACGGCTACATCATTTTCTACGGACTGGTCGGCGCCCGCGCGCCGGCTGCCGGCACGCACGGAGGCTGAGTCGAAAATGGGTTCCATCGTCTGCTTCGGCGAAATTTTGATCGATCTACTAGCGCAGCCGCCGGCCTCGGCCGATACCCCGCGCGCGTTCCTGCAGTACGCCGGTGGTGCACCGGCCAACGTCGCGGTGGCCGCCGCACGGCTGGGCGCGAAGACCCAGTTCGTCGGCATGCTCGGCCGCGACATGTTCGGCGACTTCCTGGCCGAGAGCCTGAGCGAACACGGCGTCGGCACCGACTACATCGTGCGCACCGACGCGGCCAAGACCGCGCTGGCCTTCGTGGCGCTGGACGCGGGCGGCGAACGCAGCTTCAGCTTCTACCGTCCGCCTGCCGCCGACCTGCTGTTCCGTGACAGCGACTTCCAGGCGGGCTGCTTCGATGGCGCGCAGTGCTTCCATGTCTGTTCCAACAGCCTGACCGAAGCGGACATCGCCGAAGCGACGTTCGCCGGCATGGACCGCGCGCGCACGGCCGGTGCGGTGGTCAGCCTGGATCTCAACCTGCGTCCGGCGCTATGGCCGGCCGATGTCGACCCGACACCGCGGCTGTGGCAGGCGCTGGAACGCGCCGACCTGGTCAAGCTGTCGCGGGAAGAACTGGAGTACCTGGCAGCGCCGCTTGGCGATGACGGCGAGGTACTGGTGCTGCGGCGCCTGCTGGCCGCGCAGGCGCGCTGGGTGATCATCACCGACGGCGCCGCCACGCTGCATTGGTACACCCGCGAAACGCAGGGCAAGGTCACCAGCTTCCGCGTGCCCACCGTGGACACCACTGCCGCCGGCGATGCCTTTGTTGGTGGCGTGCTGGTCGGGCTGCTGGAGCGGGGTGGGGCGGGTGCGGGCTTTGCCGCGTTCTGCCAGGACCCGCAGGCGATCGCCGCCACGCTGCGCTTCGGCGCCGCCGTTGGCGCACTGGCGGTGACCCGCAAGGGCGCGTTCGCTGCGATGCCCTCGTTCGATGAAGTGCAGCAGTTGCTGCAGGCACAGGACCTTCCCGCATGAGCACCTCGCCCGATTTCCGTTCTCCCGCTTTCCTGCGCGCACACATCGCCGACACCATGGCGTTCTACCACCCGCGCTGCATCGATCCGAAGGGCGGTTTCTTCCACTACTTCCGTGACGACGGCAGCATCTACGATGCCAGCCATCGCCACCTGGTGAGCAGCACCCGTTTCGTCTTCAACTACGCCATGGCCTACCGCGAGTTCGGCAATGCCGAGTATCGCGATGCGGTCGAGCACGGCGTGCGCTACCTGCGCGAGGTGCATCGCAACCCGGTCACCGGCGGCTACGCCTGGACTCTGCGCGAGGGCGTGGTCGAGGACGACATGAACCACTGCTACGGCGTGGCCTTCGTGCTGTTGGCTTACAGCTGTGCATTGAAGGCGGGTATCGAAGAAGCCCGCACGTGGATGGATGAGACCTGGCAGCTGTTGGAAGCGCGCTTCTGGGAAGCGGAGCACGGCCTGTACAGGGACGAGGCCGACGGCCAGTGGAACTTCACCGGCTATCGTGGCCAGAACGCCAACATGCACATGTGCGAGGCGATGCTGGCTGCGTTCGAGGCCAGTGGTGAGCAGCGCTATGTCGAGCGCGCGCTGCAGCTGGCCGACAACATGACCCGCCGCCAGGCGGCCAAGGCCGCTGGGCTGGTCTGGGAGCACTACGACGTCAACTGGAACATCGACTGGGACTACAACCTGGACGATCCCAAGCATCTGTTCCGGCCGTGGGGCTTCCAGCCCGGCCACCAGACCGAGTGGGCCAAGCTGCTGCTGATCCTGGACCGCCACGTGCAGGCCAACTGGCTGCTGCCGACCGCGCAGCATCTGTTCGATGTGGCGGTGGAGCGCAGCTGGGACGAGGCGCGCGGCGGCCTGTACTACGGCTTCGCACCGGAGTCGCGCCGCCAGCCGGGCATGGACGGTGCGCCGATCGGCGGCGACAGCTTCGTCTGCGACGACGACAAGTATTTCTGGGTGCAGGCCGAGACGTTGGCCACCGCCGCACTGATGGCCAAGCGCACCGGCGATGAGCGCTACTGGCAGTGGTACGACCGTCTCTGGGCGTACTCGTGGGAGCACTTCGTCGACCACCGGTACGGCGCGTGGTTCCGCATCCTCGACGCTGACAACCGCAAGTACAGCGACGAGAAGAGCCCTGCTGGCAAGGTCGATTACCACACCATGGGCGCCTGCTACGAAGTGCTGAACGTCGTGCGTTGAACATCGTCCGAATGCAGTAGTGCCAGGCCATGCCTGGCAAAAACAACAGGAGCATCACGTGCATCGCCTTCCCCTCGTTGTCCGTCTGCTCCTGCTGCTGATCGCAGCTGTCGCGTTCTCCGCCTCTGCCGCCCCGCTGCAGGCGCAATGGGAATTCCGCCTGCTGCCCGGCGACGCGCAGGGCGCGGCGCATCCGGGCCTGCAGCAGTGGCGCGCGGCCACGGTGCCGGGCAGCGTGCATACCGACCTGCTGGCGCACGAGCTGATCCGCGATCCGTACGTCGGCGCGCCCGAAGCCGAGCTGCAGTGGATCGGCCTGGCCGACTGGGAGTACCGCGCCCGTTTCGATGTGGACGCCGTCACCTTGGACAAGCCCAACGCCGAGTTGCGCTTCGATGGCCTCGATACCTATGCCGAGGTAAAGCTCAACGGCAAGCCGCTGCTGCGTGCCGACAATGCCCACCGCACTTGGCGCGCCCGCGTCGAAGGCCGCCTGCGGGCGAAGGGCAACGAGCTGCAGATCGTGTTCCGTTCGCCGATCCGCACGCTGCTGCCGGGCGTGCAGGCGATGCCGCACAAGATCGCCGGCAATTATCCTTCGCCCTACGGCGATGAGCCCAAGGACGCGATGGTCGGCAACTTCGCGCGCAAGCCGGCCTACCACTTCGGTTGGGACTGGGGGCCGCGCTACGTCACTGTCGGCGTCTGGCGCGGCGTTGACCTGCAGGCATGGGGCGCGCATCGGTTGACCGACCTGGCCGTGCGCACTGATGCGCTTGATGCAGAAAAGGCGACGTTGGCCGTAGTGCTGCAGGTGGAACAGGGTGCGGCCGCCGGTCCGGTGGCGGTGGACGTTGAGGTGCGTGATCCCGACGGCCGCAGCGTCGCACGGGTGCAGCGCACGGTCGAGCTGAAGCCCGGCAAGAACAGCGTGGAGGTGCCGGTTGAACTGGCCAAGCCGCGGCGCTGGTGGCCGGTCGGCCATGGTGCGCAGGACCGCTACACCGTAATGGCCTCGCTCGACGGTGGCGCCGACTCCACGTTGAAGCGCGAACAGCGCATTGGCCTGCGCACGGTCGAGCTGCGCCGCGAGCGGGACGACAAGGGAGGGCAGGGCTTCGCCTTTGTCATCAATGGTGTGCCGATCTTCGCCAAGGGCGCGAACGTGATCCCGTTCGACGCCTTCCCTGCGCGCGTTGATGCCGCGCGCCTGCGCCAGGTGCTGGTCGCCGCGCGCGATGCCAACATGAACATGCTGCGCAACTGGGGCGGCGGTTACTACGAAGACGATGCGTTCTTCGATACTGCCGACGAACTGGGCCTGCTGGTCTGGCAGGACTTCATGTTCGGTGGCGGCATGCAGCCCGGTTACGACCCGGCATTCCGCGCCAGCGTGGTCGCCGAGGCGCGCGACAACGTGCGCCGGCTACGCCACCATCCCAGCATCGTGTTGTGGTGTGGCAACAACGAAGAAGAGACGGCGTGGAAGGATTGGGGCCATGGCCGCGACCTGAAGGCCGCTGATCCGGCGTTCGCAGCGAAGGTCTGGCAGGGCTACGTCGATCTGTTCGGCAACGACCTGCGCCAGGTGGTGAGCGAAGACGGGCTGGGCGTGCCGTACTGGTCCAGTTCGCCCAGCAATGATCTGGACGAGAAAGCCAACGACTCCGCCCGCGGCGACAAGCACTACTGGCAGGTGTGGGGCAATCCGGCACTGCCGGTGCAGGCCTATCTGCGCGAGACCCCGCGCTTCATGTCCGAGTACGGCCTGCAGGCCTGGCCTGCGGTGGCAACGGTGGACCAGATCGCTACTCGTGCGGAGCAGCGCATCGACAGTCCGGTGATCCGTGCACACCAGAAATTCATGGCCGGCGAGGGCAATACGCGCCTGCTGCACTACATCGAACTGGGCTACGGCACGCCGAAGGACTTCGAGGACTTCGTCTATCTGAGCCAGGTGATGCAGGCCGATGGCATCGCCATGGCGGCGCTGCATCATCGCGCTTCGCGACCGTACACGATGGGCTCGCTTTACTGGCAGCTCAACGACGTCTGGCCGGGTGCCTCGTGGTCGAGCGTGGACTACTTCGGCCGCTGGAAGGCGCTGCACTTTGCCGCGCGCCGCTTCTTCGCGCCGGTCACCGTGGCGGCGCTGCGCGATGAGGGCAGGACGCGCGTGCGCGTGATCAACGACCAGGCCGCGCCGTTGGATGCGCGGTGGCGCCTGCGGGTGATGGACGTGGAAGGCAAGGTGCTGCGTCGGCGCGAGCAGGCGGTGACACTGGTCGCTGCCGGGGTGACCGATATCGGCAATTACGTGGATGCCGAACTGCTGGCCGGCGCCGATCCGGCACGGACCGTGGCGGTGTTCGAGCTGCTGCAGGACGGCAGGGTGACGGCGCGGCAGGTCGTCGGATTCGTCGAAGCCAAGGACCAGGTACTGCCACGGCAGCAGCTGACATCAACGTTGGCGATCGACGGTGACCACTACCGCCTGCGGCTGCAGAGCGCAGCGCTGGTGCGCGCGGCCTGGATCGATTTCGGCGCGCTCGACGTGCAGGTGGAAGACAACCTGCTGGACCTGCTGCCGGGCGAAAGCCGTGACATCGCCGTGCGCGGACCTGTGGACCTGACTGCGTTGCGTGAAGCGTTGAAGGTGCGCACCCTCAACGATCGTTGAGGGGCACGCTTTGGTAGGTGCCAACCTTGGTTGGCACACCAGAAGCATGCCAACCAAGGTTGGCATCCACCAGTTTTTGCTTACAGCTGGATCTGCTGGAAGTTCTCGACGCGGTCATGGCCGTTGGCGGCTGCACCAATGCGCGGCATCGGGTAGTCGTCCAAGCGATCGATCAGGCGTGTCTGCAGGCCGGCTTCGCGGGCGGCGTCCAGTTCCTCGACCACATCGGACAGGAACAGGATCTCGCCAGCGGGAACGCCGATGGTCTGCGCGATATGGCGATAGCTGTCGGCCTCGCGCTTGCCACCGACTTCGGTATCGAACCAGCCCGACACCAGCGGACTGAGGTCACCGGCATCGCTGAAGCCGAAGAACAGCTTCTGCGCCGGCACCGAGCCGGAGGAGTACACATACAGCGGCAGCCCCGAGGCGTGCCAGCCCTTCAGCACCGGCGCCACTTCCGGGTAGAAGTGCGCGGTGTAGTCGCCACGACGGTAGCCCGCGTCCCAGATCAGTCCCTGCAGGGCCTTCAGTGCGGTGTGCTTGCGGTCCTGGTCGATCCAGCCCTGCAGCGTCTCGGCCACCAGGCTGTCCTGGCAGGCGCCGCCGATCTCGCTGGCGACGGCGTCCAGCCAGCGACGCACCTCCGGCTGCTGGCCATGTTCGGCGACGAAGCCGGGCAGCGCCTGGCGTGCGTACGGGAACAGCACGTTCTTGACGAACGAGATGCTGCTGGTGGTGCCTTCGATGTCGGTCAGGATGACGCGGGGCTGCATTGATCAGGACGCCTGGGTCGGAATGTAACGGGGGAATTTCTGCGCGATGTCGGTGCCGGTGAAGTGACCGACCCAGCCATCCGGCTCGGTGAAGAAGCGGATCGCCACGAAGCTGGGCTCATCGCCCATGTCGAACCAGTGGGTGGTGCCGTCGGGCACGGCGATCAGGTCATCCTTCACGCACTCGATCTCGTAGACCTTGTCGCCCACGTGCAGGGTGAACAGGCCCGAGCCGGCGACGAAGAAGCGCACTTCGTCTTCCTTGTGGAAGTGTTCGTCGAGGAACTTCTTCCTCAGCTCGGCGCGGTTCGGATTGTCCGGGGCGATCGAGGCCACGTCGACGCTCTTGAAGCCGCGTTCGGCGACCAGGCGGTCGATGTCGGCGCGGTAGGCGGCGAACACCTCGTCCTGGCTTGCGCCCGGCGCGACCGGCGCGGTGGCCTGCCAGCGTTCAAAGGTGACGCCGATCTTCTGCAGTTCGGCAGCGATGACCGCGCCGTCCTGGGTGTCCAGCAGCGGCGATTCGGGGCGGGTGTCGTCGTAGATGCGCAGTCGGCTCATGGCGGCAGCTTGAACGTCTCGGGGGGAGGACAGGGTAGCAGGGTGGCAACGACGGCCAGATTCCAGAATGGCATCTGGCCTTACCGGAAACGTCAGCGGCGCAGCTTGCGCAGCTCCAGTTCGCAATGCAGCAGGAACTCGAACGCTTCCATGTGCCGGCGCGCTTCGGCCATGTCGCGGCCCCACGCATACAGGCCATGGCCGTCGATCAGGTAGCCCCACAGGGTCTGGGTGTCGAGCAACGCGTCAACCTGGGCCGACAGCACGTCCATGTCCTGGGTGTTGGCGAACACCGGGATGTCGATGGCCATCTCGTGGGTGCTGTTGCCGGCGAAGGCCTTCAGCAGTTCGTAGCCCTCCACCCGGATATGGCCCTGCGGCGCATACAGGCGCGAGGCGATGGTCTGCACCGGCGAATGGGTATGCAGGACGCAGCCGATCTCAGGGAAGCGGCGGTACAGCTGGGTATGCAGCAGGGTTTCGGCGGACGGGCGCAGCGGGCGGCCGACGGCCTTGCCATCGAAGTCCACCACCATGATGTCGTCTTCGATCAGCCGGCCCTTGTCCTTGCCGGACACGGTGATCGCGGCGTGGCGGTCATCCAGGCGGTGGGAGAAGTTGCTGCTGGTGGCCGGGGTCCAGCCGGCCTGGGCCAGTTCGCAGACGTTGTCGATCAGCAGCTGGGCCAGTTCGCTCAGGCGCGCGGTGTCGTAGGGGAAGGTGGGGGCGTTCATGGGGGCGATTTTACTGGATTCGGCCAACGGCTGAGCCCCTCGTGGTTGGTCGAGTGGAGCGGTTCATGGGGTGGGCGGGGCAGGTGGGCCGTGCAGGGGACGCTGCAAGTACGTCCCTGTAAGCTCGATGGCGCCATCCATGGCGCCAACGCCCCTGCTCGGCCCACCCGCCCCGCCCCTGACAGGTTCCTGCGGGCGGCCAGCCCCGGAGTGAAGAAGGAAAAGCGAAAGCGGGTCGCTGCGCTGCGCTTGCTCGGAGCGGAGCATGGCTCCGCTCTACAGCAGATTCGTCCCCGACCATTCATTTCCGGGAACGCTTCATCCACGCATGGCGTGGATCTACTGACAGCTGCGTGGACCTGTCGAAGGCGGGGAGGGGTGAGATTGCGGGGGCGTGAGCCGCATGGATGCGGCGACCGAGCTTACAGGGACGTACTTGCAGCGTCCCCCGCAATCTCACCCCTCCCCGCCAAACCCTCAAACCCGCCGGTGCTGTTGCTGTTGCTCCAGCGGGTGCAGGGCCGCAGGCCCTGCAATGCAGAAAACCTTACTTCCCCCGCAGGCGGCTGTGCTTGAAGCCGTAGAAGAAGTAGATCACGAAGCCGACGAACGTCCACACGCCCATCAGCATCCAGTTGTGCAGCGTCATCGCCGACAGCAGCGCCAGGCAGCTCAGCACGCCCAGGCCGCAGATCAACCACGCGCCCCGGATGCGGAACGGACGCGGCAGGTCCGGCTGGGTGCGGCGCAGGATCAGCACGCCGGCACAGACCGCCGCGAAGGCGATCAGCGTGCCCATCGAGGTCAGTTCACCGAGGATGTCCAGCGGGAACAGCGCCGCCAGCAGGGCGATGCCGATGCCGGTGATGACCGTGTTGATATGCGGCGTGCGGTACTTCGGGTGGATCTTGGTGAACACCGGCGGCAGCAGGCCGTCACGCCCCATGATCATGAAGATGCGCGGCTGGCCGATGATCATCACCAGCACCACCGAGGACAGGCCGATCAACGCACCGATCTCCACCACCACCCGCAACCAGCCCAGCTGCGGGTGCGCGGCCACGGCGGTGACCACTGGCTCGTCGGTGCCCAGCAGCTGGTAGGGCACCAAGCCGGTCATGACCGCAGCCATCGCGATGTACAGCACCGTGCAGATCACCAGCGACAGCATCATGCCGATCGGCATGTCGCGCTGCGGCTTGTGTGATTCCTGCGCGGCCACCGATACGGCTTCGAAGCCGATATAGGCGAAGAACACCATCGCCGCGCCGCGCAGCACGCCTTCCATGCCGTACTTGCCGGGGCCTTCGTTGGCCGGGATGAACGGGGTCCAGTTGCTGGTGTCCACGTATTTCCAGCCGACCACGATCACCAGCACGATCAGGCCGGTCTTGAGGATGACCATGGCCATGTTCATCGCCGACGACTTGCTGATGCCGACGTAGCACAGCCAGGTCAGCAGCAGCACCAGGATTGCGGCGGGGATGTTGGCGATGGCGCCGGTGGGGCGCAGCTGCGCGTCCAACGGGGCACTGACCAGCGCAGCCGGTAGATGGATGTCGAAATGGCTGAGCAGGCTGAGGAAATAGCCGGTCCAGCTGACCGCCACGGCCGAGGCGGAGACGCCGTACTCGAGCACCAGCATCCAGCCGATGAACCAGGCCGAGAGCTCGCCGAAGGTGGCGTAGGTATAGGTATAGGCGCTGCCGGAGACCGGCACCATCGCCGCGAACTCGGCATAGGCCAGGGCGCAGAAGGCACAGCAGATCGCGGCCAGCACGAACGACAGCATGATGGCCGGGCCGGCGTGGTTGGCGGCAGCCTGGCCGGTGATGACGAAGATGCCGCCGCCGATCACCGCACCGATGCCGAGTGCGGTCAGGCCCCAGGGGCCGAGGTGGCGACGCAGGCTCAGGCCATTGGCGTCTTCGTGGGCGGCGTGCGGGTGCTTGGTGGCCCACAGTTGCTTGAACATGTGTGGTGGTCTTGTGCGGTGCGCCCCGTGAACGGGCGCGGGCGGAAATGCTTGCGGATATCGACGGGCCGGCGCAGGAGCCGGCCCGTCGGGAGGATCAGGGCGACTTGGCCAGCTTGCTGTGGCGGATGCCGTAGCCGAAGTAGATCAGCAGGCCCAGCACGGTCCAGCCCACGAACAGGTGCCAGTGCACCACGAACGCCTGCCAGAACAGGAACAGGCACGACAGCGCGCCCAGCGGGCAGATCACCCACACCAGCGGCACGCGGAACGGGCGGTGCAGCTCCGGGCGGGTGTAGCGCAGGATCAGCACGCCCACGCAGACCGTGGCGAAGGCCAGCAGGGTACCCATCGACACCAGCTCGCCGAGCACGTTCAGCGGCACCAGGCCGGCCAGCGAAGCGGCGATCACGCCGACCACGATCGTGGCCCAGTACGGGGTGCGGAAGCGCTTGTGGACCTTGCCGAACACCTTCGGCAGCAGGCCGTCGCGCGAGATGGTGTAGGCGATGCGGGTCTGGCCCATCATCATCACCAGCACCACCGAGGACAGGCCCGCGATCGCGCCGATTTCCACGGCGGTCTTCAGCCAGGACAGGCTCGGGTAGGCTTCCAGTGCGGTGGCCACCGGCTTGTCGGTGCCCAGCAGGTGGTACGGCAGCATGCCGGTCAGCACCGCGCAGACGATGATGTAGACGATGGTGCAGACCGCCAGCGAGCCGAGCAGGCCGATCGGCATGTTGCGCTGCGGGTCCTTGGTTTCGCCGGCGGCGGTGGAGACCGCATCGAAGCCGATGTAGGCGAAGAACACGATGGTGGCCGCGCGGAACACGCCACTCCAGCCGAACTCGCCGGACACGCCGGTGTTTTCCGGGATGAACGGATGCCAGTTGGCCGGGTCCACGTGGGCCGCGCCGATGCCCACGAACAGGCAGATCACAAACACCTTGATGGCCACAATGATCGCGTTGACGAACGCGGACTGGGTCACGCCCACGTACAGCAGGCCGGTCACCGCCGCCACGATCAGTACCGCCGGCAGATTGAACAGCTTGCCGGAGGCGGCGAACTCGTGCCCGTTCCAGGCGATCGGCGCCGCACTCAGTGCGTCCGGGAACGGCATGTGCAGCGTGGTGGTGATGAAGCTGATCAGGTACGCCGACCAGCCCACCGCGACCGAGGCCGAGGCGAACAGGTACTCCAGCACCAGGCACCAGCCGATGAACCAGGCCATGCCCTCGCCGAGGGTGGCGTAGGAGTAGGAGTAGGCGCTGCCGGAGACCGGCATCATCGCGGCGAACTCGGCGTAGCACAGGCCCGCCAGCGCGCAGGCGATCCCGGCGAACACGAACGACAGCATCACCGCCGGACCGGCGTGGTTGGCCGCGGCCTGGCCGGTGAGCACGAAAATACCTGCGCCGATCACCGCACCAATGCCAAGCATGATGAGGTGTTTCGCCGTGAGGGTCCGTTTCAACGTGGCTTCGCCGTCCAGGCTGCCTTCGATGGGTTCGCCGGCATCGACGTGCCCGGCCGGTTCGACCGGCTTGACCCTCAACAGAGCTTTCAGCATGCAGTACTTCCTGATGATCGGATTGGGAGGGCTGCCGGTACATTGCCAGCGGCCCGAATGGTGCAGGCCGCGCAAACGGCCCGCTGTACCTTAGCCAATGCTGAAGGCACCGCACAAGCGCAAACGCAACAATGAGCGGCGATAATGGCCGGTATTTTTCCGGGCACCCCGCATTCATGAGCGAAACCACCGAATCCCTTGCCGTGCTTGACGATCGCCTGCGCCGCCTGCTGTATGACTATGCGCGCAAAGAACCCGCCCACGACGCCCTCGCTGCCGAATTCGGCACATTGATCGACGATGCTGAGGATGCCTTCCGCCGCGAGCGGCTGGCAGGCCATTTCACCGCCAGCTGCTGGCTGGTCAGCGCCGATGGCCAGCGCCTGCTGCTGACCCACCATCGCAAGCTGCAGCGCTGGCTGCAGCTGGGCGGCCACGCCGACGGCGACCGCGACCTGGCCCGGGTGGCGCTGAAGGAGGCCGAAGAGGAGTCCGGCCTGACCGGGCTGGTGCTGGACGATCCGGCGATCTTCGACCTGGACAAGCATTGGATTCCGGAACGCAAAGACGTGCCGGGGCACTGGCATTACGATGTGCGTTTCGTGATCCGTGCGCTGGGCGGCGAGGATTTCGTGCTCAGCGAAGAGTCGCTGGAGCTGGCCTGGCGCCCGGTGGCCGAGGTCGCCGGCGATCCGCAGTCGGATGAATCGATGCAGCGCATGGCGCGCCGGTGGCTGGCACGCTGAAAAAATACATCCACGCATGGCGTGGATCTACCAGGGGATCGCGCGCCCAGTAGATCCACGCCATGCGTGGATGGCGTGGTGCCGGATGCATTCCGCCGGGCATGGCCCGGCGCCGCCATCAATACAGAATGCGCGTGCGCAACGTGCCCGGAATCGCCGCCAGTTCGTCACGCACCGCGCTGGCCTGTTCCTCGCTGGCGGTGATGTCGATCACCACGTAACCCACCTTCGGGTCGGTGCGCAGGAACTGGCCGTCGATGTTGACGTTGTGCCGCGAGAAGATCTCGTTGACCTTGGACAGCACGCCCGGCACGTTCTGGTGGATGTGCAGCAGGCGCAGGCTGTCGGCGTGCTCGGGCAGGGTCACTTCCGGGAAGTTGACCGCCGACAGGGTGCTGCCGTTGTCGCTGTAGCGCACCAGCTTGGCGGCCACTTCGATGCCGATGTTGTCCTGCGCTTCCAGCGTGCTGCCGCCGACGTGCGGGGTCAGGATCACGTTGTCGTGGCGGGTCAGCGGCGATTCGAAGACATCGCCGTTGCCCTTCGGCTCGACCGGGAACACATCCAGTGCAGCGCCACCGATGTGGCCGCTGGCCAGTGCAGCATCCAGCGCATCGATGTCGACCACGGTGCCACGCGCGGCGTTGATCAGGTGCGCGCCGCGGCGCATCTTTGCCAGCTCGGTGCTGCCGATCATCCACTGCGTGGATGGCGTCTCCGGTACGTGCAGGGTCACGATGTCGGCACGCGCCAGCAGGTCGTCCAGGCTGGCCGCCGCCCGGGTATTGCCCAGCGAAAGCTTGGTTTCCACATCGTGGAAGATCACCTGCATGCCCAGCGATTCGGCCAGTACGCCCACCTGGGTGCCGATATGCCCGTAGCCGATGATGCCCAGCACCTTGCCGCGCACCTCATGGCTGCCGCTGGCCGACTTCGACCAGCCGCCGCGATGGCACTCGGCGTTCTTCTGCGGAATGCCACGGGTCAACATGATCGCTTCGGCGATCACCAGCTCGGCGACGCTGCGGGTGTTGGAGTAGGGCGCGTTGAATACCGGTATGCCGGCCAGCTCGGCCGCATCCAGGTCGACCTGGTTGGTGCCGATGCAGAAGCAGCCGACCGCAATCAGGCGCTTGGCCTCGGCCAGCACCTCGGCGCTGAGCTGGGTGCGCGAACGGATGCCGACGATGTGCGCCTCGGCGATGCGCGCCTTCAGCTCGTCCTCGGGCAGTGCCTTGGTGTGCGCTTCGATCTGGCTGTAGCCGGCGGCGCTGAACACCTCCACGGCGGTCTGGCTGACCCCCTCCAACAACAGTACGCGGATATCCTGCTTCGGGAACGAGGTCTTCTTCGGCGACATGGGGCGGCACGGCCAGTGGGACAGGGGCTGACCACTATGCCAGATCGCAACGCCCATGGTGCAGTGCGCAATTGGTTGCAACTGCAGCTATCGAAGGCGCTGCGGGGCTGGACGCTGGGCCCCGCCGCTGGCACGCTTGCCCGTTCTTCACGCCCCGCGCTGGACCGTCATGACCGATTCCCGCATCGCCTCGTTGCAGCAGGCCTGTCCCGGCCTGAAGCTGAAGACCGACCCTGCCGACCTGGAGCATTACGGTCGCGACTGGACCCGGCGCTGGACGCCGGCGCCCTTGGTGATCGCGTTGCCGGCCACGGTGGAAGAAGTGCAGGCAGTGATGCGCTGGAGCGCGGCCGAAGGCGTGGCGGTGGTTCCGTCCGGTGGTCGCACCGGCCTGTCCGGCGGCGCGGTGGCGGCCCATGGCGAGCTGGTGCTGAGCCTGGAGCGGATGAACAAGGCGCTGGAGTACGACGCCGTCGACCGTACCCTGGTGGTGCAGGCCGGCATGCCGCTGGAGGCGCTGCACAACGCCGCGCTGGAGCACGGCCTGATCTACCCGGTGGATTTCGCCGCGCGCGGTTCCTGTTCGATCGGCGGCAACATCGCCACCAATGCCGGTGGCATCCGGGTGATCCGCTACGGCAATACCCGTGAATGGATCGCCGGACTGAAGGTGGTCACTGCCACGGGCGAACTGCTCGAGCTCAACAAAGGCCTAATCAAGAACTCGAGCGGCTACGATTTTCGCCAGTTGCTGATCGGCTCGGAGGGCACCCTGGGCGTGATCGTCGAGGCCACGGTGAAACTCACCGATCCGCCGCCGGCCAGCAACGTGATGCTGCTGGCGCTGCCCAGCTTCGACGTGCTGATGCAGGTGTTCGCCGCGTTCCGCGCGCGACTGCAGCTGCAGGCCTTCGAATTCTTCACCGACCGTGCGCTGGAGCACGTGCTGTCCCACGGCGCGCAGGCACCGTTCGATGAAGTACATCCCTATTACGTGGTGACCGAATTCGCTGCCGGTGACGAAGCGCAGGAAGCGGCGGCAATGGCCGCCTTCGAAGACTGCATGGGCAATGGCTGGGTCAGCGACGGGGTGATCAGTGCCAGCGATGCGCAGGCGGCGCAGCTGTGGCGCCTGCGCGAGGGCATCACCGAGGCGCTGGCGCGCTACAAGCCCTACAAGAACGATGTCTCGGTGCGGATCTCGTCGATGCCGGCGTTCCTGGCCGAGACCCAGGCGCTGATCGGCGACGCCTACCCGCATTTCGACGTGGTCTGGTTCGGCCATATCGGTGACGGCAACCTGCACATCAATGTGCTCAAGCCGGATGACACCAGCGATGCCGACTTCGTGACCCAGTGCGAGCACGTGACCAAGCTGCTGGCGCAGGTGCTGGCGCGCTTCAATGGCAGCATTTCGGCCGAGCACGGTATCGGCTTGGTCAAGAAGGGCTACCTGGACAGCACCCGTGGCCCGGCCGAGATCGGGCTGATGAAGGCGGTCAAGCGCGCGTTCGATCCCGAAGGGCGGCTGAATCCCGGCAAATTGTTCGACCTTTGACACGGGCAAAGACTTCACCCAGCCGTTACGCTCCACCCACCCAAATCAACGAACTTCCTGACCATGATCCGTCCGCTCCTGCTGGTTGCCCTGTTGTCCCTGCCGCTGGCCGGCTTCGCTTCGAGCTTTGCCGGCACCTCGGCCGGGTCGGCGACGGGCGCCTCTTCGGGTTCCTCGGGCAGCAGCTCGGGCGATGACAAGGTGGTGCTGGCCGCACGCGATGATGCGGCGGCTTTTGTCGCCAGCGATGGCCAGATCCGTGGTGCACGCCTGCAGGCGGCGCTGGTGCACCTGCGCGAGCAGGATGCAGCTGCGCAGCAGCAGAGCGACCTGCAGCTGGCGCGCGCGCTTCTGGCGCGTTGATCCGGGCAACATGACCTCCGCGTCATCGCTTGCTGTAGAGCCGAGCCATGCTCGGCTGAATGCCAAGCGCAGACGGACGATCACAGCTGCCACGCATGGCGTGGCTCTACTGCTGGCCGCTCAGGTCGCGCACGCGGCTGATCGCCTGCAGCTCGACCCGGCCGGTCTCGATCCGGCACAGCAGCAGCTCGCCAGCCAGACCCTCGCCGATGTGCAGTCACTGCTGCCGGAAGGCCTCCTGGCTGCATTGCCGGCGCAGGTGCAGGTGCGCTGGAGCGATGACCTGCCGGCCGATGTGCATGGCCGTGCCTTCGCCGGGCGCATCGCGCTGCGCCGCGACCTGCTGGATGACGATGTGGCCGGTGCCCGTCGCGCCCGCCGCAGCGCGCTGGTGCACGAACTGACCCATGTTGCTGACCGCAACAGTACGCACTGGTCGCGCAGCGCCCGCTGGCGCGACCTTGCCGGTTGGCAGCGCAAGCCGTGGCATCTGGGCCGCGGTGACAATGCCTTCCGCGACCGCAGCCCCGATGCCTACGAGCTGACCGACCCGGCCGAGTACCTGGCGGTGAACGCCGAACACTTCGTGCTGGATGCAGAGTTCGCGTGCCGCCGCCCGGCACTGGCGCAGTGGTATCAGGCGCACTTCGGTACGCCGCCATCGTTGCCTGCGCCGCACTGCGCTGGCACCGTTCCACTGCTGCAGGCCGATGCGGAAGAGGGCGCGGCGTCGCTGCTGCAGCTTGACCCGTCGCGTGTGTACGCCGTGGACTATCTGTTCGCCGAAGGCAGTGCGCAGCCGATGAGCCGCTGGGGCCACAGCATGCTGCGGCTGGTGATCTGCCGTCCCGGCCGCGCACCGGGACCGGACTGCAGGCTGGACCTGGAGCATCACCGGGTGCTGTCCTTCCGCGCCTTCGTCGACGATGTGCAGATTTCCAACTGGCGCGGCCTGACCGGTGGTTATCCTTCGCGCCTGTTCGTGCTGCCGCTGCAGCAGGTGGTGGACGAGTACACCAAGGTCGAACTGCGCGGACTGGCCTCGCTGCCGCTGCAGCTGGACCGCAGCGAGATCGCCAGCCTGCTCGAGCGTACTGCACAGGTGCACTGGAGCTATGACGGCCGCTATTACTTCGTCAGCAACAACTGCGCGGTGGAGACGGCAAAGCTGCTGCAGGCAGGTGTTCCGCGTCTGGGCGAAGCCGGCCTGGCGCAGCTCAGCCCGCGCGGGTTGCGGCGGCGGTTGGCGCGGCTGCATGCCCTGGACGAGCAGGTGCTGGCCGATTCCGCGCAGGCCCAGGCGCAGGGCTACTACTTTGCGTCTGCGCGCGACCACTACCAGCAGTTGTTTTCGGTTGCCGCCGCGCAGATGGCATTGCCGGCGCGCGATGTGCGCGCATGGCTGGCGCTGCCGGCGCAACAGCGGGCGCCGTGGTTGCTGCGCGGTGATGTGCGCGCCAGTGCCGGCCTGCTGCTGTTGGAACAGGCGGCGCAGCGGCGCGCGGAACTGCGCGCACGCGACGCATTGAAGCGGCGGTTGCTGGCTGACCCGGACAGCAGCGCCACCCGTTCACTGCGCGCGTTGCTGGAACAGAGCGGGCAGTGGTTGCGGCCCGGCCAATTGCTGGCCGACGCCGGCTACGGCCTGCCGCAGGCGGAAGAACAGGCAGAGGTGGCACGCGCAGTGGCCATCGCCAGCGCACAGGCCATACCCGCCTGGCAGGCACTGCGCGTGCAGCTGCGCGCGCAGTTGCCGCCACCGCAGCGACGTGAGCTGGATGACATCGACAACAATCTGGCAACGTTGGGCGCGCGCGTGCGTGAGCAGGCCGCCGAAGTGCCGCCTACTGGCGCGGCAGCTCGATGACGAAACGACTGCCGCCGGCCGTGCCCGGGGTGCAGTAGACCTGGCCGCCGTGTGCATCGGCGATGGCCTTGACCACCGCAAGGCCGAGACCACTGCCACCGCCCAGGCGCGATCGTGAACCGTCGCCGCGCATGAACGGATTGAAGATGTCCGCATGCAGGGCCGGATTGATACCCGGGCCTTCGTCCTCGATCGCCACCTGCACATGGGCCACGGTGTCATGCACGGCGATGCGTACCTTGCCCGGGTTGGCATAGCGGCGCGCGTTCTCCAGCAAGGCCAGCAACGCCTGCCGCAACCGCGTCGGATCGCAATGGGCGGGGTGCTCCTCGCGGCTGGTCTCCAGCTCCAGCACGAAGCCGGCACTGCGGAAAGCGGGATCGACCAGGGTCATCACCGAATGCACTTCGGCCACCACATCGGTGCGGGCGCGGCGCACATCAAGGCGGGCATTGTCGGCCAGGCTCAGCACCCGCAGGTCCTCGATCAGCCGTGACAGGCCCTCGACCTGCGCCAGCAGACTGCGGAACTGCGACTCATCGGGCTGGAACACGCCTTCGGCCAGGCCCTGCAGGCGCCCGCGCAGGATCGTCACCGGCGTGCGCAGTTCGTGGGCGATGGCCGCGTGCCACATCACCCGTTCGCTTTCCATGTGCTGCAGGCGGCGCGCCATCGCGTTGAAGTCGTCCACCAGCGCTGCGACCTCACCGGGGGAGTTGGCCTCGGCCGTGGCGCGCGCGCCGAGATCGCCGCCAGCCAGTGCGCGCACGCTGTCCACCAGTGAATTGAGCGGCGACAGGATGCGATGGGCCAGGCGGAACGAAGCGGCGATCGCCAGCGCCAGGCCGGTCAGGATCACCCCGACCATCCACGCCAGCTCCGGTCCCGTCGGCAGCCAGCCTTCCGGCTCTTCGGCGCTGGCCGGGAAGAATTCGATCAGCACGGCATACAGCAGCCACGAAGAGAGGATCACCATCACGATGACGCCGACGACCATCAGCGACATCGAGACGATGATGTGCCGGCTGAGCCCGGAGCGCCGCATCAGCGGTCGGCCATCAGTCGGTAGCCGACACCGCGCACGCTGGCCGGAATCTGGGTGAGGCCCACTTCGTCCAGTTTGCGCCGCAGCTTGCTGACATGGCTGTCCACGGTGCGTTCCAGTGCTTCGCTTTCCGGCAGGCATTCGTGCATCAGCTCGCTGCGGCTGAAGATCCGTGACGGCGCCAAAGCCATGCAATGCAGCAGCTTGAACTCGGTCAGGGTCAGCAGCAGCTCGTGGCTGTAGCCGTCGCCTTCCACATGCACCGCGTGGGTGGCGGTGTCGATCAGCAACGGGCCGACGCGCAGGGCAGTGGGCGCATCCGCCCGCGCACTGCGCAGCGTACGCCGCAGTACTGCACGCACGCGTGCTGCCACCTCTGCCGGGTTGAACGGCTTGACCACATAGTCATCGGCACCCATCCGCAGCGCGGTCAGCTTGTCCAGATCCTGGTCCAGCGCGGTCAGCATGATGACCGGCGTTTCGCCGCGCTGGCGCAGCTGGGTCAGCACGCTCCAGCCATCCAGCCGCGGCAGCTGCACGTCCAGCAGTACAAGGTCCGGGCGCATGCTGCGATGCAGGTCCAGGGCAATCTGGCCATCGGCCGCACGCAGGGTGCGCAGGCCCTCGCGTTCAAGGTAGGCGGCAAGGATGTCGGCGATCTCGGCTTCGTCCTCGACGATCAGGACCAGCGCCGCGAGGGCAGGGGAGGCATGCATGGCAAGGCGAGGCCGGAAGGTGCTTGCCCTCCATCGTATCTCCACAGTTCCTCCATCGAAACCCCATCATCGCCACGCACACTGCGCGCTTCATGATTCGTCAGCCGCGCCTGCGGCACTGTGCACAGCAATGAGAACCTTCAGGACTCCGGTCGCGCTGGTCGCGACCTTCGCCTTGGCCATGACGGCCTGCTCCCGCCCCGAACCCAGCGTCGAAGCGGTGCCGCGTGTCAGCGTGGTCACTGTCGGCCCGCAGGTGGTGCAGCGCGATGATGAACTGCCCGGTCGGGTGGCGGCGGTGCGCACCGCGCAGATCCGTGCGCAGGTCGGCGGCATCGTGCAGCGCCGGATGTTCGAGCAGGGTGCGGAGGTGCATGCCGGGCAGCCGCTGTTCCAGATCGACCCGGCGGCATTCCGCGCCGACGTCGATTCGGCGCTGGCGGCCCTGCAGCGCAGCGAGGCCGCCCTCGGCCGCAGCCGTGTGCAGTCACAGCGGCTGCAGGCGCTGGCCGCTGCGCAGGCGGTCAGCCAGCAGCACCGCGATGATGCCAGCGCCGAGCACGAGCAGGCCCGCGCAGCGGTCAACGAGGCACGCGCGATCCTGGCGCGACGCCAGCTCGACCTGCGCTACGCGACGGTCAGTGCACCGATCGATGGCCGCATCGACCAGGCATTGGTGACCGAAGGCGCGCTGGTTGGCGTCGCCGATGCCGAGCCGATGGCGGTGGTGCAGCAGATCGATCAGGTCTACGTGGACGTGCGCCAGCCGGCATCGCAGCTGCAGTCCCTGCGGCGTGGCGCGGTGGACGGCGAGCTGCCGGTGACGATCATCGGCGCGGCGGGTTCGCCGCTGCCCGAGCGCGGCCGGTTGTTGTTCTCCGGTGTCAACGTCGATGCACGCACCGGCGATGTGATCCTGCGCATCCTGGTCGACAACCCTGAGCGGCAGCTGTTGCCGGGCATGTATGTGCGTGCCCGGGTGCCACGCGGTGCGCCGGCCAGCGCGCTGCTGCTGCCACAGCAGGCGGTGCTGCGCAGCGCCGGTGGCCAGGCGTATGCCTGGGTCATCGCCGCCGATGGCAAAGCAGTGATCCGCACACTGGAGGTGGACGGCAGCGTCAACCGGCAATGGCTGGTGCGGCATGGCCTGAAGGCGGGCGAGAAGGTCGTGGTGGAAGGCCAGGAGCGCCTGCAGGAAGGCGTGCTGGTCGACCCGCGCGACTGGCAGGTCCCCGTTGCCAGTGCCAGTGCAACGCCTACACCCGCAAGCCAGGGCTGAGCCCTTCCAGGAACCCACGACATGGCTCGTTTCTTCATCGATCGCCCGGTATTTGCCTGGGTGCTGGCGATCTTCGTCATCCTGGCCGGCGTGCTGGCCATTCCGCGGCTGGCGGTCGAGCGCTATCCGGCGGTCGCGCCGCCCAGCGTCAGCATCTATGCCAGCTATCCCGGCGCCAGCCCGCAGACGTTGAATGACGCGGTGGTCGGCCTGATCGAGCGCGAGCTGTCCAGCGTCAAGCATCTGCTGTACTTCGAATCGTCGGTGGACACCTCCGGCGAAGCGTCGATCACCGCCACCTTCAAGCCCGGCACCGATCCCGAGCTGGCACAGGTGGACGTGCAGAACCGGATCAAGGCGATCGAGCCGCGCCTGCCACGCAGCGTGCGCCAGAACGGCCTGTTCGTGGAGGCTGCCGACTCGGGGTTCCTGATGCTGGTGGGCCTGCGCTCACCCGATGGCAGTGTCAGCGAAGCGGCGCTGGGCGATTTCATGGCGCGCAACATCATCGAAGAGCTGCGGCGCATCGACGGCGTCGGCCGCGTGCAGTTGTTCGGTGCCGAACAGGCGATGCGGATCTGGCTGGATCCGACCCGGCTGACCGGCTACGGCCTGACCATGGTCGATGTGGCCAGCGCGATCGAGCAGCAGAACCTGGAGATCTCGCCGGGTCGCATCGGCGATTCGCCCGGCGTTCCCGGCCAGCGCATCACCGTGCCCTTGAGTGCCGAAGGCCAGCTGTCCACGCCCGAGCAGTTTGCAGCGATTGTGCTGCGCGCCGGTGCCGATGGTTCGCGGGTGTTGGTGGGTGACGTCGCCCGGGTCGAACTGGGTGCGCAGAGCTATGCCTGGGGCACGCGCGAAGATGGCTACCCGGCGACGGCGGCCGGTGTGCAGCTGCGCCCCGGTGCGAATGCGGTGCGTACCGCCACGGCTGTGCGCGAGCGCATGGCCGCCCTGCAGCCGCTGCTGCCGCAGGGCGTTGAATCCAGCATTCCGTTCGATACCGCGCCCTTCGTCAAGGTCTCGATCCAGAAGGTGCTGCAGACCCTGGTCGAGGCGATGCTGTTGGTCTTCGCAGTGATGTACCTGTTCCTGCAGAACTGGCGCTACACGCTGATCCCCGCCCTGGTCGCGCCGATCGCGTTGCTGGGCACCTTCGCGGTGATGCTGGCGCTGGGCTTCTCGATCAACGTATTGACCATGTTCGGCATGGTGCTGGCGATCGGCATCATTGTTGACGATGCGATCGTGGTGGTCGAGGGCGTGGAGCGGATCATGGCCGAAGAAGGCCTGCCGCCGCGGGAGGCCACGATCAAGGCGATGCGTGAGCTGACCGGTGCGGTGATCGGCATCACCCTGGTGCTGACGGCGGTGTTCATCCCGATGGCGTTGGCCAGTGGCTCGGTCGGTGCGATCTACCGCCAGTTCAGCGTGGCGATGTCGGTGTCGATCCTGTTCTCGGCACTGCTGGCGCTGAGCCTGACCCCGGCGCTCTGCGCGACGCTGCTGCGCCAGGGCACGCGTGGCCACCATGGCCGCGGCGGTGTGTTCGGTGCGTTCAACCGTGGCTTCGAGCGGATGACCGGGCGTTACCAGCAGGGCGTGGCGGCGGTCCTTCGGCGCAGTGGCCGGGTGATGGGCCTGTTCGCTGCCTTGCTGGTGGCACTGCTGATCGGCCTGCATTGGTTGCCGGGCGCGTTCCTGCCGGAAGAGGACCAGGGCTATTTCATGACCTCCATCCAGCTGCCGGCCGAAGCAACCGCCGAACGCACGCTGGCGGTGGTCGAGGCCTACGAACAGCATGTCGCCTCGCGGCCTGCGATCGCCTCCAACCAGGCAATCCTCGGCTACAGTTTCTCCGGCTCGGGCCCGAGCGCGGCGTTGACCTACACCATGTTGAAGGACTGGGGTGAGCGCGGCGGCAGCACCGCAGCGGATGAGGTGAAGGCCGCGCAGCAGGCCATGGCGACGGTGCCGGAAGGCGAGGTGATGAGCGTGATGCCGCCGGCCATCGACAGCCTTGGTCGTTCCTCCGGCTTCTCGTTGGCACTGCAGGCGCGTACCGGCCAGGGCCAGGCCGAGCTGCGCGCCGCCCTGCAGCAGCTGTTGAAACTGGCGGAAGCCAGTCCGTTGCTGGCGGAGGTGCATGCCGATGGGCTGCCTGCGGGCAGCAACGTGCGGCTGGACATCGATCGCGCCAAGGCCGAAGCGATGGGCGTTGCATTCACCGATATCAGTGCAACGCTGTCGGCGGCGATGGGCTCGCAGTACGTCAACGATTTTCCCAATCGCGGGCGCATGCAGCAGGTCATCGTGCAGGCCGATGCCCCACACCGGATGGAGCTGGAGGACGTGCTGAAGCTGTATGTCCGCAACAGCGAAGGCGGCATGGTGGCGCTGTCCGAGCTGGTCAGCCCGCAGTGGACCGAGGCGCCGCTGCAACTGCAGCGTTACCTGGGGTTCCCGGCATTGAACCTGTCCGGCGCACCCGCCAGCGGCGTGTCCACCGGCCAGGCCATGATCGAGATGGAGCGCCTTGCACAGCAGCTGCCCGCGGGCTTTGCCCTGCAGTGGACCAGCCAGTCGCTGCAGGAGCGCGAGTCCGGTGCGCAGGCGCCGTGGTTGCTGCTGCTGTCGATGCTGGTGGTGTTCCTGGTGCTGGCGGCGCTGTACGAGAGCTGGTCGATTCCGCTGGCGGTGATGCTGGTGGTGCCGTTGGGCCTGCTCGGCGCCGTTGCCGCGGTGCTGCTGCGCGGGATGCCCAATGATGTGTTCTTCAAGGTCGGCATGATCACGGTGATCGGGCTTTCGGCGAAGAACGCGATCCTGATCGTCGAGTTCGCCCGCCAGCTGCAACAGCAGGGGCGCGGCCTGGTCGAGGCCGCCATCGAAGCGGCGCGGCTGCGGCTGCGGCCGATCGTCATGACCTCGCTGGCGTTCGCGCTGGGCGTGGTGCCGCTGATGCTGGCACAAGGTGCTTCAAAGGAAACGCAACAGGCCATCGGTACCGGGGTGTTCGGCGGCATGGTCAGTGCGACCGTGTTGGCCGTGTTCTTCGTGCCGGTGTTCTATGTGGTGGTGCAGGGTGCGCAGCAGTGGCTTGCGCAGCGCCTGCGTCGACGCCGGCCGACGCCGGGAGGACGCGTGGATGGAAAGCAGGTGGATGGAAAACAAGAACCGTGAAGGCCTGTACGACGCGCAGCTGCGCGTGCTGGAGCAGCAGCTGCGCGATGCGTTGCTGGACGGTGACCATGGCGCTGTAGCTGCCCTGCTGTCGCCGGTGTTGTTCATGATGGACGGGCAGGGCGGCCGGATGCTCGACCTGCCCTGGCTGCGGGACTGGCGGCAAGGACGCCTGCAGATTCTTGCGCTGCAGGTGCATGCATTTGAAACGTTGCTGTGTGGACGCCTGGCGTTGTTGTCCGGCGATGTTCAGCTGCATGTGCACTGGCTGGGACGCGAACACGTGCAGCACTTTCGCCTGTTGCGCGTCTGGACAAGCGCTTCCAGTGCCAGCGGCGCGCAGCTGCTGTCGATGGCGGTGCTGACAGGCTGAACACGGTCATGCAGCTTTCAGGCCCCGTTTGCGCGCAGATGGTAGGGTCCAAGGTCTCTGTAGTTTCGACAAGGAGTCGAGCCATGCGTGTAATTCCCAGTCTGTTGGCGGCTTCCCTCGGCCTTGCGCTGAGCGCCTGCCAGCCGGCGCAGACGCCGGCATCCAGTGGCGCAGCCGATGCGGCCGCAACGCCGGCACCGGCACCTGTGGCTGCCGCTGTTGATGGCGGCGGCAACGAAACTCTCTACCGCTGCGGCGACCTCGACGTGCGCGCGACCTTCAACGGCGAAGACGCAGCGACGGTTGTGATCGGCGAGCGCAGTTTCGCGATGTCCTCCGAACGCGCGGCCTCCGGAGCGAAATATGCCGATGGCAAGGGCAACAGCTTCTGGACCCGCGGCAGCGACGAAGCGCTGCTCAGCCTGAAGGGCGAGGCGGACCGTGAGTGTGGTGCGGTGGAAGCGACCGAGGGCGATGGCAGTGCCGGCAACGCCGCGTTCCGTGCCACCGGCAACGAGCCCGGCTGGCTGGCCGTCGTCGACGGTGATGCGCCGGGCCTGCAGGTGGAGGTCGACTACGGCGAGCGCCGCTTCGCGGTCGCCAAGCCGACCGAGGGCGCAGACGGCTGGGTTGGCAAGGCGGCCGATGGCACCGACATCAAGCTGAGCTTCCAGCGCACCACCTGTCAGGACGACATGAGCGGTGAGGCGTTCGAGGCCAAGGCGATGTTGACCGTGGGCACGCGCCAGTACCACGGCTGCGGCAACTTCGGCGCGAAGTAACGCGTGGTTACGCGGATCGGTAGCGCCGGGCCATGCCCGGCGTTGATCGGTCAGTCCTCACAGGGCTTCAAGTCCAGCTCGAACACCAGGTCGTAGCGGCTGTTGATCCCGATCAGCGCCTTGCGGATCGCACAGTCTCCGCGATGGCGCGTGACCAGATCGGTGAAGATCTTCTCGCGACCCTCGCAGTACGTCGCGCTGGCCTCTTCGAGCTCTCGACGGCGCTCGTCGTCGTAGGGCTCTTCGCCGGCGAAATGCTGGCAGGTGTTTTCGCGCGCGAGAAACGCCTGCACGTCGTCGGGCATCTGACAGTAGATGCGTATGTCTTCGATGTCGTACACGTCGTTGGAGACCGCACAGCCAGCGGCGGCACGGACCTGTTCCAGTTCCTCGTAACTCGAGGGCAGACTGGCAGCGGAGGGCTCCTCGGCGGGTTCCTGCAGGGTCGCGGGCGACGCCGCTGCCGGTGCGATGGGAGCCGCCGGATCGACCGCTACGCCCTCTGGCGTGGCACCACCTGCGCCGTTGTCCGCTGCCTGCGGCGAGCACGCCGCAAGCAGGGACAGGCAGGCGATCAGTGCCGCGCGGTTAATCGGCACGGCCGGCAAATTCGCCGGTGGCGGTGCTCACCAGCACACGCTCGCCGTTGACGATGTACTCCGGCACCATGATCTCGATGCCAGTGTTGAGCTTGGCCGGCTTCGGGCGCTTGGTGGCGGTACCGCCCTTCAGTTCCGGCGGCGTCTCGATCACTTCCAGCACCACCGAGGCCGGCAGCTGGATGGCCACCGGCTGCTCGTCGATCACCTGCACGTAGATGCCGGTCAGGCCGTCGGTGATGTAGCCGGCGTCATCGCCGATCACGTCCGCGTCCAGGGTGTAGGGGGTGTAGTCCTCGTCATCGAGGAACACGAATGCATCGCCGTCCTTGTACGAATAGGTGGACTGGCGGCGCAGCAGTTCGACTTCGACCAGGTTGTCGTCGGCATCGAAGCTGGCATCGAGCTTGTTGCCGCCCGGCACGCTGTACATGATGAAGCGGAAGCGGACGTTGCCGCCGCGACCCTGCGGCGAGCTGCGCTCGATGTCGCGGATCTGGTAGACGCCGTTGTTGAACTCGACGACGTTGCCCTTCTTGATGTCGTTGGCTTTCATGATGATGTTGGTCGTTGGGGGAGGGCGCCGTCCCGGCGCCCGGGGGGAATCACTTCGGAGCGAGCCGGGTGGCGCCGTCCAGGCGGATGGTCTCGCCGTTGATATAGGTGTTGCCGAGGATGTGGCCGACCAGGCTGGCGAAGTCTTCCGGCTTGCCCAGGCGCGACGGGAATGGGATCGATGCGGCCAGCGATTCCTGCACGGCCTCGGGCATGCCATCGACCATCGGCGTCCAGAACACGCCCGGCGCGATGGTGTTGACGCGGATGCCGAAGCGCGACAGCTCGCGGGCCATCGGCAGGGTCATTGCCACCACGCCACCCTTGGAGGCGGAGTAGGCGGCCTGGCCGATCTGTCCTTCGTAGGCGGCAACGCTGGCGGTGTTGATGATGACGCCGCGCTCGCCGTCCACCCCGGCCTCGTTGTGCTGCATGCGATTGGCGGCGGCCTTGGCGACGTTGAAGCTGCCGACCAGGTTGACCATCACCGTGCCCTGGAACCCGGCCAGCGGCATCGGGCCTTCCTTGCCCAGCACGCGGCCAGCGCCGAGGATGCCGGCGCAGTTCATGGCGACATTCAGGCCGCCGAGGAAATCGAAGGCCTGGTCGATGGCCGCCGACACGGACGCTTCATCACTGACGTTGACATTGAAATAGCGGGCGTTGTCCTGCCCCAGCTCGGCAACAGCGGCCGCGCCCTTGGCGTCGTTGAGGTCGAACAGGGCGACCTTGCCGCCCTGGGCAACCAGGTGCTGGGCCACGGCCAGGCCGAGGCCGGAGACGCCGCCAGTGATCACGGCACGTACGGAAGATTGCTGCATTGCACGGTCCTGCAGGTTCAAGAACCGCCGATTCTAACGGAAGCGACGGCAGCCGCCGTTGTGCACTGCGCCGCCGGCCTCAGCCCAGTTCGCGGGCGCGGCGCAGGCGACGCTCGAAGTCGGCGGCGGGCAGTCCGTGGGCGAACAGGAAGCCCTGGCCGACGGTCACCCCCAGGTCGAGCAGGCATTGCCGTTGTGGTTCGGTTTCCACACCTTCGGCGACCACGCCCAGGCCGAGGCTGCGGGCAATCGCGCAGACCGCCTCGCAGACCGCCACATCCGAGCGGTTGCGGGGGATGCCCTCGACGAACAGCTGGCTCAGTTTCAGCCCATGGATGGGCAGCCGGCGCAGGTAGTTCAGCGCGCTGTAGCCTTCGCCGAAGTCATCGATGGTCAGCATCACCCCCATCTCGCGCAGGCGGGCGAAAGTTCGTAGGGTGTCCGGCGCATCTTCGATCAGCACCCGCTCGGTGAACTCCAGCTCCAGCACGCTGCCGGGCAGGCCGAACTCGTCCAGCACCTGCCGCACCCAGCGCGCGAGATCCTCGCCGACGAACTGCCGCCAGGACACGTTGACGGCCACCCGTACCAGGCCGAGCCCATCGTCCTGCCATTGCCGTACCTGCCGGCAGGCTTCGCGCAGCGCCCATTGGCCGATGCGCACGATGTCGCCGGTGTGCTCGGCGTGGCGGATGAACAGGTCCGGGCGCATCGGCCCCAGCTGGATGTTGTGCCAGCGCATCAATGCCTCGCAGGCGATGGTGGCGCCGCTGCGCAGGTTGACCTGTGGCTGGTAGACCAGGTGGAACTCGTCGCCATCGAGGGCCTTGTGCAGGCGGCTCTCGATCTGCAGGCGGTCATGCTGGCGCTGTGCCAGTTCCGGGGAAAACACCTGCCAGCCGTTGCGGGTGCGCCGCTTGCACTCGTACATCGCGGTGTCGGCATTCTGGATCAGCTGCTGCGGCCGGTCGCCATCACGCGGTGCACGGGCGATGCCGATGCTGGCGGTGACCGGGAACTCGTCGCTGCCCAGCTGGAACGGCGCAGAGAAGGCCGCGGTGATGCGCTCGGCCAGCTGTTCGGCCTGGTCCGGCTGGTCGCGCAGGTCGCAGATCACCAGGAACTCGTCGCCACCGAAACGGGCGAGCAGGCCTTCGGTGCCGATTGCGGTGGCGATGCGCCGGGTCGCTTCGATCAATAGTTCATCGCCGGCGTTGTGGCCGAGCAGATCGTTGACCACCTTGAAGCGATCCAGGTCGATGTACAGCACCGCCACGCGGTCGTGGCTGGGGCTGTCCATGCGCACGCCGAGGTCGCTCAGCACCGCATCGCGGTTCATGATCCCGGTCAGCGGGTCGGTGCGGGCCTGCACGCGCAGGGTTTCCTCGGCCTGCTTGCGCTCGGTGATGTCCTGCACGGTGCCGGTGATGCGCGCGGCATCGACATCGCCGGCCGAGACCTCGCCGATCATCCGGATCCAGAACGAGTGGCCATCGCGGCGCTGGCCCTGCAGCTCCAGGCCGAAGCTGCTGCGGTGTTCGATGGTGTCGGCCAGCGCCTGCTGCAGGGCGGCGCGGTCGTCGCTGCGCAGGCAGTCCAGCAGGTCCGGCATGTCTTCCATATCTGCCGGCTGGCCGACGATGCGCCGCGCCTCATCGGTGAGGTACAGGCGCTGCAGCCCGCGATCCCACTCCCAGCCGCCGATGTGGGCCAGTGACTGCGCGCGCGCGAACAGGGTGTTGTTGCGCTTCAGTTCGGTGATGTCACTGAACATCGCATACACATGGTCGGCCTGGTCGCAGCCGTTGCCGAACACCGGCACGTTGGTGGTGGACAGCCACAGCATGCGTCCGCGCGGGCGGTGGTAGAGGCCGATGATGGTGCTGCGGATCATCCGCCCGGCCTGGAAGCAGCGGCTGGTCGGCCACTGTGCCTGGGTCAGCGGATGGCCATGTTCGTCGACGATGATCCACGCCTCGGGATCGAGCATCGAATTCAGGCCCACGCCACCACCGGTGAGGCCGAGGATGCGGTGCGCGGCCGGGTTGGCCGACAGCACGCGCAGATCACGGTCGAACAGGATCACGCCCTTGTCGATCGACTCCATCAACAGGCGATAGCGCGACTCGGCGCGCCAGCGCCCGCTCAGGTCGCGGGCGACGGCGACGATGCAGGGCTGGCCACGGTCCTGGAAGCCGGCCGAATGCACCTCGACCGGAAAGCGACTGCCGTCGCCGCGCATGTTGGTCACTTCGATGACGTAGGTGTCGCCGCGGTTCAGCGCCTCCCACACCGGTTGCAGATGGTCGCTGGGCAGGTCCGGGTTGAGCAGTTCGATGGGCTGACCGACGATGTCTTCGCGCCGCCGATCGTAGGCGATGATGCCGGCACGGTTGACGTCCAGCACCACGCCTTCGGCGCTGAGGATGCTGACCGGGTCGGGCACCGCATCGAACAACGCGGCATAGCGGGCCTGGGTATCCAGTTCGCGCTGCTGTGCATCGGCCAACGCCTGCCGCGCCTGGCGCAGCAGCCTGGCCTGGGCAGGCGGTGGCGATGCGGCCAGCGCCGCGTCCAGAGCGGCCAGCGCGTCGTCGGTTGCGGCGGGAGCATCGCCGATGGCCGGTCGGTCGCGCGGGCCGCTGTCGTTCATGTCGCCGCCAGCGCCTGCCCGACGCGGCTGGCGGTGGCGCGGCCGAGCAGCCCCGCCAGCCAACGCCCGGTCTCTGCCAGCGATGGCAGGTCAACACCGCACTCCAGGCCCAGGCCCTGCAGCAGGTACACCACGTCCTCGCTGGCCACGTTGCCGCTGGCGCCCTTCGCGTACGGGCAGCCGCCGGCACCGGACACGGCGCTGTCGACCACGCGCACGCCTTCTTCCAGGCAGGCGGCGATGTTGGCGATGGCCTGGCCATAGGTGTCGTGGAAGTGCACGGCCAATGCGCTCATCGGGATCTCGGCAGCCACCGCCTGCAGCATCGCGCGGGCCTTGCGCGGCGTACCGACGCCGATGGTGTCGCCCAGCGAGATTTCGTAACACCCCATCTGCTGCAGGGCACGGGCGACGCGCACGACGTCGGCCAGCGGCACCTCGCCCTGGTAGGGGCAGCCGAGCACGGTGGAGACGTAGCCACGCACGCGCACGCCGTCGGCGGCTGCACGGCGCAGGATCGGCTCGAAGCGGGCCAGCGATTCATCGATACCGGCGTTGGTATTGGTGCGGTTGAAGGCTTCCGATGCAGCGGTGAACACCGCGACTTCCTGCACGCCGACGGCGCGTGCGCGGTCGTAGCCCTGCTCGTTGGGCACCAGCACCGGATAGGCGATGCCCGAGTGGCGCTGGATGCCGGCATAGACTTCGGCCGCGTCGGCCAGCTGCGGCACCCAGCGCGGGCTGACGAAGCTGGTCGCCTCGATGGTGCGCAGGCCGGTGGCCGACAGGCGATCGATCAGGGCGATCTTGTCGGCGGTGGCCACGGCCTGCTTTTCGTTCTGCAGCCCATCGCGTGGGCCGACCTCGACGATGCGGACGAAATCGCTCATCGCGGCACCCCCGCGGCAGGCGGGACGGGACGGGCAGGGCGGATGGGATCGACTGGGGTCACGGCGGTTCCTGGGAAACGGAGGCGGCCCGGTCTTCGCCAGGCTGCCAGATGAGATACGCAGGCGGGTCGCACGAGCGGCCACGCCTGCGCCTGTTTTGACGGAGGGCCTACCCGGGCAGGTGGCAGACCGCCTCGATGTTGTTGCCGTCCGGATCGATCACGAAGGCGGCGTAATAGTCCGGGTGGTACCACGGGCGCAGGCCGGGGGCGCCGTTGTCGCGGCCCCCTGCGGCCAGGGCGGCGGCGTGGAACGCATCAACCTGGGCCCGTTCGCCGCAGACGAAGGCCACGTGCACGCCCTGGCTGAGGGGTGCCGCATTGCCCAGCCAGAAGAACGGTTTGCCGTGTTTGCCGAAACCCACGTGGTCGTGGGCGCCGGTCTGTTCGGCACTGACCTCCATCACCAGGCCGATCTGCAGCGGCGCCAGCGCCTGCAGGAAGAAGACCTTGCTGCGCGGCAGATCGCCGGTGTTCACACCAATATGGTCCAACATGTCAGGCCTCCGTGACCCAGTGCGGTGCGCGCTTGTCGAGGAAGGCGCCCAGGCCTTCCTGGCCCTCGGCAGACACCCGCAGGCGGGCGATCAGGGCGGCATTGTCACGGTCCAGGCTGTCGCGATCATCGGCGTCGCGCACCTGCCGGACCAGCAGTTTGGCCGAGGCCGAGGCGATCGGCCCGGCCTTGTCGAGCAGGGCCAGCTGCCGCTGCACCGCTTCGTCCAGGCGCTCGGGCTCCACCAGGTGGTGGATCAGGCCGATGCGCAGGGCGGTGTCGGCGTCGAAGTGCTCGCCGGTCGCAAACCAGCGGCGGGCCTGGCGGCTGCCGATGGCCTCGATCACATAGGGCGAGATCACTGCCGGCAACAGGCCCAGACGGCTTTCGGTCAGGCCGAAGCGGGCAGCGCTGGTGGCAATGGCGATATCGCAGCAGGCCACCAGGCCGACACCCCCACCGAAGGCGGCGCCGTGGACACGGGCCAGGGTCGGCTTGGGCAGCTCGTCCAGGGTGCGCATCAGCCGGGCCAACGCCAGGGCGTCCTCGCGGTTGTCCGCCTCGCTGGCCGTGGCCATGCCGCGCATCCACTGCATGTCGGCACCGGCGGAGAAGGAGGCGCCGTGGCCTGCCACCACCACCGTGCGCACCGTGTCATCGCGGCCGGCTGCTTCCAGGGCGGCGGTCAGCCGGGCGATCAGGCCGGCATCGAAGGCGTTGTGCAGCTCCGGCCGGTTCAGCCAGAGGGTCAGGACAGCGCCATTGCGCTCGATCTGCAAAGCATCGTTCATGGGATTCCGGGGTTGCTCCATACCTGTATGGATCATAGCGGGCCATTGGTCATGGGCCATGACGCGACGCGGGAATGTTAGAATCGAGAACCATTTACATCCAGCAGAGAACACGCTAGATGACGCTGTCCGAACTGCCCCTGCACACCTCGGCCGTGGTCGATTCCGTGCAGTACCTGCATGCCAACGATGCCATCGCCCGGCGCCTGCGCGAGCTGGGCTTCGTCAAGGGTGAGGAAGTGCGCCTGGTGGCGCGGGGTCCGGTCGGCGGCGAGCCGCTGCTGGTGCAGGTCGGGTTCACCCGTTTCGCGCTGCGTATCAGTGAGGCCCGGCGCGTGGTCATCGACCCGGCCAGCCAGGAGCGACGCGCATGAGTGCCACCGCAACCGCCGCACCGCTGCGCATCGCGCTGGTCGGCAACCCCAACAGCGGCAAGACCGCTCTGTTCAACCAGCTGACCGGCAGCCGGCAGAAGGTCGCCAACTACACCGGCGTCACCGTCGAGCGCAAGGAGGGCCGCCTGCGTGCGCCGTCCGGCCGCGAATTCGCCGTGCTCGACCTGCCGGGCGCCTACAGCCTGCATCCGGCCAGCCTGGACGAGGCGATCACCCGCGACCTGTGCCGGGGCTTCTACCCGGGTGAGGCCGCGCCGGACGTCCTGTTGTGCGTGATCGACGCCACCAACCTGCGCCTGCACCTGCGTTTCGCGCTGGAACTGCGCGAGCTGGGCCGGCCGATGATCATCGCGCTGAACATGGTTGATGCCGCGCAGCGTCGCGGTATCCAGATCGACGTTGCCGCGCTGGAGCGCGAGATCGGTGTGCCGGTGGTGGAAACCGTGGCGGTGCGCAAGCAGGGCGCGCGTGCGCTGGTGGAACGCCTGGACACGATGGTGCCGCACCTGGATGCGCCGCTGGCCGGTGTTGAAAAGGACGTGGATTACCACGCGCAGGTACGCGCGATCCTGGCCGCCGCCGTGCGCATGCCGGCGCGGACCGCGAAGATCGACGACACGCTGGACCGCTGGCTGCTGCATCCGGTGTTCGGTTTGATCACCCTGGTCGTGGTGATGTTCCTGATCTTCCAGGCGGTGTTCGCCTGGGCGACGCCGCTGATGGATGGCATCGAAGCCGGCTTTGCCTGGCTGGGTGAGCTGGCCGCCAGCGTGCTGCCGGCTGGGCCGCTGACCAGTCTGCTGACCGACGGCATCATCGCCGGCCTGGGGGGCGTGGTGGTGTTCCTGCCGCAGATCCTGATCCTGTTTGCCTTCATCCTGGCACTGGAGGAGTCCGGTTACCTGCCGCGCGCTGCGTTCCTGCTGGACCGCATGATGGCGGCGGCGGGTTTGTCGGGGCGCTCGTTCATTCCTTTGCTGTCCAGCTTCGCCTGTGCGGTGCCGGGCATCATGGCCACCCGCAGCATCCAGGACCCGCGTGACCGCCTGGCCACGATCCTGGTGGCACCGCTGATGACCTGCTCGGCGCGCCTGCCGGTGTATGCGCTGTTGATCGGCGCGTTCATTCCGGCCGGCAGGATCGGCATTTTCAACCAGCAGGGCCTGGTGCTGTTCGGCCTGTACGTGGCCGGCATCCTCAGCGCGCTGGTGATGTCATGGGTGATGAAGAAGTGGCGCCGCGACAAGAGCGAGCACCCGCTGATGCTGGAGCTGCCGTCGTACCGCATTCCGCATCCGCGCGACCTCGCCGTCGGCCTGTACGAGCGCGGCATGATCTTCCTCAAGCGCGTCGGCGGCATCATCCTGGCGCTGACCATCCTGTTGTGGTTCCTGCTGTCGTTCCCGGGCGCGCCCGCCGACGCGACGATGCCGGCCATCGACTACAGCTATGCCGGCCAGATCGGCCACGCGATGACCGCGATCTTCGCGCCGCTGGGCTTCAACTGGCAGATCTGCATCGCGCTGATTCCGGGCCTCGCCGCGCGCGAAGTAGCGGTGTCCTCGCTGGCGACGGTGTACGCGCTGTCGGCTGCCGATGACGATGCGGCGATCTCCGCGCTGTCGCCGGTGGTGGCTGATGGCTGGTCGCTGGCCACCGGTCTGGCCCTGCTGGTGTGGTTCATCTACGCGCCGATGTGCATCTCGACGCTGGCCACCATCAAGCGCGAGACCAACTCGTGGAAGCAGATGGGCTTTGCGGCGTTCTACCTGTTCGCCGCGGCGTACGTGGCTGCCCTGATCACCTACCAGGTGACCGTGGCGCTGGGGGGCGGCTGATGGACGCCGGCCTGCTGATCCAGTACCTGATCATCGCGGTGGCCGTGCTGGTCAGCGCCTGGGTGGTGCTGAAGAAGCAGGCGCCCGGTACCGTGCGCAAACTGCGTGGCGCGCTGGCACTGGCGCTGCTGAAGCCGGGCCGTGCGGTTTGGCTGCAGGCGTTGGGCCGGAAGATCGCGCCGCCGGCCACTGGCGGTGGCGGCGCATGCGGCGGCTGTGACAGTTGCGGGCCGACGCCGCCGAAGCAGCACTGAGGCTGCCTTTCCTGCTTTGGCGGGTGCGAAGCTTGGTTCGCACGCCCTTGATCCTCATCCACGCATGGCGTGGATCTACTCATCTCCTGCGCCGCCCTCCAGCGGCGTCGGAATTGATCATCCACGCATGGCGTGGATCTACGTTGCGGGCCGGGCGAGGCGGGCCGTTCGCCGCGACGCGTCAACGCGCCTGCGCACCCAGCTCGGCCGCTTGAGCCAGCCAGCGTTCGCGCTGTTGCGGCGTGCTGCTGCGCACGGCGCCCAGGCGGCTGACCCGCACCGGGCGGATGCCGCAGAATTCCAGGATGGTGCTGCGGATCTGGGTAATGCCCGGGTCGCGGTAGATCCACCGGTAGTACCAGGGCGGCGTGTCCAGGGTAGTGATGACCCGCGCGCTGCGTCCAGCCAGCAGCCGGTCCCACCACACCGAATCGCGCCGGTAGCGGAAGGCGAAGCCTGGCAGCAGCACGCGGTCGAAGAAGCCTTTCAGCAGCGCAGGCATCGCGCCCCACCAGGTCGGGTAGACCAGCACAAGATGATCGCAGGCCTGGATCGCGTCGGCGGCATCCTGCAGGTCGGCTTCCAACGGCTGGATCTGGCGATAGCCGTGGCGAAGTGCCGGGTCGAACTGAAGGTCGCCCAGGGCGATCAAGCGCACGCGGTGGCCGGCGTTGCTGGCGGCGGTTGCGTATCGCTGGGCGAGGGCGCCGCACAGGCTGTCGCGGTCGGGATGGCCAAGCAGGATCAGGATGGAGCGGGGCACGGCAGTCTCGGAAGCTGGAAAACCGCGACCGTGCGCTATGCCCCAGGGGCAGAGTCAACCACCGGCGGGGCAGCCAGCGGCAGCCAGAACGCAAAGACCATCGCCCTGCTGCAGCCATTGCCGCAGCTCGTCCGCCACCTGCTGCAGTTCGACCTCGATGCGGGCAAGCCGCTCGCGCTCGGAAGCAATCGCAGCGCGCTGGCGCTCCAGCAGGACCAGCACTGCCGGCCAGTCGAGCTGGCCGTCGCTGCGCTGCAGGCGGGTGATGGCGGCCAGTCCGATGCCCAGCCCCAGCGCCTGCCGGATCAGCTGCACCCACGCCACATCCTGTTCGCTGTAATCGCGATAGCGGTTCAGGCGCGGCACTGGCGGCAGCAGTCCGCGTGCCTCGTACAGGCGGATCGCCTTGGCGCTGGCGCCGGTGCGGCGCGCGACCTCGGAAATGCGCACCGTTTCAGCCCTGCATTCGCGCAGGCGGCATGATGGCGTCAGCGCGAATGCAGGGCGGTTCGCAAAGGTGCATGAGGTGCGGGCCAGCGCTTGTAGGGGCACGCAGCGTAGCAGCGACAGCGCTTGCCGGACCATGCGTGCTGCCGCTAGCCTGCGTGCATGAACCAGACTCCCCTGCGATTGCTTATTCACGGCGCCTCCGGGCGCATGGGCCAGGCCCTGTTGCGGCTGGCCGCCGAACACCCTGATTCCCTGCAGATCGTCGCTGCGGTGACCGGCCGCGCGCCGGCCCAGCGGGTGATCGATGGTGTGCCGTTCTTTGCTGCGAGCGAGGTGCCGGGGGCGCCGGTGTTCGACGTGGCGATCGATTTCAGCCTGCCGGAGGGCTTCGATGCACTGCTGGCACTGTGCGTGGAGCGCGGCGCAGGCCTGGTGTCGGGCACCACCGGCATTTCCACTGCGCAGCGCCAGGCGCTGGAGGCGGCGGCGGTGAAGATCCCGCTGGTGTGGGCGTCGAACTTCAGCCTGGGCGTGGCGGTACTGGACGAGCTGGTGGAGCGTGCGGCGCAGGCGCTGGCCGGCTGGAACTGCGACATCGTTGAATCGCACCATACGCAGAAGAAGGACGCTCCCTCGGGCACGGCGCTGACCCTGGGCGCTGCGGCGCAGCGCGGCGGGGCTGAGCCGCAGTACGCCAGCCTGCGCGCCGGTGACATCGTCGGTGAGCACCTGGTGCAGTTCACCGGCCTGGGCGAGCGCATCGAGCTGGTGCACCGGGCCACCAACCGCGACATCTTCGCCCGCGGGGCGCTGTTTGCCGCGCGCCAGCTGCAGGGCCGGGCGGCGGGCAGCTACCGGGTGCGGGACCTGCTGGACGGTCCGAACGGATGAACTGGACGGGGTCGGATCCCTTTCCGGCGGAAAGGGTTCTGACCCCATCTGTGGGCACCCGGGTTCAGAGCCTTTCCCGTTCGGGAAAGGATCCGACCCCGCCCTGCGGCCTGCATACGCCCCCGGATTGAAATGAATGCGCAATCGCCTGTTCATGAATGGCGATAACCGCTGGCGCGCGCGCCCCGGCACCGCTACAATTCGCACTCGCCGAATCACGAAAGCCGGACCGGTCCCAGACCGTACGTCCGCGCTTTTTTGCAACCGGATTTCCGTGAAGCGCAGGCGTGACTTCGGCACCCCCTCGGTAGCCAAAGTGAGAATTCCGTGACCCAAGCCGCAATCCTCGTCCTCGAAGACGGCACCGTATTCGAGGGCGAATCCGTAGGCGCGCCCGGCCTGTCCGTCGGTGAGGTGGTGTTCAACACCGCCATGACCGGCTACCAGGAAGTGTTGACCGATCCGTCCTACGCCCGGCAGATGGTCACGCTGACCTATCCGCACATTGGCAACACCGGCATGACCGACCAGGACAATGAAGCGTCCAAGGTGTGGTCGGCCGGCCTGATCGTGCGCGATGTGCCGCGCCGCCCGAGCAGCTGGCGCAGCCAGGTGTCGCTGCAGGACTGGCTGATCCAGCGTGGCGTGGTCGCCATCGCCGGTATCGACACCCGCAAGCTGACCCGCATCCTGCGCGAGAAGGGCGCCCAGAACGGCGCGCTGATGGCCGGCGACGGCATCGATGTGGAAAAGGCACTGGAAGCGGCCCGCAAGTTCCCCGGCCTGAAGGGCATGGATCTGGCCAAGGTCGTCACCACCGACAAGTCCTACGTCTGGACCGAGGGCCAGCTGGACCTGGACGCCAATGCCTTCGTCAGCGTGCCGGCCAAGTACAAGGTCGTGGCCTACGACTTCGGCGTGAAGACCAACATCCTGCGCATGCTGGCCGAGCGCGGCTGCGAGGTCACCGTGGTGCCGGCGCAGACCCCGGCTGCTGAAGTGCTGGCGCTGAAGCCGGACGGCGTGTTCCTGTCCAACGGCCCGGGCGACCCGGAGCCGTGCGACTACGCGATCACCGCGATCAAGACCTTCATCGACGTGAAGATCCCGACCTTCGGCATCTGCCTGGGCCATCAGCTGCTGGGCCTGGCCTCGGGCGCGAAGACGATCAAGATGGGCCATGGCCACCATGGTGCGAACCATCCGGTGCAGGACCTGGACAGCGGCCGGGTGATGATCACTTCGCAGAACCACGGTTTCGCAGTGGATGAAGCGACCCTGCCGGCCACCCTGCGGGTGACCCACCGTTCGCTGTTCGACGGCACCAACCAGGGCATCGCCCGCACCGACGTGCCGGCCTTCTCGTTCCAGGGCCACCCGGAAGCGTCGCCGGGCCCGACCGACGTCGGTCCGTTGTTCGACCGTTTCGTGGCGCTGATGGACCAGGCCAAGGCGTGATCAGTACGCCGCCGGTTCGCCGGTGGCGTCGCGATGGACCGTAAGCCTCCGCATCGCGGCTGCCCCTGGCGCGGCGCTGCGGATCAAGATTCCTGATCGACAGCGTGCGATCACCCCCCTTGTCACGCTGTACTGACTTAGAGAAGAAAATGCCCAAGCGCACTGACCTCAAGACCATCCTCATCATCGGTGCCGGCCCGATCGTCATCGGCCAGGCCTGCGAGTTCGATTACTCCGGCGCCCAGGCCTGCAAGGCCCTGCGTGACGAGGGCTACCGCGTGGTGCTGGTCAACAGCAACCCGGCCACGATCATGACCGACCCGGAGATGGCCGACGCCGTCTACATCGAGCCGATCAACTGGCAGACGGTCGAGAAGATCATCGCCAAGGAAAAGCCCGACGCGTTGCTGCCGACCATGGGTGGCCAGACCGCGCTGAACTGCGCGCTGGACCTGGCCGACAACGGCGTGCTGGAGAAGTACAACGTCGAGCTGATCGGCGCCAAGCGCGAAGCCATCATGATGGCCGAGGACCGCGAGCTGTTCCGCGTGGCGATGAGCGAGATCGGCCTGGAGTGCCCGACCGCTGCCGTTGCGCACACCCTGGACGAAGCGCTGGAGATCCAGACCCGCGTCGGCTATCCGACCATCATCCGCCCCAGCTTCACCCTCGGCGGCAGTGGCGGCGGCATCGCCTACAACCGCGAAGAGCTGATCGAAATCGTCAACCGCGGCCTGGAACTGTCGCCGACCACCGAAGTGCTGGTCGAAGAGTCGGTGCTGGGCTGGAAGGAATTCGAGATGGAAGTGGTCCGCGATACCGCGGACAACTGCATCATCGTCTGCTCGATCGAGAACCTGGACCCGATGGGCGTGCACACCGGTGACTCGATCACCGTGGCCCCGGCGCAGACCCTGACCGACAAGGAATACCAGCGCCTGCGCGATGCCTCCATCGCCGTGCTGCGCAAGATCGGCGTGGATACCGGTGGTTCGAACGTGCAGTTCGGCATCAACCCGGACACCGGCCGCGTGGTGGTGATCGAGATGAACCCGCGCGTGTCGCGTTCCTCGGCGCTGGCCTCCAAGGCCACCGGCTTCCCGATCGCCAAGGTCGCCGCCAAGCTGGCCGTGGGCTACACCCTGGACGAACTGAAGAACGAGATCACCGGCGGCCTGACCCCGGCCTCGTTCGAGCCGTCCATCGACTACGTCGTCACCAAGATCCCGCGCTTCGCGTTCGAGAAGTTCCCGGCTGCCGATGCGCGCCTGACCACCCAGATGAAGTCGGTGGGCGAGGTGATGGCAATGGGCCGCACCTTCCAGGAATCGATGCAGAAAGCCCTGCGTGGCCTGGAAACCGGCAAGGTCGGCTTCGACCCGACCGGCCTGGACCTGAGCAACGAAGACGATCTGCAGACCCTGCGTCGTGAGCTGAAGGCGCCGGGTCCGGAGCGCCTGTTCTTCGTCGCCGACGCGTTCCGCGCCGGCATGAGCGTGGAGGACATCTTCAAGCTGTCCTACATCGATCCGTGGTTCCTGGACCAGATCGAAGAAATCATCGCTGCCGAGGCCCAGGTCGCGGCCGATGGCATCGACGCACTGGATGCGGCGCGCCTGCGCAAGCTCAAGCGCGCCGGGTTCTCCGACGCCCGCCTGGCCCAGCTGACCGGCACCAACGAAGCGGCCGTGCGTGCGCTGCGTCGTGCGCACAAGGTGCGCCCGGTGTACAAGCGCGTGGACTCCTGCGCCGCCGAGTTCTCCACCGGCACCGCCTACCTGTACTCGACCTATGAGGAAGAGTGCGAAGCCGCGCCGAGCAACCGCGACAAGATCATGATCCTCGGCGGTGGCCCGAACCGCATCGGCCAGGGCATCGAGTTCGACTACTGCTGCGTGCACGCGGCACTGGCGCTGCGCGAAGATGGCTATGAAACCATCATGGTCAACTGCAACCCGGAAACCGTGTCGACCGACTACGACACCTCCGACCGCCTGTACTTCGAACCGCTGACCCTGGAAGACGTGCTGGAAATCGTCGAGCTGGAGCAGCCGAAGGGCGTGATCGTGCAGTACGGCGGCCAGACCCCGCTGAAGCTGGCACGCGCGCTGGAAGCCAACGGCGTGCCGGTGATCGGCACCAGCCCGGACTCGATCGATCTGGCCGAAGACCGCGAGCGCTTCCAGCAGCTGGTGGAGAAGCTGGGCCTGAAGCAGCCGCCGAACCGCATCGCCCGCAACGACCAGGAAGCCCTGCTGCTGGCGCGCGAGATCGGCTACCCGCTGGTGGTGCGCCCGAGCTACGTGCTGGGTGGCCGCGCGATGGAAATCGTCTACGGCGAATCCGACCTGGCCCGCTACGTGCGTGACGCGGTGAAGGTGTCCAACGATTCGCCGGTGCTGCTGGACCGCTTCCTCGACAACGCCGTCGAGTGCGACGTCGACATCATCGCCGACGCCCAGGGCAACGTCCTGATCGGTGGCGTGATGGAGCACATCGAAGAGGCCGGCGTGCACTCGGGCGATTCGTCCTGCTCGCTGCCGCCTTACTCGCTGTCGGCTGAAACCCAGGCCGAGCTGCGTCGCCAGGTGATCGAGCTGGCCAAGGCCCTGAACGTGGTGGGGCTGATGAACACCCAGTTCGCGATCCAGACTGACGAGGAAGGCAACGACACCATCTTCCTGCTGGAAGTGAACCCGCGTGCCTCGCGCACCGTGCCGTTCGTGTCCAAGGCCACCGGCATGCCGCTGGCCAAGATCGCGGCCCGCTGCATGGCCGGCAAGACCCTGGAAGAGCAGGGCGCCACCAAGGAAATCGTGCCGGACTACTACTCGGTGAAGGAAGCGATCTTCCCGTTCGCCAAGTTCCAGGGCGTCGACCCGATCCTTGGGCCGGAGATGCGCTCCACCGGTGAGGTGATGGGCGTGGGTCGCAGCTTCAACGCCGCCTTCGCGCGCGCGCAGGAAGCCGGCGGCATCAAGGCACCGCCGGTCGGCAAGGCCTTCGTGTCGGTGCGCGACCCGGACAAGAAGCGCGTGCTGCCGGTGGCCAAGGCCCTGCTGGCACGTGGCTACAGCCTGGTCGCCACCCGTGGCACCGCAGCGTGGCTGCAGCAGCACGGCATGGACTGCGAGATCATCAACAAGGTGGTCGAGGGTCGCCCGCACATCGTCGATTCGATCAAGAACGGCGAGATCGTCTATATCGTCAACACGACCGAAGGCCGTGCCGCGATCAACGACTCGTTCTCGATCCGTCGCGAGGCGCTGCAGCACCGCGTCACCTATTCGACCACCATTGCCGGTGCCAAGGCGCTGGTGGATTCACTGGAATTCCGCGGTACCGGCCCGGTCTGGTCGCTGCAGGAACTGCACAAGGAGTTGAACGCATGAGAGCACCCATCACGATGAAGGGCGCGCAGCGACTGCGCGATGAACTGGATCACCTGAAGTCGGTCAAGCGCCCGAAGGTGATCGCCGCGATCGCCGAAGCGCGCGAGCATGGCGACCTGAAGGAGAATGCCGAGTACCACGCCGCGCGCGAGGAACAGGGCTTCATCGAAGGCCGCATCAAGCAGCTGGAAGGCGAGCTGTCGCACGCCGAGATCATCGACGTGAGCAAGCTCAATGCAGGCTCCAAGGTGGTGTTCGGCGCCAGCGTGACCCTGGCCGACGTGGAATCGGACGAAGAGAAGAAGTACCAGATCGTTGGCGATCTGGAGGCGGACATCAAACTGGGCCTGATCGCCATTTCCTCGCCGGTTGCCCGCGCGATGATCGGCAAGCTGGAAGGCGACTCGATCGTGATCGATGCGCCGGCTGGCCAGCGCGAGTACGAGATCGTCAGCGTCAGCTACCAGGACTGATCCGTGGCGACGGCGACCCTGCTGTTGCCGGCACGCAGCCGCTTTGCGGTGGCTGCATTGCCGGATGATGTGGCGCGTGCCCTGGGCCGCGCCACCACCTCGCAGGGCGACGCCGGTGAACGGGCGCAGCTGCTGCGTCACTTCACGGTCGCCGCGCCGCACTGGCCGGTGGCCGCGTTGACCCGCCAGCGTGACGTCGGCGATGCTGCCGGCGCCTGCTGGCTGCGTGCCGATCCGGCCTGCATGGTGCCGGACATGCATGGCGCGCGCATGATGGGCCACGGCGAAACGCTGCGGCCCAGCCTGGCCGATACGTTGGCCCTGTTGCCCGTGTTGCAGCCGCTGTTTGCGGATGCAGGCTTCGTGCTGGATGCACCCGATCCTTCGCGCTGGTACCTGCGGCTGCCGATCGGCACCGAGCTGCCGGAGTTCGACAGTCCGGACGAGGTGCTGGGCGATGACCTGTTCTCGCACCTGCCACCGGGTGAGGCGGGTCGCCGCTGGCGAGCGCTGATGACCGAAGCGCAGGTGCTGCTGCATACCCATTCGTGGAACCAGCAGCGCGCCGCGCAGGGCCAGCAGCCGATCAATTCGCTGTGGTTCTGGGGCGGTGGCGTGATGCCGGTATCGGTGGCCACGCCGCATGCGCAGGTGCGCAGCCGCGATGCGCTGCTGCAGGGCCTGGCCCAGGCCGCAGGCGTAGCGGTCGATGGCGAGCAATCGGTCGATGCACTGGTCGATCTGCGCCAGCTGCGTTCGTTGCAGCAGCTGGGCAACGACGCGATCCGCCCGCTGTTGGCCGCGCTCAAGCGCGGTGAACTGCAGCGTTTGGTACTGGATTTCGAGGACGGCCTGCAGTTCCAGCTGGACAAGGGCCAGCGCTGGCAGTTCTGGAAGAAGCCGCGGCAGCTGCACGACGGTTGAGGCAAGGTGGTAGCGCCGGGCCATGCCCGGCGGATGTGCTATTGAACGTCGGTGACGTAGGTCGGCAACTGCCAGTGCCTGCGGCTCGGGCCGGTGCAGTAGTGACCGACAAACTCCGCGCTCAGGATCAGACGGGTTCCATCCCACGCCCAGTGCCGGCTCGTATCGCAGGCATCCGTACCGGCCACGAACCCTTCTTCAAGGAACACGGCGTGCGGATAGAGCGGAAACAGCGGGGTCGACGAGAGCAGCTTGGGTGCGAACGGTGGACGGTCGCGGATCAGCCAGGTACCCGCCGGGACGAAGTGTTGCTCGGTCGCACAGCTCAACATGGCAAGGACATGGGTGGCATCCACCCGTTCGATGCGTAGCTGGCGCGACGACATCCGTTCGCAGGCGTTCCGCGCGGCGGCCACCGGCTGCAGTTGCTGCAGCAGATCTGTCCGCTCAGCCAGCTGACCATCGTCGTCATGTGCTTCGACCAGCAGGGGCGGTGCCTTCAGCGGTGGCGCGGCTACTGCAGCCGGCACCTTCGATTCCGGCTGTGCGCCCTTGCGCACCAGTGCGCCCGGGGTGTCCAGCCGACCTTGTGCCTCGTCCATCTTCAGCAGCAACGTGCGGATGCCGCGATCCGACAGTGACCACGCGTGGCCGGGGGCGTCGCTCATCTCGATGCGCCTGTCCTCCAGCAGTGCATCGATCACTGCTGTCACGTAGTGCGCGGGCAGCTGCAGGCCAACATCGAGCGCTTCGCTGTGGCCGATTGCACCGAGGTCCCTTCCGTCCACGCGCAGTCGCAACGTCCCTTCGGGTGCCACCGCCACAGGGGTACGTGGCGCGTCCTCGGCGCCCTCGGCCATTGACAGCCGTGCGGTGACCGCGGTCTGCGGCCCGCCGGCACGTTCGAGCAGCACGCTCAGCATCAGCGGTGCCAGCGGGCCGTAGACTGCCAGCCGGCAGGTGCGGGTGTTGTCGCAGGCCAGCACCCCGTCACCCTCGACGAACGATGTGCCAAGCGGTTCAGCGGCCGAGGCAACCGAGGCCAGAGTGAGGGAGGCCAGCAGCAGCGGCGCGCGTAACAGTGAGGATGCGCGCACTCAGCGAACCTCGCTGACCAGCGTCGGCAGCATCCAGTGCCCGCCCGGCATGCCGCGGCACAAGCCGGTACTGAATGCACTGCTTGGCTGGAATCTGCGACCATCCCAGGTCCAGTCCGAGCCGGAAACGCAGTCGCCGATGCCTCGGCCCTTGTAGCGTGCGTACAGCGTGCGCTCGCCGCGCGAGAAGCCCTCTGCTTCCAGCGTGACCGTCTGCGGGGCGTAAGGGGGCTGGTCGCGCGCGATCCAGAAACCATTGCTGTAGTTGTACGCACCCATCTGGCACAGCGCCTGCACCAGCACATGGCGCTCGTCCAGCCGCTCGATCACCATTTCCGGGGTTCCCTTGTACTCGATCAGGCGCGGGCAGTCGTCGCTGTCGCCGAGCGTGGCAATCAACGCGTCGCGCAGCGCTTCGCTGCTGCCCAAGGCGCTGTCTCCGGAGCGCGGGGACGTCAGCGCCGCGCTCACGATCACAGGCTTGACGCGCGCAGCCGGCACGCTCGCTTCGGCACGCGCGCCACGCCGTATCAGGGCGCCGGGCGTACCCACGCGCCCTTGGGCCTCGTCCATCTTCAACAGCACGGCGGCGGCGCCACGATCGGAAATTGGCCAGCGCGCGTCTTTGCTGTCGATCACCTCGATGCGGGCCTGGCCGGGCAGGGCGGCGAGCAGGGCTGCAACCTGCGTCGGTCGCAGCGTCACCGCTTCGTCGGCCCCGGTATCCTGCACGGGACCCAGATCACGGCCGTTCACCTGCAGACGCATCGATCCTTCAGGCATTGTGCTTTCGCCATCTTCACCGACCCGCAGCCGCGCCTTCACCGCCGTGCCGGGACCACCGGCGCGTTCCAGCATCAGGCCCAGCAGGCTGTCAGCCTGTTCCGGGCCATAGCCTGCAGCGCGGCAGGTGCCGGTGTTGTCGCAGGCCAGGAACCAGTCGTGGTGCACGAACTCGATGCCGGGTTCCAGCGGCGTGTTTCCGGCGTGGGAAGCAAGTGGCAGCAACAGGCTGGCCAGCAGTACGGACAGCGGGCGATACATGGCGGATTCCGTTTCAGAAGCGAACAAGCATGGGCGATCACCCCGCCTGCGCCAAGCCCGCGCAGAGCCAGACACGCCGAGCGGGGTATCATGCGCGGGTCTTCCGTAACCCGGCGATGCCGATGTCCCTTGCCGCCGATGCTGCGCCGCTGTCCTCTGATTCGCCGATGATCCGCCGCCGCGATGCGGTTGCGCCCGGTAGCTGGCCGGATGGCACGCTGCCACTGTTGGCGCGCCTGTACGCCGCACGTGGTGCGCACACCCCGGAACTGGCGCTGCCCAGGCTGGGCAACCTGCATGCGCCGGAGCTGCTGACCGGCATCGATGCGGCCGTGGACCTGTTGGTCCAGGCCATTGCAGCGGACAAGCGGATCCTGGTGGTCGGCGATTTCGACTGCGACGGCGCAACCGCCTGCGCGGTCGGTGTACGTGGCCTGCGCATGCTCGGCGCGCAGCATGTCTTCCACGCGGTGCCCAACCGCATGGTGCACGGCTACGGCCTGTCACCGTCGCTGGTGGACGAGCTGGCTGCGCTGCAGCCGGATCTGCTGGTCACCGTCGATCACGGCATCGCCTGCCATGCCGGCGTGACTGCGGCCAAGGCGCGTGGCTGGCAGGTGCTGGTGACCGATCACCATCTGCCCGGTCCGCAGCTGCCACCGGCCGATGTCATCGTCGATCCGAATCTGGACGGTGACGCCTTCCCCAGCAAGTCGCTGGCCGGCGTCGGCGTCATCTTCTACGTGCTGATGGCGCTGCGCCGCCGGATGCGCGAAGCGGGTGTGTTTGCCGATGGCAAGGGGCCGGACCTGACCACCCTGCTGGACCTGGTGGCCGTGGGCACCGTGGCCGACCTGGTGGTGCTGGATGCCAACAACCGCGCCCTGGTCAGTGCGGGTCTGCGTCGGCTGCGCAACGGCCAGGGCTGCGTCGGCCTGAAGGCCTTGATCGAGGCCAGTGGCCGCGACGCCGCGCGACTGACCGCCACCGACATCGGCTTCGGCCTTGGCCCGCGCTTGAACGCAGCCGGCCGGCTGGAAGACATGGCGCTGGGTATCGCGCTGCTGCTCACCGAAGATCCGCGGCAGGCCCGCGACATCGCGCAGACGCTGGAGCAGATCAACGCCGAGCGGCGTGCGGTGCAGCAGTCGATGACCGATGACGCCGAACAGGCGCTGTCGCGGGTGGTGCTCGATACCGCCGGGCAGCGTCCGGTGGCGGCCTGCCTGTTCGATGCCGATTGGCACCCAGGTGTGGTGGGCCTGGTCGCGTCGAAGATGAAGGATCGCCTGCATCGTCCGGTGATCGCGTTCGCCCCGGCCGAGCCGGGCGCCGATACCCTGCGCGGTTCGGCGCGTTCGATCGCCGGCCTGCATATCCGTGATGCGCTCGCGCTGGTGGATGCACGCCATCCCGGCTTGATCGAGCGCTTCGGCGGTCACGCGATGGCTGCCGGCTTGAGCATGCGTCTGGATCATCTGGCCGACTTCGAAGCCGCCTTCGTCGCCACCGTGCTGGAAATGCTCGACCCGGCGGCACTGCAGCAGCAGGTGCTCAGCGACGGCGAGCTGGCAGCGGACGAACTCGATCATCGCCATGCCGATGCGCTGCGCCTGGCCGGACCGTGGGGACAAGGCTTCCCCGAGCCGTTGTTCGACGGGCACTTCGAAGTGGCCAACTGGCGCGTGCTGAAGGAGCGGCACCTGAAGCTGGAGCTGCGCCTGCCCGGCGTACCGGGCACGATCAACGCGATCCATTTCGGTGGCTGGCACGGCAATGCGCCTGGCAAGCATGTCCACCTGGCCTACCGGCTGGTCTGCGATGACTATCGAGGTGGCGCCGCGATCCAGCTGATCGTCGAGCACTGCCTGCCCGCATGAAGAAGGGGGGCGTCAGCGGACCTCGCTTACCCGCGTCGGCAGTTCCCAGGTTCCGCCGGGAACGCCGCGGCACAGGCCGCCGCTGATCGCCGAGGTCGCGATGAAGCGCGTGCCATCCCAGGTCCACGTTTCATCCGACACGCAGTCGGCCAGACCACGGCCCTTGTGCGAGGCGACAATCTGCCCGTCGCCGTAGTCGATCGCATCGCTGGTCACCCGCTGCGGCTGGTAGGGCGCTTTCTCACCGATGACCCAGTAACCATCGCCGGTGTTGTAGGCGGCGCGCCAGCAGGGAACATTGACCAGCAGATGCTTGGCATCCAGGCGCTGGATCTGCAGTGGTGAGTTGCTGATCGGAAGATCCGGGTCGGCGTCGAGCAGGCCTTCGCAGCTGGGCTCTTTCAGGGTGGCGCGCAGCGCTGCACGCAGCGCCGGTGACGCGGCCAGCTTGGCAAACGCCGGGTCGTCCGGCGGCGTCGACAAGGTCGCTGCCTTGCGCACCAGGGGTTTGGCAACGGCGGCCGGCACGCTGCTTTCGGCGGCAGTGCCCTTGCGCATCACCGCGCCCGGTGTCCCCACGCGGCCCTGGAACTCGTCGGCCTTCAGCAATACAGCCGCTGCACCCTTGTCCGACAGCGGCCACGCATGGCCGGTGGCATCGACAACCGTGATGCCGCCATCGCGCACCAGCGCCGACAGCACTGCGGTGGTCTGCGCCGGGCTCAGCGCATAGGTACCTGTGTCCTTGGCCGGCGCCAGCACGCCGAGATCACGCTGCTGGATGCGCAGGTGCAGTGCGCCCTTGGGCTGCGGCTGGTCATCGATCGGCTGCAACGACACGCGGCCGTTGATGGCTTGATCAGGGCCACCCTGCCGCGTCAGCAGCACGCTCAGGGTGCTGTCATCGCCACTGGCATAGCCGGCCGCGCGGCAGGTGCGGGTGTTGTCGCAGGCCAGGACCCAGTCGTGATGCTGGAAATACAGCCCGGCAGGCGCGTCGACGGCGCCGGCGGCCAGTGGCCAGCACAGGGCCAGCAGGGTGGGAAGCAGGGGAGAACGCATGGGCATCCTTGCGCGGGATCGGGAAGTCGCACATGGTGCGCCCAGGGGCGGCGAAGAGCCAGCATCGAATCGCGTTAACCCCATCCCTCCGTCTGGTGCGTTCAAGCAATCACGATCCCATTGGAGTCCTGTCATGGTCTTCGCCCGATGCTGCACCGTACTGCTGTTGGCCTTGGCAACCTGGCCGGCTTCGCCCCAGGCGTCGCGTCGTCCGGCGCCGCCGATGACGTCCACGCCGCTGCTGATCGCACCCGCGGCGGAACAGCCCGTGCAGCTCCGACAGGCGCGCATCGAGGGTGAGGTGCAGGCCGGCATCGCCCAGACCCGGATCACCCTGGAGTTCCACAACCCCAATCAGCGCGTGCTGGAGGGTGAGCTGCAGTTCCCGCTGGGCGAGGGCCAGCAGATCACCGGCTTCGCCCTGGACATCAATGGCGAACTGCGCGAGGCGGTGCCGGTGCCCAAGGACCGCGGTCGCCAGGTGTTCGAGGAGATCGCCCGTCGTGGCGTCGATCCGGGCCTGCTGGAGCAGACCGCTGGCAACCAGTTCCGGCTGCGCGTGTATCCGCTGCCCGCCGGCGGCAGCCGCCGCGTGCAGCTCGTCGTGCGCGAGCCGCTGGCATACGCCGGACAGGGCTGGCGTTGGACACTGCCGCTGCAGTTCGTCGCTGGCGCCGCTGCCGTTGAACTGGACGTGCAGGCACCGAAGGGTGCTGACACGGGCGATGCGCCGTTCCGCATCGCCGATGGTCGCCTGCACTGGCAAGGTCGCGGCGCGCAGTTGCCGACCCAGCTGCAATGGACGCTGCCGGCCGAGCGCAAGGCACAGGTGCAGGTTGCGCGCTGGCAGGACGGTCACTACCTGTTGGCACAGCTGCCGGTGCCGACGTCGGCCGCGCCACGCCGTGTGCCGTCGGAAGTGGGGCTGCTGTGGGATGGTTCCGGCTCCGCTGGCCAGCGTGATCGCACCCGCGAGTTCGCGCTGCTTGATCGCTACTTCGCTGCGATGGGCGAAGGCAACGTCGCGCTGACGGTGCTGCGTGATCGTGCCGAGCAGGTGCGTCGTTTCCGTATTCGCGGCGGCGACTGGAGTGAACTGCGCCGGGCATTGATGGCGGTGCAGCCCGATGGTGCCAGTGCGCTGGCGCAGTGGCAGCCGCAGCCGGAGGTGAAGGAATACCTGATGGTCAGCGATGGCCTGCTGACCTACGGGCCGGAAACACTGCCGGCGCTGGCCGCCGACCAGCGCCTGTTCGCGATCAGCAGTGCAGGTGCACGCACCGATGCCATCCGCCTGCGTGGTTGGAGCGAGGCGCATGCAGGTACTTTCGTGGCGCTCGGCAGCGATATCGATGCCGCCGCGCGGGAGCTGCTGTCGGTACCGCTGGATGTCCAGATCGACGCCGGACGTGGCGTGCAGGATGTGGTGATCGATCGCCGCAGCCAGGCTCAGGGTTGGCTGTGGTTGCATGCACGGTTGGCGGCCGAAGGTGTGCCGATGCGGGTACGCGTGGCTGGCGGCGAGTGGCAGGCACTGCCCGCGACGCAGAAGAACGAAGACGGTGATCTGCTGGCCGGCCTGTGGGCACAGGCGCGCCTGCAGCAGTTGTCGAGCGATCGACGCAGCAACCGTGAGGCGATGCAGCGGCTGTCGCAGCAGTTCAGCCTGGTGGGCCCGGATACCTCGCTGATCGTGCTGGAAACCCTGGACGACTACCTGCGCTATGCGATCCGTCCGTCGGGCAAGCTGCGCGCCGAGTATGACCAGCGCTTCGCTCGTCAGGTGGCAGACCGCGATGCGGCCGACCGCCAGCGCCTCGACAAGGTGGTGACGCAGTGGCAGCAGCGCCAGCAGTGGTGGAACCGCAGTTGGCCGAAGGGTGCACCGCCGCAGTCGGATTCGAAGGCACTGGAGGTGGCGGCCGGCGCCCCGCCGGCACCGGTAGCGATGCTGGTTGCTCCGGCACCGGCCGCAGCGGAGATGCAGTTGAATGCAGCCACTGCGCGCCAGCGTTCGGTCGCACGCCCGGCACCGGCACCGGCGCCCATGCAGGAAGCAGCGGCCGATGCGATGGCAGCCGAGCCTGCCGCTGCCAATGACGGGCAGCTGGGAATCAAGCTGGCTGCGTGGCAGCCGGATTCGCCGGTTGCCCGCCGCCTGCGCCAGGGGCCCTCGTCGCAACTGTACGACCGCTATCTGGCCGAGCGCGCTGCGAACGCCGACAGCAGCGCGTTCTTCCTCGACGTGGCCGATCTGCTGATCGAACAGGGGCAGCGCGATCTTGCCCTGCGCGTGCTCTCCAACCTGGCCGAGATGGAGCTGGACAACCGCCATCTGCTGCGCGTTCTCGGCTACCGGTTGATGCAGGCCGACGCTCCGGCGCTGGCGGTGCCGGTGTTCGAGCAGGTGCTGGCGATGGGCGAGGAAGAACCGCAGAGCTTCCGTGACCTGGGCCTGGCGCTGGCCGCAGCGGGCAAGCCGCAGCAGGCGCTGGCGCCGTTGTATCAGGTGGTCGTGCGGCCCTGGGATGCTCGTTTCGACGGCATCGCGCTGATCGCGCTGGATGAGCTGACCAACCTGGTGGCCGGCAGCACGCCGCGCCTGGATACCCAGGGCATCGACCCGCGCCTGCTGCAGGCGATGCCGCTGGACCTGCGCGTGGTACTGGCCTGGGATGCCGACAACAGCGACATGGACCTGTGGGTGACCGACCCGAACGGTGAGCGCGCGTACTACGGCAACCGCCTGACCTATCAGGGCGGGCAGATGTCGCAGGACTTCACCGGTGGCTATGGCCCGGAACAGTTCTCGCTGCGCAACGCCAAACCGGGCAAGTACAAGGTGGAGGCGAACTACTTCGGTAGCCGCCAGCAGCTGGTCACGGGGGCGACGACGCTGATGCTGCGCCTCACCACCCACTGGGGCACGCCGAAGCAGAAGGACCAAGTGGTCACGATGCGACTGAAGGACCGTGCCGAGACCGTGCTGGTCGGCGAATTCGAGGTGCGTTGACCACTTCGACGCCCGTGTAGGGTCGAGCTTGCTCGACTGCTTCGCTGTAGAGCCGAGCCTGTGCTCGGCTCATGGCACAAGCAGCCGAGCGTGGGCTCGGCTCTACAACCGTGCCGTTGCGGCGCGTGCGATCGGTGACTCTGGTGGATTGGCACGCAGCCCGAACAGCGGCCGCAGCCAGCGCACGCGCCGCACCAGCAGTTCGTGGATCAGCAGGCAGCCGCCGACCGTGCCGACAATCACCAGCAGCGGCTCCAGCCACGCGCCCAGCTGCAGCGGTCGCAGCCAGTACAGCAGTACGATCAGCACGGTCTGGTGCAGGATGTACCAGCTGAAGACCGCCTCGCGGCAGTAGCCCAGGCCACGCCATGGCCGCGCAAGCAGGACCTGCGCCCAGCCGAAGATGGCCAGCAGGGCGCACCAGGTGTACATCGCGCGGCCGACGCGCTCGGTCTGCGCCCATGGCAGCGACAGTACCCATTCCGGCAGATCGCCAACATCGGGTATCCGGGCCAGTGCGCGGATGCCCAGTTCGACAGTCAGCCCGATCACGGCCAATACCAGGGTCAACCGCCGGCCACGCACCAGCAGATCCCATCCACGCTGCCAGCGCGCCGCAAGGAAGCCACCGAGGAACAGGGGCAGCGATTCGGCGTGGACATACAGGTCATCGACCAGTGCATGGGTCGGTGGGTGCTCCGGCAGGATCACCAGCAGTGCCCACGCCAGCCACAGCACCGGCAGCAGCAGGCCCAGCGTGGCGATCCAGCGGTCGCCCAGAGGCAGATCCGGCAGGCGCTGACGTAGCGGCCGCAACATGCTGGCCAGCAGGATCGTCAGCAGCGTGTAGGGGATCAGATAGGCCAGGTACCACAGGTGGTTCCAGGTGAAGCCATAGGCGGCACCGCTGAAGCTGGCGCCCGGCCAGGGCCGGAATTGCCAGTAGCGCCACAGGAAGGCGCCGAGCCCCGGCGTTACGTCGCCCTTGTCCACCGCCTCACAGTAGGCCTGTAGGGAAACGACCGCGACGACGCCGAACAGCAGCGGCAGCAACAGGCGCCAGCCGCGCCGCAACGCGAACCGCCACCGGCCATGCGCGGGCAGGCACAGGCCCAGTGCAATGCCGGAGATGGCGAACAGCAGCGGCATGCGCCAACGATTCAGCGCGATCATCGGCCACTGCAGCCACCCGGCCGTGTGGCTGCTCTTGAGGTGGAAGTCCCATCCGGCCACGTACGCCATGGCCACGTGGTAGAGGATCAGCAGTCCGAAGGCGCCGATGCGCAGGGTGTCGAGGTCGTGGCGGCGGGTCATCGCGCTATCCGTGTTGGTGTCGTTGCAGGATGGAAGACCTTCCGGGGTGTCGCCAGCAGGAGGGGGTGGCTGGATGCCCCGCAGGGCCCAATGGCGGGGGCTGGGGGACGAATGGCGTACGTCACCGGGGCCGTGGTTGGCGATAATCCAGTGATGGACGAGCACAACCAGCAGGACCCGCAAGTGCGTGGCGAACCAATGGGCAGCAGCAGGCAAGGACGGCAGGTAGCCGTGTTCTGGGTCGTACTGTTCCTGGGGACGGCGGTGGCCAACGTGCTGGCCAAGGTGATGATGACGGCGCGCGATGGACTGCCCTCGCAATGGAGGGCGACGACGATCGACGAGTTCAGCAGCGCGCTGGTGTCGCTGCTGCTGCTGGCGTTGTTGATCCGCGCCGCCTCGCGTTGGCCGCTGCACGCCGACACCTGGCGGCAACGACTGATGCCGTACCTGCTGGGTGCGGTCGCGTGGTGGCTGCTGCACGTGAGTGGGATGGTCCTGCTGCGCAAGGCCGCGCACGCCGTGCTTGGCAGCCGCTACACCTTCGGTGACTGGCCGGCGCAATGGTTCTATGAGTTCTTCAAGGACATCCAGACCTACGCGCTGCTGGTCTCGGCGGTACATGCCGTGGCCTGGTTCGGTCGTCGCCGGCAGGGTGAAGCGACCCTGCTGGCCGCCCCCGATGAGGGCCCACCGGTCGAGCCGGTCGATCGTCCCGACCATTTTCTGGTGCGCAAGCTGGGCAAGGAGTTCCTGGTGGCCACGGCCGACGTCGAGTACGCCCAGGCCGCCGGCAACTACGTGAACCTGCGGGTGCGCGGCCATGACTACCCGCTGCGGATCACCATGGCGGTGCTGGAAGCGCGGCTGGACCCGGCTCTGTTCCTGCGCAGCCACCGCAGCTGGCTGGTCAACCGTGACCAGCTGCGCTCGATCGAGCCGCTGGATGGCGGCGAGGCCTTGCTGCACATGGCTGACGGGGCCCGGGTGCCGTGCAGCCGGCGCCAGCTGCCGCTGCTGCGGCAGGCCTTGGGCGGGTAGGGGCGTGGCAGGGCGGGACCGGCTTCTGCGCCGGTTCACCCCGGCCTGCGGTATCATTTGCAGTCATCTTTTGAATGTATGACCGCCGACATGATCGAACTGAATCCTGTCCGCCAGCGCATCGCCGATCTGACCGATCGCGTGTTGTCGCTCCGGGGGTATCTTTGACTACGACGCCAAGAAAGAGCGTCTTGAAGAAGTAACGCGGGAGCTGGAAAGCCCCGACGTCTGGAACAACGCCGAGTACGCCCAGAACCTGGGGCGCGAGCGCTCGACCCTGGAAAAGACCGTGGGCGGCATCGCCGCGGTGCTGGAAGGCCTGAGCGACGCCACCGAACTGCTGGAGCTGGCCGAGTCCGAGCAGGACGAGGACACGGCGCTGGCCGTGGTGGCCGACCTGGACAAGCACCAGGCGCACGTGGAGAAGCTGGAGTTCCAGCGCATGTTCTCCGGCCAGATGGACACCGCCCCGGCGTTCGTCGACATCCAGGCAGGCGCCGGTGGTACCGAAGCCCAGGACTGGGCCGAGATCCTGCTGCGCATGTACCTGCGCTGGTGTGAATCGCGCGGTTGGAAGACCGAGCTGATGGAAGTGTCTGGTGGCGACGTCGCGGGCATCAAGTCGGCCACGCTGCGCGTGGAAGGGGACTACGCCTATGGCTGGCTGAAGACCGAGACCGGTGTGCACCGCCTGGTGCGCAAGTCGCCGTTCGACTCGGACAACCGCCGCCATACCAGCTTCACCTCGGTGTTCGTGTCGCCGGAAGTGGACAACAACATCGAAATCGACATCAATCCGGCCGATCTGCGTACCGACGTGTACCGCTCCTCCGGTGCCGGTGGTCAGCACGTCAACAAGACCGAATCGGCGGTGCGTATCACCCACATCCCGACCAACACGGTCGTGGCCTGCCAGACCGGCCGCAGCCAGCACCAGAACCGCGACAACGCGATGAAGATGCTGGCCGCCAAGCTGTACGAGCTGGAAATCCAGAAGCGCAATGCCGAGCGTGATGCGGTGGAAGCCACCAAGTCCGACATCGGCTGGGGCAGCCAGATCCGCAACTACGTGCTCGACCAGAGCCGTATCAAGGACCTGCGCACCGGCATCGAGCGTTCGGATACGCAGAAGGTGCTCGACGGCGATCTGGATGAATTCGTCGAGGCCAGCCTGAAGGCCGGCCTGGCGGTCGGCTCCAAGCGCATCGATGCCTGATGCGTGCCCGGCGACAGCGGTACCGTCCGCTGCCCGGGCCCTGCGTTGCGGGACGTCATCGGCGTCCCGCAATGCCGTTGAAACCTGCAGGGCAGGGTGATGATGCGCAGTGAAGCCGAACGCAAGGAACTGGGTGGCTTTCTCAAGGCCTGCCGCGCGCGGGTCGAGCCAGCAACACTGGGCCTGCCAGCGGGGCGCAGGCGCACGCCGGGCCTGAAGCGCGAGGAAGTCGCGCTGGCGATCGGGGTCAGCGTCAGCTGGTACACTTGGATCGAGCAGGGCCGCGAAGTGCGCGCCTCGCCCGAGGTGCTGGAGCGCCTGGCGCAGGTGCTGCGGATGAGCGACGACGAGCGCGCCTACGCGTTCGCGCTGTCCGGCTACGGGGTGCCGCTGGAGTTCCCCGACGAAACGGTGACCGACGGCCTGCGCCAGCTGGTGGAGGCAATGCAGCCGATCCCGGCATACGTGCGCAATACCCGCTTCGACATCCTGGCCTGGAACCCGGCCATCGCCGATCTGTTTGTCGACTACGGTCAGTTGGCGCCGCATGAGCGCAATACGCTGCGGCTGATGTTCCTGTATCCGCCGTACCGCACGCTGATCCTCAACTGGGAAGAAATGACCCGAGGTCTGCTGGCCAGCTTCCGCGCGGCGATGGCGCAGGCACCGGACAAGGCGCCGTTCCTAGCGCTGGCCGAGGATATCGGCACGCACAGCGAGCAGTTCCGCCAATGGTGGCCAGAGCACGATGTCCGTCGTTTCGACGAAGGTGCCAAGAAGCTGAACCATCCCACGCGTGGACTGCTGGACCTGCAGTACGTGGCGTTGGTACCGGAGAGCCGGCACGACCTGTCCCTGGTGACCTACCTGCCGCGCAGGTAAGGGGTTTGGCGGGGCGGTGTCGGAGTGCCGCGATCGAGTAGATCCACGCCATGCGTGGATGCTTTTCGATTTCAATTCGAGATAGTCGATCTCGATGGAAATTCATCCACGCGTGGCGTGGATCTACTGTGTCGACCAAGGTCGACACCTACCAACAGCCGCGGGAATCTGTCGAAGGCGGGGTGGGTCCGGTTGCGGGGGCGTGAGCGCCATGGATGGCGCGACCGAGCTTACATGGACGTACTTGCAGCGTCCCCTGCAGCCGGACCCACCCCGCCATCCCACGGAATGCCGCTGTTGCTGTTGCTTCCGTTGTTGCTGTTGCCTCTGCGGGTGCAGGGCGCAGCCCTGCCGGGAACCCCACCCCATTCAGGCAGGTAAGTGCAGGTCACAGGATAAACAGACGCCTTGTTGCCTCCGCCGATCGGGTCCACATTCCTTGTCAGGAAACGGGCAGCCGCCCGTTGTCGAGACAACAGGAGACCTGCATGTCCGCTTCCCCCGCAGCCCCCGCTGCCATTTCCCGCGACCCGGCCACCGGCCAGCAGATCGCCAGCCACCCCTTCGCCACTGCCGCCGAACTGGAAGCGATCCTTGATCGCGGCCAGGCGGGCTTTGCTGCCTGGAGTGCGCAGTCACTCGAACAGCGCGCGGGCGTGCTGCGTGCGATGGCAGCCGTGCTGCGCCGCGACCGTGAACCCCTGGCCGCGCTGGCCACCGCCGAGATGGGCAAGGTCCACGCCGAGTCGTTGGCCGAGATCGAGAAGTGCGCGGTGTTGTGTGACTGGTACGCCGAAAACGGTGCGGCGTTCCTGCGCGATGAGCCGACCGCGGTGGCCGACAACAAGGCCTATGTCTCCTACCTGCCGCTGGGCGTGGTGCTGGGCATCATGCCGTGGAACTTCCCGTACTGGCAGGTGATGCGCGCGGCCGTGCCGATCCTCATGGGCGGCAACGGCTTCCTGCTGAAGCCGGCCGAAAACATCGTCGGCACCGCCGGGCTGCTCGCCGCTGCGTGGCGCGATGCGGGCCTGCCGGAGGGCACCTTCATCGCTGCCAACATCAGCCGTGAGGGCACCAGCGCCGCCATCGCCGATGACCGTATCGCGGCGGTGACCCTGACCGGCAGCGTCGCCGCCGGGCGCAGCATCGCCGCGCAGGCTGGACAGGCGCTGAAGAAAGTGGTGCTCGAGCTGGGTGGCTCGGATCCGTTCATCGTGCTGGCCGACGCCGACCTGGACGCCGCAGTCGATGCCGCCGTCGCCTCGCGCTTCCAGAACACCGGGCAGGTGTGCATTGCCGGCAAGCGCATCATCGTCGAAGAGCCGGTGTACGAGCGCTTCGTGGCGTTGTTCTGCGAGCGGGTGCAGGCGCTGACCGTCGGCGATGGCCGCGAAGCCGACAACCGGATCGGCCCGATGGCCCGCCAGGACCTGCTTGAACAGCTTGATGCGCAGGTGCGCGCCTCGGTCGAGGCCGGTGCGCAGCTGCTGGTGGGCGGCAAGCAGCTTGATCGCCCGGGCAGCTTCTACGCCCCCACCGTGCTGGCCGGCGTCGAGCCGGGAATGCAGGCCTTCGACACTGAGACCTTCGGGCCGGTGGCGTCGATCAGCCGTGCGCGCGATGCCGACCATGCGGTGGAGCTGGCCAACCAGAGCGAGTTCGGGCTCAGCGGCAATCTGTGGACGGGCGACCACGCCCGTGCGATGCAGCTGGCGCGCCGGCTGCAGACCGGCGGCGTGTTCGTCAACGGCTTCTCGGCCTCCGATCCGCGCGTGCCGATCGGCGGCGTGAAGAAGAGTGGCTTCGGCCGCGAGCTGTCGCACTTCGGTATCCGCGAATTCGTCAACGCGCAGACGGTGTGGTTCGACCGCCGTTGACGCGGGCCATCCACGCTTGCTGTCAGCATCCCTGCAACGTTCCATCATCACGCACTGCGAGAAGGACGTCATTCCATGTCCAAGGGTTCCGATCTGCTCGTCGCCGCACTCGAAAACGAGGGCGTCGAGCGCATTTTTGGCATTCCCGGTGAAGAGAACCTCGATGTCGTCGAGTCGCTTCGCCACTCCAGCATCGAGCTGGTCATCACCCGCCACGAACAGGCTGCCGTGTTCATGGCCGCCACCTACGGCCGCCTGACCGGCAAACCGGGCGTCTGCCTGGCCACGCTTGGCCCGGGCGCACTGAACTTCACCACCGGTGCCGCCTATGCGCTGCTCGGTGCGTGGCCGGTGATCATGATCACCGGGCAGAAGGGCATCGTCGCCAGCAAGCAGGCGCGCTTCCAGATCGTCGACATCGTCAGCACGATGAAGCCGCTGACCAAGTCAGCGCGGCAGATCGTCTCGGCACGCACCATCCCGACCATCGTCCGCGAGGCGTTCCGCACCGCCCTGGAAGAGCGTCCCGGCCCGGTGCTGCTGGAACTGCCCGAGGACATCGCGGCGATGGAGGTCGAGGACGTCGCACTGATCCCGCCACACCCGGTGGATCGGCCGATTGCCAGCCCCGAGGCGCTGGACCGCGCGGCGCAGATCATCCGCGACGCCAAGCGGCCGCTGCTGGTGATCGCGTCGGCCGCCTCGCGGCCGCAGTCCAGCGAGGCGCTGTCGGCCTTCGTGCTGCGCGCCGGCATTCCATTCGTCACCACGCAGATGGGCAAGGGCGCGGTGGCCGGTGGCTCGGGCCTGTACATGGGCACGGCGGCGCTGAGCGAGCGCGACTACGTGCACATGGCCATCGACCAGGCCGACGTGATCGTGACCATCGGCCACGAGGTGACGGAGAAGCCGCCCTTCGTGATGCGCCCGGGTGGCCGCACGGTCATCCACATCGGCTATTCGCAGGCCGCGGTGGAGCAGGTGTACTTCCCGCAGGTGGAGGTGATCGGCGATATCGGCCGCTCGCTGACCCTGCTGGCCGACCGTATCGAAGGCAAGGTGGACAACGCCGCTGCACTGCTGCCGCTGCGCGCGACGATCCTGGAGCACATCGCCGATCGTGCCGAAGAGGCCGGCTTCACGCCGCAGCGGCTGGTGCATGACGTGCGCCAGGTGATGCCGCCGGACGGCATCGTGGCGCTGGACAACGGCATGTACAAGATCTGGTTCGCGCGCAACTACCGCACCCAGGTGGCGAACACGCTGCTGCTGGACAACGCATTGGCAACGATGGGCGCGGGCCTGCCGTCGGCGATCATGGCCTCGATCCTGTACCCGCAGCGCCGCGTGCTGGCGGTGTGTGGCGATGGCGGTTTCATGATGAACAGCCAGGAGCTGGAGACCGCGCGTCGGCTGGGACTGAACCTGGTGGTGCTGATCCTCAACGACGGTGCCTACGGGATGATCCGCTGGAAGCAGGCGGTGGACGGCTTCGCCGATTACGGCATGACCTTCGGCAATCCGGACTTCGTCAAATACGCCGAAGCCTATGGCTGCCAGGGGCATGAGGTGACCGCGATCGAGCAGTTCATTCCGACGCTGGAAGCGGCGTTCACGGCGGGTGGCGTGCATCTGGTGTCGGTGCCGATTGATTATTCGGAGAACCAGCGGGTGCTGGTGGACGAGCTGCGGCAGGCGTTCCCCGGGAACGGGTAGGTGCGGATGGTTGGGTAGCGCCGGGCCATGCCCGGCGGATTTCCGGGGAACGACCGCCGGGCATGGCCCGGCGCTACCGGTTCCGCAGGGGCCGGGGCAGGGCGCTTTTGGTATGCTGGGCAACCGGCTGTGCCGGGCGCAAGACTCCCCCTCACTACACGATTCCCGCAGATCCATGAGCGAAGCTACCGATACCCCCCCCGTCGACGAAAACAAGTTGATCGCCGAGCGCCGTGAGAAACTCAAAGCGCTGCGTGGGCAGGGCATCGCGTACCCGAACGACTTCCGTCGCGAGGACTTCGCCGGCAGCCTGCAGGAAGAATTCGCCGATGCGGAACAGTGGACCGCCGAAACCCTGGAAGGCAACGGCCGCCAGGTGAAGATGGCCGGTCGCCTGATGGCCAAGCGGGTCATGGGCAAGGCCAGCTTCGCCCAGATCCAGGACGAATCCGGCCGCATCCAGCTGTTCCTGCAGGGCAGCGTGCTGGGCGATGCCTACACCGCCTTCAAGGGCTGGGACGTGGGCGACATCATTGCGGTCGAGGGTGGCCTGACCCGCACCAAGACCGGCGAGCTGTCGGTCAAGGCCGAGTCGATCCGCCTGCTGACCAAGTCGCTGCGCCCGCTGCCGGACAAGTGGCATGGCCTGGCCGACGTCGAGCAGCGCTACCGCCAGCGCTATGTCGACCTGATCGTGACCCCGGAGTCGCGTGCGGTCTTCATCAAGCGCTCGAAGATCATCCGTGCGATGCGTGCATGGCTGGACAACCGCGACTTCCTCGAAGTCGAGACGCCGATGATGCATTACATCCCCGGCGGCGCGGCGGCCAAGCCGTTCACCACCCACCACAACGCGCTGGACCTGGACCTGTACCTGCGCGTGGCGCCGGAGCTGTACCTCAAGCGCCTGACCGTCGGTGGCCTGGAGCGCGTCTACGAGATCAACCGCAACTTCCGCAACGAAGGTGTCAGCACCCGCCACAACCCGGAATTCACCATGATGGAACTGTACGAGGCGTATGCCACGTACAACGAGATCATGGACCTGACCGAAGGCGTGATCCGTGACGTGGCGCAGTCGGTGAACGGCTCCACCACGGTGGAGTGGGACGGCGCCAACATCGACCTGGGCCCGGCGTTCCGCCGCTGGCGCATGGACGAGGCGGTGCGCCACCACAACCCGGAAATCTCGGCGGAAGACTGCACCGACCGTGACGCGCTGCTGCGCCATTGCGAGCGCTTGAAGATCCGCGTCAAGCCGTCCTACGGCTGGGGCAAGCTGCTGCTGGAGATCTTCGAAGCCACCGTCGAGCACACCCTGATCCAGCCGACCTTCATCACCGACCACCCGGTGGAGGTCTCGCCGCTGGCCCGTGCCAACGACAACGATCCGGGCTACACCGACCGCTTCGAACTGTTCGTCAACGGCAAGGAACTGGCCAACGGCTTCTCCGAGCTGAACGACCCGGAAGACCAGGCCCAGCGTTTCCAGGCACAGGTGGCGGCGAAGGAAGGCGGCGACGACGAGGCCATGCACTACGACGCCGACTACATCCGTGCGCTGGAGTACGGCATGGCGCCGACCGGCGGCCTCGGCATCGGCGTCGATCGCCTGGTGATGCTGCTGACCGGCAGCAGCTCGATCCGCGACGTGCTGCTGTTCCCGTACATGCGTCCGGAGCAGTAACCGGCTTTTTCGGCGTCCGTTTGTGCGCGCCGTCGCGGTTTGAGACGGCGCCATTGACGCGTCCCGCACTCGGCGTATCGTTATTGCACAACCTTGACACCGGCTATGGCTTGATGGCGTCAGGGGAGGCCGCAATGTGGAGAATTCGCTTCACATTGTGACGACGATCATGAATCGGGGAGCTTGTGACGGGAGTCGAGCCGATGCAGGGTGCCAGCGTGCGCAGCGGCGGGGTATCCTCGCCCGCTGACCTTTCAGCATGGTCGAGAAAGCAGGCAGAGAACGCCTTGAACATCGTCATCGTCGACGACCAGACTTCCGCACGGACGATGCTTCGTCACGTCATCGAGGACATCGCGCCGGAACTGAGCGTGCATGACTTCGGCGATCCGTTGACCGCGCTGGCGTGGTGCGAATCGTATCCGGTCGACCTGCTGCTTCTCGATTACCGCATGCCGGAGATGGACGGGCTGGAATTCGCCCGCCGCTTCCGCCGGCTGCCCAAACACCGCGATATTCCGGTGATCCTGATCACCGTGGTCGGCGACGAGCCGATCCGCCAGGCGGCACTCGAAGCCGGCGTGATCGATTTCCTGGTCAAGCCGATCCGTCCGCGTGAGCTGCGCGCACGCTGCTACAACCTGTTGCAGCTGCGCCAGCAGACCGAGAACGTGAAGCAGCGCGCCCTGTCACTGGAGCAGCGGCTGCTGGCCAGCATGCATGAGGTGGAGGAGCGCGAGCGCGAAACGCTTTCACGGCTGGCACGTGCGATCGAGTTCCGTGATGCCGGCACCAGTGCCTACCTTGAACGGATGGCGCGCGTGGCTGGCCTGATCGCCGAGCAGCTGGGCCTGCCGGAAAGACGACGTCAAGTTGATCGAAATGGCTGCGCCGCTGCATGACATGGGCAAAATCGCCATTCCCGATGCGGTGCTGCTCAAGCAGGGCAAGCTCAATGATGAGGAGCTGGCGATCATGCGCCGGCATCCGCGCATTGGCCACGAACTGCTCAGTGGCAGCCAGAACCGCTTCATCCAGGTCGGTGCATTGATCGCGCTGCGCCACCATGAGCGTTACGACGGCAGTGGTTATCCCGATGGCCTGGTCGGCGACGCGATTCCGCTGGAGGCACGCATCGTTGCCGTGGCCGACGTGTTCGATGCGCTGATCTCGCCGCGCCCCTACAAGGAAGCGTGGACGATGGAAGCCACCATGGCCTACCTGTATGCCCAGCGTGGGCGCCTGTTCGACCCGCGTTGCGTGGATGCATTGCTGCGTGGCCGCGAACAGCTGGAGCAGATCTGCGCCGAGCATTCCACAGCTTCGGCACGGCCGGGACTGGGCGAGTGAAACGCCTGCTGTCGAGATTGCGTCTTCGCCTGTCCCAGCGCCAGGACAGCGAGCATGGCCAACAGATCGTCCGCATCATCCTGATCAGTCTGATCCTGGCGTACGTACTGTTGCCTTCGGCGCGGCATGAGCTGCCGCACAGCCAGTATGTCGGTGTGCTGGCGATCGTGTTGACCGGCCTGAGCCTGTCGCTGCTGTTGTTCGGCTGGCTGTTGTGGCGACCGCAGCGCTCCGATCCCCGGCGCGTACTGGGCATGCTGGCCGATTACGGCCTGATCGCCGCCGGCATGATCCAGATGGGTGAGCCGCTGTCGTGGGTCTACATCGTGGTGATGTGGGTGACGGTGGGCAACGGCATGCGCTTCGGCAACCACTACCTGTATGTGGCCGTGGCGATGGCGATGGTCAGCTTCGGCAGCACCGCACTGTCCACGCCGTATTGGCAGCAGAATGCACGCCTGGCCATCGGCCTGTGGCTTGGCCTGGCGGCGGTTCCGCTGTATTTTTCCACGCTGCTGCGGCAGTTGACCGAAGCGATGGCCGAGGCGCGGCGCGCCAGCGAAGCCAAGAGTCGATTCCTGGCCAACATGAGCCACGAGTTTCGCACCCCACTCAATGGATTGAATGGCATGACAGAAGTGTTGGCGACCACGCGCCTGGATGACGAGCAGCGTGAGTGCGTGAGTACCATCCAGGCGTCATCGCGCAGCCTGCTGGCGCTGGTCGAGGAAGTGCTGGACATCTCGGCGATCGAGGCCGGCAAGCTGCGCGTCGTTGCCGAGGATTTCGTTCTTTCCGAAGTGATCCAGGCCATCGGCCTGATCCTGTTGCCGCAGGCCAAGGCCAAGCGCCTGGACTATCGGGTGAAGGTGGCCGAGACCGTGCCGCCGACGCTGCGCGGCGATGTCGGGCATCTGCGGCAGATCCTGCTCAACCTGGCCGGCAATGCGGTCAAGTTCACCGACCACGGCCGGGTCGAGATCCGCGTCAGCGTTGTCCACGCAGACACCCAGGGCGGGGTGCGGCTGCGCTTCGACATTCTCGACACCGGCATTGGCGTCGCACCGGCGATGCGCCCGCGCTTGTTCGAGGCCTTCGAGCAGGCCGACGTCAGCATGGCCCGTCGCCATGAAGGTACAGGCTTGGGCACGACCATCGCCAAGGGGCTGGTCGAAGCGATGGACGGCGAGATCGGTTACCTGGACAACCCGCCGCAGGGCAGCCACTTCTGGGTGGAACTGCCGTTCGCGCCACCGCAGCCGGTGGTGCCGGGTGCGGTGCCGACCCTCGCTGCGGGCGACGAAGCCGGTGCCGGCGGCAATGTCATCGCCTTTGCCGATCCGTTCCTGCGCCATCGCGCGCGCGTGCGCAGCATGCAGATCCTGGTCGCCGACGACCATGAGGCCAACCGCATGGTGCTGCAGCGGCTGCTGCAGAAGGCCGGGCACAAGGTGCTGTGCGTCGATGGTGGCGAGGCGGTGCTCGACGCACTGGCTGAAAGCGAGTTCGATGCGGCCATCGTCGATCTGCACATGCCGGGCATGAGTGGCCTGGACATGCTGAAGGAACTGCGGGTGATGCAGGCCGGTGGCGGCCCGCGCACGCCGGTGCTGGTGCTCAGCGCCGACGTTACTCCCGAAGCGATCCAGCGCTGTACCCAGGCCGGTGCACACGCGTTCCTGGCCAAGCCTGTAGTGGCCGTGCGCCTGCTGGATACCCTGGCCGAGATCGCCAACAACGCCCAGCTCAAGGCCAGTGCGCCGCCGATCGTGCGCACCGTCACCAACCTCGATGGCGTGCTTGATACCGGCGTGCTGGATGAACTGGCGTCGCTGGGAATGGGCGAGGGTTTCGAGCGTGAATTCATCCGCCAGTGCCTGGACGATGCCGAATCGTGCCTGCGCAAGGCCGAAGGCGACGGCGAAGCGGCCCGCTGGGGCGCTTTCCGCGAGCAGTCCCATGCGATCAAGGGCGTCGCCAGCAACCTGGGCCTGGTGCGCGCGTCCAACCGTGCCGGTGAGTTGATGCGGATGGCCGACTGGCAGCTCAAGGCCGAATGGCGGCAGCGTCTTGCGGTGCTGCAGGGGGCGATCAAGGAAGGCCGGCAGGCGCTCGATGCGCGCGCAGAGCGCAAGGCGCGTGGTGTGGCCGACGACGGCGAGCGCTAGCGCTGGGTCCGTGCGGCAGGCTGCCGGGCGCTGCACGCCCCATAAAAAAAGCCCGGTGGCCAGCCGGGCTTGAACCCTGCGGGGGAGGGGAACGTATCAGGCCACATCCAGATTGGCGCGTCGGGTCTGCGCCTTGATCAAACGGTCCATGGTCCGCAGCGAACGGTCGCCCAGGGCCAGCGCCGAATCGACCCAGACCTTGGTGATTTCCAGCAGTTCGTCATAACTGACCGCCTGCGCCAGGTTGCGCGCGGCATTCATCGCCAGGTACGACTGTGGCAGGCGCTGCTGCTGGCGGATCATCTCTTCGACTGCACTGCGACCTTCACCTTTCCTGACCAGCACGTCGACCACGCCCATCGCGTGCATCTCCTCGGCGCTGTAGACACGGCCGTCGAGGATGATCTTCTCGGCCAGCTGCGGCGCCACCCGGCGGCACAGGAACGAGTAGGCGCCCATGCCCGGGAACAGGCCGAACAGCACTTCGGGCAGGCCCATGCCGCAGCCTTCCTCGGCCACGATGGTGTGGCAGGCCAGGGCCATTTCCAGGCCGCCACCCAGTGCATCGCCCTGGATCAGGGCGATCGAACGGACATCGCCGCCGAAGCCGGTGTGCAGATGGTGCACGCCCTCCACGCAGCGTTGCGCGTAGGTCAGCAGCAGGTCGCGGTTGCCTTCGCGGATCAGGCGGGTGAACAGGTCCAGGTCGCCGCCCAGGTTGTAGGCGGCGGCGTCGGAGGCCAGCACGAAATGGCGCAGCTGGCCGCTGTGGCGCTGCGCCGGGCCGCGGGTGATGGCGCTCATGTAGCTCCACATCTCGTCCAGCATGTCCTTGCGGCAGCAGGGACGCACGCCGGTGGAGGCGTCGGCGTGCATGAACAGCCAGTGGGCGGCGCCGTCGGCGCTGTCCTGGGTGCGGATGGTGGCATAGGGCGAGCCGCTGCTGGGCAGCTTTTCGATGGTACTCATGGAAGGGTCCTCGGCGGTGCGGCCCGCAGATCAAGGTGGTGGCCGGCGGGCCGAACGGTCCACTCACGCGGCGATGCTACACCGGCCCCGGGCCCGCGCACGCGAAAAGGCCCGGGTCGTTGCCGACCCGGGCCTGAGTGCGTTCAACTTTCCGCAAACCCTTACGGGGCGGGCGTATCGCGGAGTTCGCGACGCAGGATCTTGCCGACGTTGGTCTTCGGCAGCTCTTTTCGGAATTCAACGATTCTGGGGTGCTTGTAGCCGGTCAGGTTGGCCCGGGCGTGTTCCTTGACCATCTCGGCGGTCAGGTTCGGGTCCTTCTTGACGATGACCACCTTGACCACCTCGCCGGACTTCTCGTCCGGTACGCCCACTGCGGCCACTTCCAGCACGCCCGGCATCATCGCGATCACGTCTTCGACTTCATTCGGGTACACGTTGAAGCCGGACACCAGGATCATGTCCTTCTTGCGGTCGACGATGTAGAAGAAGCCGTGCTCGTCCATCTTCGCCATGTCGCCGGTGTGCAGCCAGTCGTCGGCGTCGATGGCCTTGGCGGTTTCCTCGGGGCGCTGCCAGTAGCCCTTCATCACCTGCGGGCCGCGGATGCACAGTTCGCCCACTTCACCCAGCGCCAGGATGTTGCCGTTGTCGTCCTTGATGCAGGCATCGGTGGACGGAATCGGCAGGCCGATCGAGCCGTTGTACTCGGCCAGGGTCAGCGGGTTGATGCAGGCCGCCGGCGAGGTCTCGGTCAGGCCGTAGGCCTCGACTAGGGTGACGCCGGTGGTCTTCTTCCAGCGTTCGGCCACCGCACGCTGCACGGCCATGCCGCCGCCCAGGGTCACCTTCAGCGAGGAGAAGTCGACGGTGTCGAAACCGGGGGTGTTGAGCAGGCCGTTGAACAGCGTGTTGACGCCGGTGATCGCGGTGAAGCGCACCGACTTGAGCTCCTTGACGAAGCCCTTCATGTCACGCGGGTTGGTGATGAGGTGGTTGCAGCCACCGAACTTCATGAAGACCAGGCCGTTCGCCGTCAACGCGAAGATGTGGTACAGCGGCAGGGCGGTGATGATCCATTCCTTGCCCATCTCGATGCCCGATGCGCTGATCCAGGCCGAGGCCTGCTGCATGTTGGCGATCAGGTTGCGGTTGGTCAGCATCGCGCCCTTGGCCACCCCGGTGGTCCCGCCGGTGTACTGCAGGAACGCCACGTCGTCGTGGTCGATCTCGACCTTCGGCAGCGTGTGGCGGCTGCCCAGCTTGAGCGCCTGTTTGAAGCGCACCGCGCCCTTCAGATGGTAGTTGGGCACCATCTTCTTGATGTACTTGAGCACGAAGTTGACGATCACGCCCTTGGTGCCGAGCAGGTCGCCCAGGCCGGTGGTGACCACATGCTTGACCGGCGTATCGGCGATGACCTGTTCGACGGTGTCGCCGAAGTTGTCCACCACCACGATCGCGGCAACCCCGGCGTCGACCAGCTGATGCTTCAGCTCGCGCGCGGTGTACAGCGGGTTGACGTTGACCACGGTCAGGCCGGCACGCAGCACGCCGAAGGTGGCCACCGGGTACTGCAGGCAGTTGGGCATCATCAGGGCGACGCGGTCGCCCTTCTTGAGCTTCAGCTCGCCCAGCAGGTAAGCGGCGAACTGCTCGACCAGGGCATCGGTCTCACCGTAGGTGAGGGTCTTGCCGAAACTGGAGTAGGCCGGTCGGTCGCGGTACTTCGCGACGGACGCGTCGAAGACCGAAACTACCGAATGGAACTCGTTGACGTCGATTTCGGCGGGAACGCCTTTCGGATAGCTCTGCAGCCAGGGACGATCCAGACTCATATTCCCCCTCCAGGAATCGTAATGATGGGTGCGGCGCGGACAGTATCCGCCAGAACCGCTCTCCGCAGCATACCGTCCCGTAGGGAAAACGCGAAGAGGCGTGCCGCGTAGTGGCTGGATGCGTCAGAAGACGCCGGGCATGGCCCGGCGCTACCGAAGGGGCAGAGGCAGCGCCGGGCCATGCCCGGCGAAGCAGCCGTGTCAGCCGCGGCTGCGCACCGGAGCGCCGTTGGCCTTGTAGTACGGCGCAGTGCTGCGCGGCAGCGGGGTGCGGCCACGGATCACATCGGCCAGCTTCTCGGCGATCATGATGGTCGGCGCGTTGAGGTTGCCGGTGACCACCTGCGGCATGATCGAGGCATCGACGATGCGCAGGGCTTCCAGGCCGTGCACGCGACCCTGGCCGTCGACCACCGCCATCGGATCATCGGCGTGACCCATCTTGTTCGAGCACGACGGGTGGTAGGCGGTCTCGGCATGCTCGCGCACGAACGCATCGATCTGCGCGTCGGTCTGCAGCGCGCTGCCCGGCGAGATCTCGCGGCCACTGTACGGTGCCAGCGCCGGCTGCGCGAAGATCTCGCGGGTGATCCGGATCGCCGAACGGAACTCGCGCCAGTCCTGGTCGTGCGACATGTAGTTGAACAGGATGCTGGGATCTTCGCGCGGGTCCTTCGAGCGCACGTGGATGCGGCCACGGCTCGGCGAGCGCATCGAACCGACATGCATCTGGAAGCTGTGCGCCTTGATCGGGTTGGATCCGTTGTAATTGATCGCCACCGGCAGGAAGTGATACTGCAGGTTGGGCCAGTCGAATTCGGCATCGCTGCGGATGAAACCGCCAGCTTCGAACTGGTTGCTGGCGCCGATGCCGGTGCCCAGGAACAGCCATTCGGCGCCGATCGCCGGCTGGTTGTACAGCTTCAGTGCCGGGGCCAGCGAGACCGGCTTCTTGCACTCGTACTGCAGATACATTTCCAGATGATCCTGCAGGTTGGCGCCGACGCCGGGCAGGTGGTGCACCAGGTCGATGTCGAGGCTGCGCAGCAGGTCGGCCGGGCCGACGCCGGATCGCTGCAGGATCTGCGGCGAGGCGATGGCGCCGCCGCACAGCAGCACTTCGCGGCGGGCGGTGGCGCGCTGCGGCTGGTCGTTGTGCAGCCACTGCACGCCCACGGCGCGCTTGCCCGAGAACAGGATGCGGTCGGTCAGCGCGTGGGTGACGATGGTCAGGTTCGGGCGCGGCTTGGCCAGGTCCAGGTAGCCACGCGCGGTGCTGGAGCGACGGCCCTTCGGGGTGACCGTGCGGTCCATCGGACCGAAGCCTTCCTGCTGGTAGCCGTTGAGATCGTCGGTGCGCGGGTAACCGGCCTGCACGCCGGCCTCGACCATCGCTGCGAACAGTTCGTTGTTGCCGGCCTTGGGCGTGGTAACGCGCAGCGGGCCGTCACCGCCGTGGTAGTCATTGGCGCCGATGTCGCGGGTTTCGGCCTTGCGGAAATACGGCAGGCAGTCCAGGTAGGTCCAGTCTTCCAGGCCCGGCATGCCGGCCCAGTTGTCGTAGTCCATCGCGTTGCCGCGGATGTAGCACATGCCGTTGATCAGCGACGAACCGCCCAGGCCCTTGCCACGACCGCAGTCCATCCGGCGGTTGTTCATGAAGGGCTCGGGATCGGTCTTGTACGCCCAGTTGTAGCGGCGGCCCTGCAGCGGGAAGGCCAGTGCGGCGGGCATCTGGGTACGGAAGTCGAGCCGGTAGTCCGGGCCACCGGCTTCCAGCAGCAGCACGCTGACATCGGCATCTTCGGTGAGGCGGGTGGCCAGCACGTTGCCGGCCGAACCGGCGCCGATGATGATGTAGTCGTACTCGTTATGGGTGCTCATGGTTGCTCTCCTGCAGGCCGGGCGCACTGCGTGCAGGCGTCCCGGCGGAATGTCGGATCGGCGCGGTGGCCGGACGATGGGCGGTGCTCGGGGCGCGCCGGTCAGAACACGCTGGCGTAGTCGCCCAGTTCGACCTGCACCGACTTGATGCGGGTGTAGTGGCCGAGGGTGGAGATGCCGTTCTCGCGGCCGACACCGGACTGCTTGTAGCCACCGACCGGCATTTCCGCCGGCGACTCGCCCCAGGTGTTGATCCAGCAGATGCCGGCTTCCAGGCGATGGATGATGCGATGTGCGCGGCTGATGTCCTTGCTGACCACGCCTGCGGCCAGGCCGAAGGTGGTGTCGTTGGCACGACGCACCACTTCGTCCTCGTCGTCGTAGGCGAGGATGCTCATCACCGGCCCGAAGATTTCTTCCCGGACAATGGTCATGTCATCGCGGCAGTCGGAGAACACCGTCGGCAGCACATAGGCGCCCTCGGCCAGGGCGCCGTCGGTGGCGCGACCGCCGCCGGTCAGCAGGCGCGCGCCTTCGCTCTTGCCGCTTTCGATGAAGCGCAGCACGTTGTCCATGTGCGGGAAGCTGGTCAGCGGGCCGAAGTTGGTCTCGGCGGCCATCGGGTCGCCGATGCGGATGCGCTTGACGCGCTCGACCACGGCGGCTTCGAACGCGGCCAGCATGCTGCGCGGCACGAACACGCGGGTGCCGTTGGTGCAGACCTGGCCGGAGCTGAAGAAGTTGGCCATCACCGCGATGTCGGCGGCGCGGTCCAGATCGGCGTCGTCACAGATCACCAGCGGCGACTTGCCGCCCAGTTCCATGGTCACCTCCTTCAGCGACGACGAGGCGGCGCTGGCCATCACCTTCTTGCCGGTGGCGACGCCGCCGGTGAAGGAGATCTTCTCGATCACGGGGTGCTCGGTCAGCCAGTTGCCGATCTCGCGGCCGGGACCCTGCACGACGTTGAACACGCCGTCCGGCACGCCAGCTTCGGTGTAGATCTCGGCCAGCTTGATCGCGGTCAGCGGGGTCACTTCGGACGGCTTGAACACCATCGCATTGCCGGCGGCCAGGGCCGGGGCCGACTTCCACATGGCGATCTGGATCGGGTAGTTCCAGGCGCCGATGCCGGCGACCACGCCCAGCGGCTCGCGGCGGGTATAGAAGAAGCTCGATTCGCGCAGCGGCAGCTGGATGCCTTCGATGGCCGTGGCCAGGCCGGCGTAGTACTCCAGCACGTCGGCACCGGTGACGATGTCCACCGTGGTGGTTTCGGCCAGCGCCTTGCCGGTATCCAGGGTTTCCAGATGGGCCAGCTCGTCATTGCGCTCGCGCAGGATCTCGACGGCGCGGCGCAGGATGCGCGAGCGCTCCATCGCGGTCATCGCTGCCCACACCTTCTGGCCTTCGCTCGCGCTTTCAACCGCGCGCTCGACATCGGCCTGGCTGGCGATCTGCACGTCGGCCAGCACCTGGCCAGTGGCCGGGTTGATGGTCTGGAAGGTCTTGCCACTGGTGGCATCGATGCGGCGGCCGTGGATGTAGAGCTGTTGCACGGGCAGGGTGGTCATCGGCTTGCTCCTGGAAGGGGTGGGGCGGGTTGCTGGCGCGCTCAGGGCGCGTTGGCCTGCAATTGGAAATCGATGTAGCCGTAGGCGATGCGGCGTGCCTTGTCGGCGTTGAAGTCACCGCCGACCAGGCTGCCGCGCAGCCACAGGCCGTCGATCATCGCGGCCAGTCCGCGTGCGGACAGGCGTGCCTGTGCATGCGGCAACTGGCGGTTGAACTGGTGGCAGAGGTTGGAGAACAGTCGCTGGTCGTTGGCACGCTGCAGCCGGGTCAGTTCCGGCTGATGCATGCTCGCGGCCCAGAACGTCAGCCATACACGCATGGCGGTCCCGTTGGTCTGGCTGTCGTCGAAGTTGCCATCGACGATGGCGCGAAGCTGTGAACGTGCGTCGTCGGCGGCCGCGTCGCGATAGCGGGCGACGGCGGCCTTCAGCTCGCGCAGGATCTGCCGCATCGCGGCATTGAGCAGGCCGTCCTTGTCGCCGAAGTAGTGGGCGACGATGCCGCTGGACAGGCCGGCCTTCTTGGCGATGGTAGCGACGGTGGCATCGGCCATGCCGATCTCGTCGATGGTCTGGAAAGTGGCCCGGATCAGCTGCTCGCGGCGGACCGGTTCCACGCCTTTCTTCGGCATTGTCTCTCCACGGATTGCGACCCGGGATACCGGGCTGGTGAAGATCATACTTTTTATTGATTGAACGTTCAATCAATAAACCCTACGATGCCGGTCGCGCCCCCACGCCATGGGCCCGGTTTCCGGTCCGGCCCCGCCCATGTGCCCCCCTGGACTGATGAGACGACCCCATGTCTTCCCTGGCTCATCCCAAGCGCTCGCCCCTGCGCTTGAACCGTTTCGTGTTCTTCAGTTCGTCGGTCTCCATCGGCATCCTCGGTGCGTTGACCGTGTTCTTCCCACAGGCCAGCGAGCACTGGCTGCAATGGGCACAGGCCGAGGTCTCGGCGGCGTTCGGCTGGTGGTACATGCTGCTGATCGTGGCCTGCCTGGGCTTCGTGCTGTGGCTGGCGTTCTCGCCGTATGGCCGCATCCGCCTGGGCCATAACGAGGAATCGCCCGCCTTCGGCTACGTGGCCTGGGTGTCGATGCTGTTCTCGGCCGGCATCGGCATCGCGCTGCTGTACTACGGCGCCTACGAGCCGCTGGACCATTTCCTCAACCCGCCCGGGCAGCCCGGCGGCACCGTCTCGGCCGGACGCGAAGCAATGGTGCTGACCTTCCTGCACTGGGGGCTGCACGGCTGGGCGTTGTACGCCCTAGTCGGCGTGGCGCTGGGCTACTTCGCCTACCGCCGCAACCTGCCGCTGGCGCTGCGTTCGGCGCTGTACCCGATCTTCGGCGAGCGCATCCATGGCCGCATCGGTGACATGGTCGATGGCTTCGGCATCCTGGCGACGCTGATCTCGATGGTCACCAACCTGGGCATCGGTGCGCTGGTGGTGCAGTCCGGCCTGGTCTACCTGTTCCACATCCCGGATACGCCGCAGGTGCTGGTGGCGATCGTGCTGGTGATGATGGTCGTGGCCACCATCGGCGTCGTTGCCGGTGTGGAGAAGGGCATCGCCTGGCTGTCCAACCTCAACGTGCGGCTGCTGTGCCTGCTGCTGCTGTTCGTGCTGGTGACCGGTCCGACCCTGCACCTGTTCGATGGCCTGGTGCAGAACACCGGCGACTATCTGGGCGCGTTCGTGCGCAAGAGCTTCGACATGTACCTCAATGACCCGAAGGGGCGTGAGTGGATGGGCTCGTGGACGCTGTTCTACTGGGCCTGGTGGATTGCCTGGGCACCGTTCGTGGGCCTGTTCGTGGCGCGCATCTCGCGCGGCCGCACCATCCGTGAAGTGATCATGGGCGTGCTGCTGATCCCGCTGGGTTTCACCCTGGCGTGGCTGTCGATCTTCGGCAACACCGCCATCGACCTGGTGTTGAACCACGGCCAGGCGGTGCTGGGCGAAGTGGCCCAGCATGATGCGGCGATGACCCTGTTCAAGCTGCTGGAGTACCTGCCTGCAGCGCCGTACATCGCCGGTGCGGCGGTGGTGATCGGTTTCGTGTTGTTCCTGACCCCGGTTGATTCGGGCACGCTGATGATCGCCAACCTGTGCACCCGGCGTGTCGATGATGGCGTGGAGGACGGGCATGACGCGCCGATCTGGCTGCGCGTGTTCTGGGCGGCGGGCATCACCGTGGCCAGCGTCGGCCTGCTGCTGGCCGGCAACTTCAGCGCGATGCAGACGGCGGTGGTGCTGTGCGGCCTGCCGTTCTCGTTCATCCTGGCGTTCTACATGTGGGGCCTGTTGAAGGCGCTGCGTACCGACCCGGATGCGCCGCGCCGGTGATGTTGTGTAGAGCCGAGCCGATGCTCGGCTGCTGCTCGCGGAAATGCAGCCGAGGGCAGCCTCGGCTCTACACGGAAGCAAAAGGAAGGGCCGGATCTGCGAGGATCCGGCCCTTCTTCTTGTAGAGCCGAGCCCATGCTCGGCTGATGCTGTGGCGATGCAGCCGAGCGCGGGCTCGGCTCTACAGGTCAGGCGTTACTTGCTGGCGAGCTGGCGCAGCACGTACTGCAGCAGGCCACCGTGGCGGAAGTACTCCACTTCCTTCGGGGTCAGCAGCATCACCGACACTTCGAAGGTCTTTTTCGTGCCATCGGCCTTGGTCGCGGTGACCGTGGCGCGCTTGCTGGCACCATCCTGCAGGCCGGTGACATCGATCACTTCCGAACCGTCCAGGCCCAGCGACTGTGCGTTTTCACCGTTGCGGAACTGCAGCGGCAGTACGCCCATGCCGACCAGGTTGGAGCGGTGGATGCGTTCGAAGCTTTCGGCGATGACCGCCTTCACACCCAGCAGCAGGGTGCCCTTGGCGGCCCAGTCGCGCGAGGAACCGGTGCCGTATTCCTTGCCGGCCAGCACCACCAGCGGCACCTTGTCGGCCTTGTACTTCATCGCCGCATCGTAGATTGCCAGCTTTTCCGGCTGGCCGCCGTTGGCCGGGTAGTACAGGGTGTTGCCGCCTTCTTCGCCACCGAACATCAGGTTCTTGATGCGGATGTTGGCGAAGGTGCCGCGGACCATCACGTCATCGTTGCCGCGGCGGCTGCCGTAGCTGTTGAAGTCGGCCGGCTGCACGCCGCGCTCCTGCAGGAAGCGGCCTGCCGGCGAATCCTTCTTGATGTTGCCGGCCGGGGAGATGTGGTCGGTGGTGATCGAATCGCCGAACAGGCCCATCACCCGCGCGCCGTGCACGTCGTCGATGGTGCCGACCTGCATGGTCATGCCGTCGAAGTAGGGCGGGTTCTTGATGTAGGTGGAGGCATCGCTCCATTCGTAGAGATCACCGTCCGGCGAGGCGATGGTGTTCCAGCGGGTGTCGCCCTTGAACACGTCGGCATAGTTCTGCTTGAACATCTCCGGGCCGACGGTAGCGGCGATGACGTCGCCGATTTCCTTGTTGCTCGGCCAGATGTCGCGCAGGTATACCGGCTGGCCATCGCTGCCGGTGCCCAGCGGTTCGCTGGTCAGGTCAATGTCGGTGGTGCCGGCGATCGCGTAGGCCACCACCAGCGGCGGGCTGGCCAGGTAGTTCATCTTCACTTCGGGGTGCACGCGGCCCTCGAAGTTGCGGTTGCCCGACAGCACCGAGGTCACCACCAGGTCGCCACTGGCGATGCCGGCACTGACTTCGGTCGGCAGCGGGCCGGAATTGCCGATGCAGGTGGTGCAGCCATAGCCGACCACGTAGAAGCCGATCTTCTCCAGCTCGGTGAGAACGCCGGCCTTTTCCAGGTAGTCGGTGACCACGCGCGAGCCTGGGCCAAGCGAGGTCTTGACCCACGGCTTGCGGTCCAGGCCCCTGGCGGCCGCGTTGCGGGCCAGCAGGCCGGCGCCGATCATCACCGCCGGGTTAGAGGTGTTGGTGCAGGAGGTGATGGCGGCGATGACCACCGCGCCATCCTTCAGCCGTACCTTCCTGCCGTCCATCTCGATGTCGGCGTAGCCCTTGGCCAACTGCTCGTTGCCCACTGCGGCGCCGCCGCCTTCATTGACGAAGGTGGAGACATCCTCGCTGCGCTTGTCACGGTTGGCGGTCATGCCGACCAGGGCGTCGCGGTAGTTCTTCTGCACGTCTTCCAGCAGCACGCGGTCCTGCGGGCGCTTGGGGCCGGCCAGCGAGGGCTTGACCGTGCCCATGTCCAGTTCCAGCGTGGTGCTGTACTGCGCATGCGGGCTGTTGGCGTCGTGCCACAGGCCCTGCGCCTTGGCATAGGCTTCGACCAGGGCGATCTGCTCTTCGCTGCGGCCGGACAGGCGCAGGTAGGTCAGCGATTCGTTGTCGATCGGGAAGATGCCGCAGGTGGCGCCGTATTCCGGGGCCATGTTGCCGATGGTGGCGCGGTCGGCCAGCGGCAGGTGCTGCAGGCCGTCGCCGTAGAACTCGACGAACTTGCCGACCACGCCGAGCTTGCGCAGCATCTGGGTGACGGTCAGCACCAGGTCGGTGGCGGTGGCGCCTTCGGGCAGCTTGCCGGTCAGCTTGAAGCCGACCACCTGCGGAATCAGCATCGACGAGGGCTGGCCAAGCATGGCCGCCTCTGCCTCGATGCCGCCCACGCCCCAGCCGAGCACGCCGATGCCGTTGATCATCGTGGTGTGGCTGTCGGTGCCGAACACGGTATCGGGGTAGGCGATGGCCTTGCCGTCCTTGTCCGCGGTCATCACCACGCGAGCCAGGTTTTCCAGGTTGACCTGGTGGACGATGCCGGTGTTGGGCGGCACCACCTTGAAGTTGTCGAAGGCCTTCTGGCCCCAGCGCAGGAAGCCGTAGCGTTCCTGGTTGCGCTGGAATTCGATCTTGCCGTTGAGGTCCAGTGCGTCGGGCTTGCCGAACACGTCCACCTGCACCGAGTGGTCGATGACCAGTTCGGAGGGGATCAGCGGATTGATCTGTTCCGGGCGACCGCCGAGCTTGACCACCGCATCGCGCATCGCGGCCAGGTCAACCACGCAGGGCACGCCGGTGAAGTCCTGCAGCACCACGCGTGCGGGCATGAAGGCGATTTCGGTGTCGGGCTCGGCGCTGGGCTGCCAGCGGGCGACGGCCTCGATGTGATCCTTGCCGACGGTGACGCCGCCATCCTCGTGCCGGAGCAGATTCTCCAGCAGGATCTTCATCGAGTAGGGCAGGTGGGAGATGTCGAAGCGCTGGCCCAGCGTGGGCAGGCTGAAGTAGTCGTAGGTCTTGCCGCCGACGTCCAGCTGGCTGCGGGTGGAGAACGAATCGCTCATGCGGGGAAACTCCTTCTTGCGGATGGCTTGCACTGGCCCACCGCGGCGGGCCTGCTTGCGTGTGACGGTGGCGTTGCGGCCGCCCGATCCCCGCCAGTATGGCCGAGCGGAGAGGGGCCGGAACGCCCTTGGCGCAGGACGCAAGGTTACAGGGCTGTATGTAGTGCCGATGTCACGGTTCTTCGTGCCCCTGCCGATTTTGCAACTTTCTTCATGGCGGCTGCTGGCGAGGCCAACCAGAGTGAACGGTTGATCCCAGCAAGTTCCAGCCAATGACCCATGAACGCCTGACCGCCCCCCACGAACGCCCGGAGGTCGCTGATGCCGTCAGCGCCCGTAACACTGCCCGGGAGCTGCTTCTGGCCGGTCAGGGGCAGGCCCTGGACGCCCTGTTTGCCAGTCGTGACGACCTGGAGGAGCCGCGGACCGGGCTGGGCTCAGCGCAATGGCTGATGCAGCAGCTGATCGCGCCGTGGGTTGAACAGATCCGGTTGATGGAGCTGTTGCGGGAGTGGGGTGCACGGTGCCCGCAGAGCTACCATGCCTGGCTGGTGCTGGGTGCTGCCTGGGCGCAGGCCGCCGCACGCATCCGTTCAGCACGGTGCGCGAACCAGGTGGGCCGCAGTCAGTGGATCGGCGCCGGCCTGGCCAGAGACCACGCAGTAGCCTGCTTCCTGCAGGCGCTGAGCTGTGACCCGCGCGGGCGACAGGCATGGCATCGACTGTTGAGGGTCACGTGCTATCTCGGTGAGCCGCAATGGCTGCTGGATCAGCAGGTTGGCAAAGTGCCGGATGCGTACCCGGACACTGATGGCCATGATGAGCTGACCTGGCAGGCAGGATTGGCGCATGTGGCGTCCCTCGGCGGGGCTCTGCAGCAGATGCCCTGCCTGCCGGAGTGCCTTGCACCACGGCTGCCGCACGAGTTCGAGGACGGCAAGATCTACTGGCTGCGGCAGGCATTGGCAGTCAGCCCCAACGACCTGGACCCTCTGGGTGACTATCTGTATTTCCTCTATCCACGCTGGGGAGGAAGCCACGAGCAGATGCAGGGTTTCATCGACGGTCCGATCTGCAAGGGGCTGACCGAGGCGCAGCGCAATGATCTGCGCGAGCTGAAGGAGAATGACTGGATCGGGATGATCGATGACAGTGAAGACCCGGAGGACATCGCGCAGGTAAGGGAAAGCCTTGATGCCCTGCTGGCTGCAGACTTGCTGCCGGATACCCGTGCACGTGCGTTGAGGGCCTATACCCGGCACCTTGCCTATCAGGCACGGACGGAGGTGGGCGGCGAAGTTTGCTGGAACAAGGCTGAAATGCAGCGCGTGTACGCGATGTTGGTGGAGATGTTCGAGCTGATGCCTTACGCATTCGCCGAGCGGAGTCTGTATACGCTGGAGCAGTGCGTCGCCCATGTTGGAATTGATGACAGCGCTGGTCTGATGCGCCGTTGCCTGGAGCTTGAAGAGCTTCTGCATAACGATGCGTGTGCGCTGTTGTGGCTGGACGTCGCCCGCCAGTGCGATGCCTTTGGTCTTGCTGGCGATGCGCCCTTGGCGGCTGGCTGCAGGGAAGCCCGCTTCGACCTGGCGCTGCGTATGGCCGAGGCTCAAGGCACGGATGTGGGCCAGCACGCATTCAATCTGTATGACGGCATCGATTCGGATGCCGGGATCGCATTGTTCGAGCGACTTGTCGCACGTTGTCACGCGGGCGCCATGCTGGTGTACTCCGGCGAGCTATCGCCAGATGCACCGCCCGCCAAGCGCGGTCGTGCGGTCCCGGACGCGGCCCGGAGCGCGGCGCTGCTCGAAACCGCCGCGGCCGCCGATCACCCGGTTGCCCTGTGCAACTGGGGGCTCAGGCGTGCAAAAGCCTTCTATAGCGATGGTTGTCCCCAAGCGCGCGCCGACGCGCTGCGTTGCTATCGGCGTGTCAACGAGGTCACGCTGCCGCACGATCGGGCTTGGCCGTACGCAATGCAGACCCTGGTGCGGATGCTTTGGGAAGGAACCACGGATGAGCAGCATGAGGCAGTCCATACCGTCCTGGTTCGTATCTGGCTTCAGGATGACACTGAGCTGGAGGCATGGGCGTCCAGATTCTTCGCCGACGCATTCCTTGCGGGCATCGGTGTCGTCACCAACCGCTGGCTGGCAAGCGTCTGGCTGGAGCGCGCCAGCGAGCGTGAGCCGGACGATCCGGACCTTGCAGACCTGCAGGATCGCCTGCAGATGAAGGGCCACTGGCTGGGCGGCCTTCGTTGGCGCCGCGCCATCGAACGTGATCGGAAGCAGGCTGACCCCGTGGCCTACGCGCTGACGTTCGGTGAGGCGCCACCCGACTCAGATGCAGGCTGACGCGACATCGGCCGCGTGGTCGGCCCGCCGGGTTCGTGAGGCTGCGGGCGGGGTGCTGGCGGGCATTGGAGGCGTGGTTCTGTTGGCCCTGCCGCTGGCAGTGATCGCGACAGCTCCGCTGATCGCTGTACTGACACTAGCCTGGGCCGGGCATGCCAGCCTGCCGTGGTTGCACGTCCTGCTGGTTCCCATGCCGGTGCTTGCGCTGCTTCATCTGTGCGCCGTCACTCGTATGCTGGCCGGGTATCGGGCGACACCTGCCGATGTGGCACCGTGGCCGGCCGTGCGAAGGAACGAGGCCCCTGCGTTGTTCGCGGTGTTGGATGCCGTAGCAGCAGCGAGGAGGCTGGCGCCCATCGATCAGATCTGGATCCACGATGAGTGCAATGCCTCGATAACGATCGAGCGTCGCTGGCGTCCGGGGACCACGCCGGTGCTGCGGGTGACACTGGGCTTTCCATTGATGGCGATGCTCTCACCCGAGCAGCTGCGGGCGGTCATCGCACACGAGCTGGGGCACGTCGAGGGAGCGCGTGCTGTATTGCACACGCTGCTGGTCAGATTGCTGGCACTGACATCGCGTAGGGCGCCGGACGGTGCAGGTACGCGGTACGCAAGATCAATGTGGAGTCTGGTGGCGTGGGTCGGCCGACTGTGCGGTCCACTGGCCGAGCGCCGATGGCGTCGCCTCTCGTACAGCTGTGAGTACCGCGCCGACCTTGCGGCGGCGCAGTGCTGCGGAAGCGCGCAGGTTGCGCAGACGCTCGCGATGATCGGATTGGCAAGGCATACGCTGTCAACGCACTGGTGGCCTTTGTTCTTCCCCGTGGACACGCTGCCTGACGCGCCGGAAGGAAAACCCTTTGCAGGGTTGCTGGATGGGGCGCTGCACTGGCCCGGCCCGAGTGAACAGCGCTACTGGCTCGACGAAGCCGTGCTGTGCGGTGTTGCACCTTTGGAGGCGCATCCACGGTTGAGTGACCGGATTCGCATGTTGCTGGGCAATGGCACACCGGTGCTGGATCCGGTGGGTGAGGGGCGATCGGCGCTCTCGGTGCTGGTGCCGATGCTGACGTCCACGTTGCTGGCGGATGCGCTGGATCGCCGGTGGCCTGCCGATGCTGCTGACGCGTGGCGGCGGCATGTGCAGCGGTGCGAGTGCCTACGCCGGGATCGTGACCAGCTGCTCTGTCGCCGGAGTACCCAGGCACTGCCTGCACGCGCGCTGGAACGGCTGGGCTGGCTGCAGCGGGAGCTGGCGGAGGCGGATTGGCAGCAGATCCTGAACGATGCGGTGGTCTCCGGCGAACAGGATCTCACGCTTGCGCATTCAATGCTGATCGGCGACGCCATTGACAGCGGAGATGGTGCAAAGGCGTTGGAGATGCTTGACCGCTGTGCGGGCCAGTCGATCGACATGGATCGACATTGCCGCCGGTTGCGATTGCGACTTCTGCACCGGGCAGGGACAGACGCCTCCACCCTGGCGGCTCTGCGGCGTGACGTGGCTGCCGACGCACTCGCGGCGCATGTCGAGGCCGAGGAATGGGACTGGCTGGATCCGCTCAGTGTCTTTGAACCATTTGAGATGCCTGATTACGTACGCGAAGACATGGGGCGCGCATTGCGGCGCGTACGGGCGATCGCGAGATCGGTAAGCCTGTTGCAGCAACGATCGCGGTGGCGGAGCGATCGCCACAGGCTGGTGGTCGTGGTGGTGCCTGACGCAGGGCCGAAGGAAACCATTCTTGATCGGCTGCGCGTCAGTGACAGCCACCAGCGGCTGCGTTGCATTCAACTGCTTGACGCTGTGCAGCTTCCTGAAGGGCTGGCATGGATGGGCACGGTAGAAATGCCAGATAGCGGGCTCGCGGCGCGAATAGTGCGCGGCAAGGCATTTGCCCAGCGGATCTGATGCTGGCAGGGCAGGCGGGCTTTGCCAGTGCGCTTCGGTTTGCGGGCGGTCCCGGCCACGGCTTGCCGCGCGTTTGACTACCGGCTGGCGGGTTCCTGGCGGACCAGATATTTTCCCGTTCAGGAAAGATGGGCTCACGTAGCACGACGAAAACAGCGCCATGGGTGGCCGTTGGCGGCGGCTACCCGTGGGCGCTAGCAAACTGATACCTGAACGACTATCGCCGGGTGACATTCGCGGAAATCTGCCGGCGGACCTGCAGCCGCAGCGGGCAGGGAAGGGGCGAGCGTATCAGGTTCACTGCCTGCCTGCGGTCGGTGTTGCAGGGACGCAGCTGGCGGTATGGCCCTTTCGGTATGTATAATTCATGCATACCGAAGAGGGCGTACCGATGGAAGCCACTGTTGCAGAACGCGGACAGATCACCCTGCCCAAGGCGGTGCGTGATGCCCTCGGCCTGACCAAGGGCACGCTGCTGAAGGTCGAGCTGGACGGCAGCCGCATCATCCTGCGCAAGAGTGTTGACGATGCCATTTCACGGGCACGCGGCAAGTTCGCGCTGGACGGCTTCGAATCGTCCGACGCAGCCGTGCGTTCGGTGCGCGACGAGGACTGATCGGTGATGATCGCCGTCGATTCGCCGGTACTGGTCGAGCTGCTCAGCAATGGTCCGCAGGCCGATGCCGTGGAGGCCATCCTCCGGCAGAGCCTGGTCGGTGGCCGCGTGGTGGTCTGCGGCGCGACCCTGGCCGAAGTCTGCGCATCACTGCGCGGCGGCGCCGAGGTGCTCGAAGCGCTGGAAGAAATGGGCGTGCACTTCAACCCGATGGAAGCCAAGTCGGCGTTGCGCGCCGGCGAGATGCACCGCCGTCACCGCCAGCGCAGCGGCAGCCGCCGCAGCCTGGACGAATTCATGGTCGGCGCCCACGCACTGCTGCAGTGCGACGGCCTGATCACCTGGAACGACACGTTTTATCGCGACTACTTCAAGGGCCTGAAGCTGATCGTGCCGCAAGCCTGAGCCCACTTTTTATTCACCTCACGCATTACCCGGGAGTTGTCATGTTGGAAGCCTACCGCCACCACGTCGCCGAGCGCGCTGCGCTTGGCATCCCGCCCCTGCCGCTGACCGCGCAGCAGACGGCCGATGTCATCGAACTGCTGAAGAACCCGCCGCAGGGCGAGGCCGAGTTCCTGCTCGACCTGCTGACCCACCGCGTGCCGGCCGGCGTCGATGACGCTGCCAAGGTCAAGGCCTCGTACCTGGCCGCGATCGCACTGGGCAGCGAGCAGAACCCGCTGATCAGCCGCGAGCGCGCCACCGAACTGCTGGGCACCATGCTGGGCGGTTACAACGTCGCGCCGCTGGTGCAGCTGCTGGACGATGCCAGCGTCGGCGCCATCGCTGCCGACGCGCTGAAGAAGACCCTGCTGGTGTTCGACGCCTTCCACGACGTGCAGGAAAAGGCCAAGGCCGGCAACGCCAACGCCCAGTCCGTGCTGCAGAGCTGGGCCGATGCCGAGTGGTTCACCAGCAACCCGGAAGTGCCGCAGAGCCTGACCGTCACCGTGTTCAAGGTGCCGGGTGAGACCAACACCGACGACCTGTCGCCGGCACCGGACGCGACCACCCGCCCTGACATTCCGATGCACGCCCTGGCGATGCTGAAGAACAAGCGCGACGATGCGCCGTTCACCCCGGAAGAAGACGGCAAGCGCGGCCCGATCCAGCAGATCCTCGACCTGAAGGACAAGGGCCACCTGGTCGCCTATGTCGGCGACGTCGTCGGTACCGGTTCCTCGCGCAAGTCGGCCACCAACAGCGTGCTGTGGTGGACCGGCGATGACATTCCGTTCATCCCGAACAAGCGCGCCGGTGGCGTCTGCCTGGGTTCGAAGATCGCCCCGATCTTCTACAACACCATGGAAGATGCTGGCGCGCTGCCGATCGAGCTGGACGTGTCGAAGATGGAGCACGGCGATGTGGTCGAGCTGCGTCCGTACGAAGGCAAGGCGCTGAAGAACGGCGAAGTGATCGCCGAGTTCCAGGTCAAGTCCGACGTGCTGTTCGACGAAGTGCGTGCCGGTGGCCGCATTCCGCTGATCATCGGCCGTGGCCTGACCGGCAAGGCGCGCGAAGCGCTGGGCCTGGCCCCGACCGACCTGTTCCGCCTGCCGGTACAGCCGGCCGACACCGGCAAGGGCTTCTCGCTGGCACAGAAGATGGTCGGCCGCGCCTGTGGCCTGGCTGAAGGGCAGGGCATGCGCCCGGGCACCTACTGCGAACCGAAGATGACCTCGGTGGGCTCGCAGGACACCACCGGCCCGATGACCCGCGACGAGCTGAAGGACCTGGCCTGCCTGGGCTTCTCGGCCGACCTGGTGATGCAGTCGTTCTGCCACACCGCGGCCTACCCGAAGCCGGTGGACGTCAAGACCCACCACACCCTGCCAGAGTTCATCTCCACCCGTGGCGGCATCTCGCTGCGTCCGGGCGACGGCGTGATCCACAGCTGGCTCAACCGCATGCTGCTGCCGGATACCGTCGGCACCGGCGGCGACTCGCACACCCGTTTCCCGGTAGGCATTTCGTTCCCGGCCGGTTCGGGCCTGGTCGCCTTCGCCGCTGCCACCGGCGTCATGCCGCTGGACATGCCGGAATCGGTGCTGGTGCGCTTCAAGGGCAAGATGCAGCCGGGCGTGACCCTGCGTGACCTGGTCAACGCGATCCCGCTGTACGCCATCAAGTCGGGCCTGCTGACCGTGGCCAAGGCTGGCAAGAAGAACATCTTCTCCGGCCGCATCCTGGAAATCGAAGGCCTGCCGGAACTGAAGGTCGAACAGGCGTTCGAACTGTCCGATGCCTCGGCCGAGCGTTCGGCGGCCGGTTGCTCGGTGCGCCTGAACAAGGAACCGATCATCGAGTACCTGACCAGCAACATCACCCTGCTGAAGTGGATGATTGCCGAGGGTTACCAGGATCCGCGTTCGCTGCAGCGTCGCATCGAGAAGATGGAAGCGTGGCTGGCCAACCCGGAGCTGCTGGAGCCGGATGCCGACGCCGAGTACGCCGCCGTCATCGAGATCGACCTGGCCGACATCCACGAGCCGATCGTGGCCTGCCCGAACGACCCGGACGACGTGAAGACCCTGTCCGAAGTCGCGGGTGCGAAGATCGACGAAGTGTTCATCGGTTCGTGCATGACCAACATCGGTCACTTCCGCGCGGCTGCCAAGCTGCTGGAAGGCAAGCGCGACCTGCCGACCCGCCTGTGGGTGGCCCCGCCGACCAAGATGGATGCGTCCGAGCTGACCAAGGAAGGCGTGTACGGCACCTTCGGCGCCACCGGCGCACGCATGGAAATGCCGGGCTGCTCGCTGTGCATGGGCAACCAGGCACAGATCCGCGAAGGCTCCACCGCGATGTCGACCTCGACCCGCAACTTCCCGAACCGTCTGGGCCGCAACACCAACGTGTACCTGGGTTCGGCCGAACTGGCCGCGATCTGCTCGCGTCTGGGCCGCATTCCGACCAAGGAAGAGTACATGGCCGATGTGGGCGTGATCGCCGCCAGCGGCGCGGAGATCTACCGCTACATGAACTTCGACCAGATCGAGGAATACCAGGACGTGGCCAACACGGTCGCTGCCTGAGGGTAGTGCCGGCCGCTGGCCGGCATCCAGCTGAAACGAAGAGCCCCCGGTGAACGCCGGGGGTTTTTTGTTGTGCGGATGATGCCTGGTAGTGCCGGCCGTTTGCCGGCACACGCGCGAGGTCAAGAGCGTTGCCGGCCAGCGGCCGGCACTACCGGGGCGTCAAGCCTGGGTGACGGCGGCCGCTTCCTCGGTCACGGCTGGCGCGTCCGTAGGCAGCTCCGGTTCCGCGGCCGTTTCCGGCAGCACACCGTGGTCGGGGAACAGGCGCGGCAGTTCGGCGACGAAGCGGACCATGCAGGCTTCGGCGAATTCACGCGATGCGGCTTTCGCCTTGGCGTAGTTGTCGGCCTGCCATTCCTGCAGCGGGGCAACCCGCGCTTCGTCCTGGCAGTGCACGCCCTGGCCGCCACTGGCGCTGCGGAACAGCTTGCGCACCAGCGGGAAGCCGATGGTTACATCGTGGCGCAGCTCGTAGGGTGTCTCTGCGTCGCTGAGCTTCTGGTACACCAGCGACCACTGACCGGCGCTGGCCTCCACGGTACGCTCGTCGCTGGGAATGGCGCCGGGATGCGCTGCGAAATAGAGCGCCAGCTGCTCACGGATCATGCCCGGCAACGCGCCGTAGGCCGGGCTGGGCACGGATTGAATGTCGTCGCCACGCACGTTGTTCTTGCTGAAGCTGTTGCTGGTGCCGATGTCACCCACGCCAGTGACGAACGCCAGAGCGGACAGCCCGACCTTGGCCGCGGTGACGGCAGCAGTGTCGGCGCGCATTACCAGGCGCAGGACAGGGTCGCCCACGCGATTGCCGTTGGGCCCAAGCCCCAGGCCGGAGGTGACCTTCACCCGTTGCAGGCTGCTGAGATCGGTGGCGGGCGCCGGAGCCGCTGCAACATTCCCGGCGGCGGGGGCGGCCACGGTTGCCGCTGCTTCATCAACGGATCCAGCAGCCGTGGACGCAGCGTCCGATGCCTCTGGCGCCGGTGCGGCATTCGCCGCCGGATCGGGCGTTGCCTCGGTCGCGGCTACGGCGGCGGCGACAGGTGTGGGTGCGGGCGCTTCGTCGATGGCGTGGGCCGACGGAGCCAGCAGCAGGCAGGCCGCGATCGCGGCGGTGAGGCAGGTTGGGCGTAATGCCACGGTGGTACTCCTTGGGGAAAAATGATGGAGGCGCGCGCTGCGACTCACTGCGCCACGAATTCCTTGATCGGGAACGCCTTGCAGTGGCTCACCGCAGTGGCGATGTCGAGCGGAGCATCGGCGGCGGCATTGCGGCGCTGGTTCACTGACGCCGCTTCCTCCCACAGGCTGGGCAACACCTGCGGTGCATCCAGCACGCGTTGGCGAACGGCATCGTGCAGGACGCTGCTGTAGTCCGTGGCCGGTACCACCACGCACAGGCGCGTGCCGGGATTGCCGCTGGCCTGTTGCAGCATCTGCTGCAGTGCCTCGCTGCTGCCCGCATCGTCGCTCAGCTGCTTCGGCGCGCTGCCTTGGTTGGCATCCTGGATCTGCAGCTGGCCGGGGTTGAACAGCAGCACCTGCATGTCCTGGCGCGGCTCGATGCGGACCGGCGCGCGGGTGCCCTCACAGATGGTCGGGGTCGCCCGTGCCTGCTGCGGGGTCATGCTGCCGTCGGCATGCACCTGGCGGATATGCAGCCGACAGATCTTGTCGGCCACTTCAAATTCCACCTCGTAATCCTGGCCGGGTCTGGCCACGAACTGGCCCGACAGCTTGCCGTCGCAGTACAGGCGACTGCTTGCGTCGAAATGTGCCTCGAAGATCAGCGGCTTGCCACCGGGGACTTCGTATTCCTGGTAGCTCAGCATGGAGAACCGCTCGTTCTCCTTGCTGCGCAGGGTTTCCGTGACGGGGATGCCGCGCACGCCCTTGTCGCCGGCGTTGTTGTACTTGACGTCGATCCTGTCGCGGTAGTCTTCGCGGCAGGCGGCATCGGTGTACAGGGTGGTGGTCCGCCCCAAGGCGGCGTAGACGCGCACGCGTGCCGGTGGCACGACGCCGTCAGCGTAGGCGCTGACATCTTCAGCGGCCAACGGGCGCGGGTACATCGCGGGGATTCTCTTGACCAGCTTTTCGATGCATTTCATCGTGATCATCTGCGCGGCCGCCTTGAGCCGCGCGTAATCATTGGCTTGCCATGCGTCCAGAGTCGCCCGGTTGTCGCTGTCATTGCAGCTGATGATTTCCGCCAGCGTGCCGTCGGCACGGCGCTGCTGGATGGTGCTGGAGTGATTGAGGCGGTAGAGGGGATCCTTCCGCGTATTGCCCTGGTGCACCAGGGCCCATCTGTCCGCACTGAAGCGCAGGGTGCTGGCTTGGTTGGGCACGGCATCGGGGACGTGCCTGAAGTAGCCGCCCACCAGTGCCTTGGCCACCGACGGCATGAGGGTGATGGCGGGGCTGGCCTGGCTCTCGACGATGCTGCCGGGCAGGGTGTTGCGCCGGAAGTAGTCCGGCTCATTGCCGCTGAAGAGCAGTGCCAGTCCCTTCGGGGTGAGCGCCTCGCTGTCATCGGGGGTAACGATGCGCAGTGCTACATCCGGTGCGTGGACACGCTGCGATCCGGTATCCGGACCGCTCTGGATCTGGACCCGCTCGGTCCACGGTGCAACACCGTCCGTGACGGCGGCAGCGGCAGGGGTGGCCTGCGGCGATGGCGGCAGCCCGTCAGCGGCAGCCGTCAGTGGGACCAGCAGGGCGGTCGCCAGCAGGGATGATTGAATGCGGAAGGTACGCTGGGCCATCGTCAAGCTCCTTGAAAAGCAAAACAGCCACGCCGACCCTTCCGGGGCCGGCGTCTGGAAGACAGGGTGAGGCGGTGCAATGCGGTGGACGGTCAGCCGCGGGCCAGCGCCAGCAATCGTTCCGTAATGCGCTCCAACGGCACCTGTTCCTCGGCCGCGCCGAGCTTGAACGCGGCACCGGGCATGCCCCAGACCACGCTGGTGGCCTCGTCCTGCACCAGCGTCGGCGCACCGGCCTGGCGCATTTCCAGCAGGCCGCGTGCGCCGTCATCGCCCATGCCGGTGAGGATGGCGCCGATGGCATTGCCGCCGGCGGCCTGCGCCACCGAGCGGAACAGCACGTCGACGGCCGGCTTGTGCCGGTTCACCGCCGGGCCGTCGTCGACCCGGCAGCGCCAGCGCGCACCGTCGCGGATGATCCGCAGGTGCTTGCCGCCGGGTGGCAGGTACGCGTGGCCGGGCAGCACCGCTTCACCATCGCTGGCTTCGCGTACCGCCATCGCCGAATGGCGGTCCAGGCGCTCGGCGAAGGCGGTGCTGAAACTGGCGGGCAGGTGCTGGGTCATTACCACTGCGGGACCGTCGGCGGGCATGCCTTCCAGCACCACGCGCAATGCTTCGGTACCGCCGGCCGAGGAGCCGATGGCGATCAGGCGGTCAGTGGTACGGAACTGCGTTGCTGCCGGACGCATGGCCGGGGCGGCGTCCAACGTGAGTTTCGGTGTGGCAACGCGCACCAGCGGGCGCACCCGTGAGCGCGCGGCCATCTTCACCTTGGCGATGATTTCATCGGCATAGGCCTGCAGGCCACGGGCTACATCAAGCTTGGGCTTGGAAACGAAGTCCACCGCGCCCAGACCCAGCGCCTGCAGGGTGGTATCGGCACCGCGCTCGGTCAGCGACGAGATCATCACCACCGGCAACGGGTGCAGGCGCATCAGGTTTTCCAGGAACGCCAGGCCATCCATGCGTGGCATTTCCACGTCCAGGGTGATCACGTCCGGGGCCAGGCGCTTGATCTTCTCGCGGGCCAGCAGCGGGTCGGCAGCGGTGCCGACCACGTCGATGGCCGGATCGCTGGACAGGATTTCGGTGAGCATCTGCCGCACGACGGCGGAATCGTCGACGATCAGGACCCGGCAGGGGGCGTTGCCGGTCAGGGTCATTCGAACAGCTCCACGCCACCGGTGACCGGGGCCTTCGACAGGCGTGCGCGCACGGCCGATTCGGTCGCGGCCACTTCGGCTTCGTGGGCGTGCGGCAGGCGCTGCACGACGACGCGGCCGGTATCGGCGAAGAACCAGATCTTGCGCGGGTGGATGCCGCACAGGTCCTCGGCGAGGATCGGGATATGCTCGGCCTGCAGGTACTGGCGCACGAATTCGGCGTTGCGCGTGCCTACCGGATTGCTGGTGAAGCCCTTCAGCACGTTGGCACCACCGAATACCTTCGCCTCGATGCGCTTGCGATGTGCGCCACGCTTGAGCATGTCGTTGATCAGCAGTTCCATCGCGTAGCTGCCATAGCGTGCGGGCGCGCCGTCGCCGGCGTTGCCCTCGGGCAGCAGGAAGTGGTTCATGCCGCCGATCTTCAGTACCGGGTCGCGCAGGCACGCCGCCACGCATGAACCCAGCGTCGTGGTCAGCGCGGTGGTGTCATCCACCACCAGGTACTGGGTCGGCAGCAGCTTGGCGGCGATGGTCTTGAAGCGTGCGTCCTGGTAGCGCATCACATCATCGGTGCGCAGCGAAGCATTCATGCGCTGGCTCCCTGCGCGCGCCGGTACAGGGTACGGCCGCAGGGCTGGATCAGATCGGCGGCGTGCAGGTAGTTCTCCGAGTGGCCGGTGTAGAGCAGGCCGTCGTCGGCCAGGTGATTGACCAGGCGGCCGAGAATCGCGCGCTGGGTCGGCTTGTCGAAGTAGATCATCACGTTGCGGCAGAACAGCGCATCGAACGGGCCGCCGACGTCGTAGCGCGGCGCCAGCAGGTTCAACGGGCGGAACTCGATCAGCTCGCGCAGCGCCGGCAACACGCGGCACTGGCCTTCGTTGGGGCCGCTGCCGCGCTGGAAGTAGCGGCGACGCAGGTCCGGATCGAGGCCGGCGACACGGTCGATGTTGTAGACGCCGCGCCCGGCGGTGGCCAGCACCTGGGTATCGACGTCGGTGGCGACAATGCGCACCGGCGGCTTCAGGGTGCCGAACGCTTCGCAGGCGGTGATCGCCATCGAGTAGGGCTCTTCACCGGTGGAGGCGGCGCACGACCACAGCAGCAGCGGGCCGCGCCCGTTGCGCTGCTGCAGTTCCTCGCGCAGCTTGTCGAAATGGTGCGGCTCGCGGAAGAACGCGGTGAGATTGGTGGTCAGCGCATTGGTGAATGCCTGCCACTCGTCACCATCGCCCTGTTCCAGGTGATCCAGGTACTGCTGGAAGCTGCGCATGCCCAGCGTGCGCAGGCGGCGCGACAGGCGTCCGTACACCATGTCGCGCTTGGCCGGGGCGAGGGCAATGCCCACGCGCTGGTAGATCAGGTCGCAGACGCGGCGGAAATCACGGTCGGCGAACTCGAATTCGCGCGTACCGCTGACGATGGGGGTAGGGCTCTGCACGGGTGACGTGTCCATCGGCGGGGCGGCGGCCGCAGCCGCCGCGAGGATCAGAATTCCTGCCAGTCGCCGTCGTTGGAAACGACGGTGCTGGAGTGGGTACGGCGGATCGGTGCGGGTGTCGACGGCGGCCGCGACGGTGCAGCACTGGCGGCCTTCGGTGCGACCTTCGCGGTCACCGCCTTCACTGCGACGGCGACCTGGTTGTCGAGACGGAAGATCGCGACGGCGTCGGCCAGCTGCGCGGCCTGCTCTTCCATCGCACGTGCGGCGGCGGTGGCTTCTTCCACCAGCGCGGCGTTCTGCTGGGTGGTTTCATCCATCTGCACTACGGTCTGGTTGACCTGTTCGATGCCGGCCGACTGTTCCTGCGAGGCGGCGGAGATCTCGGCCATGATGTCGGTCACGCGCTGCACCGAGGCGACGATCTCGCCCATGGTGCTGCCGGCCTGGTGGACCAGGCTGGAGCCTTCGGCGACCTTGCCGACCGAATCATCGATCAGGCCCTTGATCTCCTTGGCGGCGGCGGCCGAGCGCTGGGCGAGGGTACGCACCTCGCTGGCGACCACGGCGAAACCACGGCCCTGTTCGCCGGCACGGGCCGCTTCGACTGCGGCATTCAGCGCCAGGATATTGGTCTGGAAGGCGATGCCATCGATGACCGAGATGATCTCGGCGATCTTCTTCGAGGACGCTTCGATGGCCGACATGGTGGTGACCACCTGACCCACCACGCTGCCGCCCTGCGAGGCCACGCCATGCGCACCGATGGCGAGCTGGTTGGCCTGGCGTGCGTGCTCGGCGTTCTGGCGCACGGTGGAGGTCAGTTCCTCCATCGAAGCGGCGGTTTCTTCCAGGTTGGCCGCCTGCTGTTCGGTGCGGCGCGACAGGTCGCTGTTGCCCGAGGCGATCTCGCCGGCCGACAGGGTGATGCTGGAGGCGCTGAGCTGGATCTGGCCAACGATCTGGGTCAGCTGGCTGACCGTGGCGTTGGCATCGTCACGCATGCGCGCGAACACGCCCTGGTAGTCACCATGCATGCGTGCGGTCAGGTCGCCGTCGGCGATGGACGACAGCAGCTGTGAGAGCTTGCCGAGGTTGTCATCACTGACCGCCATCATGGCGTTGAGGTTTTCCAGCATGGTGCGGAAATCGTGATCGAAGCGCTGTGCGTCGCCGCGCTGGCTGAAGTCGCCGGCGGCTGCGGCACTGGCCAGCTGCTTGATCTCGGCATTGATGCGGCCGAGGTTGGCCTTGACCGTGTCGACGGTGGTGGTCATCGCCGCCTTTTCGCCCGGGTAGCGGGCGATGTCGCCGCTGAGGTCGCCGACGGCGTACTGCTGCACGACGTGCAGTACATCGTGCAGGGTCTGCACGTGGCTGCCGACCAGGACGTTGGTTTCCTGCACCATCAGCCCGTATTCGCCGGGGAAGGCGCTGGCGTCGATACGGTAGCTGAGCTCACCTTCATCGTGACGGCGCGCCATCTCGCGCTGGCCACTGATGACTGCGTGCAGCTGCTGCTGCATGCGTGACATCGCTTCGAGCAGGCGACCGGGTTCGTCATGCGGCTGCGGGCCGATGTGGCTGTCCAGCTTGCCGCCAGCGATGCCCTCTGCGACGGCGGTAGCCTGCTTCAATGGGCGCGCGATGCGGTTGCCGATGACCCAGCTCAGGGCCAGCACGATCAGCACCAGCACGCCGCCGGCCAGGGTCATGATGGCGGTGAAGACCAGTGCCTGCTGCTGCACGTCATCCATGTAGACGCCGCTGCTGACCACCCAGTTCCAGGGCTTGAACAGGCCGGCATAGGCGACCTTTTCGACCTCGCCCTTTTCGCCGGGCTTGGCCCAGCGATAGGCGACGAAGCCGCCGCCGGCCTTGGCCGCTTCGATCTGGTCGTAGTAGATGCGGATGCCATCGCCGGTACGGAAATCCTTCATGTCCTTGCCCACCAGATCCTTGCGGAACGGGTGCATGAGCACGTGATAGCCGGTGTCGTAGATGTTGTAGTAATAGGTATCGTTGTGCGCGCGCATGACTTCCAGCGCCTGCAGCGCGGCGGCCTTGGCGGCTTCTTCGCTGAGTTCACCGGTTCCGGCCAGGCGGTGGTAGTGGTCGAGGATGCCGTAGCTCAGTTCGACCTGGGTCTTCAGCGAAGACTTGCGGGTATCGGTGAGGTCCAGGTACTGCATGCGGGCAGCGATCACCGACAGCGCGATCACGCCCAGCGCGATCAGCAGCGTGAGCAGGTTGAGCTTGCGCCGGACGGAGAGATTGCTGAAGTAGTGTTGCCAGCGATGCAGGAGATTCATCGAGCAGTACCCGGGTCGTGGTGGGTGGAGGCGCCGGTGCTGGTCGGGAGCAGCGGTGACATGACCGTTATCGGCCGCGGGGGCGGGGGATTGAGGCGGGCTGTTCGAACGTATTCAGGTTTCCTTGCAGCGGCGTCTGCGGCGCTGCCTGCGGCAGGCTCTGAAGCAACAGCAACAGCAACAGCAACAGCAACAGCAACAGCAACGGCGGTTGGTCGGCTCTGCGATGTTTAGAGGGAGCCGTGCGGGGATGGGCTGGCGGGACACGCCGTAAACCCGTCCCTGGGGGCTCGATGGCGCCATCCATGGCGCCAACGGTCCCGCCAGCCCATCCCCGCACGACTCATCAGGCATTCCAATGTCGGACGGCAAGAGCGTTGGGTTTCCAGGTGGAAAGAGGGGTCAGATCCGTTTTCCTGCGGAAAACGGATCTGACCCCGGAAACGGTGCGGCTGGTGCTCTTGCTCTTCCTTCTTCAATCCGGGGTGGATCGCGCACGGAAACCGTCCGTGGCCGGGAGGGTTGGCTGCGCAGGGGCGTAAGCGCCATGGGCCCGAGGCATGCCTCGGGCGGGTTGGGCAGGACGCCCAACCCCGGTCTTGCCGTGTGCGCAGGACAGCGCACACGAGCAAGGCGCGCCCGAGCCTACAGGGACGTATTCACGGCGTCCCCTGCGCAGCCCATCCTCCCGGCCAACCCTCAGCAGCCTAGGGCTTCGAGCGACCACCACGAGGGGCTTCGCCGTTGGCTGGATAATCAGATACTCCGGAAACAAAAACGCCCCAGCGCAGGGCCGGGGCGTATTCGTGGGTCAGGTCAGGCAGGAATCAGAACTCCTGCCAGTCTCCATCGGCCAGTTCGGTCACTGCCGGGCGAGCGCCGCTGACGCGTCGGGCCGGCGGTGCCATCGGTGCCGGGGCAGCCGGGGCAGCAGCACGCGGTGCCGGCGTGCGCGCGGCGACCACGACTTCGGCTTCGTCGACCACGAAGATCGATACCGCCTCGCTCAGATGACCCGCCTGTTCTTCCATCGCACGTGCGGCAGCAGTGGCTTCTTCCACCAGCGCGGCGTTCTGCTGGGTGGTTTCGTCCATCTGCACCACGGTCTGGTTGACCTGCTCGATGCCAGCGCTCTGCTCCTGCGAGGCAGCGGAGATCTCGGACATGATGTCGGTCACGCGCTGCACCGAGGCGACGATCTCGCCCATGGTCGCGCCGGCCTTGTGCACCAGCGCCGAGCCGTCGTTGACCTTGCCGACCGAGTCGTCGATCAGGCCCTTGATCTCCTTGGCCGCTGCGGCCGAACGCTGGGCGAGGGTGCGCACTTCGCTGGCAACCACGGCGAAACCGCGGCCCTGTTCGCCGGCACGGGCGGCTTCGACTGCGGCGTTCAGCGCCAGGATGTTGGTCTGGAAGGCGATGCCGTCGATCACCGAGATGATCTCGGCGATCTTCTTCGACGAGGCCTGGATGGCCGACATGGTGGCGACCACCTGGCCGACCACTTCACCGCCCTGCGAAGCCACGCCGTGCGCACCGATGGCGAGCTGGTTGGCCTGGCGCGCGTGTTCGGCGTTCTGGCGCACGGTGGAGGTCAGTTCCTCCATCGAGGCGGCGGTCTCTTCCAGGTTGGCCGCCTGCTGCTCGGTACGGCGCGACAGGTCGCTGTTGCCCGAGGCGATTTCACCGGCGGCCGAGCTGATTGCGCGGCTGGACTGCTTGATGCGGGTGACGATCTCGCTCAGCTGTGCGGCGGTGGCGTTGGCATCGTCACGCATGCGGGCGAACACGCCCTGGTAGTCGCCATGCATGCGCACGGTCAGGTCACCCTGCGACAGTGCGGCCAGCAGGCCAGAGATCTGTTCGATGCTGCCCGAGTTGGCGTCCAGCAGGCCGTTGATCTGCTGGGCCAGCTGCAGGAAGAAGCCTTCCTTGTCGTTGGCATCGATGCGGCCGGACAGGTCGCCGGCAGCAGCCTGGGCGATCACCCGTGCGACTTCTGCCTCGACCTGTGCTTCCTGGGTGCGGTCGCGCCATTCCACCACGTAGCCGACGGTGTCGCCGTCTTCGTTGCGGATGGTCGACACGACCTGGGCGAACTGCGCATCGCCGTACTGCATCGGGCGGCGGGCAACGCCATGCTGCTTGAGGTTGGCCAGCAGGGTGTTGTCCATCTCGCCACGGTGCTCGAGCACGGTGACCGGCTTGCCGACCAGCGAGGCGTGTGCGTCGAAGTCCGGCAGGTCGCGGCGCAGCTCGTCCTGGTACTGGGCCAGGGTCTGCTGCAGGGCGCGGTTGCTGTAGACGATGGTGTTGCTGGGATCGGTCAGGTAGACACCGGTCGAGCTGTAATCCAGCGCGGTGCGGATACGCAGGTTCTCGCGGGCGATCGCCTGGTCGGTTTCGGTGCGCTCGCGCAGGTCGCGCTGCATGCGCTGCATGGCCTGCATCAGTTCGCCCACTTCGTCCTGGCGGCTGACATCGATGTGACCATCGAGCTTGCCACCGGCGACGTCGTTGGCCACCGAGACGGCGCCACGCACGCTGCCGACCAGGGCACGGGCGAACAGCCACACCAGCACCAGGCCGAGTGCGGCACCGCCGAGCAGGGCGATCACGGTCAGCACGGCCGAGGCGGAGTAGGTGGAGGCGGCTTCGTCGCGCGAGGCGCGGGCGAGGCGGTTGTCTTCGGCGATCAGCGCTTCCAGCGCGGCGCCCGCCTTGCGGTGCTTGGTGCGGGTCTCGCCGACGAAGGTGTCGATCGCATCGTCGGGCAGGTCCAGCTCCAGCATTTCGGTGACGCTGTCATAGGAAGCCAGCGCGTCCTTCCAGTCCTTGGCGAAGGTGTCGAACAGCTTTTTCTGCTGTGCGTTGTCGACCAGCTTCGGATAGTCCTTGATCGACCTGTCCATGCTGGTGCGCAGTTCGACGGCCTGCTTGCGGGCGTCGGCCTTGACGTCGTCGCTGGCGCGGATCAGCTGCTGGTAGGCGCTGTTGCGGTACTCACCGAGCATGCCGCGCATTTCGCCGGCCATGCGGATGCTTTCCATGCGTGAACCGGCCAGCTCGGTGGTCACGTTGTTCAGCGAATGCAGGCCACGGTAGGCGACGATGCCCTGCAGCAGCATCACCAGCAAGAGGACACCGAAGGTCAGCATGAGCTTCGGCATCAGTTTCAGGTTGTTGATCCACGGCATGGGCGTTGCGATCTCCTAAGGCAGACGCGGCCGGGCGCGGGGCCCGGTTGCAACAGCCACGCCGGCACGCTGGCCGGCGCGGTCTGACGGACAGCGGATTACTTGATGTTGGCCAGCTTCAGGCTGGACGGCGAGCTGACTTCGATTTCCGCACGCGAGGCATCGCGCTGGATCTTGCCGATCACGCACACGGTCTTGCCTTCCAAGGTTTCCAGCGGGAAGGAGAACTTGCCGCGGTTCTCGCCGGCGATGCGGGCCGAGAAGGTGTGGCGCGGGAAGGCGCCGCCCATGTACAGGAAGGTCGGCTGGCCTTCGGAACCTTCTGCGAAGCGGGCCTTTTCGACCTTGCCGCAGACCATGCCGTCCTTGCCGACGGCGCGCGGTGCCATCTCCGGCGGAATCATCTCGGCCGACTGCGCGAAGGCGGAGGAAGCGGTGGTGGCCAGGACGGCAGCCGAAACGAACGCAAGCAGGGACTTCATCGGGGTGATTCTCCGGGGATGGTGATGGTGGATCCGGCCTTGGCGCGTTCCTGCGCGACCGGCTTCTGTCCCCCTATCGGCGTGAATGGGGGGAACTGAAGGGCTGCGTAACAGAAACGTGAAGAAGGTCCGTTTGTTCAGGCGGCGGCGTCTTCGACGACGTGGGTCTGGCCCATGTCGGCGCTGTCCAGCAGGGTTTCGATATCCAGCAGGATCAACATGCGGTCGTCGTGGGTGCCGATGCCGGAGATGAAGCGGGTGTCGACGGCGGCGCCGAATTCCGGGGTCGGGCGGATCTGCTCGGCCGACAGCGGGATCACGTCGGAGACGCTGTCGACCACGATGCCGACCACGCGGTCTTCCACGTTGAGCACGATCATCACGGTGAAGGCGTCGTAGCGGGCGTCTTCCAGGCGCAGCTTCAGGCGCAGGTCGATCACCGGCACGATGGTGCCGCGCAGGTTGATGACACCCTTGATGTAGTCCGGGGCATCGGGGACGCGGGTGACGGCGTCGTAGCCACGGATTTCCTGCACCTTGAGGATGTCCACGCCGTAGTGCTCGGCACCGAGGGTGAAGCTGAGGAATTCGCCATCGGCGCCGGCGGCGGAGCTGTTCTTGTCGTTCATCGAGGGGTCCTGGTTCTGCCGGAAGTGCCGGTGTCAGGCTCGATATCGGCCCCGTAGTGGGGGACTTTAGAGATCCATCCACGCATGGCGTGGATCTACTAGGGCTGCATCCACGCATGGCGTGGATCTACTGGGGTTGCATCCACGCATGGCGTGGATCTACTGGGGTTGCATCCACGCATGGCGTGGATCTACTGGGGCATGCATCCACGCGTGGCGTGGATCTACCAGGGATGGTAGTGCTGGCCGCTGGCCGGCAGATCCGGTTGTGGATGTGTCAGAGCTCGCCGTTGCGGCGTGCCTTGCGCTGGCGGTCGATGCGGAAGATGTAGCGCTGGATGGCGCTGTCGCCGCCGCGGGGCAGGTCGTCGAAGCGCATGCCGACGCGCTTGACCTCGGTGCCGTTGGGCAGGCGTTGCGGCAGCAGGTTGCAGACCACCAGTGAGATCTGCAGGTCCGGGCCATCGGGCATCGACAACTGTGCCCGGTAACGCTGTTGCAGGCTGAAGACCGCGCAATCGACGGGCACGGTCACCGCCAGGCCGCCGCCACTGATGTCCACCACCCGCATCGACAGCGCTTCGGCCTGGGCCTCGCCCGGCGGCAGCAGCAGGTGCGGTGAATCGGTGATGGGGGTCTCCAGCCGGTACAGTTCACGCCGCTGCAGGTGCACCAGCTCATCGGGGAACGGTGCCCGGAAGGCGACATGGCCTTCGTTGTCCACGCGCTGCAGGTCGTGCAGGCGGAAACGCACCATCACCCGTTCCAGCTGGGCGAAGCAGAGCAGGTGGTCGGCCTGTTCGGCGGCGCGGTTGGAGGCTTCCTGCGGGCTGCCATCGAGCAGCAGGATGTCCTCGTCCTCGTCCAGTTCGAGCAGGGCGGTCGGGAAGGAGCGATCGCGGCCGTCGATATGGGCGTTGATCAGTGATCGCTGCTCGATCAAAGAACGCAGCAGCTGCCGCACCTGGCGGGGATTGCGGACCAGGAAGCGATCGTCGGCGGCGTCGGCCGCATGGACTTCGGGCGGTGCAGTGTCGTGGCCGTCGGACATGGAATCTGTGGTCAGGGGCGGGCGCCGACGCGTGTGGGCGCGTGGCTCGAAAGAAGTATCGGCTGCGTTGCGGATTTATGTAGCACCGCACGCGTTCGACTGATTCGTTGTGCCATGCCGGACACCGAAGGGCCAGCGGTCCGCTGTCGGGGTGGCGCGCGGCCACCCCGATGCTGCGATCAGAACTCCTGCCAGTCGCCGTCGCCGGCCAGCGCCGGCTGCGCAACGGGCTTACGCACGCGCGATGGCGTGGCGATGGGCGCAGGCGCCGCCTTGCGCGGTGCATTTCCGGCCGCGGACATCGCCGCACGCGGCGCCGCGTTGCCTGCGCTCGGCGCGGCCAGGCGGAAGCGTGCAACGGCCTCGCCCAGCTGCGCGGCCTGGTCTTCCATCGCCCGCGCGGCTGCAGTGGCTTCTTCCACCAGCGCAGCATTCTGCTGGGTGGTTTCATCCATCTGCACCACGGTCTGGTTGACCTGCTCGATGCCGGCCGACTGTTCCTGCGAGGCGGCGGAGATCTCGGCCATGATGTCGGTCACCCGCTGCACAGAAGCGACGATCTCGCCCATGGTGCTGCCGGCCTGGTGGACCAGGCTGGAGCCTTCGGCGACCTTGCCGACCGATTCGTCGATCAGGCCCTTGATTTCCTTGGCAGCGGCGGCCGAACGCTGGGCGAGGGTACGCACTTCGCTGGCGACCACGGCAAAGCCACGACCCTGTTCACCGGCACGGGCGGCTTCGACCGCAGCGTTCAGCGCCAGGATGTTGGTCTGGAAGGCGATGCCGTCGATCACCGAAATGATCTCGGCGATCTTCTTCGAGGAGGCTTCGATGGCCGACATGGTGGTGACCACCTGGCCGACCACTTCGCCGCCCTGCGAGGCCACGCCATGCGCGCCGATGGCGAGCTGGTTGGCCTGGCGTGCGTGCTCGGCGTTCTGCCGCACGGTGGAGGTCAGTTCCTCCATCGACGCGGCGGTTTCTTCCAGATTAGCGGCCTGCTGCTCGGTGCGGCGCGACAGGTCGCTGTTGCCCGAGGCGATTTCGCCTGCGGCCAGGGTGATGCTGGAGGTGCTGGCCTGGATCTGGCTGACGATCTGGGTCAGCTGGGCAACCGTGGTGTTGGCATCGTCACGCATGCGGGCGAACACGCCGTGGAACTGGCCGTCCATGCGTGCGGTCAGGTCGCCCCCGGCGATAGCCTGCAGCAGCTGCGACAGCTGGCCCAGGTTGCCGTCGGCGACCTGCATCATGCTGTTCAGCTGCTCGATCATCACGCGGAAATCGTGATCGAAGCGCTGCGCATCGCCACGCTGGCTGAAATCGCCGGCGGCGGCAGCCGAGGCCAACTGCTGGATCTGCGTGTTGATCGCCAGCAGGCTGGCCTTGGCCGCATCCATCGATTCATGCAGGATCGCGCGGCTGCCCGGCAAGCGGCGGGCATCGGGGGCGAGGTTGCCGGTGGCGTACTGGTTGAGCACGTCGATGGCATCACGGATCGCGTCGAGGTGCTCGAAGATCACCGTGTTGATGCCGCCGGCGAGCTGGCCGTAGACGCCCGGGAAATCTTCCGGAATGCGGTGGCTGATATCGGGTCCGGCATGCATCTGTGCCATCAGCTGGGTCTGCTCGGAGAAGCGACGCAGCATCGCGGTCATCTCCGCGGTAGCCGCCAGCATGCGGCCCGCCTCATCCTTGCCGTTGGCCTGGGTGGTGACGCTGAGGTCGCCACGGGCAACCGCCTGGATGGCATGCACGGCCTTGCCCAGCGGACCAACCACGGCGCGCGAGATGACCACGGCCAGGGTGGCGGCGACTACGACCAGCAGCGCGATGGCGGCGATGATGGCCAGCATGCTGTTGCGGTGGGTTGCGTTGGCGTCGTCGATCTTGCCCTGCATCTGGGTTCCCAGCAGCGCACCCAGCGCCTTCAGGTCCTCAAAGGCCTTGCGGCGCAGCGGGCGCGACTGCTCATCGGAGATCTGCCGGGCGGTCTCGCCATCACCCGCCGTCGCCGCTTCGCGCAGCTTGGTATTGGCGGCGAAGTAGCCATCGACGTCGGCCTGCACGGCCTGGTACAGCGCGCGCTCCTTGTCGCCGGCCGGCAGCTTGGCATAGGCGGCCAGCTGCTCGCGCACTACCGCAGCGGTGTCATTCATGCGCTTGTTGTAGTCGGCCACCTTTTCCGGCTGGTCCAGCATGCTGATCTGGGCCAGTTCATAGGTGCGGAACTCACCCAGCTGCGAGCGCACTTCACCGAGGTACTGCACCGATGGGATGTCGTTGGTCGCCATCGAGGTCAGCTTGGCATTGGCTTCGGACAGGCGGACCAGGGCGAACGCACCCAGCACGACGGTCATCAGGGTGGTCAGGGTGAATCCCACAGCCAGCTTGCGGGCGATGGGCAGATCGTGGAACCACTTCATGCAGGGTGCTCCAGGGTGGGCAGAATACCGGCGGCGGCGCCGCAGGCAAAAGGTCGTTGCAGGAGGGAACGGTGGTGCCGGGTGAAGGATCGGTGACTGCCGTCATTTCGAGATAGCGGCGCCTGCGCGGCGGACTTTATGGACCTGTGTCACATTCGCTGGCGTAGGGAGATGCGGCGCAAAGCACGCCCTGGCGAGGCGTTCGCATCGACATCGTGGTTTCAGGCGAAACCATGCCCACGACGAAGTTCACAGTGCAGATTGACGGAGTTCAAAGCGGACCGCGCAGCCCTGTCAGCCGCGAAGGAGGGGTGCTGTTGTATGCGCGCGCAAACAAAAACCGCCGCCCCGGAGGGCGGCGGTCAGGCGCGGCGCGTGGAGCGGCTCAGGCGGCCTGCGGTACCCGCAGCGAACGCACCAGGCCGCCGATGTCGACGATCAGGGCGACGCGGCCGTCACCGAGGATGGTGGCGCCGGAGACGCCGCCGATGCGGCGGTAGTTGTTCTCGATGTTCTTCACCACGACCTGCTGCTGGCCGACCAGTTCGTCCACTTCCAGCGCGATTTTCTGGCCATCGCCTTCCACCACCACCACCAGCGATTCACTGCCGGGTGCGCGTTGTCCATAGCCGTAGTACTCGCTCAGCGACAGGATCGGCAGGTACTCGCCACGCACGCGCAGCACGCGGCCTTCGCCGGCCATGCTGCGGATGTCGTCGGGCTGCGGCTGCAATGCTTCAAGCACGTAGGCCAGCGGCAGGATCAGGGTTTCGCCGGCCACCGCAACGGTCATGCCGTCGAGGATGGCCAGGGTCAGCGGCAACCGGATCAGCGTGCGGGTGCCGGTGCCGAGGCCGCTTTCAATCTGCACCTCGCCACCGAGCGCCTGGATGTTGCGGCGGACCACGTCCATGCCGACGCCACGACCGGACAGGTCGGTGACCGCATCGGCGGTGGAGAAGCCGGGCTGGAAGATCAGGTCCCAGACCTGCGAATCGGTCGGGTTGTCCGGCACGGCCAGGCCGCGTTCGTGCGCCTTGGCCAGGATCTTCTCGCGATTCAGGCCGCGGCCGTCGTCGCTGACTTCGATGACGATGTGGCCGCCCTGGTGCGAGGCTGCCAGGGTGATCGTGCCGGTCTCGTCCTTGCCGGCGTCGCGACGCACGTCCGGCATTTCCAGGCCGTGGTCGATCGAGTTGCGGACCAGATGCACCAGCGGATCGGCGATCTTTTCAATCAGGCCCTTGTCCAGTTCGGTGCCTTCGCCGATCGTGCGCAGGCGCACGTGCTTGCCGAGGCGGCCGGACAGGTCGCGGACCAGGCGCGGGAAGCGGCGGAAGACTGCGTCGACCGGCAGCATGCGCACGCCGATCACCGCTTCCTGCAGATCGCGGGTATTGCGTTCAAGCTGGTCCAGGCCAGCGAACAGGCACTCGGCATGGACCGGGTCCAGCGCGTGCGAGACCTGCTTGAGCATGGCCTGGGTGATGACCAGTTCGCCGACCAGGTTGATCAGTGCATCGACCTTGTCGACGCTGACGCGGATGGAGGTTTCCGCTTCCTGGCTGGCGCCGGCGCTCGCCGTCGGTGCGGCAGCGGCAGGCGCGGGGGCAGCCACTGGCGCGGCAGCCGGTGCCTGGGTGGCGAGGCTTGGCGGTGCGGCCGGACGGATGTCCAGTTCGCAGTCGTCCAGCACCCAGGCGAAGGTGTCTTCGATCTTGCTGCGCGGCACCTTGCCGACCAGGCCCAGGTCCCACGCAAGGTGGGCTTCGAGCGGATCGAGCTGGGCAAAGCCGGGCAGGCGATCCATGCGTGCGGCGACCTGCAGCGAACCCAGGTGTTCCAGTTCGCGGATGATGCGCAGCGGGTCGTTGCCGCTCATGAACAGCGACGGCGCCGGAGTGAAGCCGATCTGCCAGGCTTCCGGTGTGTCGTCGACCTTGCTGGCGGCGGCCGGCGCAGCGGCGGCCGCCGCCTGGCCGGACAGCACCGATTCCAGGCGCGCTTTCACCGCAGCAACCGCTGCAGGGTCGGCGGGCTGGCCGTGCTCGGCCTCGCGCAACAGGGCACGCAGCACGTCCACCGACGACAGCATCGCATCGACGGCGTTGCCTTCGAGAGCGCGCTTGCCGGCACGCAGCTCATCCAGCAGCGTCTCCAGCACGTGGGTCAACCCGGCGATGGCATCGAAGCCGAACGTGCCGGCGCCACCCTTGATGGAGTGGGCGGCACGGAACACCGAGTTGATGATCTCCGGGTCCTGTTGTCCCGATTCCAGGGCCAGCAGGCCAGCCTCCATGGCGTCGAGGCCTTCGCGGCTCTCCTCGAAGAAAGTGGCGTGGAAGCGTTGCAGGTCCATGCTCATGGCAGTGGCGATCCGGAAGCGAAGAGGGGGAGCAGTGCGGGGCGATCAGCCCAGCACTTTCTGCACGGTGGCGACCAGCTGTTCGGGATTGAACGGCTTGACCAGCCAGCCGGTGGCACCAGCGGCCTTGCCTTCGGACTTCTTGTCCGCGGCCGATTCGGTGGTCAGCATCAGCATCGGCGTGAACTTGTAGTCCGGCAGCTGGCGCAGTTCGCGGATCAGTGCGATGCCGTCCATGTTCGGCATGTTGACGTCGGTGACCACCGCATTGAAGCGTTGGCCCTTGGCACGTCCGAGCGCGACCGCGCCGTCTTCAGCTTCTTCGACGGCAAAACCGGCCGAGGTGAGGGCGAAGGAAACCATCTGGCGCATCGACGCCGAATCGTCCACCACCAAGATACGTGCGCTCATGCAGCGTTCTCCACAGATTTCAGGTTGTCATGGGGTACGTCCAGGCCCAGGGCCTGGGTGACGCCCAACAGGCGTGCAGCGTCACGGAAGGTTGCAGTGCAACCGTGGAAGCCGGTGCCCAGGCCTGCCTCGCGGCGGGCCTGTACGAAGGCACACAGCACCTGCACGCTGGCGGTATGGATGCGACCGACCTGGCTTGCATCCAGGGTCAGCTCGCCTGCTTCCGCCACCAAGGGCGAAAGGCGGTTCTTGAGCTCGGTGCTGCTCTCGATGCCGAGATCCTCACCCAGTTCGACAGTGCTCATCGTTGCTCCGGACAAACGGTTCCAGCATTCATAACGGCACCGCGCGGTAGTTCTTTAGGGGCGTGATCGGCGCGAAGTGCCGATTCACCCCAGCAGCTGCGTGGCGTCGAGCAGGATCATCGGCCGCTGGCTGATACGGGCCACGCCGCGGAACAGGTCATTGGAGATCTGGCAGATGCGGGCGGTATCGGGCGGTTCGATCTGCGAGTCGGTCAGGTTGGCGACGTCCTCCACGGCCGACACGCGCAGGCCCAGGGTCTCGCCGTTCTCTTCGAGCACGACGATGCGGGTCTGCGCGTCATCCTCGGCGGACGCCGCGCCCAGGTGCAGGCCAAGATCCATCACCGGCACCACCTGGCCGCGCAGATTCATGATGCCGAGCATTTCCGGGGCGGTACCGCGCAATGGCAGCAGCGGCACCGGCAGCACCACTTCCTGCACCTTCAGCAGCTCCAGCGCGTAGGCCTGGGTGCCGCAGCGCAGGCGCAGCCAGCGCGAGGTGCGCTCGCCGGCGCGGCGGTTCTGCGGGTGCGGGCTGCTGGCGGGCTGATGCGCCTGCGCCTGCAGCTCCTGCCAGGTGCCGGGGCGGTTGCTGGACGGGGTGTCGACCGCGATCCGTGGCGGCGGCATTACGGCGGCGCGGGTCATCGACGGCATCGCTGACGGTGCCGGGCGCACTGCAGGCGTGGCAACGGCCGGCGCGGTGATGGCGGGAACCACGTCGCCATCGGCGGCAGCTTCGAACGCGGCCTGCAGCCCGGGACTATCGGTGTGCGCGAGGCTGTCGGCGGCGTCGGTTTCGTAGATCACTTCGTCCGGCAGGTCATCCCAGGTGGGTTCCGGCGCGGGCGGTGCGACAGGGGCAGCAGCCACGGGCGCGGTTTCATGGATCACTTCAGCCGGCAGATCGTCCCAGCTCGGTTCGCGCTCGGCGTCGGCTGCAGGCGTGGCAGCGGCGTCGAAGGCGGCCTCGAGCGCCGCATCGTCGCTGGCCGGGGCGGCCGCGACGGTGTCGGTTTCGTAGATCACTTCGGCCGGAAGATCGTCCCAGGTGGGCTCGCGCTCGGCGTCGGCTGCAGGCGCGGCGACGGCGTCGAAGGCGGCTTCGAGGGACGCATCGCCGCTGGCCGGGGCGGCCGCGACGGAGTCGGTTTCGTAGATCACTTCGGCCGGAAGGTCGTCCCAGGTGGGCTCGCGCTCGGTGTCGGCCTTAGGCACGGCGACGGCGTCGAAGGCGGCCTCGAGCGCCGCATCGTCGCTGGCCGGGGCGGCCGCGACGGTGTCGGTTTCGTAGATCACTTCGGCCGGCAGATCGTCCCAGGTCGGTTCGCGCTCGGCGTCGGCTGCAGGCGTGGCAGCGGCGTCGAAGGCGGCTTCGAGCGCCGCATCGTCGTTGGCCGGGGGCGCTGCGACGGTGTCGGTTTCGTAGATCACTTCGGCCGGAAGTTCGGCCCAGCTGGGCTCGCGCTGGCCGTCGACTGCTGCACTCGTCGGGCGCGGCGTGGCATCTGCGGCGACCGGTGCGACCGGTGCGACCGGTGCCACGGCAATGTCGCCGAGCAGCTCGTCCAGATAGTCATCCAGCATGCCGGTGGTGTTCATGCCGCCTGCTCCAGGGCGCGTGCGTCCTCACCGAGGATCCAGTTCAGCGCGCGGCGATAGGCCGCCAGGCCACGGCCCGGGTAGTCCTCGCCGATGCTCGGCAGGGTCAGCCCGGCCGCGTTGCTGATGCGGGTGTCGATCGGGATCGCATCTTCCCAGACGCGGCTTGCGTGGCGGTCCTGCATGGCGCGCAGCGATTCATTGCCGGTGCGGGTGCGGCGGTCGAACAGCGTCGGCAGGATCGAGATCGGCAGCGGGCGGCGGCGCGAACGCTCGACCATCTCGCCGGTGCGGACCATGCCATCCAGGCCGTGCAGGGCCAGCGGCTCAGCCTGGGTGGGGATGATCAGGCGATCGGCCGCGGCCAGCGCGTTGATCATCAGCAGGCCCAGGGTCGGTGCGCAGTCCAACAGGATGTAGTCGTGCTGACCCTGGTGGCGGGCGAGGGCGTTCTGCAGTGCCAGGCCCAGGCCCGGCTGGTTGGCGCTGCGTCGTTCCAGCGTGGCCAGCGAGGCCTGCGCGCACACGTAATCGAGCCCGCCGATGTTGCTGGCGTGGCTGAGCGTGGACAGGTCGGCCGGTGGTGCGCCGAACAGTTCCAGCACGCCGCTGGGTGCCGGTTCGATCGGCACACCGAAGGCGCGGGTCAGCGAGGCATGCGGATCGAGATCGATCAGCAGCACGCGGTGGCCGAGCGCGGCCAGGCCGCGACCGAGGGCGAGGGTGGTGGTGGTCTTGCCGACTCCGCCCTTCTGGTTGGCGACTGCCCAGATGCGCATCGGATTACTCCTTCATTGCCGGGGGAACGGCGGCGCCGACACGGCTGCCAGCCGGCACCGGTGGCAACTGCACCGGTGCGATGGGGGAACTGGAGGTGGTGGCCGGTGCTGCGGCGGCCTGTTCGCTCGCGTTGCGGGTGGCCCCGGTCGCGGCATTCAGGCGTTCGCCCAGCGGGTCCACCGAATGACTGGTGTCGGCCAGGATGATGACCATCACCCGCCGGTTGCGGTTGCGGCCCTGCGCACTGTCATTCGCTTCGCGCGGGCGGAACTGACCGTAGCCGACCATCGCCAGCCGCGACGGCTGCAGGCCCTGGTCGGCAAACAGATGCACGACGCTGGCCGCGCGCCCGGCCGACAGTTCCCAGTTGGACGGGAAGGTGGCGGTGGCAATCGGCACGTTGTCGGTGTGGCCTTCCACGCGCACGCTGTTGGGCACGTCGCGCAGCACACCGGCCAGGCTGGCCAGGGTGTCGCGCGCGTGCACGTCCAGCGCTGCCGAGCCGGTCGGGAACAGGATGTCGCTGTTGATCTCGACTTCGATCCACAGTTCGGTGCGGCGCACGCTGATCATGCCGCGGTCGATCAGCGGCGCCAGCGCAGCGGTAAGGCGGTCGGCGATGCTGTTGAGCTGGCGCTCGGCACGCGCGATCTGCTCCTGGTTGTGCACCGACACCGGCATGCGCATCTGCGAGGCCATCGCCGGCAGCAGGGTGGGGTCGTGCGATGGTGCGGGTGCGGACGGCCCGATCTTGGTGCCGGACTTGATCACCGACGGGCTGTCCCAGCCGCCGCCCTGCACCTGCTTGTTGCCGACCTGCACCGGATTGATGGTGCGCGGCGCACCACCGAAGGCATCGGTGAGGGCGTCGGCCATGATCCGGTACTTGCCCTCGTTGACCGAGGAGATCGCGTACATGACCACGAAGAAGGCGAGCAGCAGCGTCATCAGGTCGGCATAGGGGATGGCCCATGCTTCGTGGTTGGCGTGCTCTTCGTGGTGCTTGCGGCGGGCCATGTCAGTGCAGGAAGCCGGAGAGGTTGGTTTCGATGTTGCGCGGGTTCTCGCCCTGGGCGATCGAGATCAGGCCTTCGATGACCATTTCACGGTCGCGGCTGGAATGGGCGATCACGCCCTTCAGCTTGGCGGCGATGGGCAGGAACAGCAGGTTGGCCGAGGCGATGCCGTAGATGGTGGCGGTGAACGCCGCTGCGATGCCGTGGCCGAGCTTGCTCGGATCGGCCAGGTTCTTCATCACCGCGATCAGGCCGAGCACGGCGCCGATGATGCCCAGCGTAGGCGCATAGATGCCCATGGCCTCAAATACCTTGGCGCCGGCCTGGTCCTGGTGTTCCTGGCTGCCGAGTTCGATTTCCAGCATGTGCCGGATCGATTCGGGTTCCACACCGTCCACCAGCAGTTGCAGGCCCTTGCGCAGGAACGGATCACGCTGCGCTTCCACCTGCGATTCCAGGCCGAGCAGGCCCTGGCGGCGGGCGATGTTGCTCCATTCCACGATCTGCTGGATCAGTTCGCGACGGTCGCTGTGCGGCGGGCGCACGACCCAGCGCACGATCTTGAACGCATGCTTGAACACCGCCGGCGCGGTATGCAGCAGGATGGCCGCCACGGTACCCACGATCACGATCACAAAGGCGGCAGGCGACCACAACGACGCCAGCCCGGCGCCCTTGAGGATGCTGCCACCGACCAGCGAGGCCAGGGCGAGGAAAAGTCCAATGAGGCTGAGTCTATCCATGGGTCCGGTATCGGCTTGTATGAATGGGACTTGAGACACCGGGAGAATCTGGTGTAACGGAGTTCACAGTTTCCTGTGTCGCCGGGCTGGCCCGGCGCTCTTGCGTGTCGCGTTCAGGAATCGGGTCAGTCGTGTGGGCTGCGCAGTCCGTCCACGTCCAGGATCAGTGCCATGCGACCATCGCCGATCAAGGTTGCACCGGCATAACCGCGCAGGCCGCGCAGGGCTTTCGGCAGCGGCTTGATGACCACTTCCTCGCGCCCGCGCACCTGGTCCACCACCAGCCCGAAGCGCGCTTCACCGGCCTGCAGCACGACGATGGTCAGCAGCGGCGAGGCGGCCGGCGTCACATCCAGCCATTGCCGCAGGTCGACCAGCGCCAGCGTGTGCGAGCGACGGTCCAGCACGGCGCGGCCATCGAACCAGCCCAGCGAGGTGCGCGGTGCATGCAGCACTTCCATCACGCGGGCCAGTGGCAGGGCGTAGACGTCTTCGCCGGCCTGCACCAGCAGGGTCGGCAGGATCGCCAGGGTCAACGGCACACGGATCATGAAGCGGCTGCCGCGGCCCAGTTCCGACTGGATCTGAATCTGCCCGCTCAGCTCGCGGATGCGCGACTGCACCACGTCCATGCCGACGCCGCGGCCGGAAATGTCGGTGACCTGCTGCTTGGTCGAGAAGCCCGGCAGGAACACCAGGTGCAGGCATTCCTCGCTGCTCAGGCGGGCGGCGGCTTCCGGATCGATCAGGCCCTTTTCGCGTGCCTTGGCGCGCAGCTTTTCCGGATCGATGCCGGCACCGTCGTCCTGCACTTCGATGCTGACGTAGTCGCCTTCCTGCTGCGCCGACAGGCGCACGTGGCCCATCCGCGGCTTGCCCTGCGCTTCGCGCAGATCAGGCATTTCCACGCCATGGTCGATGGCGTTGCGGACCAGGTGCACCAGCGGGTCGGCCAGCGCTTCGACCAGGTTGCGGTCGAGCTCGGTCTCCGCGCCGATCAGTTCCAGGTCCACTTCCTTCTTCAGCGAACGCGCAACGTCGCGCGCCACCTTCGGGAAGCGCGAGAACACCTTGCCGACCGGCTGCATGCGGGTGCGCATCACTGCCGACTGCAGGCGCGCGGTGGCGATATCCAGCGTCGACACGGCACGGTCCAGCTCTTCATCGCGCAGGCGTGTGCGCAGCGTCTTCAACCGGTTTCGTGACAGCACCAGTTCGCCGATCAGGTTGACGATGGCGTCCAGGCGCTTGGTATCCACGCGCACGGTGTGTTCGGCTTCGGCGACGGGCTTGTTGGGCGCCGGCTTGGCAGCGGGTGCGGCCGGCGCGGGCGCCGGTCGTGGTGCCGGTGCGGCAGCAATCGCGGCGATGGCGTTGCTGCCCGGGGCGGCACCGCCATGCAGCTGGTCGAGCAGCGCCTCGAACTCGTCTTCGCTGATCATGTCGTCGGCCTTCTTCGCCGCCGCCACGGGTGCTGGCGCCTTGCCGCCGTGCAGCTGGTCGAGCAGGGCTTCGAACTCGTCGTCGGTGATCAGGTCACCACCGCCGGCACCCGGCGTGGCGGCCGAGGGCGCAACCGCGCCACCGCCATGCACGTCGAACTGGGCGACCAGTTCGGGCGGGGCAAAGCCGGGCTCGGTACCCGAGGACACCGCGTCAAGCATCGACTGCAGGTAGTCCAGTGATTGCTGGGCGGCATCGAAGTGATGTGCCTGCAGTACGGCCTGGCCGGCACGCGCGGCGCCCAGCGCCTCTTCGGCGGCGTGGCACAGTTCGACCATCGCGGTGATGCCGAGGAAACCTGCGCCGCCTTTCAGCGTGTGGTAGCCACGGAACACCGCGTTGAGCTGTTCATTGTCCTGCGGTGCCTGTTCCAGCGACACCAGCTGTTCGCCGAGGCGATCCAGGATTTCCTGGGCCTCGATGATGAAATCGGCAGTGATGTCGTCGGCTACCGCGCCCATGGTTACAGCCCCAGATCCGACAACAGGTCGTCGGCGTCGTTCTGCGAGACCGCATGGCGGTCCAGCCCTTTCAGTGCCGGCCCGGCCAGTTCCGGGTCGGTGCGATGCTGTTCCGGCGGCAGGCCGAGCGCGCCGAAGCCTTCGTGCACGCGGCGGACGATGCCCACCACGCGGCGGATGATCTGTCCGGTCAGGTCCTGGTAGCTCTGGGTCAGGGCGATCTCGGTGAGGTTGTGGCGGATGCGGTCCAGCTGCACGTCCTGGCCCGGCTGCAGGCCATCGGCGCGCAGCTGTTCGGTCAGGTTGCGGCACTCTTCGGCCAGGTCCAGGGTGCGGTGGGTGGCCTGTTCGGTCATCGCCACCACGTGGTCCAGGCGCGCGCAGGCGTCGTCCAGCTCGCCGGCTTCATCGGGCACGGTCGGCAGTTCGCCCAGTGCCTGGCCCAGTTCGCGGGCCAGCCGCGAAAGGCCGCTCATCATCGGCTGGGTGCGCAGCGCCACCAGGCCGTCGATGCGCTGGCGCCAGGCCGCCTCGTCGCCGGATTCCAATGCATCCAGGGCTTCCTGCAGGCGCAGGGCGAGGGCGCTCTTGTCGACCGTGGTGTCCATCAAGCGCTGGCCGCCAGGCGTTCGAAGATCTTGCCGAGCTTCTCTTCCAGCGTCTGTGCGGTGAACGGCTTGATGATGTATCCGTTCACGCCGTTCTGCGCCGCTTCGATGATCTGCTCGCGCTTGGCTTCGGCGGTCACCATCAGCACCGGCAGGGTCTTCAGCTTGGCATCGGCACGGATCGCCTTCAGCAGTTCGATGCCGGTCATCACCGGCATGTTCCAGTCGGTCACCACGAAGTCGAACGGCTGGCTCTGCAGCAACGACAGCGCGGCATGCCCGTCCTCGGCTTCGGCGGTATTGGTGAAGCCCAGATCGCCCAGCAGGTTCTTGACGATACGACGCATGGTCGAGAAATCGTCGACGATCAGGATGCGCATGTTCTTGTTCAAAGCAGAGTTCCTTTGTTGATCAGCTCTCGAGGCCGGCGTCGGCCGCCTCGAAAATCTTCAGTCGGCCACGCAGGCGCAGAACCGCCTGGCCGTGGATCTGGCAGACCCGCGACTCGCTCACGCCGAGCACTGCGCCGATCTCTTTCAGGTTCAGTTCCTGCTCGTAGTAGAGCGACAGCACCAGCTGTTCGCGCTCGGGCAGGTGGCCGATGGCATTGCCCAGCTCGCGGCCGAACTCGCCGCGTTCCAGCACCTGCTGCGGGGTCGGGCCGCCCTGGGCGACGGTGTCCAGCTCGCCCTGGTCTTCGATGCGTGATTCCAGGCTCAGCACCTGCCCGCGCGAGGCGTCTTCCATCAGGCGCAGGTACTCGGGCAACGGCATCTCCATCGCGGCGGCCACTTCGGTGGCGCTGGCGGCGCGGCCGGTGCTCTGCTCCAGGCGGCGGATGGTGGCAGCGGCGTCGCGGGCACGGCGGTGCACCGAACGCGGCACCCAGTCGCCACGACGGATCTCATCGATCATCGAACCGCGGATGCGGATCGAGGCGTAGGTCTCGAACGAGGCACCCTGGTCGGCGTCGTAGCTGCGCGACGCTTCGATCAGGCCCATCATGCCGGCCTGGATCAGGTCGTCCACTTCAACGCTGGCCGGCAGGCGTGCGGCCAGGTGGTGGGCGATGCGCCGCACCAGGTCCGAGTGCTGGGCGATTACTTCATTGGCCGCCGTGCGCTGGACCTCTCTGTACTGGGCGGCGCCTTTCATGCGGCCACCCCACGCTGCTTGATGATGCGTTCGAGGAAGAACTCGACGCCACCGCGCGGCTCGGTCGGTGCCTGCCAGCGAGCGGTGCGGCGGGCGATCTCGGTGATCGCCAGTGCCGACGGGCTGGACGGATAGGCCTTCACCACCGGCTGCTGGCGCTGCACCGACAGGCGCAGCCAGTCGTCCTGCGGCACGCAGCCGAGGTAGTTCAGCGAGACATCGGCGAGGAATTTCTCGCAGACGCGGGTCAGCTTCTCGTACAGCACGCGGCCTTCGTTGGGGTCGCGCACCATGTTGGCCACCACCTGGATGCGGTCCACGCCACGCTCGCGCGACAGCACCTTGATCAGGGCATAGGCGTCGGTGATCGAGGCCGGTTCGTCGCAGACCACCACCACGGTGTCCTGCGCGGCCTGGCAGAAGGTCAGCACGCCATCGGTGATGCCGGCGGCGGTGTCCACCACCATGATGTCCAGCTCGCGCTCCAGTTCGGAGAACACGTTGACCAGGCCCACATGCTCGGCCGGGGCCAGCTCGGCCATGTGCCGGCGGCCGGACGCGGCCGGCACCACCAGCACGCCGTTCGGGCCTTCGATGATCACGTCATCCAGGCTGCAACGCCCAGCGACCAGGTCGGCCAGGGTATTGGTGGGGCTCAGGCCGAGGATCACGTCGATGTTGGCCAGGCCGAGGTCGGCATCCAGCAACAGGGTGCGTTTGCCCATGCCGGCAAGCGCCACGGCCAGGTTGGCCGACACGTTGGTCTTGCCGACGCCGCCCTTGCCGCCGGTCACGGCAATCGTGCGCACAGGGCCGAGCGGCTCGCTGCGGGTCGCCGTCAGCGGGAAGGTGGTGGTCAGCTTGGCGTACTCACGCGACGGCATGGTTCAACTCCGGGTTGCAGGGCATATCGGCCGCGCGGCGCAAATCTTCAAGGCGAAGTACAAGATTGGCTGCACTGGCCCGGTGCAGGTCGTCCGGGACGTCCTGGCCATCGGTCACCCAGGTGATCGGCAGCTTGTGGTCCACCGCCACCGACAGGGCGTTGCCGAAGCGGCCGGTCTCGTCCAGCTTGCTCAGCACCAGGCCCTGCAGGTTGGCCGCGCCGAAGCGGCGCACCACCTCGTCCATGTCGCCGAAGCTGGTGTTGGCCGGCAGCACCAGCAGGGTGCGGACCTGGCGGGCAGCGCGCAGCCACTGCAGCTGGGCGGCCAGTGCGCGGTCGCGCGGGCCCAGGCCGGCGGTGTCGATCAGCACCAGCTTGTAGTCCTTCAGGCGCTCCAGCAGCTGGTCCAGATCGGTGCCGCTGTTGGCCTCGTGCACCGCGATGCCGAGCTGGCGGCCATAGCCGTACAGCTGTTCACGGGCGCCGATGCGCATCGTATCGGTGGTGACCAGGGCGACGTCGCGGGCGGCATGGGCTTCGGCGAAGCGCGAGGCCAGCTTGGCGATGGTGGTGGTCTTGCCGGCACCGGTCGGGCCGACCAGAGCGATCACGCCGCCTTCCTCCATCGGGTCGACCGGGGCGATCGGCAGCTTGCGCGAGATCAGCCCCAGCATCAGGCCGCGGCCACGATGCGCTTCGGTTTCCAGCGGAATCTGCATGGCCACGTCGCGGGCGATGCCAGCGTCGAAGCCGTACTCGTCCATCAGGTCCAGCGCGGTGGCGCGTACCGGGCAGCCGCGCAGGCGCTCATCGGTGAAGCGGTTCATTTCGCGCTCGATCACCTGGCGCATGCCGGCCACTTCCTGGCGCAGGTGGCGGATCTCGGCGTCGTCGGCGACCAGGGTGAGGGCAGGTGCCGGTGCCAGCGCCGGCAGCGGTGCCGGTGCAGCTTCCGTCGGCTGCACGGCAACCGGCGCATGGGGTGCTTCGTCTTCGGGCGCTGCGGCGGCCTGGCTGGCAACCGGCAGCGGCGGCGGCGAGACTGCCGGCAGCTGCGCGCTGTCTTCCAGCGGCGGATCGATCTGGAAGCGGGCGCGGTTCACCGCGGCAGCTGCGGCCGGCAAGGGCGCAACGATGGCGTCGGCAAACGGGGCGAAGATCTGTTCCGGCAGCGTCGATTCATTGACGGCGGCGCGCGCCAGCGTAGCGGCGAAACCGGTGCTGCCACGGGTCGGCACGATTTCGTCGGCGCTGTCGAGGGTGCGGCCGGTCGCGCCGACGGCAGCGCGGGCGAGGGCGGCGACGGCGGAAGTGGTGGCTGCCACCGGCTCCGGTGCCGGGGTGTTGCTGCGACGGCGGGTGACCGCGGCGATCACCGCGTCGGCGGCGGTACGCGGCTTCGGTGCGGGCGGCGGCGCCACGTCGCGACGCGACGCTTCCAGGGCGCGCTGCACGGCGCTCTCATCGTAGTTGGCGGCTGCCACGATCTCGATGCCTTCCTCGATCCGGCGGTTGGACAGGATCACGGCGTCAGGACCATGTTCCTTGCGCACCAGGTTCATGGCCGAGCGCATGTCGGCGGCGACGAATCGTTTGATTTTCATGCTGTGGTCACGGGACGAAGTCGGCGGAGTGGCGGTCGGAGAACGCGGGTGGTCGGTGGTCTGCACGGTTCGGGTTCCCCTTGGAATCTGTCTGTTGCGGGTGTTTGAAAGTGGTGTCTGTTTTCTGGCGCTTTGCAGGGCGGCGTCAGCTGATCGTTCCGACCAGCTTCAGGCGCTTGTCCTCCGGCACCTCGCTGTAAGCCAGGACCGACAGCGACGGAACGCTGTGGCGGACCAGGCGGGCCAGCGCGGCGCGCACCGGGCCTGGTACCAGCACCACCGCGGGCTCGTTGCGGGCTTCCTGCTTGCTGACACATTCGGCCAGGCTCTGGTGCAGTCGCTCAGCGAGTCCGGGTTCCAGCGCGGCGCCGTTGCCCTGCGTGGACTCCTGCAAGACACGTTCCAATTGCGGGTTGAGGGTGAACACCGGCAGCTCCGCCGACATTCCGGCGATCTCCTGCACGATGAAGCGGCCCAGCGCGGTGCGCACAGCGGCGGTCAGCGTGGCCGGGTCCTGGCTGTGCGGGGCATGTTCGACCAGGGCTTCGGCGATCTTGCGCAGCTGGCGGATCGGAATGCGCTCGACCAGCAGGTTCTGCAGCACGCGCACCACCGCCGACAGCGGCAGCGCCTTCGGCGTCAGATCTTCGACGAGCTTGGGCGCGCTCTTGGCCAGGTTGGCCAGCAGATGCTGCACTTCCTCGTGGCCGAGCAGTTCCGGTGCGTGCTCGCGGATCAGGTGCGAAAGGTGGGTGGCCACCACCGTGGCCGGGTCGACCACGGTGTAGCCCAGGGTTTCTGCCTGGGCGCGCTGGTGCGGCTGGATCCAGGTCGCATCCAGGCCGAAGGCCGGGTCCTTGCCGGCGATGCCTTCCAGCGGACCGAGCGCACTGCCGGGGTCCAGCGCCAGTTCGCGGTCGGGATGGATTTCGGCGGTAGCCACCGGCACGCCATGCACCAGGACCCGGTAGCCGTTGGCCGGCAGTTCCAGGTTGTCGCGGATGTGCACCGACGGAATCAGGAAACCGACGTCCTGGGTGAGCTTGCGGCGCACGCCCTTGATGCGCGGCATCAGTTCGCCGCCCTGGTTGCTGTCCACTAGTGAGATCAATCGATAGCCGACTTCCAGGCCCAGCGGATCGACCGGGCGCAGTTCATCCCAGCTCAGTTCCGCCGTGGGCGCGGGGGCCGCGGGGCGGCCCAGCGCGTTCAGTGCGTTGGTTTCGCCTGCCGCGGCGTCGGCCTGCGCTGGTGCCAGGCCCTTGCGGTACACCTTCCAGGCGATGAAGCCGAGGATCGCGGCCAGCGTCAGGAAAGCGACGTTGGGCATGCCCGGCACCAGGCCGACCACGCCGAGGATGCCGGCGGTGATGGCCAGCGCACGGTACTGGCCGAACACCTGGCCGGTCATTGCCTGTGCCATGTCCTGCGAACGCGAGGCACGGGTAACCAGCATCGCCACCGCACTGGAGACCAGCAGCGCCGGCAGCTGCGCCACCAGGCCGTCACCGATCGACAGCAGGGTATAGGTGGCCGCGGCCTCGCCGAACGGCATGCCATGCTGCAGCACGCCCACGGCCAGGCCGCCCAGCATGTTGATGAACAGGATCAGGATGCCGGCGATCGCATCGCCGCGGATGAACTTGCTGGCACCGTCCATTGCGCCGTAGAAGTCGGCTTCCTCGCGGACCTCTTCGCGGCGCAGCTTGGCTTCCTCGCGCGTCAGCAAACCGGCGTTGAGATCGGCATCGATCGCCATCTGCTTGCCGGGCATGGCATCGAGGATGAAGCGTGCGGTCACTTCCGAGACGCGGCCGGCGCCCTTGGTGATGACCACGAAATTGATGATGGTCAGGATCGCGAACACCACGATGCCGACGGCGTAGTTGCCGCCGATCACGAATTCACCGAACGCGGCGATCACCTTGCCGGCCGCTTCGTGGCCGTTCTGGCCGTTGAGCAGGATCACGCGGGTGGAGGCCACGTTCAGCGCCAGCCGCAGCATGGTGGTGATCAGCAGCACGATCGGGAAGATGGTGAAGTCCAGCGGGCGCTTCACGTAGACCACCGCCAGCAGCACCATCAGCGAGATGGCGATGTTGAAGGTGAACAGCGCATCGAGCACCGGCGCGGCCAGCGGCACCACGACCATGGCCAGCAGGGCCAGCACGATCAGCGGCGCGCCCAGGCCCTGGCGGATCATCTCAAGCGCGCGGCGGGTATTGAAGCTGGATGCCTGGGCGCTCATGGGCGGCCCCCGTTGCCGAACTCATCAACCTGGATGTGCGGCGTGGACGGCATCGGGCCGGTCCGCCAGCTGCGCAGCTGGTAGACGTAAGAGAGGACCTGGGCGACGGCTGAATACAGTCTCACGGGGATTTCCTTGCCGAGTTGGCCTTCCCGATACAAGGCGCGTGCCAAAGGCGGGGCAGAGACGATGGCGACCTTGTTGCCGTCGGCCACTTCACGGATGCGCAGGGCGGTTTCATCCACGCCCAGGGCGACCACGGTGGGCGCATTCATGGCCCCACCTTCGTACTTCAGGGCCACCGCATAGTGGGTCGGGTTGACCACCACCACGTCGGCGGTGGGTACCGCCTCCATCATCCGGCGGTTGGCCATCTGCTGCTGCAGCTGGCGGATGCGGCCCTTCACTTCCGGGCTGCCTTCGCTTTCCTTCATTTCCCGGCGCAGCTCTTCGCGGGTCATCTTCAGCTTGCGCATCCAGTTCCAGCGCTGGTACGGCGCGTCGATGGCGGCGAGCACCAGCATGGCACCGGCGGTGGCCAGCAGCAGCCGCAGGGTAAAGCCCAAGCCGTCGCCGATGGCGGTTTCCAGCGGCTGGTGGATCAGTCCGCGCAGGGTGTTGAAGCTGGTCCACACGACCATGCCGGCGGCGACGCCGACGAAGGCCACGCGCAGCAGCGACTTGATGAACTCGGCCACCGCTTCGGGGCCGTACAGGCGCTTCAGCCCGCTCATCGGGTTCATGCGGTTGATGTCGGGCATCATCGCCTTGGCCGACCAGCGCAGGCCGCCCATCACCACCGGCGCCAGGAAACTGGCCAGCAGGCAGACCAGCACCAGCGGCGCGATCACCCACATCAGCTGCAGCAGCAGGTCGCCGAAGTGGCCGAACAGCGCCTTCGGGTGCTGGCGCAGGCTCTGTTCGGGGCTGAGCGCATGGCGCATCCAGGCGCTGGCGCCGCTGGCCATCGAGCCACTCATGGCCATCACCGCGATCACCCCGGCGCCGAACACGGCGGCCGTGCCCAGTTCACGCGAGCGCGGCAGGTTGCCCTGTTCGCGGGCGTCGCGCAGGCGTTTTTCTGTCGGTTGTTCGGTTTTTTCGCCGGCGGATTCGTTCTCGGACATCACAGGCACTGCAGCAGGGGATGCCGGGCTGCGTGCAAGAATCGTTCCGTGACGGCGCATGTGCCAACCGAAGTTGGCGCCTGCCGGAGCAGGTACCGGTAGCGCCGGGCCATGCCCGGCGAGCGGGCAGCCTGGATCATTGCATCCGCCGGGCATGGCCCGGCGCTACCCCGGGGGCTGGTCCTGCGGGCTCTGCGCCAGCTCCACCCGTGGCCGCGGCAGGTCGTGCAGTTGCATGAAGCGGGCGGCGTCCACCGGCCGGCCGAGCAGGTAGCCCTGCAGGTAATCGCAGCCCAGGCGCTCCAGGTAGGCGCGCTGCGCGGCGGTCTCCACGCCCTCGGCCACGATATCCATGTCCAGTGCATGGCCCAGCGCCACGATGGCCGACACGATCACCACGTCTTCGGCGCTGTGTTCCAGGTCGCGCACGAACGCATGGTCGATCTTGATCTCGGTGGCCGGCAGGCGCTTCAGGTACAGCAGGCTGGAGTAGCCCGTGCCGAAATCATCGATGGAAATGCCCACGCCCAGGGCGGAGAAGCTCTGCAGCAGGCGCAGGCTGGTATCGGTATCGCGCATCACCGTGCTCTCGGTGATCTCCAGCACCAGGTTGCGCGGGGCGATCGCGTAGCGCTCGATCACCTCGCGTACGTCCTGCAGCAGGTGCGGGGAACTGAACTGCACCGGCGACAGGTTCACCGACATCGTCCAGCCGTCGTGGCCGGCATCGTGCCAGTGGCGCAGCTGCTGGCAGGCCTGGTCCAGCGCCCAGCGGCCGATTTCGTTGATCGCACCGCTGCGCTCGGCCAAGCGGATGAAGCGGTCCGGCGGAATCAGGCCCTGTTCCGGGTGGCGCCAGCGGATCAGGGCTTCGGCGCCGGCCACCTTCTGCGTGGCCACGCGGATCTTCGGCTGGTAGTGCAGGAACAGCTGCTCGCTGCCGATCGCCCGGCGCAGGTCGGCCAGCAGGCGGAACTGCTGCTCGGCGCTGTCGTTCATCCAGTCGGCAAACAGCACGAACGCGTTGCGGCCCGACTCCTTGGCCTGGTACATCGCTGCATCGGCGAAGGCCATCAGCTGGCGTTCGCTGGCGGCGTGGTCGGGGCAGATCGCGATGCCGATGCTGGCGGTCACCTGCAGTTCGTGGTCCGGCAGCAGCGGGCCGCTGCCCACCGCCTGCAGGATGCGCCGGGCCAGGGTCGGCAGGTCCTCGTCGTGCTCGATGCGCACCACCAGCACGAATTCGTCGCCGCCCAGCCGGGCCAGCATGTCGTGCGGCCGCAACAGCTGGCGGGTGCGTTCGGCCACCGCCACCAGCAGCGCATCGCCAGCCTGGTGGCCATAGGCATCGTTGACCTGCTTGAAGCCATCCAGGTCCATGAACATCACCGCGAAGCGGCTGCCGCCCTGTTCGGCCTCGGCCAGCGCCTGCACGATGCGCCGCTGCAGCAGCAACCGGTTCGGCAGGCGGGTGAGCGGGTCGTGCAGCGCGGCCTGGGTCAGTTCCTGCTGGGCGTCGGTCAACGAGGTGCTGAGCAGCGAATTACGCAGGCGCAACAGCTGTGCCTCCACCCGCTGGTCCAGCCAGGACACCACCAGCACGACTGCCAGGATCGCCACGGTCAGCACCACCACCAGCATCGCCAGCCAGTTGTTCTGCAGGCCATCGCCTACCGCGGCGCCGCACACGCTGCCTTCGGGGAAACGGGCGGCGGCCATGCCCGTGTAATGCATGCCGACGATGGCCAGGCCGAGCAGTCCGGCGGCGGCCAGGCGGTCGCCGATGCGGGTGTGCTGCGCGCGCAGGCGGAAGGCCACGTACAGCGCGGTCCATGACGCGGCCACCGCAACCAGCAGCGACAGCAGCAGCCACACCGGCTGGTAGTCGATGCCCGGCTGCATGCGCATCGCGGCCATGCCCACGTAGTGCATGCTGGCGATGCCGCTGCCCATCAGCAGGGCACCACCGGCCAGGCGCGGATGGGGCAGGGTGCGCAGCGATACCAGCCACAGCGCGAACACCGACGAGCCGATCGCCAGTGCCAGCGACAGCAGGGTGATGGGCAGGTCGTAGCCCAGCGGAATGGGCAGGTCGAAGGCGAGCATGCCGATGAAGTGCATCGACCAGATGCCGAGCCCCATCGCAAAGCCGCCGCCGAGGCGCCACCACCAGGTCGCGCCCTTGCCAGGCGCGGTGACGGTGCGCCCGGCCATCGCCAGTGCGGTGTAGGACGCCATCACTGCAACCAGCAATGAAGTCGCGACCAGCCACGGGTTGTACGTGCCTACCAGCATTCGTCAGTCTCCCGGACCTGCCTGTCAACGGAAAAACTACGGTGGGGCATGCGTAAGGCGGGCGACCAGAGACCGCCGGTTGCAGCGTCCCCCCGGTCGCTGCCCATTCACTCTAACGCGGGCACCGGGGGGGACGGCAAGCAGCAAAACGTGATGACCGCGTCAGCGGGTCACGGCACCGGCAGCCTCGAAGGCGGCATCGAACAGGCGCTGCACCGGCGGGCCCATTTCACCGACCAGCAGGGTCAGCAGGAACAGGCCCAGCAGGAGCGAGACCGGCAGGCCCAGCTGGATCGGATTCAGTGCCGGCGCCGCGCGGGCCAGTACGCCGAAGGCCAGGTTCACCGCCAGCATCGCCACGGTCAGCGGGATGGCCAGGGTCAGCGCCCCGCGCAGCACGGTCAGCAGGAAGGTCGGCGCGATGCTGAAGAAGGCATGCGGGTCGGGCAGGGGCGCGCCGATCGGCAGGGCGCGGTAGCTGTCCACCACCAGCGAGATCAGCGCCAGATGGCCGTTGGCGGTGAAGAACAGCAGGCCGAACAGCAGGTAGAACCACTGGCCGATGACACCGGAGGTGCCGCCGCGCAGCGGGTCGCTCATCTGCGCAAATGCCAGGCCGGTGCCCTGCGCGACCAGTTCGCCGGCCATCGCGCCCGCCTCGAATACCAGACGCAGCATGAAACCGATGGCCACGCCGATGGCCAGCTCGCGGGCGATGGTCAGCACGGTGGCGGCGTCGAAGCCGGTCCAGTCCGGTACCGGCGGCAGCAGGGGCGCCAATGCGATGGCCAGGGTGCCGGCCAGCATCACCCGCACCCGGCCGGGCACGGCGCGGGTACCGATCATCGGCATTGCCATGGCCACCGCGCCGATGCGCAGCAGGGTCCACAGCACGGTGCCGATCATGCCGAAGGCATTCAGGCCGTCGGCAGCCATCTGGGTGGCGGCGTCCATCTGCGTGCGCGTCCGTCTAGCCGATCAGGTGCGGAATGCGCTGGAACAGCAGCGTGGTGAATTCGACCAGATGGCCGATCAGCAGGCTGCCCAGTGCGAACAACACCGCAGTGAGCGCTGCGGCCTTGGCAACGAAGGCGATGGTGGGTTCGTTGAGCTGGGTCGCGGCCTGCACCACGCCCACCACAACGCCGACCACCAGGACGGTCAGCAGCAGCGGGCCGGCAACCCACAGCACGGTGATCAGGCCGCCACGCAGTTCGGTCAAGGCAAGTTCGGGAGACATCAGGGTTCCATCGGTAGCGCCGGGCCATGCCCGGCGGTGGTCAATGCGGCGGCCGGCACTGCCCGGCGTCGCGCCTGTAGGGCCGAGCCATGCTCGGCTGACCTTCGGATCAGGCCGGATTGAAGCTCGCCGCCAGCGTGCCGACGGTCAGCACCCAACCATCGACGAGCACGAACAGCAGGATCTTGAACGGTGCGGAGACCAGCATCGGCGACAGCATCATCATGCCCATCGACATCAGCACACTGGCCACCACCAGGTCGATGATCACGAACGGGATGAAGATCAGGAAGCCGATCTCGAAGGCGGTCTTCAGTTCACTGGTGACGAACGACGCGACCAGCACCGGGAACGGAATCGCATCGGGGCTGGCGTAGGTGCCGTGCCCGGCGATGCCGGCGAAGGTCATCAGGTCGGTCTCGCGGATCTGCGCCAGCATGAAGGCGCGCAGCGGCGTGGTGGTCAGCGTCCAGGCGGTCTGGAAGTCGATCTCGCCATTGAGATACGGCGCCATGCCGGTGCTCCAGGCCTTGTCCCAGGTCGGCAGCATGATCATCGCGGTGAGGAACAGCGCCAGCCCCAGCAGCACCTGGTTGGACGGCGTCTGGCCGGTGCCCAGCGCCTGCCGCAGCAGGCCCAGCACGATGATGATGCGGGTGAAGGAGGTCAGCACCAGCAGCATCGACGGGATCAGGGTGATCGCCGTCATCAGCAGCAGGGTCTGCAGCGGCAGGCTGACCGGCGCACCGCCGATCTTGCCGACGTTGATATCCGGCAGCGGCGTGCTCGGCGCACCCGGGGCGGCGAACGCCAACGCAGGCAGCAGGCACAGGGCGATCAGGCTCAGCCACGGCAGCAGGGTGGCAAGACGGGAACGGGTCACACGCATGTCAGGGGTCCTTGCGCAGCCGCTGTTGCAGCAGCTGGGCGAAATTCGGCAGGTTCTTCAGGTCGGGGACGCGCCCCGGCGCGGGTGGCGGCAGCGGTTCGGGCAGGGTGTGCAGGGTGTTGATGCCGCCTGCAGTCACGCCCAGCAGCAGCTGCTGGCCATTGACCTCGACCACCACCACGCGCTCCTTGGCGCCAACATTCAGGCTCGCCACCAGCTTCATGCCTTCGGCCGGGCGGAAGCCGCTGCCGGGCAGGCGTTTGAGCAGCCAGCCCAGGCCGATGACCAGGGCCAGCACGGCCAGCAGGGCCAGCACCGCACCGAACAGGCTCGGTGCGGCCGGCGCATGCTGGCCGATCTGCGGGGCCGTCTTGGCGACGGCCAGCGTGGTGGCGGCGAGTAGGCTCAACGCAGTCTCCGGATCCGCTCGCTGGGGCTGACCACATCGGTCAGGCGCACGCCGAAGCGGTCGTTGATCACCACCACTTCGCCATGGGCGATCAGCGTGCCGTTGACGAACACGTCCAGCGATTCGCCGGCACCACGCTCCAGCTCCACCACCGAACCCTGGTTGAGCTGCAGCAGGTTGCGGATCGGCAGGCGGGCGCGACCGACTTCCAGCGACAACGTCACCGGCACGTCGAGGATCACGTCCAGGTTCAAATCCGGGCCGGTCGCCTCATCGGCCTGCAGGTTGGTGAACTGTGCCGGAGTCGGTTCGAGGGCGTCGATATCGTTCATTGCGGGTCTTCCTGGATGACGGGTACGCGCGGACGGGTGCCCGGCGGATGGGTAGCGGTGATCTTTACGGCGTTCATGCCGTTGGCGACGCCGAACTCACCGGTGAACACCGGGATGTTCTCCACGCACAGCGGCACCTGCGGGCTGAGGTCGATCGGCAGGATGTCGCCGACCTTCAGCCGGGTCAGGTCGCGCAGGGTCATGCGCTTGCTGGCCAGCACGCTGGAGAGGGTGACTTCGGCAACGTTGAGCTGCTCGCGCAGGGTGCGGCCCCAGCTCTCGTCGCGGTCGTTGCGGTCGCTCTGGATGCCGGCGTCGAGCAGTTCGCGGATCGGCTCCAGCATCGAGTACGGCAGCGTCACGTGGATGTCGCCGCCACCGCCGTCGAGTTCGACATGCAGGCGGCACACCACCACGTATTCGCGCGGCGTCACGATGTTGGCGAAGTGCGGGTTGATCTCCGAGTTGATGTACTCGAATTCCACGTCCATCACCGGGGCCCACGCTTCGCGCAGGTCGGCGAAGGTCTGCTTCAGCAGCAGGTGGATCACCCGCATCTCGGTAGCGGTGAACTCGCGGCCTTCGATGCGCGTGGGGTAGCGCCCGTCGCCACCGAAGAAGTTGTCGACGATGGCGAACACCAGGGTCGGTTCGAACACGATCAGGCCGGTGCCGCGCAGTGGCTTGAAGCGGATCAGGTTCAGGTTGGTCGGCACATACAGCGAGTGCATGTAATCGTTGAACTTGATCAGTTCGATGCCGCGCACGGACAGTTCGGCCGAACGCCGGATCAGATTGAACAGGCCGATCCGCCACAGGCGCGCGAAGCGCTCGTGGACCATTTCCAGGGTCGGCATGCGACCGCGGATGATGCGGTCCTGGCTGGCGAAATCGTAGGAGCGTGCTTCGCCACTGGGGGCGTCCGGCTCGGTTTCGACCGCGCCACTGTCCACGCCATGCAACAGGGCATCGATCTCATCCTGGGACAGCAGGTCATTCATCGGGGAGCCCTTACTGGGTCACGAAGCTGGTGAACAGCAGGTCGTCGGCACCGTTGCTGCCGGTCTCGGCCTTCAGCACCTTCTGCACTTCGGCCAGCGAATCGGCCTGCAGCTTCTGCTTGCCGGCGATGTCGGCGATCTGCTGCGGGCTGACCTGCGAGAACAGCATCAGCAGACGTGCGCGGATGGCCGGGGCATGGGTCTTGATCGCTTCCAGCGCGGCCGGATCCCGGGTCATCAGCTGCACTTCCACCTGCAGGTAACGCGGGCCGTCGATCGAACCGTTGAGGTTGACCACGAACGCCGGTTCCAGCGCGAAGTACTGCGCCGGGGCCGGGGTGGCAGTCTTCTTCGGCGCCTGCGCGGTCTTGTCTTCGTGCTTGGACTGGGTGAAGAACCACACCCCGCCACCGGCGGCGCCGGCGGCCAGTACGGCGACCAGGGCGGTGATCAGGATCGGACTACGCGGCTTGGCGGTCTTGTCCTTGTCGGCGGTCTTCTTGGTTTTGTCAGCGGCTGCGGCCACGGGGTGAAGCTCCTGAGGGTTGCTTCACCGGGATATGCAAGGGGTGTGCCGGAGTGCTCGGCGAGGGGCGCGACGGAATTCCGTCGGGTGTTCAAATCGGTAGCGCCGGGCCATGCCCGGCGGAATGTCGGTAATCCGCCGGGCATGGCCCGGCGCTACCCGTGTTCTGGTGGGTGCCAACCTTGGTTGGCACGCCTGTCAGGCGTAAGCGTCCAACAACCCGCGCTGGCGGATCAGCTGCGACGCCGACACCGTGGCGTCGCCCAGTGACGGTTCTCCGTCACCACCGCGACCGCCGCCGGCCGTCTGGCTGCCCGGATTGCCGTCGCCGCTGTGCTGCTGGCCGACATCGGCATGGGCCAGCTGGAAGCCCTGCTCGCCGAGCAGTTCACGCAGGCGCGGCAGACTGCTTTCCAGCGCCTGGCGTACATCCACATGCGGGCTGCTGAAGCTGGCATGCACCTTGTCGCCGTTCATCTGCAGGCGCACGTCCACCGGCCCCAGGTCTTCCGGGTTGAGGCGGATGTGGGCATGGCCGATCTTCTGGTCGGCCAGCCAGCCGATGCGCGCGCCGATGGCCTGGTCGAAACCATCATCGCCCAGCACCGGCTTGGGGGTCGGTTCGCCATTGAAGACGGCATTGCTGGCCAGTGCGGCCTTCAGATCCTGCAGGGCGGCGGGCAGCGGGGGCTGCAGCGGCGCCGGCGGCGCGCGGTCGCCGATCTGCAGGCTGTCGCCGTCGTCGGCACGATCCAATGCCTTGCCACCCAGCACCAGCTCGGGCAACGGCAGGCCGCTGGCCTCAGCGTCGCCGCCAGCGGATGCCGATGCACTGGTGGCTGGCGCTGCCGCACCCTGTGCGACGTTGGCGGCCACTGCGGCGGCCGGCAGTGCCGGTGCAGCGGACGGCAGCGCTTCGGCATCGCTGGCGGTTGGCGGCGGCAGCGCCGGTGTCGGATCGACGCCGGTGGGCACGGCCAGCATCAGGCCGGCCAACCCCAGTGGCGGCCAGGGTGCGTCGTCCGCGCTGGCCGGCGCGTCCTTGTCATCGGCCGCTGCAGACGTTGCCGGTACAGCGGGTGTCGATGTCGTGGCGTCCGTGGCGGCGGTTTCGCCGTCGGCCGGTCGCGGCGTCGCCTTGCCCGGATTGCCATCGGAGGTTGACGTGGCGTTGGCCGGCTTCGCGGGGCTGCTGGCGGTGGCCGCCGCGCCGGTAGTGGCGGTCGACGCGCTGCCGCCTTGCAGCATCTGGCCGAAATCCTTGCCCGAATCAGTGCTCGAGGTGCGCGTACTGCTGGCATTGCCGCTGCCGCCGGGCGTCGGTGCGCTGGCGTTGCTGCTCAGGGGTGAAGGCATCACGACCGGCCTCCCTGCTCGCCATCATCCTGGTCTTCGGTCTGTGCCAGGCGCGCGCGGCGTGCGCCGATGTCATCCATCTGGCGCTGGTCGCGGCGGTCGGTCACCACCTTTTCCTGCGCGCGGTAGCTGGCGGCCAGCTGTTCCAGCACCGCCTTGTCACGGCTGGCCAGGATCAGGCGCGCACGCTCGGCTTCCACTTTTTCGCGGTTGCCGTTGACGGTCTGCTGCTGCTGTTCCACCGCGCTGTCCAGCCGGTCCAGGAAGGCGCGCCGGTTCAGCAGCTGCGCCGGGCTGGTCGCGGCCATCTGCGCGTCGGCCATCTGTTGCGAGGCATACTCCTCGGCGTAGCGACGCAGTTCGTCCAGGCGTGACAGATGGGTGTCGAGCACGGTCTGGCGCTCGGCCAGGTCGCGGGCGACCGCGTCTTCGTGTTCCTGGGCCCGCTTCAGCAGCGGATCGATGCGCTTGGACTGGATCATGTCAGCCTCTCATTCTCTTGTTCCACCAGGCGCTGCAACGCCGCCTGGCTGTGCGGTAGATCTGCGGCCTTGGCGACATCCTGGCCGAGGAATTCCATGATTTCCGGCCAGCGCTCAAGGGCTTCATCGGTTGCGGCGTCGTTGCCCCGCTGATAAGCGCCGATGGCGATCAGGTCGCGGTTGGCCGAGTAGGCCGAGACCAGCCGCTTCAGCTTGCGGATGCGCAGGCGCCACGGTTCGTCGGCGATTTCCGTGACCACGCGGCTGACCGACGATTCCACGTCGATCGCCGGGTACAGGCCGCTGTCGGCCACGCGGCGCGAGAGCAGGATGTGACCGTCAAGAATTGCGCGCGCGGCATCGGCGATCGGATCCTGCGGATCGTCGCCCTCGGTCAGCACGGTGTAGAAGGCGGTGATCGAACCGCGGCCCTTGGCGCCATTGCCTGCACGTTCAACCAGTGCCGGCAGCTTGGCGAACACCGAGGGCGGATAGCCGCGAGTGGTCGGCGGCTCACCTACCGACAGGCCGATCTCGCGCTGCGCCTGGGCGAAGCGGGTCAGCGAATCCATCAGCAGCAGGACGTTCAGGCCCTGGTCGCGGAACCACTCGGCGATGGCGGTGGCGCGGTAGGCACCATGCAGGCGGGCGAGCGGCGGACGGTCGGCCGGGCTGGCCACCACCACGGCGCGGCGCAGACCTTCCTCGCCGAGGGTGCTTTCAACGAAATCGCGCACTTCGCGGCCACGCTCACCGATCAGGCCGACCACGATCACGTCGGCGGCGGTGTAGCGGGTCATCATGCCCAGCAGCGTCGACTTGCCGACGCCGGAACCGGCGAACAGGCCGACACGCTGGCCTCGGCCGATCGGCAGCAGTGCATTGATCGCGCGCACGCCCACGTCCAGCGGCTGGGTGATCGGTTCGCGTGCCAGCGGATTGATCGAGACGCCCGCCATGCCGACGTGGCCTTCCGCACGGATCGGGCCCTTGCCGTCCAACGGCACGCCATCGCTGTCGATGACGCGGCCGAGCAGGCCTTCGCCCACTTCCACGCCACCACGGCGGGCCGATGGCACCACCCGCGCATTCGGCAGCAGGCCATGCAGTTCGGCGCTGGGCATCAGGTAGGTGCGTTCGCCGGCGAAGCCGACCACTTCGGCATCGACCCAGCCGCCATCGACCACTTCCACCTTGCAGCTGGCGCCGAGCGGTGCTTCGCAGCCGACCGCTTCCAGGGTCAGGCCGACCGCCCGGCGCAACACGCCCTCGCGGATCAGCCCGCGGCCGTGCGCGGTGTCGACCTTCAGGCTGTCCAGGCGGTTGCCCAGGCGCAGATTGCGGGCAACCGCCCAGTCGGCCGGCGGCGACGGTGTCGCGGCGGTATCGGTGTTCATGCGATGGCTCCGGTCTGGCGGATCACGGCATCCAGGGCGCCGCGCAGGCGCGCTTCCAGCGTGCCGTCGATGCGCACTGCTTCAGCATGCACGCGCAGGTCACCACGGCTCAGGCTGGTGTCGGGCACCAGGCGCTGCTGCGGCGACAGGGTCAACAACGGGGCGAGGGCGGTGATGTCATCCGGATGCAGGCGCACCTCCACCTCACGGTTGCTGCCGCCTACGGCGTCAATCGCCTCGCCGACCAGTTGCCCCAGCAGCGCCGGATCGGCCTCGTAGGCACGGCCGACCAGCGCACCGGCGATGCGTACCGCCAGTTCGCCGAGCGCGCCGACCACTTCATTTTCCAGGCGCGCCAGCGGCCGTCCGAAGTTGTCGAGGATGCCCTCGATCTGCGCGACCAGCCGGCGCACCTCGGCCTGGCCCTGGCTGAAACCATCGGCATGGCCGTGGTCGAAACCTTCCTTCTCGGCGCTGTCCTGGATCGCCTGGATTTCTTCCAGGGTAGGCAGCTGCAGCGGCGGCTCCGGCTCATGCTCCGGGTCCGGCTCGGTGAGTTCGAAGGCATCGTCGTGGTCCAGCACCGGTTCGGGCTGGGCCAGCAGATCCGGGGCAAGCCAGCGCACGACGTTGCTCACAGCATCGCCTCCGCGCTGCCACCGATGGTGACGGTGCCCTCATCGGCCATGCGCTTGACGATGGCCAGGATCTCGCGCTGCGCCACTTCCACGTCGGACAGGCGCACCGGGCCGCGCGCTTCCATGTCTTCCAGCAGGATCTCGGCCGCGCGCTGGGACATGTTGCGGGTGATCTTGTCGCGCACCTTGATGTCGGCGCCGCGCAGCGCCAGGCCCAGTCGTTCGCCGCTGACTTCGCGCAGCACCAGCTGCATCTCGCGGTCGTCCAGGTCCACCAGGTCGTCGAACACGAACATCAGGTCCTGGATGCGGCCGCTCAGCGGTGCGTCGATGCGTGCGATCTCGCCCAGGATCGCCTGGTCCTGGCCGCTGTCCATGAAGTTGAGGATGTTGGCCGCACACTGCACGCCGCCGATGTTGGACGACTTCAGGTTCTGGTTGCCGGCGAACTGGCGTTCCATGATCTCGTTGAGTTCGTTCAGCGCATTGGGCGGAATACCGTCGAGGGTGGCGATGCGCAGCAGCACGTCCACACGGGTGCGGTCGGGCAGCAGCTTCAGCGCGTCGGCGGCCTGGTCGGTTTCCAGGTGCGCCATCACGATCGCGATGATCTGCGGGTGCTCGTTGCGCACCAGATCGGCCACCGCACGCGGGTCCATCCACTTCAGTGCATCCAGGCCGGTGGTATTGCGGCCCAGCAGGATGCGGTCGATCAGATTGCCGGCCTTCTCGCTGCCCAGCGCCTGCACCAGCATGTTGCGGATGTAGTCGTCCGAGCCCACGCCCAGCGAGGTCTTCGAGCCCAGTTCCTGGCTGAACTGGTCCATCACCCGTTCCACCTGTTCGCGGGTGATGTCGGACATGGTGGCCATGGCGATGCCGATTTTCTGCACCTCCTTCGGCTCCATGTGGCGCAGCACTTCGGCCGCGTCCAGTTCACCCAGCGACAGCAGCAGGACGGCGGCGCGCTGCACGCCGGTCAGGGGAGCGACCTCAGTCATTGGCCACCCAGCCCTTGACCACCTGGGCCACGCGCTTGGAGTCGGTCTTCACGGCTTCACGCGCCATCCGCAGTCGTTCCTCATAAGAATCCACCGGCAGGGCCAATGCTTCCGGCCCGCCCAGGCTTGCCCGGTCGGCGCCGAGCGCCGGCAGCGGGGTGCCATCGTCATCGACCAGCTGCACGTCCGCGGTATGCGGTTCCAGCGCCAGTTCTTCGTTCTTGCGGTTCTGCCCGGTGATGCCACGCAGTGCCGGGCGCAGCACGCCAAACAGCAGCGCCATCACCACCAGCGCACCCAGCAGCATGCGGCCGGCATCGTGCACCCACGGCAGTTCCCACCAGGCCGGGCCTTCCACCGGCGTGGTATCACGCACGAAAGGGGCATTCATCACCGACACGGTGTCGCCGCGCTCGGCACTGAAGCCGACGGCCTGCTTGACCAGTGCCTCGACCCGGGTCAGTTCGGCCGCCGACAGCGGCTGCGGTGCAACCTTGCCGTTGGCGCCGGCGCGCGGCACGTTGTCCACCAGTACCGCGACCGATACGCGCTTGATGCGGCCGGCTGGCTGCCGGGTGTGCTGCAGGGTGCGGTCCAGCTCGTAGTTGCGGGTCGCGTTCTTGCTGCTTTCGGTTGGCGCCTGCGCGGTGGCCGGTGCGGCGGCCTGGCCCGGCGGACTGTTGCTGGTGGCACCCGGTACGCCCTGCGGGCCCGGCGTGCTGCTGCTGTTCTCGCTCATCTGCTCGCTGCGCAGCTTCTGCGGCTCGCCGTTGTAGAGCTCGCGCGCTTCTTCGGTCACCGAGAAGTCCATGTCCACGCTGACTTCCGGATTGACCCGGCCGGGGCCGGTCATCGGTTCCAGCAGTTCGCGGATGCGCTGGTTGAACGAGGTTTCCTGGCGGCGCACCTGTTCGAACTGGGCAGCGTTGACCGCCGCTTCGCTGTTCGGGTCACTGACGCTGAGCATGCGCCCGCTCTGGTCGACCACGGTGACGCGTTCCGGCGCCAGATCGGGAATGGCGGCAGCCACCATGTGCACAATCGCATCGACCTGGCTGCGTTCCAGCTGCTGGCCGCCGCGCAGTTCCAGGGTGACCGAGGCACTGGCCACGTCACGCTGGCGGGTGAACGCGCTGGGCTTGGGAATGGCCAGATGCACGCGCGAATCGCGCACCGGACGCAGCGTGTTGATGGTGCGCGACAGCTCGGTTTCCAGTGCGTGCTGGTAGCGCGCGCTTTCCACGAACTGGCTGACACCGAAGCCCGGGTCGCGCTCCATCAGCTCGAAGCCGAGCTTGCCGCTGTCGGTCAGGCCCGAGCCCGCCAGTTTCAGGCGGGCATCGTGCAGGTTCTTTTCCGGCACGGTGATGCCACCGGTGGCCGGGTCCAGCTGGAACGGAATCTGTGCGGCACGCAGCAGGTCGGTCGCTTCAGCGGTGGCCTTCTGGTCCAGGCCGGTGTACAGCGGCACCATGCCCGGCTTCTGCGACCAGAAGAACACGAACAGGCCTGCCGCCACGGCCACGGCGATCATCGCCATCAGTCCGAGCCGACGGGTGATCTGCAGGCTTTGCAGCCGGTCGAACCACTGGCCCGCCTTTTCGGCGTTCAGGGATTCCTTGGAGAGCGACAGGGCCATGCGTTTCTATCCTTACAGCGGCATGTTCATCACGTCCTGGTAAGCCTGGACGAGACGGTTACGGACTTCCACGGTGGCGCGGAAGGCGATCTGGGACTGCTGCGAGGCGACCATCACCTTGGCCAGGTCGGCGCCGGGCTCACCCAGTTCGAAGGCCTTGGCGAGGGCGCCGGATTTCTGTTGCGCGTCGTTGACGCCGGCGATGGCGCCGCGCAGGGTTTCGGTGAAGCTGGCAGGCTGGACCTGCGGCGCATCCAGCACCGTGCCCGGCAGGGCATTGCTACGCGGCGCTTCGGCCAGCGGGTTGAGCGCGGGCTGTCCCACCTGGGTCTGGTAGGAGCGGATCTGGGAAAGGATCGAAGTGACGGAGTGGGACATCTGCAACGGTTCCAGAAACAGGGATGGGGGTGTCTGCTGGAGCTAGTGCAAGTGCCGTGCCGAAATGGCTGATCGGTTCAGTGACGTGAGGGTTGGGGGGTGTTCGGCAGGGCTGCGCCCTGCACCTGCCGAAGCAACGGCAACGTCAACGTCAAAAACCTGCATTCCGTGGGATGGCGGGGTGGGTCCGGTTGCGGGGGACGCCGTGAATACGTCCCTGTAGGCTCGGTCGCGCCATCCATGGCGCTCACGCCCCCGCAACCGGACCCACCCCGCCTTCGACAGATCTCCGCGATGTGTCGGAATGGCGTTCCGTGCTGCTGGTGGGTGTCGACCTTGGTCGACACAGTAGATCCACGCCATGCGTGGATGGGGCGTTCCTGGGGATGTGTGACGCGTCATTTCACCGGCGTCGGTTTTTTGGCCTATGGCTCCAACTGGAGCGGCGCAGACCTTCAACAGATAGATGTGTCGACATATACTCCGCGTGCTTCGAAGCAAGCTCGGCGCTACATGGCGCGAACCCTCCGTCACAAGGAAACCGCCGGAGGCGTGGGCGGGTCAGGTTGCGGGGGCGTGAGCGCCATGGATGGCGCGACCGAGCTTACAGGGACGTACTTGCAGCGTCCCCCGCAACCTGGCCCGCCCGCGCATCGCGCAGGAAGCCAGCTGTTGCTGTTGCTTCGACCGCTGCTTTGGCTGTCGCCTCTGCGGGTGCCGGGCGGCAGCCCGGCAACAACACCCCCCACAAACACCAACGCCCGGGCAAGCCCAGGCGTTCGTGCCCCCTTCATGCTGGCAACGCGATTCAGCTGGCCAGTTCGGCCGGCTCGCGTTCGATGCCGTACTTGCGCAGCTTTTCCACCAGGGTGGTGCGGCGCAGGCCGAGCAGCTGGGCTGCGTGGGCGACTACGCCCTGGGTGCGTTCCAGTGCTTCGTTGATCAGGCCCAGTTCGATGTTGGCCATGTGGTTGCGCAGGTCCAGGCCGTCGTCCGGCAACGCGGCGGGCGCGGCGGCGCGGTTGACGGCGATGCCGTGTTCGAGCGACGGCTGGTTGCCGCTGCCCGGGGTGTGGAACGAGAAGCTGCGCAGGTCCAGGCGCTCTTCGCTGGCGACCACCGGCGGCGCTGTGGCAACTGCCATGGTGGCCAGCGCGGCATCACCGCGATAACGTGCCGGCAGATCCTGCACGCGCACCGAGCCACCCGGGTGCAGTACCGCCAGGCGTTCGACCAGGTTGGTCAGCTCGCGCACGTTGCCCGGCCACTCATAACCGGCCAGCGCCTGCAACGCTTCCGGGGTGAAGCGCACTTCGCCACGACCGGTACGCGCCAGCTGGGTGGCGATGGTTTCCACCAACGCCGGCAGGTCTTCGCGACGCTCGCGCAGCGCCGGCACGTCGATCGGGAACACGTTGAGGCGATAGAACAGATCCTCGCGGAACTTGCCATCGGCGATCCGGCTTTCCAGGTCGCGATGGGTCGCGGCGATCACCCGCACGTTGCAGCGGATGGTCTGGTTGCCGCCAACACGCTCGAAGCTGCGCTCCTGCAGCACGCGCAGCAGCTTGACCTGCATCGGCAGGCTCATGTCGCCGATTTCATCGAGCAGCAGGGTGCCGCCCTCGGCCATTTCGAAACGGCCCTTGCGCGCCGTCAGTGCGCCGGTGAAGGCGCCTTTCTCGTGGCCGAACAGTTCGCTTTCCAGCAGTTCCGCCGGAATCGCTCCGCAGTTGATCGCCACGAACGGACCGTCGCGGCGTGGCGAGCGCTGGTGGATGCTGCGCGATACCACTTCCTTGCCGGTGCCCGATTCGCCCAGCACCAGCACGGTGGTGTCGAATGCGGCGACCTGTTCGATCATCGTGCGCAGTGCGCTGACCGCCGGACCATTGCCGGTCGGGCCTTGGTCCTGCACGGCACCGGCCTGGTGTTCGGCATCCAGGCGCTTGAGGCTGGCACGGCGCAGCAGGGCTTCCATCTGCGCATGGCGCAGCGGCGCTTCCAGCGGCCAGATGTTGGCTTCATGCAGGCCATGCCGGTGGGCGAACGCAGTGGCGTCACCGTCGGCCAGCAGCACCGGCGGCGGCAGGCTGCTGCCACCGAGCCAGGCGTACAGCGCGGTGCTGGCGGCACTGTCGTCCAGGTTGCCGACGATCACCGCCATCCAGTCGTTCTGACGCTGGCGGGCCAGGTCGAAATCGGCGGCGTCGGAAACCCAGCGCGGGTTGAAGTCCATGAATTCCAGCAGGGCGACGGTGCGCTCGGCACGCACCGCATCGTTGTCCAGTACCAGGATGCGCGATTCGCTCACGACCGATCCTCCCTGAGGCCTTCCAGGATCGGCATGACTTCCTGGATGTAGGACAGCTTGCTGACGAAGTTGTCGGCGCCGGCGCGCAGCGCGTGTTCGCGGTGCTCGACGTCGTCGAAGTGGCTGGCAATCACGATGTACGGTGCATCGTCCTGCGACTTGATCAGGCGGGTGGCCTGCAGGCCGCCCATTTCCGGCATTGCCAGATCCATCAACACCACCTGCGGGCGCAGGCTCTCCGAACGTTCGATCGCTTCCAGGCCGTTGCCGGCGCTGCCGACGATCTGCAGCCAGTCGATCTTGCGGAAGTGGCGCATCGCCGCGTTGATGAAGCCCTCGTGGTCATCGACCAGCAGAACTGTGAGCTTGTTCATGTCCAACATCCTTTTCAGCCCACCCGGGCCAGCTGCGGTTGCCTGGCGTTGACCCGGCGCCGTTCGCGGGCCGGGGCGATATCCAGTTGTTCGCGGTATTTTGCGACGGTTCGACGGGCAATGTTCACCCCCTGGCGGGACAGCAGGCCAGCGATGGCCTCGTCGGCCAGCGGGCGACCGGCGGGCTCGGCGTCGATCAGGCGGCGGACCATGGCCTTGACCGCCTGGCCGGACACGCTGGCCCCTTCCAGGCGCACGGCGAAGAAGTGCTTGAGCTCGAAGGTGCCGCGCGGGGTCTGCAGGTACTTGCCGGTGGTGATGCGCGAAACGGTGGATTCGTGCATGCCGATTTCCTCGGCCACTTCCTTCAGGGTCAAGGGTGCCATGGCTTCCTCGCCACGCACCAGGAAGGCCGCCTGGCGCTCGACGATCACCCGCGCGGTGCGCAGCAGGGTGTCGTAGCGCATCGACAGGCCGCGGCTGAACCAACGCGCCTCCTGCAGCATCTCGCGCAGCGCGGGGGCGGCGTCGCTGGTCTCGGCGAGGGCCTGTTCGTACTGGCTGTTGATCGACACCCGGCGGCTGGTGGCCGGGTTCAGTGCCACCTTCCATTGTTCATCGGCGTGCCAGGCGACCACGTCGGGCACCACCACCGCATTGCGCTCGGGCAGCAGGCTGTCGCCCGGGCGCGGCTGCAGCGACAGGATCAGGCGAACGGCTTCGCGCACGTCCTCGATCTCGGCATCGTGCTGGCGGGCGAGGGCAGGGTAGTCGTGGGCGGCCAAGGCATCGAGCGCGCCGTCCAGAATGCGCGCGGCGAGATGACGTGCCGGCACCACCCCGTGCAGGCTGCACAGCTGGGCCAGCAGCGATTCGCGCAGGTCCTGCGCGGCCATGCCGGCCGGCTCGCCTTGCAGCAGGTGCTGACGGATCGCTTCAACGCCGTTGGCATCGATGTCGAACTGCGCGCTGGCCAGCAGCTGCAGCTGTGCCAGCGGTGCCTGCAGATAGCCGGCATCGTCGCAGTGTTCCAGCCAGAAGGCGGCCACGGCCAGTTCGCGCTCGTCCAGGTCCAGCGCCAGGCGCTGCAGCACGCGCAGCTGCGGATCGCTCGATTCGCCAGCGGCGATGCGTGCCATGCGGTCGTCATCGCCGTCCTGCCAGTTGGCGCCGGACACATCCCACATCGAGGATTCGGGCAGCTCGTCGAACGCAGCCGTATCGAGCGTGGTTCTGGCTGCATCGGTGGCTTCAGCGGCGGGCGCTTCGGCGTCTTCGATTTCCAGCAGCGGATTGGATTCCAGCAGGCGCTGGATTTCCTGCTCCAGGTGCAGGCCGTCGAGCTGCAGCAGCCTGATCGACTGCAGCAACTGCGGGGTGAGGTGAAGCTGTTGACCCAGCTGGGTCGAAAGTGAAGCCTTCATCGTGAGTCCCCGGCGCCGCTCCCCGACGCCTTGTGGAACACATCTTGCTTTTGATCCGGCAGGCGCGGAATCGGGGGGTTCCTGAGGGGGTTGGTGGTATTCCCGACAGTTTGTAAGGAAATCCCCTACACAAGCGCGGGAATTTGACGATTCCGGTCGCTAACTCATTGATTCGTGGTCGATCGCCGTGGTGCTCGCCCGCGCTCCTCGTACGGAATCCCGTCGGGGCACGTGTGGGTGACGGTATTTCGTCGCCAAGCCCGTGGGCGGCACCACGGCGTTACCCGTGTCGCGAGGACGTCATTCCAGCTCGTGCTGGTGGCGCGCAGCCAGCAGCAGCAGATCGTTGGCGCGACGGCAGCCCAGTGATTCCATCATTCGCGCGCGATGGGTCTCCACCGTCTTGACGCTGATGCCAAGGTCGGCGGCGATTTCCTTGTTGCTCTCGCCCTTGCCGATGCGGCGAAGGATCTCGCGCTGGCGCGGCGACAGTGCGGCTATGCCGGTCGGCTTTTCGCGGCCGAGCATCGGTGCCAGCATCTTGGCCGAGATCTGCGGGCTCAGGAATACCTGGCCGGCATGCGCGGCACGCAGCGCCAATTCCAGTTCCTGCGGCGCGGCATCCTTCACCACGAAACCGACGGCGCCGCGATCGAGTGCATCGCGCACGTGGGCGGCGTCATCATGCATGGTCATCATCACGATGCGCGTACCCGGTGCGCGCAGGCGGATGTCGCTCAGTGCTTCCAGGCCGGTACGGCCGGGCAGCGACAGGTCCATCAGCACCACATCCGGCGCGTGCTGCAGGGCCATCTGCAGTGCCTGTTCGGCATTGCTGGCCTCGGCGACGAGCTGCACGTCGGCAAACCCCTGCAGCAGCCGCGCCAGGCCGGCGCGAACCAGGGTGTGATCGTCGACGATGAGAACTCGCACAGGCACGCTGGAGGTTGGGGAGGGGGGTCCACCTTAACTTAGCTGAACGGGCACGCCAAGGGCTGGCCGTATGCCTGCATGGTGGCAGATTTCAGCGTGCGCGACGGGCCTCGGCCACCTGCCGCCGATGCAGCCGGAACAGATGCCGTTCCATTGCCATTTCCAGACCATCGCCGAGGTGATGGAAACGCAGCCACAGGTAGTGGCCGCCGCCGCCATCGGCTGCTTCGGCGATGACTTCCACCGGCAGGTCGATATGGTCGGGCAGCCAGTCGCTGGGTTGCAGGCGGACGACGCCGGCCTGGCCGGGCAGGCTGCCACTGCGCGGGCCCAGCTGCAGGCGGATGCCGCGGCGCGACCAGCGCACCGGGCGCAGCGTCGGTTCCTGGCCCTGCTGGCGGATCAGGCGGCCGAGCAGGACCATGGTCAGGTCCACCTTGGCTTCCAGGCGCTGCAGCTGCAGGCTGGCTTCGCTGCGTTCTTCGTGCTCGTCGATGCGACTGTCTTCGACCAGCGCCAGGCTGCGCAGCAGGCCTTCGGCACTGCTGGTCCGGCCCACTGCACTGCCGGCCTGGAACTCGGCGGGAAGGGCCAGTTCGCAGCTGAGCGTTTCGTCGAACAGCTCGCTTTCGGCCGGGTGGTGCAGGGACGTGGTCGGCAGGACGGTCATGCCAGCGATTCTGCCTGCAGGTAGGCATGCGCGGCGCGAAGGGAGCGGCGGCCGTCCTGCATCTGCACCGATACGGCATCGCGGCGCTGGCGCAGCAGGCCAATCAGGCTCTGCTGGCGTTCCAGCAGCGCCGACAGCGGTGCGTGGTCGGCGCTGGTCAACGGTTGGCTCAGCAGGGCATGCAGGGTGCTGTCATGGCCGTCGAGCAGGCTGTCGGCCTGTTCGAATGCCTCTTCGTCGAGGGCCTTCTCGAAGGCATCCAGCTGCGCATTGAGCTCGAGCAGGCTCATGGCGCCACCGCCGCGGGACGGCGCTGTTCGTGCGGGATGGCATTCCAGGCACCGTCGATTTCGCCCAGCAGCTGCAGCGATTCGTCCAGTGCAGCGCGATCGTTGTGCAGGTTGGCCTCGGTCAGGCGCTGCAGCAGGTAGTCGTACAGGGCCGACAGGTTGCCGGCGATCTCGCCGCCGGCTTCATGGTCCAGCGAGCCGTTGAGGTGGGCGACGATCGCGCATGCTTCGCCGATCGCCTTGCCCTTGCCGGCCTGATCGCCTTGTTCGAGGGTGGCCTGGGCACGGCGTACGCGCTCCAGTGCGCCGGACAGCAGCAGCGCCACCAGTTTGTGCGGATCGGCATCGGCGACCGCACTGGTCACACCCACCTGGCGGTATTGCTCGGCGTACTGACGGCTGGAACCGTACATTCGTGATTCTCCCTTGCGCGGGGTGCCGGGGTGCGGTCGAAGGGACCGTTGACGCCGGCACTGCGATGATTGCTGTTGCGTCCGTTATCGGTGCGTACGGCGCCAAACTTGAGCGCCGTGCGTGTTTCCTCAGCGGTTCAACTGGGCCAGCTGCTGCTGCAGCGCGGTGTTGCTCTGCTGCAGCTTGCCCATCAGGCTGTCCAATGCCACGAACTGCTTCTTGTAACGGGCCTCGACACCGACCATGCGCGCGTCCAGGTCCTTGCGGCGCTTGTCGATGTTGTCCAGGGTGGTGTTCAGTCCCTTGGTGCGGGCGACGAAGGCGCCTTCCTTGCCGACCGTGGTGCTGACGTAGCCGTCCACCAGTGAATACAGCCGGCCGGCACCACCGGTATCGCCGGTGACCGCCTGGCGGATCTTCTCCGGCTGGGCGGCGAGGGCGGCGGCGAACTTGGTGCTGTCCAGCACCAGGGTGCCATCGGCGTTGGGGTAGCCGCGGGTCTGCAGGCCCAGCGCCTTGGCGTCCAGCTGGTCGCCCGCCAGGTCCTTGAGCACGCCGGACATCGTCGAACGCAGCTGCGCGATCGCGCCACGCATCTGTGCGTCGCCGGTCAGTGCGGCGGCTTCCTTGGTCTTCGGGTCGTACTTGGTTTCGGTGTTGATCGCCGCGACGGCCGCGTTGTAGGCGGTCACGAACTCCTGCATCACCTTGGTCGCGGCAGTGGTGTCGGTGCTGATGACCACCGTGCTCTTGCCCTGTTCCTTCAGGTTCAGGGTCAGGCCTGGCACGGCATCGGCCACGGTGTTGCTGGCACTCACTACTTCCACACCATCAATGGTGAGCAGCGCATCCTTGGCGGGGCTGTTTTCCTTCAGGCTGCCGACCAGCGCACCCAGCTTCGGATCGCTGCCGGCGTATTCCAGCTTGATGGCGCTGGCTGCACCGGTCTTTTCCTGGGCGATGGACAGGTACTGGTTGTCGCCGGAGCTGATCAGCGTGGCCTGCACGCCTTCCTTGCGGCCAGCGGCGTCGATCTTGTTGCGGACGGTGGTAAGCGTGTCGCCTTCCTCCACCTGCACGTTCATCGTCTTGGCCTTGTCACCCACGCCGACGGTCAGCGTCAAGGTTCCGGCACCGAAGGTGTCGGTCTTGGGCACCGAGGTGTCGGCGATCAGCTTGTGTGCCGATGCCAGGTTCTTCACCTCGATCAGATGGGTGCCGTTGGACGCGGCGGCCTTGCTGGTGCCCACGTCGTACAGCGCTACCGACGCGGTCAGCACATCGTTGGCGTTGTTGGGGCCGGCTTTGCCGGTGGCGGTGACGGTGCGGGTGTCGAAGGCGGTGGTGGCCTTCAAAGCGGTCAGTGCGGTCTTCAGCTTGTCGAAGGCCGAGGTGACCGTGCCGAGCGACGACAGCTGCATCTTGGTCTTGGACTGCTGCAGGTTCAGCGCATTGTCGGCCGGCTTGCGGTCCGCCGCGACCAGCTGGTTGACGATGCTGGAGATGTCCAGCCCTGAGCCAATGCCACCGTATCCAAAGTCTGCCACGTCGTTTCTCCTGGTATACGGGCCTGGCCGTCGTGCGGCGGCCCGTCGTCAACGAAAATAGCGGCCTGCGCCGCTGGGTCTTGAGGACTTCGTTGATGCATGCGCCGTGCCACTGGCCGGCAGGGCAGTTCTGGCACGCTGGTTGCAGGAGGTCTGGGGCAGGGTGCGGGTGGGTTCACCGCGGGCTGCCGGGGGTCTGTAAAAAACCCTCCCCCAATGCAGGGGAGGGATCAGGCTACTGACAATCGGGGGGAGACGAAGCCGCCCGGTACGTACAGTCAAAATGCACAACGCTGAAAGAGAGGTCCGCAGGGGCGGGCGATGCCAAGCCGGTTCGGGACGCTTCCCGGGCCGGGCATGGCCCGCATCTGTGTACGCCGTGGCTGTCGGGTTGCCGCTACCGTCGGTTCAATCCGACGGTAGCGGCGCCTTCTTGCCGTGGATCAGCGCAGCAGGCTGAGCACGCCCTGCGGCACCTGGTTGGCCTGGGCCAGCATGGCCGTACCGGCCTGCTGCAGGATCTGGGTGCGGGTCAGCTCAGCGGTTTCCTTGGCGAAATCGGTGTCCTTGATGCGGCTGCGCGACGCCGACAGATTCTCCGACGAGGTCTGCAGGTTGGCCACCACCGAGGTGAAGCGGTTCTGGATCGCACCGAGGTCGGCGCGGGTGCTGTTGATCGAGTTCAACGAGTTGTCGACGATCTCCAGCGCCTTCTGTGCACCTTCCACTGTGGAGATGTTCACCGACGACAGCACGCTAGCAGTCACGCCGGTCATGGTGCCGCCGTTTGTGCTGCTCTCGTCAAGGCCGATGTTGGCGAAATCGGCAGCGACGGCGGTAGCGCCGGCGGTGGCCGGGCCGCCGGCGGCCAGTGCGAAGGTCTGGCTGTCTTTCACCGACGACAGGCTGATAACGCCCTTGTCCACGCTGGCCATGACGCCGGTTTCGCCCAGTTTCGCATTGATGGCGGCGGCAGTAGCCTTGGAAATGGACTCTCCGGCCTTGACCGAGATGTCACCGATGTTGATGGCGGTGGCCGTGCCACCCTTCGGGGTGACCGACACCTGCAGACCGGTAAACTTGGTGTCAGCGGTGGCCAAGTCCTCGTTCACGGCAGCGGTGGCAGCATTATCCAGCGCGGTGCCTTTGTAGGCCACCGCGAAGGTGGAGTTGCCCAGCGAGGCTGTCTTTGCGTCGACTACCTTGTCGATGGCGATGGCCTGACCGGCGTTGGCGCCGACCTGGAACAGCTGGCTGGAGAAGGTGCCATCCAGCAGCTTGGTGCCGTTGAACTCGGACTGCTTGGCGACGCGGTCGATTTCCGAGACCAGCTGAGTGACTTCGGCCTGCAGCGCCTTGCGGTCACTATCGGAGTTGGTGGCGTTGGCGGCCTGCACCGACAGCTCGCGGACGCGCTGCAGGTTGTTGCCGATTTCGGTCAGCGAACCTTCGGCGACCTGGGCCAGCGAGATGCCGTCGTTGGCATTGCGGATGGCCACGTCGGTGCCGCGGATCTGGGTACCAAAGCGCTCGGAAATCGCCAGGCCGGCCGCGTCGTCCTTGGCGCTGTTGATGCGCGAACCGGAGGACAGGCGCTGGATGGTGGTAGCGAGCGAGCTGCCGCTGGTGCTCAGGTTGCGCTGAGCATTCAGGGACATGGTGTTGGTGTTGATGACTTGTGCCATGGTGCTTTTCCTTTGGCGAAGGTGGAACGTATTTCAGGATCCGGGCGCCGCGTCATGCGACGCCCGGAGGTCGATCAGAGAGCGGATCAGCGCAGCAGGCTGAGCACGCCCTGCGGCACCTGGTTGGCCTGGGCCAGCATGGCCGTACCGGCCTGCTGCAGGATCTGGGTGCGGGTCAGCTCAGCGGTTTCCTTGGCGAAATCGGTGTCCTTGATGCGGCTGCGCGATGCGGACAGGTTTTCCGACGACGTCTGCAGGTTGGCCACCACCGAGGTGAAGCGGTTCTGGATCGCACCGAGGTCGGCACGGGTGCTGTTGATCGAACCCAGCGCCTTGTCGACCACTTCCAGTGCCTGCTGTGCACCCTTGACGCTGGTGACATCCAGGCTCTGGACCACGCTGCTGGTCGCCGTGGCTGCAGCAGTGGTGGTGGCGGCAGCCAGGCCGGAGCCGGCGACGGTGCCACCGACAACCAGATCCTTCTCGGCCTTGACCGAGCTGAGTACGATCTGATCCTTGCCAGCACCGCCCACGGTTGCGTATACGCCCGACTCGCCGATCTTGGCGTTGATGGCAGTGGCCATCGACTTGGCAATCTCGGCGCCGGTCGCGCCGTTTTTGTAATCGACCTTGTCAATGGCGATCGAGTTAATGGTCAAGCCAGCAACCGAGCCATCAGCGGTTGCGGCGGCGATCGCGGTGCCGGTGACATCAGCAGCGAACTTGGTAGTGCCCAGCGAACCGGCCTTGGCATCGACGGTCTTGTCGATGGCGATGGCCTGGCCCGCATTGGCGCCAACCTGGAACAGCTGGCTGGAGAACGAACCGTCCAGCAGCTTGGTGCCGTTGAAGTCCGACTGCTTGGCGACGCGGTCGATTTCCGAAACCAGCTGGGTCACTTCGGCCTGCAGCGCCTTGCGATCGCTGTCGGAGTTGGTGGCGTTGGAGGCCTGCACCGACAGTTCGCGGACGCGCTGCAGGTTGTTGCCGATTTCGGTCAGCGAACCTTCGGCGACCTGGGCCAGCGAGATGCCGTCGTTGGCATTGCGGATGGCCACGTCGGTACCACGGATCTGCGTGCCGAAGCGCTCGGAGATGGCCAGGCCGGCCGCATCGTCCTTGGCACTGTTGATGCGCGAACCGGAGGACAGGCGCTGGATGGTGGTGGCCAGCGAGCTGCCGCTGGTGCTCAGGTTACGCTGAGCATTCAACGACATCGTGTTGGTGTTGATTACTTGTGCCATGAGGAGAGGTCCTTGAGCGGTTGCACGTGAGTTGGGTTAGACGCCCCCGACGTGCCCCGGGGGCGGCTCATGTCAGCGCTGCAACAGGCTGAGCACGTTCTGCGGTACCTGGTTGGCCTGGGCCAGCATGGCCGTACCGGCCTGCTGCAGGATCTGGGTGCGGGTCAGCTCGGCGGTTTCCTTGGCGAAGTCGGTATCGCGGATGCGGCTGCGCGATGCGGACAGGTTCTCCGAGGAGGTCTGCAGGTTGGCGACCACCGAGGTGAAGCGGTTCTGGATGGCGCCGAGGTCGGCGCGCACGCTGTTGACCGATTCGAGGGCCTTGTCGACGATCGACATCGCCTTCTGTGCGCCCTCGGCCGTGGTGACGTTCAGGTCCTTGACGAAGCTGGTCGTTGCGCCAGTCAGCGTGCCGCCGTTGGTGCTGGTCTCGGTCAGGCCCAGGCCGGCGATGGTGGCGGCGGTGACGCCGGCCGGCGGGGTGGCCGCGCTGACGCCCAGGGTGAAGGTCTGGCCGTCCTTGACCGACGCCAGGCTGACCACGCCGGCGTTGACGGAGGCGACCACGCCGGTTTCGCCCAGCTTGTTGTTGATCGCAGCAGCGGTGGCCGAGGTGATCGACTCGCCTGCCTTCACGGTGAAGTCGCTGACGGTGACCGTGGTGGCGGTGCCGCCCGGCGGGGTCACCGAGATCTGCAGGCCGGAGTAGGTGGTATCGGCGGTGGCCTTGTCGACGGCCAGAGCGGTGCCGGTGTAGCCGTTGGCGAAGTTGGCCGCGCCCAGCGAATCGGCCTTGGCGTTGACCACGCTGTTGATGGCGATGGCCTGGCCGGCATTGGCGCCCACCTGGAACAGCTGGCTGGTGAACGAACCGTCCAGCAGCTTGGTGCCGTTGAAGTCGGCCTGCTTGGCGACGCGGTCGATCTCGCTGACCAGCTGGGTCACTTCAGCCTGCAGCGCCTTGCGGTCGCTGGCCGAGTTGGTGGCGTTGGAGGCCTGCACGCCCAGTTCGCGGATGCGCTGCAGGTTGTTGCCGACTTCGTTCAGCGAACCCTCGGCGACCTGGGCCAGCGAGATGCCGTCGTTGGCGTTGCGGATGGCCACGTCCAGACCACGGATCTGGGTGGTGAAGCGCTCGCTGATGGCCAGGCCGGCGGCGTCGTCTTTCGCGCTGTTGATGCGCAGGCCGGACGAGAGGCGCTGGATGGTGGTAGCGAGCGAGCTGCCGCTGGTGCTCAGGTTGCGCTGAGCGTTGAGCGACATCGTATTGGTGTTGATTACCTGTGCCATGGGGTCGTCTCCTCTTATGTGGAACCCGTTGGTGAATGAAACGAAGCGCCGCCTGATTTTTTTGTTTGGCTGTGTGCTTCGCCGTTGCCAAATGAATAACGGCGCTTTGTCAACAACCTTTAGCGGGGAATTTCGTTGCAGCCGAATTTCGTCGCTGAAGGCTGTTTTTCCGGGGATTTCCGTCCGCCCGGAAGGGGCGGGGTGAACCCTGGGAAGGGCGGCCTGTCATGCCTGCCCCACGCTGATGAAGGTATCGGCGGGGGACGGCTGGGCTTGATGGGCGATCTCGGCACATCCGCCGGGCATGGCCCGGCGCTACCAGGGCCAACCCTTGGGTGGCGCCGGGCGGTACCGGGCCAGCGCAGCGGTACATGACCGCGGAAACGAAAAAGGCCGCGATGCAGGGCATCGCGGCCTTGGGCTCCAACGCGGGCGCGTGGAATCAGCGGATCTTGTTGAACAGCGACATCGACTGCATCTGCGAGAACAGTGTCTGTGCCGCCTGCAATGCGGTGCTTTCCAGCTGGTACTGGCTCAACGCGTCGGCGTAGTCCAGGTCGCGCATCTGCGACAGCGTGGTCTTCAGCGTCACGCCATTGGCCTCACGCATTTCCGCCGCATTGTCCAGCGCATTCAGCTGCGCACCGCCGGCAGCACGCGAATCGATCATCCGTTCCGCAGCGCGGCCGACATCGCGCAATGCGCTCTGCAGTTCGTTCTGCTGCGCGGCCATCTTCGCCGGCGTACCGGTATCGGCATCCAGCGCGGCGATCAGCTTGTCCATGGTGCCGAAGATGTCGCGACTGCTGGCCGCCTGCACGTTGAAGCTGTCACCTGTCGCTGGCGCGCCCGCGATCTGCAGGCGAACGCCGTTGATCTCCAGTTCGCTGCCGGCCTTGTAGGTGCCGGTGCTGGTCACGTTGCCGGCACCGTCGAGCACTTCGTACTGGTCGGCGGCAGTGAAGCGCACACTGAACGACTGCCCGTTCCAGCTGTCGCTGCCATCGCGGGTGATGTTGGTCAGCACGCCGTTGCCGGTGTTGCCTGCCGCTGCGCTGCCATCAACGAAGCCATCGCCGGTGGGAATGCGCAGGAAGATCTCGCTGCCGGGCAGGGCATCGCGCACGTAGGTGTCCGGGCCGACTTCCACCTGGCGCTGGGTCTGGTCGCCGCGATAGACAACTTTGCCGTCAATCCTGGCGAACGGCGGATCGCTGTCGTTGGTACCACCGAACACGTAGCGGCCGGTGCCATCGCTGCTGTTGGCCAGCGACAGCAAGCCCTCTCGGATCTGGTTCAACTCGGTGATCAGGGTCTTCTTGTCAGGCGCGCTCAAGGCGGGATTGCTGGCCTGGATGGTCAGATCGTTGACGCGTGCCATCAGGTCGTTGACCTGGGCGAGGGTGTTTTCCTGCACACCCAGGCGGTTCTGCACGTTGTTGCCGTTGAGCTTCATGCGCTCCAGTGCGGCCAGGCTGCGGTCCAGGCCAACCGCGGCACCTGCGGCGACCGGATCGTCCTTGGCGCTGACGATCTTGCTGCCGGTGGCGATCTGCTGTTCCAGATGGCTGAGCTTGGCCTGCTTGGCCATCATCAGCGCGACCGACTGGCTGTACATCATCCCGGTGGAGATACGGTTGCTCATCGGCGCACGGCTCCCAGGATGGTCTGGAACATGGAGTCGGCAGTGGAAATCAGCTGCGAGGCGGCCTGGTAGGCCTGCTGCAGGCGCAGCATGTCGGCCGCTTCCTCATCGAGGTTGACGCCCGAGACTTCGTCACGCGCCGCCTGCGCCTGGTCGGCGATCACCTGCTGCGCCCCCAGCGAGTATTCCGCCGAACGCGCCGCCGCGCCGACCTGGGTGGTCAGCCCGCCCAATGCGCCGCCCAGTGTCACCGTGCCGGCGTTGAACGCCTTGGCCGATTCCACCTTGGACAGCTTGGTCGCGTTGCTGTTGTCCGACGAGCCGGCCGGGGTCGGGGTGATGTTGAAGGTGTCGCCATTCTTCGGCACGCCATCGAGCACGAAGCTCCAGCCGTTGGCGCTGATGGTCTGGCCGGGCGTGTAGGTCTGCGGCGGGCCACCATCGATGGTGTAGGTGGTGGCCGAGGTGAACACGATTGCAGCCGGGTTGCGCAGGTTGGCGTTGGCTGAGTCGGTCACGGTCACGCCGCTCAGCTTGCCGGTACCGGTGTTGGCCAGTGCTGCCGCACCCTTGATCGCGGCCGCCGCGGCAATGCGCGAGGGATCGGTGATCGCCATCTCCAGGCTGCCGGCCACCCCGGCTGTCGGCTGCAGCAGGAAGCGGTCGTTGGCTGCCGGGGTACCGCCAACCACCAGCTTCACGCCGTTGATGACCAGTGGGTCAGCGGCAGTACCGGTGCCGGTCAGCGGCACGCTGGCGCCGGTGTCGGCGCGGCTGGCAGCCCAGTTGCTGCCATCGAACTTCAGCACGATGTTCTGCGCTTCCAGTTTGCCGAGATCGCCGTAGCTGGCGGTGATCGAGCCGGTGCCGGTGTTGCCGGCATTACCGGTGACACGCGGCGTGCCGATGTTGAAGAAGTCGCCGCCCATCTGGCCGTACAGGTCGACGCCTTGGCGGTGGGTGCTGTTGAACGTCTCGGCCAGGCCGACGGCCAGCTTGCCCAGTTCGGCCTGGGCCGGGGTCAGCACGGTGTCGCGGAACTCGAGCAGGCCACCGATCTGGCCGCCGACCGCCTTCGGGTCCAGGGTAATGGTGCCGCCCTGGGTCTGCAGCGCCAGCTGCAGGCGCTCGGGCTGGTACGGGTCGGCCACCGTAGTGACCTTCGATGCGGTGGTGCCCACCACCAGCGCCTGGCCGCCGGCGGTGTAGACGTTCATGATGCCGCCGTCCTGGACCACCGCGGTGCCGCCGGTGTAGCCCACCAGCTGCGAGATCAGTTGATCGCGGCGGTCCAGCAGGTCGGGCGCGGCGTTGGCGATGTTGGTGCCGATGGCACCGTTGATCTGCGCGATCTCCGACGCCAGCCGGTTGACCTCGGTGGCACCGGCCATCAACCCGTTGTTGACCTCGCCATTGAGGTTGTTCAGATGGGTGTTGAGCTGGCTGAAGCGGTTGGCCAGCGCCTTGCCACCATCCAGCATGTTCTGCCGGTCGGCGGTACCGGCCGCGTTGGAGGACAGACCGCTGACGGTGTCGAAGAAGTTCGACCAGACTCCGGCCACGTTGGTGGCCGCGTCGGAGAACAGCGCATTGACCCGGTCGGCCATGCCCGAAAGCTGCTTCAGGCGCGCCAGCTCACCGCTGCTGTCGAGCAGGCGCGAGATCGCCAGCTGGTCGGCCGCGCGGCGGATGTCGACGATGCGGGTGCCGTTGCCAACGTCGCCATAGCCGTAGTTCTGCGGGGTGGCGGTGGCGAAGTCGACCTTCTGCCGGCTGTAGCCGGGCGTGTTGAGGTTGGCCACGTTGTGGCTGGTGGTGGCCAACGCACGCTGGAAGGCGAGCAGGGCACTGGTACCGGTGGAAAGTACGCTGGACATGGGGTTCCTCAACGACGAGTGATACCCAGCGCCGCGGTTGCGGTGCTGGCGAAGGTCTGACCGATGCGTGAGCCGGCGTCGGCCACGGCGGCCACGGCGCGCTCGATGGTCGGGCCGCCGGCGATCGCGGCGATCTTGGCCGCGTAACGCGGGTCGGTGGCGTAGCCGGCACGTTGCAGGCCGCGCGCGAAGCCCTGCACATCGGTGCCGGCCTGCAGTGCCTGCTGGTAGCGCGGGCTGGTCTTCAGCAGGCGCACGTAGTCGGCAAAGCTCTCCGCGGGCGAGGTGTAGGCGCGGAAGCTGGCGGTCTCATTGCGGCGCACGCCATCGACGTACTCATGGGTACCGGCGGTGGCGCTCTGGCCCTTCCAGCCGGTGGCCTTGATGCCGAACAGGTTGTGCGAGGTGCTGCCGTCGGCATGCTTGATCTGGCGCTTGCCCCAGCCGGTTTCCAGCGCTGCCTGCGCAACCAGGGCGCGGGCGTCCACGCCCAGTTCCTTGGCCGCGCTCTGCGCGTGCTGCCAGATGCTGGCGACGAAGCCTTCGGGTGTGTGCGCGCCCAGCTGGGCGACGGCGGTGCGGGTGGCCAGCGCATCGGCCGGGGTGCCGCTGCTGCCGCGGTTGCTGGCGGTCGGCGCCCACTGGTCGCTGGCAGCGGCCCAATCGGCACCACCGATGGCGCCGGCATAGGGATCGTCGGTGCCCAGCGAACGGTGCATGCTGCTGCTTTCCCGGCCCGCGATCAGGTCCAGCGCCTGCTCCATCGGTGCGACCGAAGACTGCGCGCCGTCCTGCACACCGGCCGCCATCTGCTGCAGCATGCGCACGGCCTGGCCGGCATCCTGCAGCGGCAGCGACGGCGCCGCCGGCGCATTGAGCTGGTAGGCGCGGCTGGCCTTGGCCGGATCCACGCGGGTATCCAGCGCCGGGCCATCGGCCTGCGCACCGGACAACTGGCGGGTGATCATGCTCGACAGGCCCAGCCCCTTGCCGCGGGTCATCGCCTCGGCGATTTTCTGGTCGTACATCTCCCGGAACATCTTGTTTTCACCCGGGAACAGCGAATCGCCAAAGCTGGCATCACGCATGCTCTTGACCAGCATCTGCGCGAACTGGCCTTCAAGCTGGCGCGCGACCTTGTCGATCTTGGCCGGGTCGTTCTGCTGGGCTGGGCTCAGTTCGAATGCGGGAGTGATGCGCATGTCAGATCACCTCGAGCTCGGCGCTCAGGGCGCCGGCCTGCTTCAGTGCTTCCAGGATCGCGATCAGGTCGCCTGGTGCCGCGCCAACGGCATTCACCGCATGCACGATCTCGTCCAGGGTGGTGCCGCCATTGAACTTGAACATGCGGCTGCCATCGTTGGTGGCAGTGATGGTCGACTGCGGCGTGGCCACGGTCTGGCCACCGGCGAAGGCGTTGGGCTGGCTGACGTTGGTGTTTTCCTGGATGGTCACCGTCAGCGAACCGTGCGAGATCGCGGCCGGGCCGACCCGGACCTGCTGGCCGATGACCACGGTGCCGGTACGCGAGTTGACCACCACCTTGGCCGGCGCAGCGCCCGGGGTCAGTTCCAGGTTTTCGATGCGTGCCAGCAGGCCGATGCGCGCACCGGCATCGGTCGGCGCACGCACGGCCACCGTGCCACCGTCCACGGCGCGGGCCGAGCCCTCGCCGAAGGCATTGTTGAGTGCACCCACCATCCGCGAGATGGTGGTGAAGTCGCTGTTGTGCAGGTTCAGGGTGATCTCGCCGCTGGCACCGAACACATCGGGCAGGGCGCGCTCAACGGTCGCACCGTTGGGAATGCGGCCGACGCTGGGCACGTTCACCGACACGCGCGAACCGTCCTTGCCCTGCGCGCCAAAGCCGCCGACGATCAGGTTGCCCTGGGCAATCGCATAGATCTGGCCATCGGCACCGCGCAACGGCGCCATCAGCAGCGAGCCACCGCGCAGCGACACCGCGTTGCCGATGGAGGACACGGTGATGTCGATCGGCTGGCCGGGCTTGGCGAACGGCGGCAGCTCGGCATGGATCGCCACGGCTGCAACGTTCTTCAGCTGCGGGTTGACGTTGGCCGGCACGTTGACGCCGAGCTCGCCCAGCAGGTTCTTCAGGCTCTGCACGGTAAAGGGCGCCTGGCTGGTGCGGTCACCGCTGCCATCCAGGCCGACCACCAGGCCGTAGCCCACCAGCGCATTGCCACGCACGCCGCCCACCTGGGCCAGGTCCTTGATGCGCTCGGCGCTGGCCGGGGCCATCACCATCAGCAGCAGGACCAAGCAGTAGAGCGACGCCATGCGTCGCTGCAGGAAATATCGGAATGAAATCTTCATGGCCATACTCAGAACGGCGTCAGGCCGGAGTTGAAGAAGCGGCTCAGCCAACCCATCGCGTTGGACTGCGCGACAGGGCCGCGGCCGCCATAGACGATGCGCGCTTCAGCCACGCGGCTGGAGGGCACGGTGTTGTCCGCGCTGATGTCGCCGGGGCGCACGATGCCCTGTACCTGCACCAGCTCATCACCCTGGTTCAGCCGCAGGTTCTTCTGCCCCTGCACCACCAGATTGCCGTTGGGCAGGCGCTGCACCACGGTCACGGTCACGTTGCCCTGCAGGCGGTTGCTCTGCGCGCTGTTGCCCTTGCCGGTGAAGTCGCGCGCGCCCTTGGCCGTCGCACTCAGGATGTCCTTGCCGCCCAGGGTGACCGGTGCACCGAGAATCGACGGCGTGCCGAGGCTCAGGTTCGATTCCTTGTTGGTGGCGGTGTTGGCACTGGTCTGCGCGGTGGTGTTTTCCAGCAGGGTGATGGTCAGCAGGTCGCCGACATCGCGCGCACGGCGGTCCGAATATAGCTGCAGCGTCGGGCCGGCGGCGTAGATCGCGCCGGCGGTCGGTTCGGCCTGCGGCGGCATGATCGGCTGCAGCGGCGCCATCGTCGGATAGGGGCGCACGTCGCCAGCGATCACGCAGCCACCGAGCAGGGCAGCCACGGCGCAGGCGAGGGCAGTACGGGCGAAGGAAGAAAGGGGCGACATGGCAGTTTCCCGGTGAGGGCGGTCAGAGCTTGTTGCTGAGGTAGCCGAGCATCGAGTCGGTGGTCGAGATCGCCTTGGCGTTCATTTCGTAGGCGCGCTGGGTTTCGATCATCGACACCAGCTCTTCCACCACGTTGACGTTGCTGCCTTCCAGCGCACCCTGCACCACGGTGCCAAGGCCGTTCAGGCCGGGGTTGCCGTTCTGTGCCGGGCCGGAGGCCGTGGTTTCCAGGAACAGGTTTTCACCGCGTGCCTGCAGGCCCGCCGGATTGACGAAGTCGGTGAGGGTCAGCGCACCGACTTCCACCGATGCCGCACCGTCAGCCATCTTCACGCTGATGGTGCCGTCGGTACCGATGGTCACCGACTGCGCGCCTTCGGGAATCTGGATGCCCGGCTGCACCGGGTAGCCGCTGTTGGTGACCAGCTCGCTGTCCTGGTTGATCTTGAACGAGCCGTCGCGGGTGTAGGCCGAGCTGCCGTCGGGCATCTGCACTTCGAAGAAGCCGCGGCCGTTGACCATCACGTCAAGCGCGCGACCGGTCTGCTGCTGGCTGCCCTGCTCGAAGTTCTTGGCGGTGGCCACCACGCGCACGCCGGTGCCGATCTGCAGGCCGGTGGGCAGCTGGGTCTGTGCCGAAGAGGAACCGCCGGGCTGGCGCACCTGCTGGTACAACAGGTCCTCGAAGCTGGCGCGGTCCTGCTTGAAGCCGGTGGTGTTGGTGTTGGCGAGGTTGTTGGAAACCACCGACATGCGCATCTGCTGCGCATCCAGTCCGGTTTTCGCGATCCACAATGCCTGGTTCATCTTCGGAGTCCTGTCTGGGTGAAGCCGGCCGCGCGATGCGGCCCATGGGGTAGGGAGTGCAAGCGGCGTGCCAGCACCGGCTCAGGCCGGTGCCGGAATTCCGTCAGCTGCCCAGGCGCAACAGGCTGTTGGCGCTGCGCGCGTTGTCATCGCCGTGCTTGATCACCTGCACCTGCATTTCGTACTGGCGCTGCAGCTGGATCATCTGTACCAGCGCGCCGGCGGCATCGACGTTGCTGCCTTCCAGCTGGCCGCTGTGCACCGCCGTGCCCTGCGCCTGGGCGAACGGCTGCAGCGGATCGGTATTGCGGAACAGGCCATCCAGGCCGCGTTCGAGGCGCTCATCCGGCGCCTGCACGACCTTGATCCGGCCGATCATCGCCATCGTCTGCGGGCCTTCGCCCTGCGGGATGATCGAGATCGTGCCGTCGTTGCCGATCTCCATCGCCTGGTAGGGCGGAATTGCTATCGGGTTGTTGTTGTCATCCAGTACCGGACGGCCGCTGGAGGTCACCAGCTGGCCGTTCGGGGTCACCGACAGCGCGGCGCCACGGGTGTAGGCCTCGCTGCCATCGGTGGACTGCACGGCCAGCCAGGTGCCGGTCTGCAATGACAGGTCCAGCGGCTTGCCGGTGATGTGCTGCGCGCCGGCGGTGCGGTTGAAGCCTGCATCGACGTGCAGCGCATCCACCCGCGAGGCAAAGCCCGGGCCACGGATCGGGAAGGCTTCGGTGTTGGCCAGCGCTTCCTTGAAGCCGGGGGTGTCCGAGTTGGCGAGGTTGTGGCTGAGCGTTCCCTGCGCCTGCAGGGAGGCGCGGGCACCGGTCATCGCCACGTAAAGGGCTTTATCCATGCGAGGAGTTCCGTGACAGGGTCAGCAGGTCATCAACGGATGTTGATGACGGTCTGGGTGATCTGGTCCTGGGTCGTGATCATCTGCGCGTTGGCCTGGAAATTACGCTGCGCAGTGATCATGTTGACCAGCTGTTCGGTCAGGTCGACGGTGGAGGATTCCAGCGAACCGGCCTGGATCTTGCCGAGGTTGGAGGTGTCGGCGGCGCCGGTGCGCGGCGTGCCCGAATCGAAGGTCTCCACCCACAGGTTGTTGCCCTTCTGCTCCAGGCCCTGCGGATTGTTGAAGCTGGTCAGCGCCACCTGGCCCAGCGGCTTGTCGTCGCCGTTGGAATAGCGGGCGAACACCACGCCGGTTTCCGACACGGTGATCTCGTTGAGCTTGCCGGCCGCGTAGCCATCCTGCTGGGTGTTGCGCAGGGCGAACTTCTCGCCGTACTGGGTCGAGCCGCTCACATCCAGCGTCATGTTCAGCACGCCAGCGCCGGTGGTCGGGGTGAAGGTGCCCAGGCTGATCTTGCCGTTGGCCGGTGCGGTCAGCTTGCCGGCGTTGTCGAAGGTCAGCGGGGTCGGCGTGCCGGCCGGCTGGCCATCGACGTAGTTGTGCACCGTCCAGGCGTTGGTGGCCGCTTCCTTCACGAAGTAGGACACCTGGGTATGGCTGACGCCCAGCGAGTCATACACGGTGATGCCGCCGCTGGAGTGGCTGTAGCTGTTGGAATTGGTCGGGTCGAAGGTGGTCACCGTCGGCTGCTTGGCATTGCCCGGCAGGGTGAAACCAACCTTGACTTCGCTGGTCTGCTTGGGCGGGCTGTCGGTGGTCAGCAGCTGCAGGTCGACCAGGCGGCCGGCGTCGAAGTTGGTGCCGTCGGCGTTCGGTGCGAACACCTGCAGGCGTGCGCCCTGCGGGTTGACCACGTAGCCGGCGGCGTCGGTCTGGAAGTTGCCGGCGCGCGAGTAGACGCGTGCACCGTTCATGTTCATGGTGAAGAAGCCCTCACCGGAAATGGCCATGTCCAGGCTGCGGCCGGTCTGCTCGTTGTTGCCCTGGATGAACTGCTGGGCGACGTTGGAGACGCGCACGCCCGAGCCGATCGCGTTCTTGGACAGGCCGTAGCTGGTGGCGGCGAACAGGTCGGCGAATTCCGCGCGCGACTGCTTGAAGCCGGTGGTGTTGACGTTGGCGACGTTGTTGGCGGTGACGCTCAGGTCCGAGTTGGCAGCGTTGATGCCGGACAGGGAAATGTTGAAGCCCATGGGATGCTCCTGTTGGATGCGGTGGGTGCGGCTCAGCTGACGCGGAGCACGTAGTCGAGAGGGGCCGTGCCCAGGCCCTTGAGATTCAGGTAGAGGCCGTCGGAACCGACGGTCACGCTTTCCACCGGCGCCTGCACGAAGGTGGACAGCTTGGTGCTCTTGCCGGTGGTGTCGACGTGGTTGGCGACGATGTTGTACTTGCCCGGCTCCATGCGCTTGCCGTTGGCATCCTTGCCGTCCCAGGTGAACGCGGTCTCGCCGGCAGCCTTGGCTTCAACGCTGATCGAGGTGACCTTGGCGCCGTTGGCGTCGGTGACGTCCACGGTGACGATGCCGGCGGCCGGTGCGGCAACCGTGCCTTCCACTGAACCTTCCTTTTCCAGCACCAGCTTTTCCGACGGCACCAGCACCTGGTGGCCGACCAGGGCGGCGCCACGCAGCACCTGGTCGCTGGCCATCGACTCCTGGAAGCCCTTCACCGACTTGTTCAGATCGGTGATGCCCTGCACGGTCGACATCTGCGCCATCTGCGAGACCATCTGCGTGTTGTCCATCGGCTTCAGCGGATCCTGGTGCTGCAGCTGTTCGGTCATCAGGCGCAGGAAATCGGCCTGGTCCAGCGTGTTCTTCTTCTTGGTGGCGTTGCTGTTGGGGGCGTTCAGGCCGAGGGCGGCGTAGACGTCCTGGTTGCTCTGGTTGTTGACGGCAGTGGTCATGGCGGTGTCCGGTGCAGCGGGCCTCAGCGGCCCATGGTCAGGGTGGCCAGGGCCAGTTCCTTGGCGGTGGTCAACATCTCCACGCCGGCCTGGTAATTGCGCGAGGTGGAGATCAGGTTGACCATCTGCGCCACCGGATCGACGTCGGGCTGGTAGATGTAGCCATCGCCGTCGGCCAGCGGATGGCCCGGCTCGTAGCGCTTGATCGGCGCCGCGTTGCTCTGGGTGATTTCCTTGACCTGCACCGAGGTGATGTTCGGATCGGTCTTGCTGGTGACCGCCTGGAAGATCGGTTCCAGCGGCTTGTACACCGCGTCGGCGGAGCCGGCGATGCTGTCAGCGTTGGACAGGTTGGAGGCGATGGTGCTCATGCGCACCGACTGCGCCTGCAGTGCGGAGCCGGCGATGTCGAAGATCGGCAGGTTGCTCATGGCTTATTGCCCCGTGATCGCGGTGAGCATGGAACGCACCTTGCTTTCGACGAAGCTCAGCGAAGCGCGGTATTCCAGTGCAGCGCGGCCATAGGCGGCGCGTTCGGCATCGGGGTCGACGGTGTTGCCGTCGATGCTGGGCTGCACGCCCTCGCGGGCCACCTGGAACGGATTGAGGCCACTACCGATTTCGTAGTGCTGCTCGTTGGTGGTGGTCATCAGGCCGTTGGCATCCAGCCCTTGGGCATGGCGCAGGGCCGAATCGAAGTCCAGGTCCTGGGCCTTGTAGCCGGGGGTGTCGGCATTGCCGAGATTGCTGGCGATCAGCTTCATGCGCTGTTCGCGCAACGGCATTGCCTGGGCATGGACGCCCAGGTAGTCGGTAATCAGGTTGCGCACGGTGCACTCCCACGGGAACGTTGCCCGGGAAGCTGCAAGTGGTGTGCCAAAGGCGCGGGGTCAGATCCCCGCAGGGGCTCTGACCCCGCGGGTCACGCATTGCGATGTATGGGGTCGGAGCCCCTTTTGGGGTCCGACCCTACGGGCGGCCTTACGCCGCCATCGCTACCTTGCGCAGGCGATCCAGCACGAAGTCGGCCAGCTCGTGCGGCGAATACTTGGCGACGAAGGCATTGGCCCCCACGCGCTCGACCATCGCGTTGTTGAATACGCCCGACAGCGAGGTATGCAGCAGCACGTACAGCCCGGACAGGCCGGCGTGCCGCCGGATTTCCGTCGTCAGCGTATAGCCGTCCATCGCCGGCATCTCGATGTCCGAGATCACCATGGCGTAGCGTTCGGCCGGGTTTTCACCCGAGGCATGGATCTGCAGCAGGTGGTCCAGTGCCTGCTTGCCGTCCGAGAGCAGGGTCGCACCCACCCCCAGCTGGTCCAGCACGCTGCGGATCTGCTGCCGCGCCACGCGTGAATCATCCACCACCAGCACCTGCAGCTGCGGGGCATCGGCGGGCATCGCCATAGCCGGGTCGAGCACCGCTTCACCGCGCACCTGCGCGATGTCGGCCAGCACGCTTTCCACGTCGATCACCTGGATCAGCTCGCCCTGGAAGCGGGTCACTGCGGTCAGGTAGCTGGATTCGGCGCCCAGTTCCGGCGGCGGGTGGATGTCTTCCACCGCGATGTTGACGATGCGCTCCACGCCGCTGACCAGGAAGCCCTGGATCGAGCGGTTGAACTCGGTCACCACCAGATAGCCCGGTGCAGTGTCCGCATCCGGCTCGCGCTCGGGGTGGCCGATGGCCAGGCCCAGGTCCAGTACCGGCACCGAGCGGCCGCGTACATCGGCCACGCCGGCAAACTGGCCGGGCAGGCCGGGCACCTGGAACAGCTCCGGGCGGCGCAGCACTTCCTGCACCTTGAAGACGTTGACGCCAAAAAGCTGACGTCCGCCGAGGCGGAACAGCAGCAGCGCCAGGCGATTGTGGCCGGCCAGTCGGGTTCGCTGGTCGATCCGGTTGAGCAGGTCATGGGACATGGCTGCTGTATCGGCGCGGGCAGGGTGGAACTTGAGGGCGAGTGCAGAGGCGGGCCGGCAAGGTGTCCACCCTTTGCCAGTGGCACGCAGCTTGCACGCGTCTGGGCCAGGTCTTACCGACAGGAGGCGCCATGCGCCGCATTGCTTCTTTCCTTGCCATTGCACTGGCCGTGGCCGCGCCGTGGGCAACCGCAGCCGACTGGCAGCCGGTGGCCAGCATCCGCGCCGCGGCACTGTCGACCCTGGCCGCAGGTACCGAAGGTGAGGCGGTCGTCGCCGATGCGCTGCGTCTTCCCAAATGTGGCGGCGCATTGCAGGTGCAGCCCACGGCCAACACCACGGTGGAGGTGAGTTGCCCCGATGCCGGCGGCTGGCGCCTGTTCGTGCCGGTGAAGGTGCGCCGCAACCAGACCGTACTGGTGCTGACCCGTGGCATTGGCACTGGAGAATCCATCGCCGCCGCCGATATCAGTACTGCCCAGCGTGACGCGGCACGGATTGCCGGCGCAGTGCTGGCCGATCCTGCCGCAGCGATCGGCCGCATCGCCCGTCGGCCGTTGCCGGCGGGAACCCTGTTGTCCAGCAACGATCTGGTGGCACAGCGTCTCATCAAGCGAGGAGACAGTGTGGCACTGGTATCGCGGCGTGGCTCGGTCGAGGTCCGTATCGCCGGGCGCGCACTGGGCGATGCCGGGCAGAACGAGCGCGTCTCGGTGGAAAACCTGTCCTCGCGCCGTATCGTGCAGGGCACGGTGGACGCGGCCGGTGACGTAATCGTGGCGCGTTGAAATAATGCAGAATTCCCCTAAAGATCACGGCCCTGCGGCCGTTATCCCTTGTGTACGGCAACTCCAGGACACCCCATGAGCCAGAAAATCGACGGCAACCTGCAGGTCCCCCAGGCACTGCGCAGCGTGACCACCCCGGCCGCCAAGCCCGGCGTGAGCACCGATTCGGCGGCACGTCCGGTCGAGGCGGCTGACAGCCTGCGCCTGACCGGCGAAGCCACCAACCTGCAGGCCATCGAGCGTGAGCTGAGCACCGCCCCGGCGATCGACGCCCAGCGTGTTGCAGCGGTGCGCGAATCACTGCAGAACGGCACCTACAAGATCAATCCGGACGCGATCGCTTCGCGCATGCTTGAACTGGACCAGCAGCTGCAAGGATGACCGCGGCGATGAGCGAGCCGCTGCAGCGCCTTGCCCAGGCCCTGGACGTTGAACGCCAGGCCCTGGTCGAGCACGACGTGCACGCCCTGATCCGTGCCACCGGTGCGAAGCTGGAAGCGCTGCGTGCGCTGGAAGGCGCGCCACCGGTGGGCGAGGGCGAGCAGCTGCAGGAACTGGCCGAGCGCAACCGTGCCAACGGCGTGCTGCTGTCGCGGCGTCGGCGCGAGGTCAACTGGGCACTGCGCCAGATGGGCCGCACCGAAGAGTCCTCGGCATACGATGCCAAGGGCCAGTCGCATACCGTCACTGCGCGCCGGCCGCTCGCCGTCGCCTGACCTGCCGGCGGTCGGCTGACTGCCCGATGGCGGCTGTCGGCCGCCGCACGAGCGCGTATATTGGGCGCCTGTTTGATCGCCTCGAGTCGCCGTGTCCGCCGCCAACGTTCTGGTTACCGCCCCCCTTCCGCCGCAACCGGTGCTGCAGGCCCTGCTTGAGCGCCTGCGCGAAGGTTTGTTGCTGTTCACCGAAGATGGACAGGTGGCCTTGGCCAACCCGGCCGCACAGAGCCTGCTGGGCAGCGACGAAGGCGCCTTGCCGCCGCCGCAGCGCCTGCGTGAACTGCTGCCGCCGGATGCCCTCGAACATGCGCGCCAGCACGGTCACTGGAACGGCAGCCTGCCGCTGGGCGAGGGCGTGGTCATCGCTCATCTGTACTTCCATGGCGAGCCCGGTTCGGGGCACTACCTGGCCTTGTTCCGCCATATCGAAGGCCAGGAAGACTACGAACGCGAACTGCAGCAGCGCCATGCCGAACTGCGCCAGGCCTACCTGCGCTTGAACGGCACCCAGGAAAAGCTGCTGCAGTCGGAGAAGATGGCCTCCATCGGCCAGCTGGCTGCCGGCGTGGCGCATGAGATCAACAACCCGATCGGCTACGTGCATTCCAACCTGGGCAGCCTGCAGGAATACCTGCGCAGCCTGTTCACGGTGATCGAAGCCTACGAGCGTGCCCTGCGGGCGCCGGACCCGAAGGCGTTGATTCCGGAAATCGACGATATCCGTGACCGCCTGGACATCGATTTCATCAGCCGCGACCTGCCGCAGCTGATGGCCGAATCACGCGAAGGCATCGAGCGGGTCACCCGTATAGTGCGCGACCTGAAGGACTTCTCCTATTCCGGCCGCGATGAGTCGTGGAAGCTGGTCGACCTGCATTCCGGCCTTGAATCGACCATCAACATCATCTGGAACGAGCTCAAGTACAAGGTGCACCTGGTACGCGAGTTCGGCCAGCTGCCGCTGGTGGAATGCCTGCCGTCGGAGTTGAACCAGGTCTACATGAACCTGCTGCTCAACGCCGGCCACGCCATCGCCGAGCGCGGCACGATCACCGTGCGTACCGGCGTGGACGGCGACACGGTGTGGGTGGAATTCGAAGACACCGGCGGTGGCATCTCGCCGGAACTGCGCCAGCGCATCTTCGATCCGTTCTTCACCACCAAGCCGGTGGGCAGCGGTACCGGCCTGGGCCTGTCGATCTCCTACAGCATCATCAACAAGCACCACGGCCGCATCGACCTGGACAGCACCCCGGGCGTCGGCTCGCGCTTCCGCCTGGTATTGCCGATCAAGCAGCCGCGGTAACGGTAGTGCCGGCCAGCGGCCGGCACTACCCGTATGCAGGATCAGCGCAGCGGTGAACGATCCTCGCCGCCGTCGGCCGGCTCGGCGGCGACCGGCCCACCGTTGCTGCGCCGCTGTTCCTCGTAGGTGCGGAACGCCTGGTGGATGTGCTTGCGCAGCTCGTCGTCGTTCCACGGCTTGGTCAGGAACCGGTAGATCGCACCACGGTTGATCGCATCGGTCACCGTGTTCAGATCGGTATAGCCAGACAACACCAGACGGATCGTGTCCGGGTACAGCATCTTCACCCGGCCCAAAAACTCGGTGCCGCTCATGTCGCTCATGCGCTGGTCGGACAGGATCACCTGCACGTCGTTGATCGCCAGCAGATCGAACGCATCGCGCACGTTGCCTGCGGCCAGGATGCGGTAGCCATCGCGGCGGAACAGGCGCACCAGCGAGCGAAGCACGTTCTCCTCGTCGTCCAGCAGCAGCAGGGTGCGGTCCGGCCGGGTTTCGGCGAATGCTTCCGGACGCAGGTAGCGGCGACGCAGGGTCATGCCCGCGGCATCGGCCGACATCGGCTCGCCGAACAGATAGCCTTGGAACACATCGCAGTCATTGCGACGCAGGAAGCCGAGCTGCGCCTGCGATTCCACGCCGTTGGCGATCACCGTCATGCCCAGCTGGTGGCCCATCGCAATGATCGCGCGGGCGATCGCCGCTTCACGATTGCCGGCAGGCGCGCTCTTGATGAAGCTGCGGTCGATCTTCAGCTTGTCCACCGGGTAGCGCACCAGCGCACTCAGGCTGGAATCACCGGTACCGAAGTTGTCCAGGCTCAGGCTGATGCCTTCGTTGCGCAGGTTGGCCAGTGTTTCGTGGACGAAGTTGACGTTGTTGGTCAGGGCGCTTTCGTTGATCTCCAGCGTCAGCATCTGCGCCGGCACGCCAGAGGCCTGGATCACGCCCATGACCTCGGCAAAGAAGTTCGGCCGCAGCAGCTGCAGGGTGGAAACATTCACCGCGATGGTGAAGTCGTCGAAGCCCTGGTCGCGCCACAGCCGGGCCTGCTTCAGCGCGCCTTCCAGCACCCAAGTGCCGATCTGCACGATGATGCCCAGGCGCTCGGCGGTGCGCATGAAACGCTCCGGCACCAGCATGCCCAGCGTGGGCGACTGCCAGCGCAGCAGCGCCTCCATGCCCACCACGTGGCCATCGCGGGCGCTGACCAGCGGCTGGTAACGCAGCTTCAGTTCGCCATTGGGAATGGCATCGACGATCTGCCGCGCGATGATGCTCTCGCTGTGCGCGCTCGGCGGCGTGTCCACCGCATGGATGCGCACCGCATTGCCACCTTCGCGGGCGGCCTGGTACAGCGCGTCCTCGGCATGGTCGAGCAGGCGCGAGGCATTGCTGGCGTGCTCCGGGCACAGGCTCACGCCCAGCTTGCCGGTCATGAACAGCGTGTAGGGCAGTACCGAGAGGGGCAGCTCCATCTGCTGGCGGATCTCTTCGGCGAAATCCTCGGCCAGCGGCAGATCGGCGGTGCGCGGTACGGCAATCAGGAACTCATCGCTGCCATGCCGCCACAGCATGCCGCGTCCGCGCAGATAGGACTGCAGACGCTGGGCGACCAGCACCAGGGCCTGATCACCGACCTCCGCGCTCATGTTCTCGTTGACCGAGGCGAAGTGGTCGATGTCCACATGCATCAGCATCAGCGGGGTGCCTCCGGAAGCGGCTTCGGCGACCATCGCCTGCAGCTCGGGGTTGCCGGCGCCGAGGCGATCAGGCGCATCATCGATGCTGACCGGGGGCAGGTTGGGGTTCCACATGGGCTCAGTATTCCGCTGACTCGACGGCCGCCGTAACAGCGGCCTGGTAAGGAAGGTGGACATCGACGAGGGTACCGGCGCCATGCGCCGACTCGATCCGCACATGGCCGCCCACGCTCTGCGCGCGCTCGCGCATCACGATCAGGCCCAGGCCGCGCGGGCCATCCGGGTCGAACCCTTCGCCATCGTCACGGATCATCAGGTGCAGCCCGCGCTGGTCGACATCGCGCAGCTGCAGCACCACCTGGCTGGCGCGCGCGTGGCGCAGCACGTTGGTCAGGCTTTCCTGAGCGATGCGGAAACAGGCCTGTTCGATGCTGTTGTCCGGGCGCGTGGGCAGCGATTCGATCTCGGCCTGCAGCTCGACGCTGGACGAGCGGAACAGCACCCGCGCCTGCCAGCTCAATGCTGCCTCCAGGCCCAGTGCATCCAGCTGCGGCGGCCGCAGCAGGGTGGAGATGTCGCGCAGCTTGGCGACGGTGGTATCGGCCAGGCTGACGATCTGCGCCAGGTCCTCGCCGCGCCGTTGCGCATCGTCCTCGTCCTGCGCCGCATAGGCCGAAAGCTTGATCGCGGTGATCGCCTGGCCGATGTCATCGTGCAGGTCGCGCGAGATTGCCCGCCGCTCGTCCTCCTGCAGCGAGAACAAGCGGCCGGCCATCGCCTGCAGCTCGCGGTTGCTGGTCTCCAGCGCACTGCGGGTCTGTTCCGATTCGCTCAGGTCGCGCACGATCAGCAGCTTGCAGTCGCGCCCGCCATAGCGCACGTCGCCCACTGCAAGGCCCGCCTGGAAGCTGCGGCCATCGGCACGCTGCATCGCCACCACACTGCTGTGGCCCGGGCTGTGATGGGGCTGTCCGGCGCGCATCTGCGCGCGCGTGCGGGCCAGATCGGCGCCTGCCACCAGGGCCGACAGCGGTTCGCCCAGCAGCGTGTGGCTGCCGTAGCCGAACAGGCTGGCCGCCCATGCATTGGCATACAGCACATGTTCGTCGGACAGGATCACCACGCCATCGGGCAGTACCCGCACCAGCTCGCGGAACTGCTCCTCGCGTTCGCGCAGCAGGCGCCGCGACTGTTCGCGCTCGGTTACGTCCTGCAGGGTGCCCAGGATCCGGTCACGGCCAGCCTCATCCACACCGCTGGCGGCACGCAGGTGCACCATCAGCGCGCGGCCATCCATTGCCAGGACTGGCAGCAGCACATCCACCTGCACCTGCTCACCCGAGCACAGCTCGGCCAGCACCTGCTCGGTCTGTGCCGCGGTGGCCGGGTCGGCTGCCACCAGCAGTTCGTCGAAACGGTGCCAGCGTCGCGCTTCGGGCGGGCGACGGCCGAGCAGGCGATAGACCTGGTTGGAGTAGCGGCCCTGGCCGGTGGACGGGTCCAGCTCCCACGCGCCGATCCGGGCCAGTTCGTGGGCTTCTTCCACCCGCGCCAGTGCCTGGTCGCGCCGCAGCTGGGCCAGGTCTTCGGCGGTGCGGTCGATGGCGATCAGCAGGCGCGCAGTGTGCCCGTCGTAGTCGATCGCGTTCGAGCGCAGTTCCATCTGCCGCAGGCTGCCGTCGCGCAGCTGCAACTGCGCGCGCAGGATGCACAGCTGCTCGGGTGCCTCGCGGATCTCCTCCAGCTTGGTCTGCAACGCCTGGTCCTGGCCTGGTGGCCAGAGCACATCGATGGTCTGCGTCAGAAGCGAATCGCGGTCCCAGCCGAAGGTGCTGCAGGCGGCAGGATTGGCGTCGAGGATGGCCAGCGTGTCCAGGTCATAGACCAGGATCGGGCCCGGGTTGCCTTCGAACATCTGCCGCAGGCGCAGCTCGGAGGCCTGCAGGCGGGCATGGGTGTGCAGCACATGCTCGGCCAGCGGCCGCAGCAGCAGGTACAGCAGGCCCGCGCTGGCCAGGGCGAAGAATGCGCCCTTCACGCTCTGCCAGAGTGCTGCCTGCTGTGGGTCCGGCACGAGGGCCGTCACCGCACCGTCGCTGGCGATCATCCACGCCAGCGCCATTGCCAGGTAGCTCAGCACCACGCGCCGACGGTCGCGACCCAGCGCCTGCGCCATCCGCGGGTCGGGAACAGGGGCAGTGCCGGTCGGTTCTACGGGCATGGACAGGGCAGGCAGGAGGGCAGGGATGAGGGGGTGCCGGTCATCTTACCGCGCAGGTGTGCGCTGGCCACTCAATTATCCGCCGCAGGCGCCGTTAACCACTGCGTGCCCCGCTGTCGGGCGTTTCATCCGGAGCAAGATCGCGTGGACCAAGGGATCATCGCCAGCCTGCTGCAGCATCCGCTCGCCTCGGCGCTGGTCATCGTCGACCGTAGCGGTCGCCCGCTCGCGGCCAATCCGGCCGCGCGCGAGCACGGTCTGCCGGCCACGGTGGCTGCCTACGCGCCGATGCTGGAGGACCTGCGCCTGCTGGCCGCCGACGGTGGCATCGTCGCCTGCACGCTGCCGGGCGGCCCACGCGGCCATTACGCAGGCCACCTGCGCGCCGTGCATGATGGCAGCGGCAATCTGCTCGCCTTCACCCTCAGCGTGCCCGAGCCGGTACCGATCGACGGCGGTGGTCGCTGGGAGCTGGCGCTGGACAGCGCTGGCCACAGCCTGTGGGACTGGGACATCCCCAGCGATCGGGTGTCCCGCACGCCTGCGCTGGGCGAGGAAACCGCCACCCAGATACTGGCGCGCGTGCACGCCGACGACATCACCCAGGTTCGTGCCGCGCTGGATGAACATCTGCAGGGCGGCAGTGAGCAGTACAGCGCCCAGTTCCGTTTCCGCCAGGCCGATGGCCAGTGGCGATGGGTGCTGGACCGTGGCCGGGTGGTCGCGCGTACCGCCGATGGCCAGCCGCTGCGCATGGTCGGCACCCATACCGACATCGAACAGCAGAAGCAGCTGGAAGCCCTGCTGCAGGAGCAGCAGCTGCATCTGCGCGAAGCCCAGCGCATCGCCAGCATGGGCAGCTGGTCGTTCGATCCGCATAGCCGCCATTTCTGGTGGTCGCCGGAGCTGCGCTCGCTGCTGGCGCTGCAGCAGGGCAGCATTCCGGGGCAGCGACGCTGGCTGAAGCAGCTGCACCCGCGCTCACGCGGTGCACTGCGTGCCGCCTGGCGCCGCCTGTGGCGTGATGGCCGGGCTGCCAACATCGAACTGGAACTGACCCGCGGCAACGAACCCTCGCAGCATCTGCGGCTGTGGATGCAACCGCTGCTGGACATGGACGGCCAGCCCAAGCGCTTGCTGGGGCAGGTGCAGAACATCACCGAACAGCACCAGACCGACGCGCTCATCCGCTGGCGCACCGAGCTGCTCAACCGCGTATCCGCGCTGGGCCGCATCGGCGGCTGCGAGATCGAAGTTGCCACGCGCAACATGCAATGGACCGAGGAGTGCTATCGCATCCACGGCCTGCGCAAGGAGCCGATCACCCTCGACCAGGCGCTCGCGCTGTATGCCGAGGACTCGCGTGCAGCCTTTGAGGCGGCGCTGGGGCGGATCGCTGGAGGCGGCCTGCCCGAGCAGCTGGATCTGTGCTTCTACCGCCAATCCGGCCTGCGCGTATGGGTACAGGTGCTGATCGAACTGGATCGTCGCGATGGACTGCCGCCGCGCTTCGTGGTCCTGTTCCGTGACATCACCCGCGAGCGCGAAGCCAACGAACGCATCGAGCTGCTGGCCCATTACGATCTGCTGACCGGGCTGCCCAACCGCGTCCTGCTGGGCGAGCAGACATCCGAGGCCATCGAGGAAGCGCGCGATCGCGGCACCTCGCTGGCCATGCTGTTCATCGACCTGGATGGCTTCAAGAACATCAACGACAGCTTCGGCCATGCCACCGGCGATGCGCTGCTGAAGGCCGCCGCGACCCGGCTGCACCAGAACCTGCGCAACAACGACCTGTTCGGCCGCTTCAGCGGCGACGAGTTCATCGTGGTGCTGCGCGACCTGGCCGAGCCGGAAGATGCCGGGCATGTGGCGCGCAAGCTGATCAATTCGCTGGCCGAACCGCTGCGCCGTGGCGAGACCACCTTGAAGGTGGGTGCCAGCGTGGGCATCGCCATGCTCGGCGAGAGCCAGACCGACTTCGATTCCCTGCTGCGCGCAGCCGACGCGGCGATGTACGCGGCCAAGGAGGCCGGCCGCAATACCTATCAGTATTACAGCCAGGACGCGTTGGCGCGGATCCAGCGGCGGCTGGAGATCGAGCACGGCCTGCATGGCGCCATCGAGCGCGACGAGTTCAGCCTGGCCTACCAGCCGCTGCTGCACGCCCATCACGGCGAGCCGCCGGCGATCGAGGCGCTGCTGCGCTGGCATCGTCCGGGGATCGGCTACTGCAGCCCGGCCGAGTTCATTCCGATTGCCGAAAAATGCGGCGAGATCGTCCGCATCGGCGACTGGGTGCTGTCCGAAGCCTGTCGCCAGGCGGCAGCGTGGGACCGTGCTGGTCTGCACTTCGAGCGCATTGCGGTGAACGTGTCGGCGGTGCAGTTGCGTGATCGTGGTTTCGCCGAACGCGTGATCGAGATCTGCCACGCGCATGGCTGGCCACCGCAGCGGCTGGAACTGGAACTGACCGAGTCTGCCCTGATCCGTGACACCGACATCCTGCGCCACTGCTTCGACGTGCTTGAACGGCATGGCGTGCCGCTGGCGGTCGATGACTTCGGTACCGGCTTCTCCAACCTCAACTACCTCAACCGCTTCCCGGTCGGCCGGCTGAAGATCGATCGCAGCTTCGTGCAGGGCATGTTGCATGATTCCGGTACCGCCGAAGTCACCCAGGCGATCGTGCACCTGGGCCACGCGCTGGGCATGAAGGTGGTGGCCGAGGGCGTGGAAACACACCAGGAAGAAGACATGCTGCGCCGGCAGGGCTGCGATGAGATCCAGGGCTACCTGTACTCACGCCCGCTCAGCCCGCGCGACCTGGCGCAGTGGCTGCGCCAGCAGCACCTCGCGCCAGGCCGCACCGACGCCGCCAGCGAAGTGGTGCTGGCGCGTTGAGGCGCCGCGACCCTGCCTTGGTGGGTGCCCGCACGGTGGAACAGGTCCTGGTGGGTGCCGACCGTTGGTCGGCACGGTTGCCTGCACGCGCGATCATCCACGCATGGCGTAGATCTACACTGCTCTGGTAGATGCCGACCTTGGTCGGCACCGATGCCTGCACGCGCGATCATCCACGCATGGCGTGGATCTACACTGCTCTGGTAGATGCCGGCCTTGGTGGGCACTGATGCCTGCGCGAGCGTTCATCCACGCATGGCGTGGATCTACTTTGGCGCGGCAACCAGCCGCTGCGGGAGCTCGGACCGCAGCCGTGCGCGCACCGCTTCGACCACGTCTGCATAGCGTCGCCGCTGGATGTAAAAGCCCATATAGAACAGCAGCAGGGCCACCAGCATCGGCCACGCCGCTGGCCGGACCAGAATGATCGGCACCAGCATCAGCGTCAGGCCCAGCGCGAACCAGCTGCACAGCCCGACCACCCGCACCTCCCGGCGCCGCGCGTCGATCATCACCCGGCCGCGCATCAGCGGAAAATAGCGACCTCCGAAGCTGGGCGCGAAGCTCTCGCGAAAGGCGATGCTGCCGTCAGGCAGCGCATGGAACACCAGACGCAACCAGGTGTCGGTCGGCAGGTCATGCTCCAGGCCAGCGAGCGAAAGCTGGGCCAGCTCTGCAGGCGTAGCAGCGATGCGTTGGTTGAACAGGACGATACCGGTGCGGAAGAAGAACGGCGCCCACATCACCAGCAGCAGGACCTCGACCAGCAGCAAGGTAATCAAGGCGATGGCCATCGGTCTTCCATGAACGGGATCGGCGCATCATGCCATAGCGGCTGCGTAGTATCCGGAAGCTGCCTGGTAGATCCACGTCATGCGTGGATGACGTCCAGAACGAGCCGCAGTCCTGGCGGGCCCGTCCAAAGAATCTAGCAGTTTCTTCGGATCAATCCTCTTCCACCAGATCGCTGAGATCGAGAATTTGTGGGTCAACACTGTGTGCGACGATGCTGCGGATCATTCCGGGCTTGGGCCGAAGTGAATAGGCCAGCATCGTGTGGATGGGATTGAACTCCAGCCAGAGACAGGATGAGTGCCCCACGACTACCGGCATGTTGAAACTGATCTCCTTGGGATCATCCAATGGGAGAGTCCATTTGCCACCGTGATGCTGGCACACGAGATCGCCAAGATAGCGTGCAAACACAACTCTCAGAGCACCCTGTTCGTCCTCCGACAGCGCTGCAGACATCAGTGCGTACAGGAACTCAAGGCGATCAAGGCTCTCCAGGCTGCCATCAAGGTCGATGCCGTGGGAGTGGCCTTGGTCGACCAACCACTCAATCTGGTCGTCCATGATCATCAGAAAGTCATCGAAGACCTCGTGGGCCTTTCCAAGGTCGAGTGCCATTTTGAATCCTGAGCAGCAAGGCAGAGCGGGGAGTCTGTCCCGCTTTCGCAGCTCAAGCCATGCAATAAATCTGAAAGCACTGTCGGCAGAGAGCGCCGATCGATGCAATAGATTTGAGACTGCAGTCGTTCAGGTGAAAGCCATCCACGCATGGCGTGGATCTACTTCAGCGCATCCCCATCCAGCCCCAAGTCCCACGCCAACCCCAGCAGGTCGTCGCCGGCCACAACCGGGGCAGGGCGCGCGTCGGCCAGCTTCTGCAGCTCCTGCATTTCTTCCCGGGCCACATCTTCCAGCTGTCGCAGCTGCTCACGTACGCCCGCATTGCGCGGACGCTCGTTCTCGTTGATCGGGGGCAGGGCACGGATCAGGGTCATGGTGCGCTTGCAGGATGCATCCAAAGGCGGGTCACACGCAAAGGCCCCGGCGGAACCGGGGCCTTGCACGCTGCCGGAAGAGGCAGCGGACATCAGGATCAGAACAGCTCGACCGCGCCGGCGGCCATGCTCTGCTGGGCAACCGGCTTGTGCGGCGGGCGCTCCCATTCGCTGCGCAGTTCGCGCAGGCGGTTGCCGGTGCGCTGCAGGGCAGTGGCGATTTCTTCGTCGAACACGCCGCCATTGCGATGCAGCAGTTCCTGCAGGGCCACCGCTTCGCGATTGATCGCGGTCAGGCGGTCCAGGTGGGTATGCACGCCGCCCAGGGCCTGGGTGGCGATGTCCTCGAACTGCAGGGCGCGCACTGCTTCGGCCACGCTGCCATCAATCGAGCGGGCGCAGTCGGACACTTCACGCATGCCGTCGCCCAGCGATGCATTGATCTGCGCCACGTTGTCGAGCATCGCCGCCGCTTCCTGGCGCGCTTCACGGGAGCGGTCCATATCGCGCGAGGCCATGTGCGAAACCGTTTCGCGGACCTTGGCGATGGCGTCCTTGGAGCTGTGTGCCAGCTTGCGGATCTGCTCGTTGAAGGTGGTCGAACGCTCTGACAGGTTGCGGACCTCGTCGGCGACCACGGCGAAACCACGACCGGCTTCACCGGCGCGCGCAGCTTCGATGGCGGCGTTCAGGGCCAGTAGGTTGGTCTGGTCGGCGATCGACTTGACGTCTTCCAGCAGCGCGAAGATGCCATCCAGGTGCTGCGCCATCTGGTCGATGTGCTGCACGGTGGTGCTGCTCTGGCCGCTGACCTGTTCCAGCGCTTCCACCAGCTGTTCCATGCGGTGGCTGGCGTGCTGGGCGAAGCGGGCAACGTCGAGGCCGGCGCCGCCTTCGTCACCGGCGCGGTCGACGATGCGCGACAGCGCCTGGCTCTGCTGGCGCGACTTGCGGTTCATGGCATCGAAGCTGCCGCCGAGGCTGGAGACGGCCTGGCGGATCAGGTCGCGGGCGCGTTCCACTTCGCCACGCGAACCGTCGATCTCGTTGCCAACGAAGTTGCGCAGCTCGGTCAGCAGCTGGTCCTGCTCACGCAGGACACGGGCATGTTCCGGGGAACGGTGCGCCTGGGCGCGGGCGGTCCACCACGCAAAGCCGAGCCAGCTCAGCGTCATCGTGGTCAGGATCGCCCAACGCAGGGCGACCGGCCATTCGAAACCGATGGCGAAGGGGAGCAGCAGGGTCAGAGCCAGGGGGGCGGCCAGACGGATGAAAATGCGTGAGTACATGGACGTTCTCGGGAGGTGCACGGAGGATGTATCGGCCGTACCCCCTTTCTCTTTAACGTCGATGTGCTTTGAAATGCATTCTGAATGCGCCGGTTTTCCGGCGCGGTCGGGCGGTCTGGGGTCAGAGCCCTTTCCCTGCGGGAATGGGATCCGACCCCGGGCGGTCGGTTGGCGGGGTCGGATCCCTTTTCCACGGAAAAGGGCTCTGACCCACAGCGTCAGGCCAGCTGGCGGTCCACGGCCTCGACCATCGCCTTGCGGCTGAGCAGGAAGTCCCAGTAGCTGCCACCCAGCTGCCGCCACAGCACCGCTGCGCGCACGGCGGCCAGCAGCAGCGCGCGGATCTCGGCCACAACGCCAGCCTGGCCGAGGTAGTGCGGGTTGCCCTGCACCATCACCCGCGGCTTGAGGTGACTGATGGTGTCTGCATACAGCCCGCCCAGCGCGGCCAGTACTTCCGGGTGGCCACTGTCACCCAGCTCGGTGGCCTGGCGCTGGGCGCGCTCGATACCCGAGGCGACCTTGTTCACGGTGGCGCCGTCCTGCACGAAGCGTCGCTCCAGCTGCAGTACCGACAGGGCCAGCTTGGGCAGGATCGGATCCTGGCCCTGGCTGCGGAAATAATTGTGCAGCAGGCGCAGGCCGGATTTCAGCGCATGCCGATCCCCAAACACTGCCTGCGGCGAGGATGCATCGATGCGGAACACGCTGTCCACGGCGGTGCGCACGGCGGCGGCGTCGGAATGGCCGGTATCGGCGATACGGCGTACCTGCTGCAGGGCCTGGGCAATGCCGGCCAAAGCCAGAACGCGGTCGTCGACAGTGAAACTCATGCAGCGAGTACCTCAAAAGGAGAAGGGGTGGTGCGCAGGCGCTGTTCCAGCGGCGCGTCGGTGGCGGCGATCACCGCGCCACCCAGGCAGACCTCACCGTCATACAGCACCAGGGATTGCCCGGGGGTGACTGCACGCTGCGGCCGGGCGAAGGAAACCTGCACGCTGCCGTCGTCGAGCACGTCCACCGTGCACGGCTCGTCCGGCTGGCGGTAGCGGGTCTGCGCGGTGCATTCAAAACGCCGTGCCGGTGGCGCGCCGGCAATCCAGTGCGCGGTCTCCGAGCGCAGCCGGTTGGACAGCATCCATGGGCTGTCGCGATCCTGGTCCACGTACAGCACGTTGCTGGCCACGTCCTTGCCGACCACATACCAGGGAGCGGCAGGGCGGCCGCGCACGCCGCCGATGTTCAGGCCTTCGCGCTGGCCCAGGGTGAAATAGAAGACGCCAGGATGCTCGGCGATCACGCTGCCATCGCTGGGGTCGAGGATCTGCCCGGTCTTGGCCGGCAGGTAACGACCGAGGAACTCGCGGAAATCGCGCTCGCCGATGAAGCAGATGCCGGTGGAATCCTTCTTGGCGTGGGTCGGCAGGCTCACGTCGCGGGCAATCCGGCGCAGGTCGCTCTTTTCCAGATCACCAATCGGGAACAGGGTGGCCGCCAGTTGTTCCTGCCCCAGCTGGTGCAGGAAGTAGCTCTGGTCCTTGGAGCGATCGGCACCGCGCAGCAGCAGCCATTGATGCCCGCGCTGGGCAATGCGCGCGTAGTGGCCGGTGGCGATGCGCTCGGCGCCCAGCTCGCGGGCAGCATCGAGGAAGTGCTTGAACTTCACTTCGCGGTTGCACAGCACGTCCGGGTTGGGCGTGCGGCCGGCGGCGTACTCGGCAAGGAAGTGTTCGAACACCCCCTGCCAGTATTCGTTTGAGAAATCGCGGAAATGGAACGGGATGCCCAGCAGCCCGCATACCGCCACCGCATCGCGGCGGTCGTCCTCGGCGCGGCAGTCACCGCTGCCGTCGTCGGCCCAGTTCTGCATGAACAGACCGGCCACGGCCTCGCCCTGCTGTACCAGGCGCCAGGCGGCCACGGACGAATCCACGCCGCCAGACACGCCAACCATCACCCGTGGGCTGCTCATGCGACCTCCCGGACCAGTGCAAGCGGGTAGCGCTGGCCCGCCAGGTAGTCGGCCAGCACCTGCCAGACCAGCGGGCTGCGCTGGCGTCCAGCGGCGGCCTGCAGTTCGGCCGGGGTCATCCACAGCGCCCGATCGATGCCGGCATCCAGCGGCCGCGCCCGGTCATGCGAGAGCGGGCGCGCGGCATAGCAGAAGCGCAGGAACGGGGTGCCGTCCCCGGCGGTCCACTGGTAGCAGCCGATGAAGGCGGTCAGCTCCACCGTCCAGCCGGTTTCCTCGACGGTCTCGCGCAGGGCGGCCGCAGCCAGGCTTTCGCCCGGCTCCAGGTGCCCGGCCGGCTGGTTAAGCACCTGCCGGCCTTCGATGGTCTCTTCAACCAGCAGCACCCGGCCGCCGTCGACCACCACGGTGGCGACGGTTGCGTGCGGTGCCCAGCGCGGGTCCGGCGAGGTGTTCAACTCAGAGGTCGTCCTTCTTGGTCAGCTCCAGCTCCATCGCATCGGCGGTGCGGATGGCCGCATCGATGGCGTCGCTGAGCTGGTCGGCGGTGGCGTCGGCATCGATCTTGACCACGAACATCGCGGTCGACTCCTGCTTCACCCAGCCGCCCATCTTGGCATCCTGCGAGTCTTCCAGCAGGCGGTTGGCCACGGCCACCGGGAACTGCTTGGTCTGCGAGGTGTAACCCGGCGACCAGATCTCACGGATGTTGTGGGTGCCGAAGTCTTCCACCGACGAGCGCACGTAGACGATCTGGGTGCGATCGCCCTCGACGTCGAACACCATCTGGTAATCGCCGTCTTCATCCACCTCGTAGGTGTAGCCCAGCTTTTCCAGATGACGTGCAACGGCCTTGTCGGCCTTCGCGCTGTCAGTGGTGGTCGCAGCGCCAGCGGTGCCAGCGGCAGCCAGGGCGATCAGCAGGGCGGAGAGAAGGGTCCTTTTCATGAAGATCCTGTGAAACCAAGAGTGTGGGAAGGTGCAATTGTGACGGCGGGCGTCCGTGCCGTCCATTCCGCGCAGGGCCTGCGCAAGGCCGACTCACCCCTTATAATCGGCAGATGCCTCGCGAGTCCGCCCCCGATTCCCACCACGAGCACGGCGTTGCCGTGGAGCCCGCGCGCCCGGAAGTGGCGCCGCCGCCGTTCTATCAGGTCATGCTGCTCAATGACGACTACTCCCCGATGGATTTCGTCGTGGACGTCCTGCAGCAGTTCTTCAACATGGACCTGGACAAGGCCACCCAGGTGATGCTGCACGTCCACACCCGTGGCCGTGGCGTCTGCGGTGTGTTCACCCGTGAAGTGGCCGAGACCAAGGTGGCCCAGGTCAACGAGTACGCGCGGATGAACCAGCATCCGCTGCTGTGCACGATGGAAAAGGCCTGACCGCCCACGATCTGTAGAGCCGAGCCGATGCTCGGCTGCTTTCTGCCCGGGCGTATCGACCCCGGATGGAGCGTGCCTACCAAGGTGGGCACCTACCAGGGCAGGCAGAGTGTCACGCCCCCGCCAGCGCCTGCAGGGCCATCCCGGCTACCGCCTCATCGATGTCGGCCGGGTCGCCGTCATCCCGGAACCACACCGCTGACAGCCCGGCACTGGCCGCGATCCAGCGCAGCAGTCGCGTGCGCTCGATATCGGCCAGCCGGCAGACCTGTTCCAGCCGGGCGTGGAAGCGCTCGGGCCGCGTTGCCACGTGGATGCCTGGCCCGCACAGGTCCGGGTTGCTGAACATCGTGGTGTAGTCGAACGCGCGGTCACCCAGCAGCCGCTTCGGGTCGATCGCCAGCCAGCCCCGCGTGCCGAAATCGAGCACGTTGTCGTGATGCAGGTCGCCGTGCAGTGGCCGTATCTCCTGCTCCTCCTCCAGCAGTGCCATCGCCAGCGATCTGCACTGTTCCAGCAATGGCGGCAGCGACGCCCTTGCCTGCAGCAGATCAACGAACCATCTACGCAGGCAGACCAGGTCTTCTGGCGGCGCGCTCCGTGGCCGGTGCAGCTGCTGCAGGACCTGGCACAGGATCACGGTGCAGGCGTCGTCCTCGCCCTTGATCGAACGTTGCCGCAGCGAATCGCCGTGCGCGCGTTCGATCAGGATCGCCGGCCCCTCGTGGGCCAGCAGGCGTGCGGCACCGTCGCCGTTCCACCAGCGCAGCAGGCGATGGCCGTTCTGTTCCTCTGTCTCCGTGCTCACCTTCAACATGGCCGCCTCGCCAGAGGCGGTCAGCACCGGCCAGAGCCGGGCATGGGGGGTACGGATCGAAGGACCATCACGTCGCAATCGCCAGCGGCTCAGGTAGGGTTCGCTCATGGTGAGGGTGCTGTCCTGGAGTGAACGATGATCAAGCGGTTCGCACTGCTAACGCCATCTGAACGTCGCAATCCGCTAGGGTGATGGAAATCGCGTAGTCAGGCCGCATATTGTCCCCAACTGCCGCCGGAGTAATCCATGTTCAGCAAAGACCTCGAACACACCATCGGCCAGTGCTACAAGCGCGCCCGTGAGGCCCGACATGAGTTCATGACGGTCGAACACCTGCTGCTGGCACTGCTCGACAACCCGTCCGCTCAGGCCGTACTGAAGGCCTGTGGTGCCGACGCCGACCGCCTGCGCCAGGAGCTGGAGCAGGCCATCGAGGCTTCCGTGTCCCGCCTGGCCGAAGATGATGGCCGCGATACCCAGCCGACCCTGGGCTTCCAGCGCGTGCTGCAGCGGGCCGTGTACCACGTGCAGTCCTCCGGCAAGAAGGAGGTCACCGGCGCCAACGTGCTGGTCGCCATCTTCGGCGAAAAGGACTCCCACGCCGTCTATTACCTCAACCAGCAGGACGTCACCCGGCTGGATGTGGTCAATTATCTGTCCCATGGCATCGCCAAGCTGGGTGAGGAAGGCGAGCAGCCGTCCTCGTCCGAGGGCGAGGGTCGCATGGAAGGGGGTGAGGGTGAGCCGAAGGGCGATGCCCTGACCGAGTTCGCCAGCAACCTCAACGAACAGGCCCGCGCCGGTCGCATCGACCCGCTGGTCGGCCGTGCCGACGAGATCGAACGCACCATCCAGGTCCTGTGCCGCCGCCGCAAGAACAACCCGCTGTACGTGGGCGAGGCTGGCGTCGGCAAGACGGCCATTGCCGAGGGGCTGGCCCGGCGCATCGTCGAAGGCTCGGTGCCGGACGTGCTGGCCGATGCGGTCATCTACTCGCTCGACCTGGGCGCGCTGGTGGCCGGCACCAAATACCGTGGCGACTTCGAGAAGCGCCTGAAGGGTGTGCTGACCGCGTTGAAGAAGGTGCCCAATGCGGTGCTGTTCATCGACGAGATCCACACCATCATCGGCGCCGGTTCGGCGTCGGGCGGCACCATGGATGCCTCCAACCTGATCAAGCCGGCCCTGGCGTCGGGCGAGCTGCGCTGCATCGGCTCGACCACGTTCCAGGAATACCGCGGCATCTTCGAGAAGGACCGGGCGCTGGCCCGTCGCTTCCAGAAGATCGACATCGTCGAGCCGACCGTGGGCGAGACCTACGAGATCCTGCAGGGCCTGAAGTCCAAGTACGAAGCCCACCACGGCGTGACCTACGCCGATGAAGCGCTGCAGGCTGCGGTCGACCTGTCGGTCAAGCACATCGCCGACCGCCTGCTGCCGGACAAGGCCATCGACGTGATCGATGAGGCCGGTGCCCGCCAGCGCCTGTTGCCGGAAGGGCAGCGCAAGGAGCTGATCGACGTCGAAGAAGTCGAGGCCATCGTCGCCAAGATGGCGCGCATCCCGGCCAAGCAGGTCAGCGCCACTGACAAGGATGTGCTGCAGCATCTGGAGCGCAACCTGAAGATGGTGATCTTCGGCCAGGATCCGGCCATCGGCACCCTGGCGTCGGCCATCAAGCTGGCGCGCTCGGGCCTGGGCAATCCGGAAAAGCCGATCGGCAACTTCCTGTTCGCCGGCCCCACCGGTGTCGGCAAGACCGAGGTGACCAAGCAGCTTGCGCTGCAGCTGGGCATCGAACTGGTCCGGTTCGACATGTCCGAGTACATGGAGCCGCATTCGATCAGCCGCCTGATCGGTGCGCCTCCGGGCTACGTCGGCTTCGACCAGGGCGGCCTGCTGACCGAGAAGATCGTCAAGACGCCGCACTGCGTGCTGCTGCTGGATGAAATCGAGAAGGCGCACCCGGACATCTTCAACATCCTGTTGCAGGTGATGGACCGCGGCGTGCTGACCGACACCAACGGTCGCGAAGCCAACTTCAAGAACGTGGTGCTGGTGATGACCACCAATGCTGGCGCGGCACAGGCCTCGCGGCGTTCGATCGGGTTCACCAAGCAGGATCACGCCACCGATGCGATGGAGACCATCCGTCGTGCGTTCACGCCGGAGTTCCGCAATCGCCTCGATGCTGTGGTGCAGTTCCAGCCGTTGGGCTTCGAGCACATCCTGCGCGTGGTGGACAAGTTCCTGATCGAGCTGGAGATGCTGCTGCAGGAGAAGCACGTCAGCCTGTCGGCCACCCCGACCGCGCGCGACTGGCTGGCCCACCACGGCTTCGACCCGCTGATGGGCGCCCGCCCGATGGCGCGGGTGCTGCAGGACAAGGTCAAGCGCCCGCTGGCCGACGAACTGCTGTTTGGCAAGCTGGTCAATGGCGGCAAGGTCAGCATCGACGTGCGCAACGACGAGCTGGTGGTCGAGGCGCAGGCCGAGCCGGAACGGCTGTTGCCGGCCACGGTGGAGTAAGGCTGTGCCGGGCATTGCCCGGCGACGGAAGCAACGACAGGGCGGCTACGGCCGCCCTTGTCGTGTCAGTCCTTCAGCGGCCGCGCTGGCGGGCCATGCGCTTGAAGGTAGCGGCTTCCAAAGGTTCGATCCGATCGACCGTGCAGCTGGCGCGGTCGGTCTTCAGCTCGCTGCGTGAATCACCGCACAGCTGGTTGCTCTCGCCCTGGGTTTCAAACGCCAGCCGGCGCGAGGTCACGGCGCTGCTGCAGGTGCGAGTGAACACGACGCGGTAGTGCTGGTCACCATTGCGCAGCAGCACATCGCGATCGGCGCCGGCGCGGACGATCTGCTGATCCTCGCTCAAGGCAATGCAGCTGTCGCCAGTGCTGGCTGGCGGCGTGTCGGCGGCCTGGGCGACGGGTGCGATCAGGGCAGCAGTGATGAGTGCGAGCGCGGCGAAGCCGGCGGGCAGGGAAGACATGTTCATGGCGGGGGCAGGGTGGCGATCCGGACTGGATCGGGTGCCACGATGACGCCGCCGCTGCGAATGCGAATCTGCCGCAAGCATGGCTGACCGATGTCACGGTGCATTCGGTCAGGGTGCCGTCCGGCAGGGCCGGATTCCAGGCATGACAAAAGGCCAGCGTCCAGGGCTGGCCTTGTCGGGGTGGCGCAACGCGCCAGCCGCTTACTTCATTCGGTAGGTGATACGACCCTTGGTCAGGTCGTACGGGGTCATTTCAACCTTGACCCGGTCACCGGTGAGGATGCGGATGTAGTTCTTGCGCATGCGGCCGGAGATGTGGGCGATGATTTCGTGCCCATTTTCCAGACGAACGCGGAAAGTGGTGTTCGGCAGCGTCTCGCTGACGGTGCCCTCGAACTCGATGGAATCGTCTTTCGACATGTAGTCCTGTGCGGTTCAGAAAACGGCCACGTTGGGCCTAAGGCGCAGCATTTTACGCGTCAAACGCCCAGCTTGCAAAGATTGCGTTATTCCCCGGCAAAATCCGCTGCCGGCACGCGCCCGAGCAGCCGGGTCCAGGCACCTTCCCGGCCCGGCGCCTGCACCGCGCTGCGGACCTGCTCCAGAAACGGCGCGCGCGGCAGGTGCTCGGCGCCCATGCGCAGCAGGTGCGGGTTCTCCACCTGCGCATCGATCAGTGGCCAACCCCAGCCGTGCAGCGTGCGTGCCAGTGCCGCCAGCGCCACCTTGGAGCCGCCAGTGGCGCCACTGAACATGCTTTCGCCGAAGAACATCGCGCCGATGGCCACGCCGTAGATGCCGCCGACCAGCGTCTGCCGGTCCCACACTTCGAAGGAATGCGCGAAACCCAGGTCGTGCAGCTGACTGTAGGCATCCACCATCGCCGGGCTGATCCAGGTGCCGTCCTGGCCAGGACGGGGCGCGCTGGCGCAGGCGCGCATCACCTGGCTGAAGGCGGTATCGGCGGTCACTTCCCAGGTGCTGCCGCGCAGCTGCCGGCGGAACCTGCTGCTCAGGTGCACGCCGTCGGTGCGGAACACCATGCGCGGGTCCGGCGACCACCACAGGATCGGCTCGCCCTCGCTGAACCACGGAAAGATGCCGCCGGCATAGGCGTTGAGCAGGCGCAGCGGGTGCAGGTCGCCGCCCACGGCCAGCAGGCCATCGGGCTGGCGCAGCGCGGTCTCGGCCGGCGGGAAGGGGGCATCCGGCGCATCGGCCAGACGCCAGGGCAACTGACGGGTCATGCCGGCATTGTATTCGTCGTGGCGATACGCGATGTCTGGCACCATCACGCTTCACCGGCAAGGAGCCCCGCATGAGCGACCCCATTACCGCCATCCTCGATGCGCACGATGCGCCGCGCACACGCAATGACAGCCTGGGCATGCTGTTGACCCTGGCCAGCGAAGACCGCCCCCAACTTGGCGCGCTGCTGCTGCAGGCGCTGGAGCGCCGCTCGCCCAGCTCCACCTTTCTCGATACGGCGCTGGATCTGCTGCCGGATGAAGCTGTCGCGCCGGTCTGCAGCGATGCCTGGCGGCGCTATCGTGAGGGCGAGCGCAGTGAGCTGCTGACCAGCGTGCTGGAGTTCGCCAGCTACCAGGCGCCGCAGGTGCTGCAGGACGACTGGGACGCGCTGCTGACGGTCGCCATCGAAGATGACATCCAACTGGCCCCGCAGATCTGGCAGGCGCTGCCGCCGCCGCTCGCGGCGGACTGGGCGCATCGGTTGACCGACGCCGATGACGATCGCGAACTGGAACGCGCCAAGGCACTGCTGTTGGCCGCCCAGCCGGAAACCCATGCCGCCGCCCGTGGTTACCTCGCCGACTGGAGCGATCTCGACGCGGAGGTGTGGGCGCACTGGGCGGGCCTGGCCGATGGTCCCCGGCTGCACCGCCTGCATGGCCAGCAGCCGCTGCACCTGCGTTTTGGAAGCAGGCAGCACCGCGCGCAGGTGGCCGAAGAGCCGAGCTGGCGCAAACGGATCTGGCGGCTGCATCCCACCTGGAATGGTGGTCAGGTGCGGCATGTGGGGAGCATGGGCGGCCCGCTCGATGCCGTGTGCGGCAGCTGCCATGCACCGCTGCAGCGCCTGCTGCAGACCGACACTGCGGCGCTGGAAGAGGGAGCGGCCGGCTCGATCACCCTCGGCCTGTGCCTGGACTGCTGCGGCTGGGAAGATCCGCCCGTGCGCTTCTATCGCCACGATGCGGAAGGCCTGCCGAGCTGCCACCCAAGCCAGCACTGCGAAGTGCCGATCAATCCCACCGACAGCGGCGATCTGATGCAGGCTGAGGTCGGTCTTGCTGCGATGGACAGCCCTCGCTGGCAGCAGCAGGACTGGGGCCAGTCCAATCATCGGCAGAACCTGTCGCGCGTGGGCGGCGCGCCGAGCTGGGTGCAGAGCGCGCACTACCCGGCGTGCATCGACTGCGGCGAGCAGATGCCTTTCGTGATGCAACTCGACTCAACGTTGCCGACCACCAATGAAGGCATGCTTCTGTGGGGAAGCGGCGGCATGCTCTACAGCTTCTGGTGCGGCAAGTGCCGGGTGAGCGGGCACTTCTGGCAGTGCACCTGAGCGCCTCGATCGCCTGAAGGCTTCCATTTTTGAGATTTGTTGCATTCCCTTGTGAGGCACCTCCAGTCACCCTTTTGGTTTACATGCCCTGGGCGGACTGCCATGACCTGTATTGCCGCCATGCAAGAGCTGCTTGAGATCGCTCAAACGCCCGGGGGCTCAGATAGAGCCTTGGTTGCGATTCTCGATCTCTCTGAGCGTGATCCCGCCGCCCTCTCAACACTGCTCATCCTGGCGATGAAGGCTCGGGTGGAGAGAAGCGGGATGCTAAGGGCTGCGGCTGAGTTGCTGCCGGATGACCGTGCCACAGAGATTTGCAGGTTTGCTTGGAGCGAGTTCAAGAGCGGTAACAACCACTGGCTGGCAGCCGAGATCGCGGCGCAAGCGGCCTATCGCGTCCCCGGATTGCTTCAGGATGACTGGGATGCCGTCCTTCGACTGTCGGCCCAAGAGCCCATAGAAGGTCCGTTCTGGCGGGAGCTGCCGATTGAGGTCGGCCGGCGATGGATTCAGGAGGCCAGAGGGGCATCATCGTCTGCTGCTGGCTTGCCCGGATTGCCGCTTGCGATGAGTGGGGTAGTGGAGTTCCAGGACGCCGTGCGTGATCCATTCGATTCACGGGATGAGCCTTGGGCAACAAGAAGACGTGAGGGATTGTCTGGTCTTGAGGTGGGCTCGGGACGCGCGCTGCATGGAGTGCGTGGACTGCACCTGCGTTTCACTGCGCAACTCCAGCGCTTGCAACTGGCGGAATCCACGAGCGTGGAGCGTCGCCTCCAGCGTTTGCATCCAACCTGGAAGGGTGGGGATGCGAAGGCAACGGCACGCATGGGTGGTCGCCTGGAAGGGCGATGTGGAATATGCGGCTCACCATTGCAGCGTTTGCTGGAACTGGAGCTGGCGTTGATCGGCCCGTGCACCCTCTCGATGGTGACACTCGGCATATGCCTGGACTGCCCAGACAATGGAGAGTCCGGTTGGTGCCACGGAGATCCCGTGTACTTCCGCCACGATGCGCAGGGTCTTCCCTTCGCCCATGAATCGCAGGTTCTCGACCCGCGTGCATGTTCCGAAACGTCGACTTCGCTATTGGTGGCGTGCGTCGATCTGGTCGAGCTTCCGGGTCGCTTCTGGCAACCGCCTAGCTATATGGGCGGCTGGCAGAATTACAGCCGGGTGGGCGGACTGCCATCATGGATCCAGAGCGGGTTCTATCTGTCCTGTCCCGATTGTTGCCGCACGATGTTCTTTGTCATGCAGCTTGACTCCCACATTCCTTTGGATGACGGCTCTCTGATGCAGTGGATGAATGGAGGAATGCTCTATACGTTCTGGTGTGACCATTGCCGGATCAGTGGGCACTACAGCCAGTACTCTTAGCTCATCCGAGCCAGCCCGACGCTACGGTTCCGCACGAAACGGGCTATGCCCCTGCAGTTCCTGCTGGTAGCGCCGCACATCCCGCCGCTCCTGCCGGCACCAGTCGCGCAGCGCCTCGGCAAACTCCGCATCGGCCACCCAGTGCCGGCTTCGCACGATGGTCGGCAGGAAGCCACGCGCCAGTTTGTGCTCGCCCTGCGCGCCAGGCTCGAAGCGGGCTATCCCCTCGCGCAGGCAGTATTCGATGCCCTGGTAGTAGCAGGCCTCGAAGTGCAGACCGGGCAGGGTGGCGCCGCCCCAGTAACGGCCGTAGAGCGTGTCGCCACCACGCAGGCACAGCGCACCGGCAATGGGTTCGCCGTCCTGTCCGGCCAGGAACAGCACCAGCCCACGGCCCAGTGAAATTGCCAGATGGCGCAGGAATGCCTCGGTCAGCGCTGGCGCGTTGCCGTATTCCAGGAAGGTCTGCAGGTAGAAGCGGTACATGGCTTGCAGATCGGCGCGGCTCGCTTCGTCGCCATGCACCACCCGGAAGCTGATGCCCTGTCGGGTGACCTTGGCCCGCTCCTGGCGGATGTTCTTGCGGTGCTTGTGGTTCATGGCACCGAGGAACTGCTCGAACGTGCTCCAGTCGCCCGGGTTCTGCCACTGGAACTGGATGTCCTCGCGCAGCAGCCAGTCGTCGCCGAAAGCGGTCTCGTCAGCTGCCGTGTGGAAATTGATGTGTGCTGACGACACGCCGAGTGCGGGCATCTGTTCGCGCACTGCCGTCAGCAGCGCAACACGCTGCGAATCGTCACGGGCCAGCAGGCGCGGGCCGGTCACCGGCGAGTACGGCACAGCGCCGAGCCATTTCGGGTAGTAGTCGCGTCCGTGGCGCGCATAGGCATTGGCCCAGGCATGGTCGAAAACGAACTCGCCGTGCGAGTTGGTCTTCAGGTAGCCGGGAAGGGCGCCGACCAGGGTGTCCCCGTCCCAAAGGGTGAAATGCTGCGGCTGCCAGCCCCAGTCCTCGCGCAGGCAGCCATAGGTTTCCAGGCCGGCAAGGAATGCGTGGCTGACGAACGGGTTGCGGCCGTCGTGCAGGGCATCCCAGTCGGTGGCGGGAATGGACTGCAGGGAGTCGAGGAAGCGGGCGGAGTGCATGGGGAGAAAGGATAGGGCAGGACGATCACGAACGGTGTTGGCGGGGCCGGGTTGGTTTGTTCTGGTTGGGGATGAGGGAAGTTTGAAATCTCCATCGGTGTGCGCCTGGTGCGGAATCGCTGGCGCATGGCTGGGCAGGGTGGCGGGGCGCTGCATGAGCGGCGTGCATCCCGCCACATGGAGAAATCAATAATGAAGGGATTGAAGCTTGCAACTGCCGTGGTCGCGTGCGGCCTGTTCTTTGTGTCACCAGTGTTGGCTTCTGGAGTCGAGCACTCGTCCTCAGTCGAAGATCCGGGCATGTATGCCGAGCTGCTGGCGCTGCTTGAACGCGAGATTGGCGCCCAGTTGACGCGTCATCTGCAAGAGGAGGGCAGGTTGCGCCAAGTGACTGTGAGTGTGGCAGTCGATCCGCAAAAGCGCAGGATGGTGGTCGACTTCGGCCCCGGATACCTTCCGGGCGATGAGCAGAACTATGGAGAGCTCTTCCTCATCCCATTGGCCGCTGATCTTCGGCATTACTCGGATCAGGCAGGCTTGGAAATCCTGGATGTGGAGTTCCTTTTTCAGGGCAAGCCAATAGAGGCGCATTTTCCAGAAGATCACCCTCTGCCGAGGGCGGCGAAATCCCGATCCGCGCACACGCGGGCTCTGGTTTCATCGAGTCATGGATATATTGCCTTGCATCCCAGCAGGGCGTGGGAATTCCAGCGCCCTGCTCCGCTCGGCCTGCAGGAGGACGTATTGAGCCCTACATACGGGGACGAACTGCAGGATTTGCTGGAGCAGCGAAGTGGATTGGTGGTGCATCGCGCTCGTAGTCGTTCTAAAGACCCGCATCCGGAGTCTGGCTACCCTTGGGAACAGATGTCTTCCAGGTATCACCTGAAAGCGCTCTTCCCCGAACGTGCCGACATATGGAATGAACTTCCAAATAGTCCCAGCAGTGATCGAGAGGTGAAGGAGGATATCCGTGCTCGTCCCAACTACGCCAATCACCTTGGCGTCGACGTAATGCTGAGCCTGCACACGAATGGAAACCCCTCCCCCGGCGTTCGCGGCGCCGAGGTCTATCATCATCGGACCAAGCCAGAGGACAAGGCGCTGGGTGACAGCATCCTGTGCGGCATGAGAGAGGTGATCCATGCGCAGCCCGGGTACGAGAGTTTTCCTATTCGTGTCGAATCGGTTGCTGAAGGCCACGGTGAGAACCGCATTGGCACGATGCCGTCGGTGATCGTCGAGACTGCCTATCACTCCAATCCGGAGGATGTTGCGGCACTGCAGGATCCCGCCTTCCGATCTGCTTCAATGAAGGGGGTAGAGAAAGGCTATCGCCTGTGGGCGACCGGGAGGTCCTGCGAGACCTTGGCCCTTGATTCTCTGGCAGATGTGCAGATACCGGTACGTTCGTCGCTCATTGTCCCGGTCGCGTTCAAGGGCAATCCCCAGTATCCCGTAGTGCTGGAGCTGGGCGTCGCCTCTTGCGTGGGGGGGAACTGTACGCCTTCGGACGAGGAGTTCATGGACCCAAGCCAGCCAGTGCAGCTGGAGTTGCTCTGCAACGGAAGTGGCGCCGGAACCGTTCGCTGGCGGACACGCCTGCGCGATGCCGATGGCGTAGTGACGGAGTATCAGGAGTTCAATCAATCCTGCGTTCTGACCTAGGCGGTTGGCAGTGTTGCATTTGCCTGGCATGGCCTGGCGCTGCTGAAAAGAAAAGGCCGGCGCTTTGGTGTCGGCCTTGGATCACCCGACACCGCCGAACCTTTCAAAGGAACTGATATGAACTTCATGCGCGCGTTCCGCCGCATTGGATTGGCGTCGATCATTGCCTGCACATTACCCTGTCCGCAGGCGCTTACTCAGCCTTTACCGCCCGCCGCTGAGACAGATGTGGCGTTGGATCTTCTATTGACGCGGCAGGCACAGAAGATCCTGGATGACCACCAGTTGCGCAGGTCCAGATCCACGGGCATATCAGTGGGCGCCTCGGTTGATATCCAGCAACGGAAGCTCGTCATCAGCTTCGGGGCTGGAATCCTGCCGTCGGAGGACGATCATTCGCTCGAGGAGCTGGAGCAGTACATCAGGAATACCCTGGAGGCCTATACGATGCAGGCCGGCGTAGGCGAAGTTGAGACGGTCATTCTTTACGAGGGAAAGCCCTACTGGGAACACTTTCCTCGCGGCATCAGTGCGCAACAGCAAGGCTCTGCCAGGCAGGCAGAGGGCCAGGTTCTTGTCTCGTCCAGTCACGGGCTGCTGAGAGTGCACCCTGGCATGGAGTGGAAATTCCAGCGGCCTGTACGCAATGGTGTGCAGGAGGATCTGATTACGCCCGGATATGCGGACGAACTGCAACGGCTGCTGGAGGATCGCGGGGGTGTGACCGTGTATCGTGCGCGTCGCGGCGTGGGCGGTGCGCACCCGGATTCAATGCGTCCGTGGTACGAGATGTCAGCTCGTTACCATCTCAAGGATCTTCTTCCTGATCGGACAGATATCTGGAATCACTTTGCGAACAGTACTGCGAGCGACTTTGAAGCGGGCGCTTTCGCGCCCGCTTCGAGTCAACCATTCCTCGACGCTACAGAAGCCAGCCTCAGCTGGCCTTGCCCTGTGCATCCAGGTAACGCTCGGCATCCAGTGCGGCCATGCAGCCGAAGCCGGCCGAGGTGATCGCCTGGCGGTAGTGCTGGTCGGCCACGTCACCGGCGGCGAACACGCCTTCCACCGAGGTCTGGGTGGCGTTGCCGCCCAGGCCCGAACGGATTTCCAGATAGCCGTTGTTCATGGCCAGCTGGCCGTCGAACAGCTGGGTGTTCGGGTGGTGGCCGATGGCCACGAAGAAGCCGTGCGCATCGATGTCGCGGGTGCTGCCGTCCAGGGTCGACTTCACGCGCACGCCGGTCACGCCGGCCTCGTTGCCCAGCACTTCTTCCACCTGGTGGTGCCAGACGGTTTCGATCTTGCCGGCTTCGACTTTGGCGAACAGCTTGTCCTGCATGATCTTTTCCGCCTTCAGGGTATCGCGGCGGTGAACCAGGTAGACCTTGCGGGCGATGTTGGACAGGTACAGCGCTTCTTCCACGGCGGTGTTGCCGCCGCCGACCACGACCACGTCCTGGTCACGGTAGAAGAAGCCGTCGCAGGTGGCGCAGGCGGACACGCCGCGGCCCTTGAACTCGTCTTCGGTCGGGATGCCCAGGTACTTGGCGGTCGCGCCGGTGGAGATGATCAGGGCGTCACAGGTGTACTCGTGACTGTCGCCGATCAGCTTGAACGGGCGCTGCGACAGGTCCGCGGTGTGGATGTGGTCGAAGATGACCTCGGTCTCGAAGCGCTCGGCGTGGGCCTGCATGCGCGCCATCAGGTCCGGGCCCATCAGGCCATGGGCGTCACCCGGCCAGTTGTCCACTTCGGTGGTGGTCATCAGCTGGCCACCCTGCTGCAGGCCGGTGATGACGACCGGCTTCAGGTTGGCGCGGGCAGCGTAGACGGCAGCGGTCCAACCGGCCGGGCCGGAACCGAGGATGACAAGACGCTGGTGGCGGGAGGGCAGGCTGGTGCTCATGTAGACTCGCGAAAAGGTAGATGGGACAAGGCGCGGCGATGTTTGCACAGCATCCTTGGCTGGTCATAGAGTGGCGGCTGGGGCAGGGCGATTCAAGCCGATGAACAGAACAGCGCCATCCACGGGCGGTTTCGGGCCCTGTCCCCGCTTGTGCGGCAACGGATAACTGAAAACTGACGCCGTCTCGTTTATTATCAAACACTAACAGCGCATTCCAAAGGTATGGTCTAAGGTGGCGAAGCAGGTCCCCGAACGCTCCAAGTCCGACGACAAAAAGCCATCGCGTCGCACGGCGGCAGCGGCCACGACTGACAATCCACGCCGTCAGCGCCTGTGGCGCGACCTGGGTCTGATCGCCATCGCGCCGGCGCTGCTGTATCTGGCTGCCAGCCTTTTCACCTATTCAGCGACGGACCCGGGCTGGTCGCACACCGGTAGCGTGGTCGCGCCGGTCCACAACATGGGCGGCCGCGCGGGTGCGTGGATCGCCGACGTGCTGCTGCAGCTGTTCGGCTATATCGCCTTCCTGCTGCCGGTGGTGCTGGGCGCGCTGGCCTGGATTGCGATGTTCGGCCTGAAGCGCGAGAGCAAGGGCGAGAACGATCTGGACCCCGCATTGCGGCTGGTCGGGCTGGTCGGCTTCCTGATTGCCGGCACCGGCTTCCTGCACGTGCGCCTGTTCAGTGGCGATGTCTCCAGTGCCGGCGGCATCCTTGGCAAGCTGGTCGGAAATTCGCTCAGCGTGGGCTTTGGCGCGCTGGGCGCCAACCTGTTCGTGCTGGTGCTGCTGCTGGCCTCGATCACCCTGGCCACAGGCCTGTCCTGGTTCGTGGTGATGGAGAAGATCGGTCGCGGCGTGATGTCGCTGGCGCCGTTGCTGGAGCGCAAGAAGGAGCAGGCCACCGAATGGCAGCAGACCCGCGTGATGCGCGAGGAGCGCCAGGAAGTGCGCAAGGCCGATGCCGAAGTGCGCGCCAAGCGCGAGCCGGTGAAGATCGAGCCGCGCCCCGAGCCGGTGATCGAAAAGAGCGACCGGGCCAAGCGCGACAACCAGATCCCGATGTTCCGCGGCGTCAATGGCGACGGCTCGGACCTGCCGCCGCTGGCCCTGCTGGATGATCCCAAGCCGCAGCCGGTGGGCTACGACAAGGACACCCTCGACGCGCTGTCGCGGCAGATCGAGTTCAAGCTCAAGGACTTCCGCATCGATGCCCAGGTGGTCGGCGCCAACCCCGGCCCGGTCATCACCCGCTTCGAAATCGAGCCGGCGCCGGGCATCAAGGTCAGCCAGATCAGTTCGCTGGACAAGGATATCGCCCGCGGCCTGTCGGTCAAGTCGGTGCGTGTGGTCGATGTGATCCCGGGCAAGTCGGTGATCGGCCTGGAAATCCCCAACGTCACCCGCGAGATGATCTACCTGTCCGAGCTGCTGCGCTCGAAGGAATACGACAAGTCGGCCAGTTCGCTGACCCTGGCGCTGGGCAAGGACATCGCCGGCCGCTCGACCGTGGCCGACCTGGCGCGCATGCCGCACCTGCTGGTGGCCGGCACCACCGGTTCGGGCAAGTCGGTGGCGGTCAACGCGATGGTGCTGAGCCTGCTGTTCAAGGCGTCGCCGAAAGACCTGCGGATGCTGATGATCGACCCGAAGATGCTCGAACTGAGCGTCTACCAGGGCATCCCGCACCTGCTGGCGCCGGTGGTCACCGACATGAAGGAGGCCGCCAACGGCCTGCGCTGGTGCGTGGCCGAGATGGAGCGCCGCTACAAGCTGATGAGCGCGGTGGGCGTGCGCAACCTGGCCGGCTTCAACAAGAAGGTGAAGGACGCGCAGGACGCCGGCCAGCCGATGATGGACCCGCTGTTCAAGCCGAACCCGGAACTGGGCGAGGCACCGCGTCCGTTGGAGACGCTGCCGTTCATCGTCATCTTCATCGACGAATTCGCCGACATGATGATGATCGTCGGCAAGAAGGTCGAAGAGCTGATCGCGCGCCTGGCGCAGAAGGCACGTGCGGCCGGCATCCACCTGATCCTGGCCACCCAGCGCCCGTCGGTGGACGTCATCACCGGCCTGATCAAGGCCAACATTCCCACCCGCATCGCCTTCCAGGTCAGCTCGAAGATCGATTCGCGCACCATCCTCGACCAGTCCGGCGCCGAGACGCTGCTCGGTCACGGCGACATGCTGTACCTGCCGCCAGGCACGGCGATGCCCGAGCGTGTGCACGGGGCCTTCGTGTCCGATGAAGAAGTGCATCGCGTGGTCGAGCACCTCAAGGCGATGGGCCCGGCCGACTATGTTGACGGCGTGCTGGATGAAGTGCAGACGATGGGCGATGGCGTGGTGGTCGGTGCGACTGGCCTGCCGGAGACCAGTTCCGGCGGCGGCGATGAGTCCGACCCGCTGTACGACGAAGCGCTGCGTGTGGTCACCGAGACCCGTCGTGCCTCGATTTCCGGGGTGCAGCGTCGCCTGAAGATCGGCTACAACCGCGCAGCGCGACTGATCGAGGCCATGGAAGCGGCCGGTGTGGTCAGTTCGCCCGAGCACAACGGCGACCGCACGGTGCTGGCACCGCCGCCGCCGAAGTAAGCCCTGCCGCATTCCCGACGTCCAAGGAACCGACGCATGCTTCAACCCGTTTCCTGCGCGCTGGCGCTGGCCTGCCTGCTGGCAGCCGGCCCGGCGCTGGCCGATGCCGCCGCGACAGCCGTACCCGCGGTCGCGCCGCCATCCACCGGCAGCGATGCCGAGGCCAGCAACAACTTCAGCTTCGTCCGCTACCGCGCCGACTACCAGGTGCGTGCCGACGCCGGCAACGTACAGACCGAAACCTACGAAATCCTGCTCAAGACCAAGGCAGCGGTGGAGCAGTTCAGCCAGGTGCGGTTGAGCTACAGCGAGAAGATGGAAACGCTGGACGTGGTCAACGCCTATACGCTGACCGCCGATGGTCAGCGCCGCGAGGTGCCGGCCGACCGCATCTATACCCAGGAAAGCTATTCCAGCGCGTCGGCGGCGATGTATGCCGACCGCAAGGTGCGGGTGATCGTGTTCCCCAACCTGGCGCCGGGCACGCGACTGTTCTACCAGGTGCGGCGGACCCAGCTGACGCCGTACTTCCCAGGCTACTTCGGCCTGTGGGAAACCTTCAATGTGTTCACCCAGTACGACGACGCCGAGGTGACCCTGAGCGCGCCGGCCAATCTGCCCATGTTCGTGGACAGCCGCGGCGTGCAGGGCAGTGACCGGCCGGTGCTGAAGAACGGCCAGGCGCAGTGGCGCTGGCGCTACCAGCGCCGCGAGCCGATGCAGGCGCAGAACTGGTCGGCGGCGGTGTGGGAGTTCGGGCCGAACATCATGGCCAGCACCTACCGCGACTGGGCGCAGATGGGCCGCGCCTATCAACTGAAGGCAGGGCCGGCCGCGCAGGTCACCCCGGAGATCCAGGCGCTGGCAGACGAAGTCACCGCCGGCGTCAGTGACCGTCGCGCGCAGGCCGATGCGCTGTACCGCTGGGTCGCGCAGAACATCCGCTACGTGGCGGTGTATCTGGGCAATGGCGGCCTGGAGCCGAACAGCGCGCAGAGCATCCTCGACAACCACTACGGCGACTGCAAGGACCACGTGACGATCCTTGAAGCGTTGCTGGCGGCCAAGGGCATCACCAGTTCGCCGGTGCTGATCGGTGCCGGTGGTGGTCCAACGCTGCCGAAGATTCCGCTGCTGGGCCGCTTCAACCACGCCATCACCTATGTGCCCGAGTTCGATCTGTACCTGGACTCGACCAGTGCCTGGGCGCGCTTCGGCCAGTTGCCCGATAGCGACCTCGGCGCGCCGGTGCTGCACACCCGCGACGCCACTCTGGCGCGCACGCCGGCCAACGACCCGCAGCGCAACGCGACGGTGATGGACGTGCGCTTCACCTTCGACGCGCAGGGCAATCTGCGTGGTGAGACGGTGCCGCAGCTGAGCGACAACGCCGAGATCGGCATGCGCGCGCAGTTCGCCCAGCTCAATGCGCAGAACCGCGCGCGCGCTGAAGAATCGATCATGGCCGCGTCCGGTTTCGATGGCCGTGGCCAGCTGCAGCTGCAGGGTGTACCGGTCGACCTGACCCGGCCGTTCGGTTATCGCATGGCGTTCCAGGCCGAGGACTACGTGGACTTCGACGTGGCCGGCGGCATGGCCGTACCCGATCCGCCGGGTGGCGAATCGGTGCGTGGGCTGTATGCCAGTGCTTCGGCACCGGACAACGAGACGCCGTTCTACTGCAATGCCAGCCTGCGTGAGGAAACCTATCGCCTGCAGTTCCCGACCAATGCCCCGATCATCGCGATTCCCGGCAGCCAGCGGTTTGCCAATGCGGCCGGCGAGTATCGGGTCGACTGGAGCCGGCAGGGGCAGGAAGTGACCGTGCATCACCGCCTGCAGCAGAACGCGGTGCGCGGCGCCGAGGCGCTGTGCCAGCCGCAGGACTACGCTGCCTTCCGCGCGCTGTTCCGCGAGGTGCGCCGGGGCTTCCGTGGCCAGGTGCTGTACGGCAAGCTGCCGGGCGCTGGCGGCTGAATCGCCGATCAGCGATCAGGGCGTCATAATGGCGTCCTGATCGCCCATTCATCTTTTGCCGGGCACACTGGCACCCAACTTTCCTGGCCGCGCGCCCACAGGATTCCTGCATGAACCTTCGCCTCCGTCGTTTCCTTGCCACCACCACCCTGGCCGTGGCCTGCGCCGCCGCCGGCAGCGCCTGGGCCGGCGCCCGTGATGACCTGAAGACCTTCACCACCGGCCTGAAGGGCCTGGATGGGCAGTTCAGCCAGCAGGTGTTCGACAGCCGCGGCAAGGTCAAGGAATCCACCAGCGGCCGCGTCGCCTTGTCGGCACCGCGCCTGTTCCGCTGGGAGTACGTGCGCCCGCATGAGCAGCTGATCGTGGCTGACGGCAAGAAGGTCTGGATGTTCGAGCCGGACCTGGAGCAGGCGACCGTGCGCGAGCAGGGCAAGGAAGAGCAGAACAGCCCGCTGACCGCGCTGATCAACCCGGCGCTGCTGGAGCAGCAGTACGACGTGAGCGAAGAGGCCGCACAGCGTGACGGCCTGCAGTGGCTGTCGCTGTCGCCGAAGCGCGATACCGAAGCCAGCTTCCAGTACGCCGCGCTGGGCTTCAACGCGCAGGGCCTGGCGAAGATGGAGATCACCGACGCGGTCGGTCAGCGCACCGTGATCAGCTTCAGTGGCTGGAAGCGCAACCCCACCTTCGCCGCCAACACCTTCCGCTTCACCCCGCCGGCCGGCACCGACGTCATCGGCAACTGATCGTGGCCGCCGGGCAGGGCCCGGCGCTACCGCCCCTGGTAGGTGTCAACCTTGGTTGACACGCTTTCGGCCGGCTCATCCGTTGTCTGGGTGAACAATGACCTGCCACGCAGCGCCATCAAATCGCATCAGGTCCCAGGGCGTCAGCACCCACAGCGTGCTGCCGGCGGAACTAATGTCAACGATCGTCGCATTTCTCAGTTCTTCGGGGATGCCTTCCAGCAAGGGTTCAACCAAGCCAGTGACGAGGCTGTAGACGTACAACCCTTCATTTTCCGTGCCTATATAGATCTTCTGCTCGTGCTGGCAGGCGGAATTGAAATTGACCTCTTCGCCTACGTCGTGGCGCAGGCACTCAAATCCAGTGGAAATGTCGCCCGTAATGATGGTGCCTTCCGTGCCGACAAAGACGAGGCGACCCTGGTCAGTTCTGCAGGCATGAAACAGCTCCGCAGTGGTGACTTGCTCGGGCAGTGTCCAGTTCAAGCCATCCCAATGCGCAATCAGGCCATCAGAGCCGATTGCGTATAGGTCTGCTAAGCCGGTTCCGCAGAGGTCGTTCACGCTGGCCACGTCAAAACTGGCGAGCAACTCCCTGTACGCAGGGTCCTTGCGGCCCTCAGCAATCTGGTTGCGCGTTTCGTCGAACTTCCGGCGCAGCTCGGCCTCACGCTTCGCCGGATCAGTGGGTAGTGGGGCAGCGCCGTCAAGTTCAAATATGTGGCCGCAATACAAAAGCCACGTTTCGAAATCCATCGAATCAAGATCGTCCTCGAGGCTCCTGCGCTCGGGTGCGGGGAAGTGAGTGGGAAGTTGCTTCCACCCAGCCTCGTTGCGGTGATAGATCATTCCGTGCACACCGCAGCAGAACAGATCTTCACCCAGCTGCCGAATGCGGGTCAGGCCGCCTGTATCCGCCTTAATGCGCTCAACCGTGGCGCCAGCGCGGGTGTAGTCTTCCAGCTGTCCCCAGTAGTCCAGCGCAAGCACCCGCCGCGGGCCACTGTTGTCTGCTGCTGGGATGAATAGCGTGGACATGACCTGGAAGTCCGGCAGGTCGTGATGGAACCATCCTTCCTGAGGTACCCGACCAAAGACGAACATTCGGGTGGGCGGGCCGGGATCTGGATCGTAGTACTCATGGCCTGGGCCGAGGGCGGCAGCCAGGTAGTAGATGTCCGCGTCGACAGCGCAGCCGGCAACGAACTCAAGGACATTGGATTCGGGATCGCGCACGCGTAGGTCCTGGATGGTTGAGTTCCGAATTCTCGGTTGTTGGAGACGGCGCGTGGTGCTGAGGAGAGGTAAGCCTCGTTGAATCAGTGGCTTATCATTGGATTTGCTTCGGCGGTTACGGCCCATTTCCGACAGTTTCCGAGGTTGCCGGCCAGCGGCCGGCACTACCGTTCATGGTCCGCCGGGCACGGCCCGGCGCTACCGCCCCTGGTAGGTGCCAACCTTGGTTGGCACGCTCTCGCGGTACAATGACCACGTGCCAAGACATCGCTCCACTTCATTCCCCGGTCCCGATCTGCTGAGTGTCGATCGGGAACACATGCGCCCGCTGGCCGAGCGCATGCGCCCCCGCACCCTGGACGAAATGGTCGGGCAGAAGCGTCTGCTCGCGCCGGAAAGCGCGCTGCGCCGCGCCGTTGAATCCGGGCGCGTGCATTCGATGATCCTGTGGGGGCCGCCCGGCTGCGGCAAGACTACGCTGGCGTTGCTGCTGGCTGAATACTCCGACGCCGAATTCCGCGCCATTTCCGCGGTGCTGTCCGGCCTGCCGGAGGTGCGCCAGGTGCTGGCCGAGGCGGCGCAGCGCTTCGCCGAAGGCCGTCGCACGGTGCTGTTCGTCGACGAAGTGCATCGCTTCAACAAGGCGCAGCAGGATGCGTTCCTGCCGCATATCGAGCGCGGCACCATCCTGTTCGTCGGCGCCACCACCGAGAACCCGTCGTTCGAGTTGAACTCCGCGCTGCTGTCGCGTTGCCGCGTGCACGTGCTGGAAGGCGTCTCGCCGACCGACATCGTTGAAGCGCTGGAACGTGCATTGGGCGATCGCGAACGCGGCCTCGGCGAAGAACACATTGAGGTTGCGCCGGAGCTGCTGCTGGAAATCGCCACCGCTGCCGATGGCGACGTGCGTCGTGCGTTGACCCTGCTGGAAATCGCCGCCGAACTGGCGGGCGGGGAGGGTGGGCGTATCACGCCGCAGACCCTGACCCAGGTGCTGGCCGACCGTACTCGCCGTTTCGACAAGGGCGGTGAGCAGTTCTACGACCAGATCTCGGCGTTGCACAAATCCGTGCGCAGTTCCAATCCCGATGCCGCGCTGTACTGGCTCACGCGCATGCTCGACGGCGGCTGTGATCCGTCGTATCTGGCACGCCGGCTGACCCGCATGGCCATCGAAGACATCGGTCTGGCCGATCCCCGCGCGCAGAGCATGGCGCTGGAGGCATGGGACATCTACGAGCGGCTGGGCAGCCCGGAAGGCGAGCTCGCCTTCGCCCAGCTGGTGCTGTACCTGGCCAGCACCGCCAAGTCGAATGCCGGCTATGCGGCCTTCAACCAGGCCAAGGCCGATGTGCGCGACAGCGGCACCGAAGAAGTGCCGCTGCACCTGCGCAATGCACCGACCAAGTTGATGAAGGAACTGGGCTACGGCGCCGAGTACCAGTACGACCACGACGCCGAGGGCGGCATCGCGCTGGATCAGACCGGTTTCCCCGATGCGATGGGCGAGCGGGTGTACTACAACCCGGTGCCGCGCGGACTGGAGATCAAGCTGAAGGAAAAACTCGACCGGCTGCGTGCCGAGCGCGAGGCGGCGAGGGCGGCCAAGAGCCGCTGAGCTTCGCTTCTGTAGAGTCGAGCCATGCTCGACTGCTTTTGACGACCGAGACCGCCGTTTACGCACACCCCCATAGTGGCGGATACGTCAGCCTGCGCCGATCAGTATCAGGTTGGTGCCTGTGGGATGAAGCCAGAGAAAGACTTCCTGCTTGCCCTTCCGATAGCCGGACGAGCAGACCGCCTGCCAACCCTTGCCACAATTGACCTCGGGGAATCCGTAGACGGTTGGGTGAGAGTACTCGCGTGGCGTTGCGACCCATCCAGCCTTTAACAGGGCACGACGCAGCGTTTTGTAGTCCATTTCCCATTGCGCACCCATTGCTTTTAGCGCGCCAGGCATTGGAGGCGGGTTTGCCTTGAGGCTGCCCATCATGTAGCCGGGCTCTATGTAGCCGGGTTCTGTTGAGGGCGGTGCGGACGTCAGGAGTAAGGCAATCAGGATGCTCTTCATCTGCCCGAGCGTAGTGGTGTTGCCACGCTAGTCAAATGGCGCTGACGCAAATGCCACTGTGAAGAGCAAAAGGGCCGTATGGAGGCCCCCTCCCCAGTGAGGCAGCCGAGCATGGCTCGGCTCTACATTGCCCCGCCCGTGTGCATTTGGCAGACTGCGCGGCTCTTTTTTCAAGGAACGACGCCGTGCAGGAAATGATTCTGCCGTTGAAGCGCTACGCCCAGTTCGAAGGCCGCGCCAATCGCCGCGAGTACTGGATGTTCCAGCTGTTCCTGTTGCTTGCGGCTACCGCGGTAGGCGCGATTTCGATGATGGTGGCATTCGTTGCTGCGGTTTTCCTGCAGGCCGATTCCAGCTGGATGGCCGGGATCACCATCGGGGCACTGGCGCTGGTAGGTCTGCTCTGGCTGGCCACGATCGTGCCGCTTATCGCAGTGACCGTGCGCCGCCTGCATGACTGCAACCAGTCGGGCTGGCTGTACCTGCTGGCGCTGGTGCCGATGGGTGGCCTGGTGATCCTGGTGTTCGCGCTGTTGCCGGGTACGCCGCAGGACAATTCCTATGGCCCGGTGCCCGCCGGCCCCTGATGTCGCCAACGTCGCCTCACACAACGAAGCCGGCTTTGAGCCGGCTTCGTCGTTTGCGCACTGCTGTCAGCGCTGCCGGACCGATTACTGCAGTACGCAGTCGCCCAACGCCAGGTAGTCCGATCCCGAGCTGAACTGCAGCGTGCAGCTGGCGGTGAAGGAAACGCCTTCCTCCATCGCTGCCAGCTTGGCGTTCTGCTCGTCATCGGAAGCGGTCAGGCGGGCCAGCACCTGGCCATCCTCGTCGCCGGCTTCCAGGACCGGCTCGCCCTGCAGGTTGCTGGAGGCGCCCAGGCTCACCGCCGTGAACTGCACGGTCTGGTTGAGCTCTTCCAGCCCAAGGGAGGAATAGCCGGCCTCTTCATAGGCCGAATACAGCCCGGCAAGGCTTGGCGCGGCGTGGCCTGCCAGCGGGGCGAGGAGGCCGGCGACGAGTGCGATCAGTGCTTTGTGCTTCAAGGTGTTCTCACAATCATGGGATCCGATCCCATGGCGGTTGTGGAGCTGATGGGCAGGGGCCACGCAGGCGCCCGCGAGGGCGGGGCGATTCCTGCGCCCCGATGGCGGGAAAAGTAGATGAACACGGACTTCCGGCGCAAGCGCTGGCGCGCGCGTGATACACAGCGTGACGTTTGATCGATGTGATAATCATTCGCGTTTAAGGTAGACTGCGGTCCCTTGTGAACCGGTGGCCGTGTGCCGCTTTCGCCGTCACTGATGAAGTCTTCCGTCCTGCCTCCGCGCCGTGGCCCGCTGCTGTCCGGCCTGGCCGCCTTGATGATGGGCCTGCTCCTGGCTACTCCGTATGCATACGCGCAGCAACGCAATCCGCTGCAGAAGATGGGCCAGACCGTGCTCGATGAGCCGGCGGCCAGTTACCGCTTCGAGCGTTTCGTGATCGATAGCCCCGACCAGCAACGCCGCTGGCGGGTGAATGTCGCGATCCCGGCCAAGGCCTCGAAGACCCCAGCGCCGGTGCTGTACGCGCTGGACGGCAACGCCGTGGCAATGGTGCTGGACCAGCCGTTGCTGGCCGAGCTGGCCGCACGCAAGGCGCCGCCGGTGCTGGTGCTGATCGGCTACGACAACGACCTGCGCATCGATTCGGCCGCGCGCACCCGCGACTACACCGCGTGGATCGATCGCGCCGATGATGAAAGCGGCAAGACCCAGGCCGTTGGCGGCGGCGCAGCGGCGTTCCTCGACATGATCGAGCGCCGCATCAAGCCTGAAGTCGAGCGCCGGGCGAAGATCGACACCCAGCAGCAGGCGCTGTGGGGGCATTCGCTGGGCGGCCTGTTCGTGCTCAGCAGCCTGTACACCCGTCCGGCCGCCTTCCAGTACTACCTCAGCGCCAGCCCGTCGTTGTGGTGGAGCCAGGGCGCGCCGCTCGGTGATGCCGAGCAGCAGTTCGTGCAGAACGCACACGGTCAGCCCGCGAAGGTGTGGCTGATGCTCGGCGGTGCCGAGCGCGTCGGCGACCGCGGCAAGCGTGACATGAGCAATCCGCGCGTGGTCGCGCATCTGCGCCGTATTGGTGGCGCCACCCCGGATGCGGCGATGCAGCTGGCCGAACGCTTGGACAACGTGCCGGGGCTGAGCGTGCAGTACCGCGAGTTTCCCGGCCTCGGCCATGGCCCGATGCTGCCTGCGTCCTTCCACGCGGCCCTGCATGAGCTGTATGGCGTGACCGACCGCAGCGCCGGTGACGGCCAACCGACCGGTGGTGACAACGCCGCCGAATGAATCCCCCGCACGGCAGTGCCGTGCGACCCCACTACCCAGGCGGACTGTCGACGTGCAGCGGCCAAGGCAACCGATGAATCCCGCGCCACCAGGCGCGGCCTACGTGTGCAAGGAGCCTTCCATGTCGTTCCGTCCGTCTTTCCGCCTCACTTCCCTGGCCGCCGGCCTGCTGCTGGCAGTGACCGCCACCGCACAGCCGGTGTTCGACCAGCCGGCCAGCGCCACCTTCAAGGGCCAGGTTGTCTCACGCGGTGAGAACGTGGTTCCCGGCAGCACCGCCGATGTCACCGGCCGCGGCTTCGTGCCGGACCAGCAGGTCAGCCTGCTGCGTGGCGATACCGTGCTCAACAGCCAGCCGGTGGTGGTCGATGCCGATGGGAACTTCAAGACCCAGCTGGCCATTCCGGCCGACGCGGTGCCGGGCACCCATCCGGTGGTGGTGCGCGCCAGCCAGCCCGCCGCCGCAACCGTGCTGAAGCTGCGCGTGTCGCCGCAGTTGCCGCTGTCGGGCCAGGCGAAGTTCGCCACCCAGTCCAACAAGCTGGTGCCGGGCCTGTACCAGTCGGCCTACAGCGCCGCCAGCAACGCAGTGTTCGTGACCTCGGCCGTCGGTCGCCCGCCGGTCACCCAGTCGCAGCTGCTGAAGCTGGACCCGAAGTCGCTGAAGGTGATCAAGGCCATCACCCCGGCGCAGGTGCCGGGCAGCACCAACGGTGCGGTGTTCGCGGTGTACGGCGTGGGCGTGGATGATGCCAACGGCAACGTCTGGGTCAGCAACACCCGCCAGGACACGGTGGCCGTCTATCGCCAGGCGGATCTGTCGCTGGTCCACCAGTTCCCGGTCGGCACCGTGCCGCACGCCCGCGACGTCGTGGTCGACAGCACGCACGGCAAGGTGTTCGCCTCGGCCAGCGGCGAAGACCACCTGTCGGTGTTCGATGCGAAGACGCTGAAGGCGCTGGCGCCGATCACCCTGGCCTCCGGCGTGGACGACGAGAAGTTCGTGCCGATGAGCCTGGTGCTGGATGAGCCCAGCGGCAAGCTGTTCACGGTCAGCATCGGTACGCCGGAAGCGGCGGTGATCGATGTGGCCAGCGGCAAGGTCGACAAGGTCATCGACCTGGGCAATTCGATCAGCGCCTCCGGCGTGGCCTTCGATGCCCAGCGCAACCGCCTCTACGTGGCCTCGCAGGGCACCGACAACCTGCTGATCGTCGACGTGGCCAGCGGCAAGGTCGTGCACGACGTGCCGGTCGGCGCTGGCGCACTGAACGTGGCCTTCGATGCGAAGAGCGGCCTGGCCTATGTCACCAATCGCGGCGCAGGCACGGTCACCGCGGTTGATCGTGATGGCAAGGTGGTCGGCAACCTCGATGGCGGCACCTTCCCCAATCACGTCCGCGCCGATGGCAAGGGCAATGTCTTCGCCGTGAACAAGTCGCGTGGCGCTGAGGATCCGAAGGGTGACCGCATCACCCGCATCAGCCTGCGCCAGCCGTAAGCCACAGGGCAGGGCGGCACCCCGTCGCCCTGCCAGCAAGGAGAACCTGCATGAACATCGCTTCCCGCCTGCGCCTGTGCGCGCTCCCGCTTGCCGTTTCACTGGTGCTGGCCGCCTGTGGCGACAAGGCACCGCCGTCTTCGGGCAACCCCGACGCAGCTGCGACGGCTGCCGCTACCGCCGAGGCCGGGGCACTTCCCGCAGGCTGGCAGCGGGTGGCGGGCAATGACGTGCCGACCCTGCCGGGGCAGCAGGCGGTTCTGCCGACCAAGGTCCAGTCCGACGATGGCGCCGGTGTGGAAGTGGATGACACCAGCCGGATCATTGCCGGCGGTGACGACATCATCGCGGTGATTGAAGCACTGGGGCTGGGCAAGCAGGTGTTCGCCGCGCCGACCAACACCACGACTCAGGCAGGCCTGGCCGCGCCGCACCAGTTCCTGTTCAACCGCACCACCGGCGTGGAGGGCGTGCTGAGCCTGCAGGGCTCGCTGTTCATCGGCAACAGCCTGCGTCGCCACACCGAACTGGCCAAGAAACTGCGCGAAGTGGGCGAGCCCGCAGTGGTGATCGATGACCTGCAGCCGGCACCGGACAAGGTGCGCAAGATTGCCGCCGTGCTCGGTGTGGCCGATGCAGGGCAGACCTTGGCCACGCAGGTGCAGCGCCAGCTGGATGAGGCGGCCGCGATCGGCAGGGGCCTGGGGCATGCGCCGCGGGTGATCCATGTGTCGGCGACGGGTGCAGGCGGTTCACCGACCGTGGCCGGTGCCGACAGCGCATCGGCCAAGCTGATCGCGCTGGCCGGCGGCATCAACATCGGCACCGAGGCCGGCGTGGCCAACTATTCGCAGCTGAGCAACGAAGGCGTGGTCGCGGCGGCACCGGAAGTGATCCTGGTGACCGAGCATGACCTTCAGCTGTTCGGTGGTGCCGAAGGCCTGTGGAAGGCCTACCCGACGCTGAAGCAGACCCCGGCCGGACAGGCCAACCGGGTCTGGGTGATGCCGGATGCGCAGCTGAAGTACGCCAGCATCGGTTCTGGTGCAGGTGCGCAGGCGTTGGCCAAGGCGCTGGCGGCGCTGCCGAAGGCATGAGTCCTGCGGATCGACGCCGCCGTCGCGGGCGGACGATGTTGTTGATTGCGCTGGTCGCACTGCTGGGTGCGGTGCTGGCGTCGTTCGCCGTGGGCCCGCTGCGGCTGCCGCCTCTGGAAGTGATGCAGGCGCTGGCGGTGAAGCTGGGTCTGCTCGATCCGCAATCGGTCAGCAGTCGTGACCTGGCCGTGGTGTGGCAGCTGCGCATTCCGCGTGCGCTGCTGGGGGCCATGGTGGGCGCGGCGCTGGCGATGGCCGGCGCCAGCCTGCAGGGACTGTTCGGCAATCCGCTGGCCGATCCGGGCATCGTCGGTGTCAGCCAGGGCGCTGCGTTGGGCGCGGTGGCGGCGATCGTGCTCGGTGCCGCGGGTGCAGCCGGCTGGCTGGTGCCGGTGGCGGCGTTCGGCGGCGGTGCCGCCGCGATCGGGCTGACCTACGCGTTGGCGCGGCCGGGCAAGGGTAGCGGGAATGCCACGTTGTTGCTGGTGGGCATTGCGATGGCCGCATTCTGCTCGGCATTGATCGGTTTCCTCACCTACATCGCCAACGAAAGCGAGCTGCAATCGCTGGTGTTCTGGCAGATGGGCTCGTTGGCGCGCGCCAACTGGGCCGATGTGGTCGCGGTGTTGCCGCTGTTTGCCATCGGTGCATTCGCGCTGCAGCGCCTGGCCACGCCGCTGGACATGCTGGCGCTGGGCGAACGACAGGCGCAGCACCTGGGGCTGGATGTGGCGCGTACACGGCGCCTGCTGGTGGCGTTCAGTGCGCTGTTGGTGGGCTCTGCGGTGGCATTCGCTGGTTCGATCAGTTTCGTCGGCCTGGTGGTGCCGCACGTGGCGCGCCTGCTGGTCGGCCCCGGCCATCGCTGGCTGCTGCCGTTGTCGGGCCTGCTGGGGGCGCTGCTGATCGTGGTGGCCGACACCGCTGCACGCACGCTGGATCCCCCGGCGGAGATCCCGCTGGGCCTGTTCTCCGCCGCGCTGGGCGCGCCGTTCTTCCTGTGGCTGGTGCTGCAGCAGCGTCGCAAGGCAGTCGCATGAGCGCTTTTCTGCAATTGCGCGACCTGGTGGTGCGCCGCCAGCAGCGCGAGATCCTGCATGGCATCACCCTCGAATTCCAGCCCGGTACGGTGACGGCGCTGGTGGGGCCCAATGGCGCCGGCAAGTCGACGCTGCTGGGTGTGGCGGCCGGCGATCTGCGCGCCGATGGTGGTGACGTGCATCTGCACGGACGCCCGCTGCGTGACTACAAGGCCGGGCCGCTGGCACGCGAACGTGCGGTGATGCCTCAGGAACACGGCGTGCGCTTCGCCTTCAGCGTGGAAGAAGTCGTGGCGATGGGCCGCCTGCCGCATCCGCCGGACCCGCAGGTGGACGATGCGCAGGTGGAACGCGCGATCGATGCTGCCGAACTGCAGGCGTTGCGCCTGCGCGAAGTGCAGCAGCTGTCCGGCGGCGAATCGGCGCGGACCACCTTCGCCCGCGTGCTGGCACAGGACACGCCGTTGCTGCTGCTGGACGAACCTACGGCTGCGCTGGATCTGCGCCATCAGGAGCGCACCCTGCGCAGCGTGCGTGCCTGCGCCGAAGCGGGCACGTGCGTGATCGTGGTGCTGCATGACCTCAACCTGGCAGCCGGCTACTCCGATCGCATCGTGCTGCTGGAACAGGGCAGGGTGGCCGCTGACGGCACGCCTTCGGAGGTGCTGACCGAGGCCAACCTGCGGCGCGTCTACCAGCAGGACGTGGTGGTGCTGCAGCATCCGCGCCGCGGTGTGCCGTTGGTGGTGGTGACCTGATGCGGTAAAGCCGCGCAGAGCGGGGCGAAGTATCATTGGCGGTTCGTTTTTCTCAACGGAATGACCCCCATGAAATACATCCTCCCGCGCGCAACACTGCTGGCTTCGATCATTGCTGCTTCGTGCACGGCGCACGCCGCTCCCGTCCGCACGGTTGTACTGGACAAGGTGGCTGACCAGGCGACCTCGATCGAAATCCGTCATGCGAAGGGTGCCGGCGCCGCCTCCGATCTGTTCACCACGCATTACTACACCGGTGGCGCGATGCTGATGGCCTGGGGCAATCAAAGCGTGCTGCTGCTCTGCAAAAAGTCGGCGTATCTGAAGCTGCCGGGCATGAAGCCTGCGGCCAGCGAACTGCCGCTGGAGAAGCGGCAGATGATCGGCTACGAAGCAATGATGGCGGGCTACGGCGGCATCGCTGCCGTGGGTGGACTGGTGGATGGCAAGATCGAAGTTGCCGATGACGGCAGTGAAGTGCGCCGCCAGGCCGAGCGGTCGTGGGCCTACGGTGTTGAACGCTACGACGTGATCAGTCAGCGCATGCCCAATGGTGCGCTGCGCGTGCGCGCACTGAAGACCGCCACGGTGAACAATGCTAAGCCGTCGAAGCCGGGTGACACCTTCAGTACCGAAGACGACCAGGCGGCCCGCCTGCGTGAGCTGGGTGCGGTGGGCAGCTGGACCGAAGTGACGATCCACGACACACCCCGTCGCGGCGAGATCAATGCCGCCTTCCCGCTGAAGGACTGGGTGTCGGTGACGGGGGATCACGCCGCGACGGTGGGTGAGGCGCGGCGTATCAACGGCTGCGAGTGATCACTTTTGAAAGATCCTCGCTTCATTGCGCCTCATCGTTCTATTCATGCGCGCAATATTCACTTGCGCGCCAGACAGACAGGTCTAGAATGCGCCGCATGAACCGGATGCCGCTCCTGAAGTTTTTCACCCTGACCCGCGCAAGCGCGGAACGGGCGTGTCTGCCTGGAGCCCCACGAGGCCGCTGATCGCGGCCTTCGCTGGACCATCCACAGAGCGCCCTTTCGGGGCGCTCTTTTCGTTTCCGCCTTCCATCCCTCAACCCGCTCCACCGCAAGGAGAACGTGCCATGCACCAGATCGCCGAGACCGAACGTCAGCCGCACACCCTGTAGCCAACCGGGGTGTGCGGCCCCCGAAGTTGGCCCAGCAGGAACCCATCTCATGAACACCAATACCCAAACTCTGTCGCGTCTTCGCAACCTCGGCATCATTGCCCACATCGACGCTGGCAAAACCACCCTTACCGAACGCCTTCTGTGGAAGACCGGCGAGATCCACCGCGTCGGCGAAGTGCATGACGGCAACGCGACTACCGACTTCTCGGCGATCGAGCGCGAGCGTGGCATCACCATCGGCGCCGCCGCCGTACACGCGCAATGGGCGCCGCGCGATCTGCCGCTGCATCAGCTGACCCTGATCGACACTCCCGGCCACATCGACTTCGCCATCGAAGTCGAGCGCTCGCTGCGCGTGCTCGACGGTGCCGTGGCCGTGTTCTCGGCCGTGGACGGCGTGCAGCCGCAGTCGGAAACCGTGTGGCGCCAGGCGCGCCGGCATGGCGTGCCGTTGATTGCGTTCGTCAACAAGATGGATCGCATCGGCGCGTCGTTCGAGCGCGTGCTGGAGCAGCTGCAGGACAAGCTGCGGGCGCGACCTTGGGCGCTGGGCGTACCGTTGGGCAGTGAAGGTGACTTCCATGGCTGGGTCGACCTGGTCGATGGCCGCGTGCTGCACTGGCAGGACGGTGGCGCGGCGACAGTGACGGCATGGAGCGAGGCCGAGCGCGCGCAGTGGCAACCGCAGCGCAATGCGCTGGTCGAGGCCGTGGCCGACCATGACGATGTGCTGGCAACGGCGTGGCTGGAAGGCCGTGACATCGACGCGGCGATGCTGCGCGCAGCGATCCGTCGCGCGACGCTGTCTGGCGCCGGCGTGCCGGTGCTGGCCGGTGCCGCGTTCAAGGACAAGGGCATCGAAACGCTGCTGGATGCGGTGGTCGATTACCTGCCGTCGCCGCTGGATCGTCCTGCGGTTACGGCCGAAGGCGAGGGCGGGGACGTCCTGCTGCCGCCGGACCCGGACGGCCCGTTGGCGGGCCTGCTGTTCAAGATCACCCACCAGCAGCACGGCGCACTGAGCTTCGTGCGGCTGTACTCGGGCACCTTGAAGGTGGGCGACAACGTGGCCAGCTCGCAGCACCCGCAAGGGCGCCGCATCAGCCGGCTGGTGCGCGTGCAGGCCGACCAGACCCAGGACATCGCGCAGGCGGTGGCCGGCGACATCGTGGCGGTGCTGGGCTGGAAGGATGCGGTCAGCGGTGAAACGCTGAGCGGGCGAGGGCAGCCGTTGCGCCTGGAGAGCATCCAGGCGCAGGCCCCGGTGCTGGCGTGGCGGCTGGAGCCGGCGCGTGCGGCCGACCTGATCCGGTTGGCGCAGGGCCTGGCCAGCCTGGCCCAGGAAGATCCCTCGTTCCGGGTGGAAACCGATGGCGACACCGGTGAAACCCTGGCCTGGGGCATGGGCGAGCTGCACCTGGAAGTGATGGTCGAACGCCTGCGCAGCGAATGGAAGCTGGACATCGGCATTGGCGCGCCGCGCGTCGCGTACCAGGAGACACCGCAGCGTGCCGTTGAAGGTGTGGTTGGCCGGCTGGTCAAGCAGACCGGTGGCCAGGGCCAGTTCGCGCACGTGGTGCTGGACGTGGCGCCGCGCGACGACGGCGAGGTCGTGTTCAATGACCGCATCGTTGGTGGCGTGGTGCCGCGCAACTTCATCGCTGCGGTGGAGAAGGGCGTTCGTGCCGCGCTGTCGGAAGGCCCCCAGGGCCATCCGGTGGTCGGCATCGAGGTCAGCCTGGTGGATGGCCAGACCCACGCGAAGGATTCGTCGGAGATGGCGTTCCATCGGGCAGGCAGCGAGGGCATCAAGGCCGCGCTGGCGGCCAGCGGCACGCAGCTGCTGGAACCGGTGATGGCGGTGACGGTGCATTCGCCGTCCGCCTCGGTGGGTGACGTGGTGGGCGATCTGAATCGTCGCCATGGCCGCGTGGCCCGCATCGACGACCAGGACGGTCGCGCCGAAGTCAGCGGATTCGCGCCGCTGGCACAGCTGGTCGGTTACACGACCTCGCTGCGTTCGCTGAGCCAGGGGCGCGCCAGCAGCGAATCGCATCTGCACGGCTACGAGCCGGTGCGTGTGTCGTAAGGAAGGAGCAGGGGAGCCCGTTCGCGGGTTCCCCTTTTTGCGTATTGGCGGGGGCTCATCCACGCATGGCGTGGATCTACCCAAGGAAGTAGATCCACGCCATGCGTGGATGGGTGCCATCCGTGCGCCACGCACCTGCACTGCATTGCAACAAAACTGCAGAAAAAGCTGGATTAAAGTGATGCCTCACGATAAATTGCGCACCCCCCGTTGCTTGCCGCCGCCCGCACCCTGCCCATGCGTGATGACAATGATCCCGGAACCCTGGAGCTGCCCCTGCCGCGCAAACGCGGTCGGCCGCCCAAGTTCGGGTACGCAATGAGCGACGCGCAGCGGGCTGCACGCTATCGGGCACGCCGCGCAGGGCAGGCCAACCACGCCGACGTGCGGCACTGCAGCGACATGGTCCTGCTGGACAAGATCCGCGCAGCAGTCAGTGCGCGCGACACCGAGTTGGCCGGCTTCCTGGTCCACGTTCTGTGGCAGCGTTATCCGTTGCAGCTGAAATAAGTGAGCTGCGGGGTGGCCGTTGTCACCTGCCTTGTTGATAATGCGGGATTCAGGTTGTTCCCGCTGGCGCGCCCGGGATGGCAGGCGCGCATGATCGACATGGTTTCCACGATGACCACCACCAGCGACACCACCACCGAAGCTGCGCCGAGCAGCGCGCCCCTGTTCTACACCCGTCCGGTGCCGCTGCAGGCGGATCTGCACGCCGATCTGCGCATCCTGCCGGGCAAGCTCGAGTTCGCTGCCAGCAGCAACTCGATCCCGCTGGTGCTGGGCGAATTCTCGCTGGCGCTGCACCACTTCCCGATCCTGTTCGCAGGCCCGAGCGCGGTGCCGATGGCCGCCGTGGGTGTGACCACCGACAACCTGTTCATCACCGATGGCCTGTGGGACGACGAGACCTACATCCCGGCCTACCTGCGCCGCCATCCCTTCATCTTCATCGACACCGGCGCGGACAATGACTTCCTGCTCGGCATCGACGAAGAGAGCCCGCGCATCGTCCGTGGTGGCGAAGAAGGTCAGCCGCTGTTCGTCGATGGCAAGGCCACCGACATGGTGCAGCAGGCACTCGAGTTCTGCGGCCAGTTCACCCGCGAACACGAACAGACCCAGGCGTTCTCCAAGGCGCTGGTCGACAACGGCCTGCTGGTCGAGCGCAATGCAACCGTGCGCCTGCCCGATGGCCGCGAGTTCAACCTCAACGGCTTCTTCGTCGTCGACGTGGAGAAGTTCATTGCGCTGCCGGACGCGACCGTCGTCGAATGGCATCGCAATGGCTGGCTGGCGCTGATTCACCAGCACCTGATGTCGCTGGGTCGCTTCAACGACCTGACCCGCCGCCAGGCGGGACGTAACGCCGCCTGATTCAGGCCGCCGGCGTGGCTTCCGTACTCCGGGAGCCACGCCAGCTTTGCATCTCTGCCAGTATCTGGCGCGCATCGTCCCACCTGGGGGGCACGCAGTCGCCCAACTCCCAGAGTTCACCGGCAAGCGCCGCCATGCCGCCCGCGCCGAGCATCTGCAACACGCCTTGCAGTCGATGCGCGTGATGGCGCAGTCGAGCGGCATCGCAATGATCGATCGCCTCCTGCAGGCATTGCACCTCACGATCGACATCGTCTTCGTAGGCGACCGCCAGCTCGTCGGCACCACCCGCGCTGGTGCTGGCCGTCACAAGCTGGCCCAACGCCTCCAGCAGCGCATCGACCTGCAGCGGCTTGAACAGCACCGCGTCGATGCCGGCCGCCTGGCAGCGCAGGTCGTGGTCGACACCGGTGAAGGCGGAGAGCGCAAGCAGGCGGGTGCGAGGTGCTCCTTCCGTCTCACACAGCCGCAATTGCCGGGCCAGCGCATAGCCATCCATTCCCGGCAGGCCGATGTCGAGCATCACCAGCTCGCAGGGCGCCTCCCTCTGCAGGGCCAATGCCTCGTCGGCATTGGCAGCTTCCTGCACCGTCGCGCCCCAACAGCGCAGCTGGGCCGCAATAACCCGGCGGTTCAGTGCGTGGTCCTCGACCAGCAGGATGCGCGTACCGGTCAGCTGGGGCAGGGTGGGTGCGGCTGCGGGGGTCGGCGGATCCTCCCGCACCCGCTGCACGGGTAGGCGAAGAATGAAACGACTGCCACGGCCATGCACGCTATGAACATCCAGAGTGCCGCCCATCGCTTCGGCCAGCGTGCGACAGATCGACAGGCCCAGCCCGCTGCCGCCGCGCTGCCTGCCGACGTCGGCCTGCTGGAAGGGGGCGAACAGTCCCTTCATCTGCGCTGGCGCGATGCCGATGCCGCTATCGATGACTTCTATCAGCAGTGATGCGGGCTTTGCCGGCGTATCCAGCTGCAGGCGCAGTTCAACGCCGCCTACGTCGGTGAACTTGACGGCATTACCGAGCAGGTTGTCGAGCAGTTGCCGCAGGCAGTCCGGGTCGGTTGCAAGCAGTGGAAATGGCGCCTGGGGCGCGGACAGCTGCAGGCGCAGCGCTTTCTTCTGCGCCTCGGCTGCAATGGCCTGCAGCGCCTGCGTGCATACCGCATGTGCGTCGCAGGGCAGCAGCTTCGGCCGGAAAGTGCCACTGGCCAGACGGGAAAAATCCACTGTGCGATTGAGCAGTCCGCGCAGTGCCTGGCCCGCATTGGCAGCGGCGGCCACCAGCTCGCGCTGGCCAGCCGGCAATGGCGCCTGGCCCAGCAGGTCGATTGACGCCATGACCGCCTGGGCCGAATTGCGCACCTCATGGCTGAGCATGCCGGCCATCTGGATCTGCTTCTGATCAAGCCCCTGCTGCAGGCGTAGTCTGCGCGTGGCCAGCAATGGAAGCGTCAGCAGAACAGCGACCGCAGGCAACAGCCAGAGTGTGGCGGCACTGAACTGGTGCCGCAGCGTCTGCCCGAACGCGGCCGGCAGCGCCTGCTGGGCCCAGCGCTGCAGCAGCTGGGCATGCTCTTCGATGGTGATGTCGTCCAGAGCTGTCTCGATGCGCTCAAGCAGCTTCTGGTCTTCGCGCCTGGCAAGCAGGTGCAGCTGGGTTGGAAAACTGGCATCAAGCACCTGCAGGCGCAGGCTGTGGGAAAAGTGCCGCCGCGTCATCGCACGCGCAGTGGATTCCAGGCCGATCGCTACGTCGGCGATGCCGGCATCCACCGCCGCCAACGCCGCGCGCATGCTGGGCTGGGGCAGGACGGCTACTGCAGGGTGGTGTTCGGCCAGCCACGCTGGATAGGGGCCGCCTTCAACGGCTGCGATCCGCAGCGTGCCGACATCGGCAACCCGGCGCGGCAAGCGCTCACCAATGCGGCCAGCCAGCACGCTCGCGCCACCATGAAAGCTGCGCGAGGGCGCCAGGCTGGGGCAGGGCAGGCGCGCGCCATCGCCACCGCCCTGCACCAGTACAAGGTCCGCCCGGCCGTCACAGACGGCTGCCATCGCTGCGAGGGTGCTGGGAAACGGGACTTCGACGAAGGCCAGTCCGGAATGACGGGCGACGAGCGCAGCATAGCCATGCGCCAGCGTCTGCAGCACCTCGGGGTCGGTCGCATCTTCGGGGGCGGGATGCAGCGTGGGGCCCGCGGCCACCCGCACCTCGCGTCCAGGCGCCCACACTCCGTGCTGGACATCGCCTGCGGATGTGCAGGGAAGCAGGGTAAACAGCGCCAGCAGCAAGAACCAGCGTGCGCGCTTGAACAGCGCAGTCACAGTACCTCCAACTGCTGGCGCATCGCGAAGATCTCCGCATCATTGCGCAGGCCCAGCTTGCGCAGGGCTGCAATCTTCTGCGTGCTGACGGTCTTGACGCTACGGTGCCGGTGCAAGGCAATCTCGGAAACGGTCAGCCCATCCAGGACCAGCCGGATGACCTCGCGTTCGTTCCGGCTCAGCGCGTCGCAGGGTGTCAGCAGCTTGCACGTCGGCGGTATCCGGCAAAGCCCTTGGGCGACGCGCACGACCGCGTCGGAAAGTTCGGCCAAAGGCTCGGATTTGCCGACAAATCCACTGAGTCCGGCATCCAGCAGGTGATTGATGATCGCTACCGAGTTCTGCCCCGCGAAGCCAAGCAGCGTTACCTGCGGCAGCGCCTGGCGCAGATGCTGGACGAGCTCGGCGCCGCTGATATCGCCGGGCGCCAGGGTGATGTCGATGATGGCCACATCCGCGTGGCACTGCTGCAGGGCCAGCACGAAGGCCTGGCTGCCACTGTGGCTGGCGACGATCTCGAAGCGGCTGTCACTGCCGAGATGAAAGGCCGTGCCACGGCGGACGACGTCATGGTCATCAAGCAGGGCCAGGCGAAGCCGGCGCGGTGCAGGGAATCCGTTCATGCGCAGGAGTGTTGTCAGCGCCGAGTGGCGTGGCGCTCATTCTGGCGCCGCTGTCGCGTCGAGCATCGAAAACGTTCGATTTTTGAGACTTTTCTTAGAGCGTGGTTGGCAGAAGTTGGACTGTTGTGTCGGCAATGGCACGGGGTGCGTGTGGTGCAGTAGCCTGATGCGTCTGCCGGCTTCTGAGTTGCGTCCGCAGGAGTGCGCGGGTTGCGTGTGAAGCGGATGCTGACAATGCGCGGCGCTGGCAGGACGCCAGCATTGAGGGTGGCGCTGAGTACGGGACGCTCAAAGCCGAAGCGGCTGATGGGTCTTAGGGAGCCAATTAACGTGACGCGTCACGGTGACTGGATTGCTGGGCGGTGAATTCTGCAGGGCTGAGGGCTTGGATGACTCTCAGAATTCAACGTTCGCCCGGTGATGCATGCTTGGTTGGTTGGGGGTGAGCGTGCGACCGGTGGTCGGCGTGTGCTGTAAGGATGGGCTGTGGTGAGTCTGGATGCTGCCGGCAGCCAAGGTGTGCGGCAGCTTGATGGCTGGGATGGATGGGGATAGAAGCTGCGGTGATTCTGGGGGCATCCTGGGGTGGCTGGGCGGATGACGGACTGGATGCCTAGCTGCTTTGAACATAATATACATTATGCGAAATACGACGTAGCCGACACGGGCTGCGGCGGCTGGCTGCTTTCGTGGGTCCTGCTTGGCAATGGCTCTGGCTCGGCTCTTGCCTGCCTGTTCGTTCACCCGACAAGGACGAGCTCGCAGCATGATCAAGATAGATCCCCACGACCGCATAGATCTAACCGGCCCTTGGGCCGGTTTCGGCTTTCAGGGCGGCCACATGTTCACCCCGGAGGGTCACCAGCTGGATCCCTGCGATATGGCCTGGTGGTCGCTGACCTGCAACATCGCCCGGGAATGGAGGCTGATGATGGCCGAGGCCCGCGCCGAGGTGGCCACCCGATCGGTACCGCCCCGAAAGGCTTGTGCCACAACGAAATCCAGCGTCATCTACCTTGCCGAAGCCCTCAGAATTCGCCGAGAACGGCGGTTGGGCGTGCGTGGCCCCGGTTCCGACGCCGAAACTTCCAATGTGGTCTACATGAGCCGTGGGCCGAGGCCGCGCCAGCGCGTGTGAGGCGCTTGCGTAGGGGCGAAGCCCCTACACCCCGTAAAATGCCCGCTGGATCACTTGGGGGTGCCATAGATGGCGAATTCGACGGGCTTGATTTGGAAAGTGGCTCTAGGGGTGTTCTTGGGCGGCAGCGCGTTGCTCTTGGCAACCTGCGGTGTCCTGGGCGTGGCCGGAAACGCAGCTATGAAGGAACAGGAACGTGCCGGTGAGGCCCTCGCACGCCAGATATACCCCGAGGTGCCAATCGACGAAGTGCGTAGCACGCGCGAGGCCGCAGAACGGGCCGCAAGGCCCAAGGTGCTTCCGCCGGGTCACCGTTGCATCAACGGCCAAACGTTCCGCCGAGTTGAGAACGGCTGGGTGCAGGTTTCGTCAGCCTGCACCCCGTGATGCGTCACGCTAGTTTCCGCTGTAGCGATTCTGGACCGATTCCGGGAATGTAGACATAGGCCGCTCACCAACAGAGATGACGGCGCCCGGAACAGCTGCAGCTGGTGCCTGTAGGACCTGCGTAGAAGCAAGCTGCACCTGTGAGCCGGGATCGTCCTGGCGTGGCGCGCGGTAAGGGTTGTAAGCAGGGCCGTCACGTGCAATCGCAACGCACACCTGCAACCTGACCTTAGCCTTGGTGCCCTGTTCCGTGAGGCACGTACAGCTAGTGTCGGCATCGGTGGTGGCGGCCGCCGGCGTAGCGAGATCGCTGCGGCCGACCTGCGCGACCTGCGCCGTATTGGCGAGGCGGGCTATATCTACCGACTGGAGCACAGCAAGACTCAGCAGACCGGGGTTACGGCCTCCTCGACGCCGGACAAGCCGGTGCTCGATCGGGCCGCCCTCGCCCTGCAGGATTGGTTGGAAGCGGCGGGCATCACCGAGGGAGCCATCTTCCGGCGGCTATGGAAACAGCGGGTGGGCCCTGCCCTGTCCCCGGCCGCTGTGGGCGAGATCGTGCAGCGGCGAGCGCGCTTGGCCGGGCTGGAGGGGGATTTTGGCGGGCACAGTCTGCGGTCGGGGTTCGTGACCGAGGCTAGTCGTCAGGGCGTGGCATTGCCGGCGATCATGCAGCTGACGGAGCACCGGTCGGTATCGAGTGTGATCGGGTATTTCCAGACGGGCGGTGCTACGGCAAATCCCGCTGCTCGCCTACTGGAAGATTGACGGCCCAGAGCGGGCTACGGGCGCGCGTTAATCGATGCGCGCCGCTCCACCTCCGATGGCTTATCCTGTGGCTGCTGGACCTGTACTACCGCCAAGGGAGGGGGCGTGGCCACAAGTAAACCAGGTAAGGGAGCCGGTGCGCCGCTATCAGCGCTACCGCCGCCGACCCCTTGGCCTAATGCGAATGCACGCCTTCTTGGCGTGGGGGCGGGACTACCCGTGCAGCCGCTGGATCGGCTGGCTCAGTTCAGCGCGGCAGATTTCGAGCGCTTCACGCTTGAGTGGGCATCTGACTACCTCTCGACGCAAGTTGAGGTCGCTGAAGCTCAGCAGCGCGGCGGTGCCGGCGACAAGGGGAGAGACGTAGTCGTGTGGCTTGATCCCTCGGGGACAGAGCCGCGCCGCTGGAAGCTATATCAGTGCAAGCACTACGGCGACCGTCTGGGCCCCGGCGTCGCGGCGGGTGAGATCGCCAAGGTTCTCTATTACACGCTCCAAGGCGACTACACATCGCCTGAAGAGTATTGGTTTGTCACTCATAAGGGCACGACTTCTACTCTTCAGGATCTCTTGGATGATCCAAAGAAGCTGCGCGATTTCGTAACTGAGAACTGGGACAAACACTGCGCGGGGGCGATTACATCCAAGGCAATAGTGGCTCTCACTAAGGGGATGAAATGCCACATTGCCTCGTTTGACTTCAGCATTTTCAAAGCGAAGCAGCCGCTTGAGCTCATCTCCGAACATGCTCAGACCAGGTACCACCTGACCGTATTCGGTGCGCCGCTGATAGAAAGGCCGCCTCCGCCGGAGCCCCCTTCGTCGGTTGCGCCAACAGAGTCCGGCTATATCACCCAGTTGTTCGAAGTTATTGGGGAGGCCATGGAAGTAACTATCAGCGCCCCCAGTGACTTCATACATATATCCACTTACAAGGGCATTTTTGAGCGCTCTCGTATTACTTTTTACTGCGCTGAGGGCCTTAAAGAGCTGGCCCGAGATCAGATGGCCGATCCAGCGTTCTTTGAAACTCTGCTCGGCGAGTTCCGGGAGGGCCTGTACTACACATACACGACAACCGGTCAAACCGGATTGAATCGCCTCAAAGACACTGTGAAGGCGGCCCAGTCGCTACAGCTTGGTGGGCACGTGTTGGCCCCTCATGTGCAAGCAAAGGACCGCGAGGGCATGTGTCACCAGATGGCGAACGAGGGCATTCTGAAGTGGTGCGTCACATGATGAACAATGACCCAACCTCACCACGACCTCCGCGCCCTTTCAACACGCCCTTGGAGTGCGGCCTTCGAACGCTATTTGTTCTGAATGCCACCAATGGAGCAACGTTAGATCTCCAGCGGCTCGTTTCATATGACTATCTCCTTGTTCACTCCGGCGACATACCTCATGGCCCGCCCAGCCTGCATCCAGCTGTGCCTCTTCGTGGAACAGAGCTTCTGATTAAACGTGACCTGGTGCGCGCCGGATTGAATCAGATGTTCAGCCGTGAGTTGCTCATGAAAAGCTTTGATCGTACGGGAATCATGTATAGAGCAACGGCGCTAACGGCAGCTTTTGTAGGCCTGCTCAAGTCCGACTACGCCACAGCACTTCGCTACAGAGCAGAATGGATCGTATCGAACTTCGGAAGCGATTCAGACGAAGAGCTAAACGCCTTTATGTCGGCCAATGTGGGCAAATGGGGAGCCGAGTTTGAGCGGCTTACTGCGCTACGCGATCTGGAGTTGTAAAGCGATGTTTCAATTACGAAAGCTCGTATTGCGCGGCGCCGGTGTTATGGATGCCATGGAAACCTTCGAACCGGGCGGGAACATTCTTGCGGGCGAGTCCGACACCGGAAAGAGCTACCTGCTTCACTGCATTGACTACGTCTTCGGCGCAGATGAACTACGGAAGCGAATCCCCGAGGCCGAAGTGTATTCGGATATTTTCGTCGAGCTAGAGAACTCGGCCGGAGAATTCCTGACGCTCAAGCGCCACTTGGCTGGAGGAAAGATCGCCGTCTACCGATCAAGGTTCGAATCCATGAGCGCAACCCAGCCCGAGGTCGTGACCTCCAAGCGTGGGACGGGTAAAGGCATCAAAGACATCTCGGCTGTCCTCTTTGCTTTTGCGGGGATCCCTGAGGCGGTGCTCCGCAAGAATAACCGCGGGGCGACTCAGCGTCTCTCTATGCGGATGTTTCTTCCGGTGCTCTTAATTGACGAGATCGCTGTTATTGATGACCGCTCGCCGGTACTTGGGAAGAGTGGATTTAGTGAGACCGCACACAAGCGCACTTTCTCTTTCATGCTTTCCGGCAAAGATGACGAGGGAATTGTAACCAGCGAAGAACAGGTGCTTGTAAAGGCGCGCTCTACTGCGCAACTTGGCGTTATCACGGAACTTCTGGCGCCTCTTGAAGAGCGCGCGGCAAAACGCCAGTTCGCGTCGCCCTTGGCCTCCGAAGAGATTCACGAAGCGATTAACAGCATTAGTGACCACCTCACGTTGATCACCGACGAGCGGACAAATCTCTATTTAGAGCGAGAGGCGTCCACCGCAGAGCTGAACCGAGCTGAGTACCAAGTCATTGCTTTGAAAGAACTACTGTCGCGGTACCACTTGCTTGATGGCCGCTATGCCTCGGACTTGGAGCGCCTTGACTTCGTAGCCGAGGGCGCTCACTACTTCAAGGAGTTGCAGGAGACGCGTTGCCCTCTTTGCGATCAGGTCATGGACGGCGCTCATGAACACTCCGCTGAAGCATCTGCGGAGAGTGTCCACCAGTCAGCGCGGGCGGAGGCAGGAAAGATTCTCGGGCATCGCGCGGACTTGGCGGAGACTATTGAGGCCGTCACTTCACGCATGCAAGAGCAGGCCATGCAAGCCGCTGCGGCTAAAGCAAACCTATCGCGAATTGAAGATAGGCTTACTCAGGTAATAATTCCGTCCTTCACCGAAGTCGCCGCCCGTCTCGACGACCTGGTCAGTCATAGAATTGAGCTTGAGCGCGCCAATAGCGAGCGTGATCAGATTCGCAACCTCAGCGAGCTCAAGCGACAGATCGAGACCGCGCTGGACACGAAGGAAGAGAAGGAAACGTGGCAACAGTTGCCCGCAAAGGCACTGCGAGAACTCTGCTCCGAGATTGAGACCATCTTGGGCAAGTGGAGCTGGAAGGGTCCGGGACGAGTAGATTTCGACCAGAAGGAGTATGACATTGTTGTGGATGGTCAATCTCGCCAATCGCACGGCAAGGGCGTTCGCGCGGTCCTCTATGCAGCTTTCGCGATAGGGCTTCTTCGGTACTGCAGGAGTAAAGGCACGCCCCACCCCGGCATGGTGATAATTGACTCACCGCTGACGAGCTACAAAAAAGGGAAGTCCAGTTCTACTGGTGATGGCCCAGTTGACCCCGGAATCGAGGCCTCCTTCTGGGAATCGATGGCGGGCCTCGATGATGGAATTCAGGTTGTCATCGTCGAGAACAAAGAGCCGCCCCAAGACGTAGCCGAAAAAGTCCACTATCAGTGGTTCGCAGGCGACGCCGCAAAGCCGGGCGAACGCGCCGGACTGATTCCCCGGTAACAGCCTCGATTGGCAAACCCGTCCCATATCGAACCGCCCGCCACTAACCGACGCAATCCTAGTGGCCATCGCGCGCTTGGTAGATGGCTCACAGACCGACGAGTGCGAGCCAGCCACTCGAACATCGAGTTTCAGATTGATAAGGCAAAGCTGGCTTCGGTAGATCCCGGTAGGCGATCAAAGCCTATTGGGCAGTCAAAGCTGGTTCGCCCGGTGCTGAGTTGGGCGCTGTCAATCGACAGGCCGTCCGGAGAAATTCTTGTCGCCGGACTGTTATCTACGGCTCAGGCTTACGGAGGCTTCCGCCCCGCTGCCGCGAACTACTGTGGTGCTGAGGAAATTGCCAACCTTTCAGCAGCCTTCGACCTACAGAGCGGGCAGTTGGGGGCTGGTGGCTCGCTCTGGCCCAAAGTCCTATCGCCGCTGGCCGCGGAGGAGCTAACTGCGGGACTTGGGGCTTACGCGGAGGGGGCCCCTAGCGGCGCTCTCGATAGCCCCTTCGTTGCCGGTACCGCTAAGGACCTATGGAGGCTACCACCGCAATCGCTGGCGCTTGGCTTCGTGTCCGGCCCAGGCAGACACGCTAATCATTGGCTCATACCTTTGATGATGGTGGAACTAGAATGCCGGCAATCAGGGGTTCTCGGGCGCCCCTTAGAGGCGTCCTTAGTTCATAATTTGCCCAGTGACCTGGGGGGGGGGGCATAAGACGCATGCGGGACGAACAGTACATACGCACAGAACTGGGTCTGCTGGTACCTCGCGGTTCGGTCGACTCAAAACAACCAGCAGCGCTTCCTGATGCCGACCTAGACGCTTCGGCCAAAACAACTGTCGGCCATAGCGACCGTTGGCTTAACCTCGCGTCTATTTTCATACAACTAGTGACTGTGGTTGTTCTGTGGCTAACGTTCAAAAACACAGTAATCCCTACCCAGCAGAAGGAGCTACTTGCAGAGCAAGTGGCAGGCCTTGAGCAAGATCGAAAGAAAACAGTGGCAGACATTGAGCACGGCAGACGCACAATGGAAAAGTTGAACAGCACCCTGTCCGGCCAGAGGCAAGAACTAAGCAGGCTGCAGCAGGAGCGAAACGCGCTCGAGATCGAGTCAAGACGAGCACATGCTGAAGCAATAGCCGCACAAGCCAAGGAGCAGGCCGCGCAGCTCTCGACAAAGTCCGCCCAGAAAGGCCTAACAGACGCAAGATGGAGAATCTTTTCAGAAGAAGCAAGCTGGCAAATTCTTCGTGCGGACACTGGAAGAACGTTAATCTACAAGCATATAAGTAATGCTGCTGATTCCGCAAATTCAGCTGCGGAAAAGCAAACAGCGGCTCAGAGTATTGTTCGAGACATCGAGCTATACGAGAAAAATTGGCCCGACTACAAGACGCTCGTGAAGTTAACGGGCGATCACATCAGGGCGTTGCGCAGTCCGCACTACACGGTTGAGATGGCTAACGAATTTGCAGATCAATTTGAAAAGGAGGGTGCTAAATTTCAATGCGAACGCCCCAATTTCGCAAAAATGAAAGAGAAATACCTACTCGCTCTGGCGAATGCTGGAAAAGAAGCAAGCGAAGAAGCAAAGCGACAGATGGATAAAATTCGGCGCGAGTACGCCGCAAAAGGTCAGGCACCTGTATTCCAGGAGGGATGGGAGGAAAATGCGACACGGATGAGTCTAGTCGGCCTGGAGTACAGCGTTAAAAGGGACCTAACTAATGAACTGATTGAGCTCCCGAACGAATGCGAGCAGCGCTTCAAAGCCATCGGCGCAAAGTTTCTTGAGGAGAGGAGTGGAAGTCCACAGGCGCTACCGGACGACATTCTGTACTAGTTCGATGCATCCGCGAGAACGAGACTGGCACTCCAATGGATGCTGACGTTGCCGCCCGCCACCCCAGGCTAGTGCTGAACGGGTCGGGAGTTGCCCTTACCTACCCCCGATAAATCTTCCTAATCCTCTGCCGGCAAGCCGGGGCAGCCAGCGCGTCCCACCATCGGTCCAACAGCAGCCGGACCACCGCGCCCTAGGGCCACCCGAACGCGCCCTACGGCGGGGCCCTCGCCTCGTGCCAGGGCCTGATCTGCAGCGGCAAACACCTCGCGTCGGGTAAGCAGATCTCAGGGGCACTGGTTCAAGTTAGCTGCTTGGACTGCGGTCTCGCCCACTTTCTCCATCAACAGCAACGGGAATCGGCGTTGGTCGATGGGGCGACGCTGCCCGCGGCGGCTCACCCCTACGACGCACAGCCGATACCGGCATATGGGCCATCTTCCGCGATCGTCCAACGCGAACCTGGTCTGCGCAGTTTGGTGCCATAGTCGACGCCTAGTCTAGACTGGGCTGAATGTGCAGCCTCGCCTGTTGCCTCGACCAGTCGGGAGCGAGGCATGGAACAAAACGCCGGCACTCCGGCCGGAACACCTAAACCGCATGGAGCGAACTTGTGAATAATACGCTGCCCGATTCAATGGATAATTTTCTTGGCCTTGTGGGGCATCTAGCTGCTAAGTCCACTCTCGGGCACGACCTGGAGACCGTGGCTGAAGAGAATGCGGAGTTGGTTGCACAGCTGGCCGAATATCAGCGGGACGGTACAGTGGCCCTGGCCGCCAGTTTGCTGACTCTCCCCGAGCATCAGCGTCAGTGCGGCCGCTTTGAGCAACTTGTCGCGCTTGCGCTAATTTATTGCAAGGGCACTAAGGTAGCAACCGTCGCTGACGCCGCTCGCTGGTACGAAGCGCTTGGGAACTCGGAAAGCGCTTTTGGCGAGGACCCTGCAGAGGACGTCTTCGTTAGCGTCGTCGGCAACAATCGCGGCGACCACCTAGTGCTGGAGGGCATCTGGGAAAGCGCCGGCTTCTACACGCAGTACCTTGTAGACGTGGTGTTTGCGATGCCGGCGACGGCAAAGTACGAGCCTCTCAAGCGCCGGGTTCAGGCGTTGCTTCGGCTATCCAATCTCGTCTGCAAAAGCGCCTCGCTCGCCCGGCTTCAGGATGGCGGCGACACGAACCACGAAGCGCTGGATACTGGCGGGTTGGACGCAGATAGCCTAAGGGTGCGCGTGGCCTTCACCACCAAACAGCTGAAGTCCGCCGACATATCGATAGCCGATCTTGCGCAATTTGCACTGGGTGAGGAACAGATCAGGACTCTCGGTGTTGCCGCGCTTGGCGACGGCAGCCTGGAACAGCGCCCCCTGCTCCGGACTAAGGACGGCTTTCTGGCTGCGATGCCCACGGCCCTTACTGTCGCCATCCGCCATGAGGTGATTCGTTACGTCAAGAGCCTCGGCGAGCTTCCAGTATTGGATCGAGCATTGGCCAATGTCTACACAAAGCACATCGGCGGAACTCGCGTACTGGGCGGCGCTGCAAACCTGCGGGTGGAATGGCAGCGGCATGGAACTACCCACTTCTCGGTGATGACCTCTGAGCTTGATGTTGGCCATCATGTTGCATTCGTCTTCATGCTGCCAAGCATGACGCAACACACAGATTCAGCGTTCACGGACATTCTATCAATCGACAAAGGTACGCTGGCATTTATCAATCGCGCCGCTAAGCACGCTGCGGAAGGTATTGCCAAGGCCCCGGGGTTTCAGCGCGGCCTATTGATCCAGGTTGTATGTGGATGGGGGGCTGGCTTTGCAGGCGAGATCGCAAGTATTGACGACGAGCGCTGGCAGTCGCAATGGCTATCTGCCGCAGACTTCGTACGGCTTGGCTCCCTGCCGGACATGACGCCGTTGTCTTTTTGGCGCATCCTGGACGCAAACGAGGCTGTGCACAAGGCCGGTGTATCCATCCTCAATATCAACGGCGCGCTCAATCTGATTGGCTGGGTGCGGTCAAATGATGGTCAACTTGTGCCGCAAGACCAGTTGACCGGCCACCGGATTGGCCCGAATTCACCCTTGATGCTCCAAGTCCCCACCGATTTGATCCGCGCGGTACGCTCCGCCGCAGACAGCGCTTACGACCACCATCGTGTCAAGGACAATGGCGGTCGTTGGCATAGTGTGCTGCGGCCATCTGCCGAAGACTTCTTCCCGTCCGACCGGCTGGTCCGGTGCTATGCATCCATGGATGACGCTGGTCGCGGAGTGATGTCGGCCGTCTATGAGGGTAACAACAACTTCTGGATGACGATGGAGGCCCCCAGCATCGAAGACCGGAATCTGGAGTATGAACTTTGGAACATGGCCCGGGTCTGGTTAAGCCGCGTTGGCGCAGGCATTGAAGCGCTGTACGGAAAGCTTCCGAGCGATCGATCCTTCAAGGTGTACCTGCGTTTTGAAGGCTCCGATAATGTCACTCGCTTCACGACTGCCATCGAGCGAAGCGAGCTTGAGTCGCTCTGGCGGCTGGAACGAGTCAGCGAGCAACAGGCAATCCGCATATGTGTGGAAGATGGCTTCTTGGCGGGATTCCGCGCGGCTGACAATCGTGCCGAACGCACGCTCGTCAGAGCGCTGGGTACCGCATTTGGGTCACTGCTACGCTTGGATAAGACATCGGATGTCGGAACAGAGGTTGAATATTATTGTGTGCCTAACGACACGGCGCGCAGCTTCCACATTATTGAAGGAAAGAACTTCAGTGATCGGGTTCAGCCAATAACGCGCCCGATGCTAGCCCTTGAATCTGTCGAGTACAGCGCGGGCCGGGTTGGCTTGGGTTGGCGAGCTGTTGAGAGTGAAGCTCCGGCCAGCTACAGAGGCAAAGAGGCTACCAGCGCCCTTCTCACCAAGGTGGTAGATCTTCTTATCACCGATATTGCCGATGAACTCGCGACGTTCAATCGCACGTCATGTCTCCACAGGTTGATGGAGAACATTGAGCGCGCACGCACCGGAGAGCGTCAGTGGCATCGCACGGCGGCGGCAATCTTGGGCCTGCATGAGAGCGATCCGGCCAAGGACACCGTGATTGCGCAACAACTCGGCCGCTTTGCCGGTGCCGCGCTTTTTTCCCGACTGATCGCCGAGATGGCAATCTGCGCATGCCCTCTGAGCGGAGGAATTGATCCGTCGGACATGGCGCTTACCCGCCTAATGGCGCGGGCGGCCTTGCTCTACCGGATCGGCGGGTTTTCTGATGCGATCCGCTTCGGCATTCTTCCTGCCGAGGTTGACATCGCGCCACTTGGGGACCTGCTGTTCCGGGACGATCTGGGCCACATGGTGGTCGAGCCGCTGCTATCAAAGGCAACGAACGAGCAGTTTGAAGCCCATGCCAATCGACACGAACGACACTATTCGCAGCTTGTACCCAAGCCAGGCGGGAGTGCGCCTGTCGTGGACCCCAAGATTCTTGAATTCATGGAGATATTTAAGGAGGAGATGGGATTCACGACTGTGGATGCCTTCCATTTTGCACAGGCCGCCGAGGCGCTGGGTATGGATCGCGGACTCGCGGTGTTTGAGATCAGCAAGAGCGAGCTTCTTGAGCGCGTGGTGGACGAAAGGATGGAAAGGCAAGCGGCTGAAGCTGTCTTCCAGCAATTCACTCTCGCCACGCGATCGAACTGGAGCAAAGTGCCAGGCGGCTTTAAGCTTGCCGACATCTACCCATGGCGACTGGGGCGGCGCCTTTCCATTGCAGCACGCCCAATTCTTCAGATCGACGACTCGCCCGATCCCACAGTGCTGATCGCGCCTGGTCTTCTGCGCAGATCGGCCGAGTACGTCGTGGATGGGGCCTTTACCGGGCGACTAAGCCGCGACTTCTTCAAAACCAAGTCAATGCGTGACCGTTGGCTTGGGGAGGCGCGGGATGGTCGTGGATTTGAGGAAGCAGTGGGGCAGGCCCTGATGGCCGCAGGATGGAATGTGCGCGTGGGCATTGGGTTCCCCGAGATCCTCGGCCATGGACTGAGCTATGACCCCGGCGACGTCGACGTCCTCGCCTGGCGGACCGACAGCAATGCTGTACTGTTCATTGAGTGCAAGGATCTCTCGCTGACACGGAACTATTCTGAGGTGGCCTCGCAGCTCTCTGAGTATCAAGGCGAGGTTGTTGACGGCCAAGCAGACAAGTTGAAGAAGCATCTGAACCGCGTGACCTTGGCCCGAAGCAATGCTGCCAGCATTGCAGCGTTCACCTCTATAGCCAGTCCGGCAATTGTTTCATGGATGGTCTTTAGCGGTGTTTCGCCACTTCACTTCGCCAAGATCCCCGCACTTTTAGGGACGCACGTCGGGCGAATTAGCGACCTTGAGCGGTACCACCTGCTTCCCCAGGGTGAGATTGATTCCCCAAACACCTCAGCTTAACTGATTCCCTGCCACGTAACCTTCCCTCGCCCGCACGACGGGCGAGGCGACGCGAGGCCAGCCGCAACCTTTGCCCCCATTGCCGGGGCAGATCAGCCGACGTCCCCCTCTTCCAGACGTTCCACGCGGGGCCGGATGGGTCCTTCCCCCTGCCGCCCGCGCCTAGTGGAAGATCCCGGGAGCCGGGAGCGGGAACCCCAAAAGTGAAGGGGGGGCGACTTGCCCCCCCCTCTATCCGGGGCGTCGCACGGATCGTCGTTATCCACGTTCGCCTTGTCGGGGACGGTCCTACCCTCCGGCATTGGCAGCCGCCCCGCCCCCTTATTTTGCTCAGCCCAGCAGAACCCACTCAGGGCTGCCGGTCCCGACTGCATCCAGCCACGCCCACCGAACCGAGATGGTCCTTCGACACCGCCTACTCGATCAGTGGCCACAGCGGCCTTCCGCTTCATCAGTGGGCGCACCGCGGCCAGCCTCACCAGCGCCGGCGCCTGCAACGGTGGCACCCTCATCGAGTGCCGCTGCGGAGTCCTCTGGACCCATCATCATCTGGTAGTGCGCGCCGTGCTGAGTCTCTTCGAAAGCTTGCTTGAAGATCGACAGGTACGGACCGACCGTTGCTTCGTCCGCCACAACGTGCAGGTCATCGTTGAAATTGTGCGATCCATCGTTGATCCATGAGAACAGCGATGCACAGATCTGCTGGTCACGCCCTGCAAATTTCGCGATGATCAAGACGCCCGCAGTACAAGCAGCCGGCGATGTGGCGGTCGAGTGAGGGCAAGGGGCTGTCTCCTCATCGCGGTCTGGATGGTTGAATGAGTCTTGTGACTGGTTGGCAGACGCAACATCACGTCTCGCGCAGTGCAGTGATGGTCCAGCGAAACGGCTCGCGGTACTGCTCGGCTAGCGACGACTCCATAATCTGGCTGTAAGCCACCACGTTCCAATCTTGCGTGAGTTCGTGTTCGGCAAGCATCCGCGTCGCCCAGTCCGTGTCGGGCACGACGACACCGGCACACGAGGAGTCAAAGGCCAGCGCATCGGCGTGCAGGCGCCATTCCCGCTCCCACGTGAAGTCGACCGGCTCGTTGGCAGTGGGCTCGTAGGTCATGTGTCGCCACTGATGGCTCGGGGGCAAGTAGTGGGCCTCAGCCAGCGGCTGGTAGATTACCGGACGCGCACATTGTGCGTAGAGCCAGCGCTTGTCGAAGATCAGTCCGAACGGCGCGTAGCGTCCGTAATCCCATCGGTTGACGAGGCCTTCGGTGAGCGCGGCGAGTGGCGCCTCGGTGAAGCAGACGCAACGGTAGCGATTGAGGATCAACCGATCGCTGCCTCGTAGGCGGCCGTCGGCCAGGATTGTGCAGAGCCGTTCGTAGGCGGCTTCCGGGGAAGGGCCCTGCGTGAAGTGAATGAGCTGATCGGACAAATCTGCACGTGACATTGAGCGTTATCCTGCGGCTGCGCCTAGGTTTGGTGAATATGAGAATCGATTTCGTAGAAAAAACCACGCCTTGTAGCCGACAGGGCTATCGCGATACCGTCGAGCACTACGCTCTTACCGACCTATAAAGAATTCAGTATCGCGTTTATATCGGCGCGACGCACCCAATCTAAATGAGCGATGGCTCGAAGTAGACGCAGGCTAGAGCGCCAGATTCGGATCACTGCCCCACGACTGCCGAAGCGAAAATCATGGTTGCTCCGATTTCAACTATAGGGGCTGTGGGTGCCTCCGCAGAGTCTGCTTCGGAGCGGAAGCCGCACTTCCCTACCCCCGATAAACATCCCTTATCGCTTCTTCCTGAGCGGAAGCGCACTGCAACTCCGAGCTTAACCCTTACCGAAATCCAGCCCTATTGGGTTGCTGGGACAGTGATCACGCCCTTTCGCACAATCTCCAACCTCCCAACATCGCCAACCGGAACTAGCACTGCAGCCTTCCGCGTCGGGTCCCACAGCGCATAGCTATCACCGAGACGGCCAATCAGGATCAGGCCACCCTGCACCTTTCCATCGACTGTCACAGCCGTCACGTGCTTGCCGCCGCCGGAGGAGATCTTCTCGGCACGCTGGGAACCAAGCATGCTTGACGCTATCGAGACGTAGACCAGCATCACCAAGGCGTAGATCAGCCAAGGGGAATCTTTCACCGCGGTGGGCACCACCGGCGAAAGATGCACGATCAGCGCACAGATGACCGTCAGAAGAACCCCTATCAGAAGAGGCCACGTGTTCGACCACCAAAGCAGCAGCCCTATGGCAGTGAAGAAAAGCACTGGAAACAGCCATGCGAACAGCTTGCTTTTGGAGCTGCCGCTCGTCACCTTTGTCTCCACCCAGCCGCCAAACAGCGAGGCCAGCAGCATGAGAAACAGCACCATGCCGATGCCTGCCAGGCCAGCCAGTGCCAGCTCGCTCACGGCGACAAACTGAAAGGGATCAAGGCCAAAGTGGCCCCAGTACGCCTTCAGATAGAGCGCGCCTTGAATCAAGCCAAACGTGACGACAGCCGAACCCCAGCCAGCCACATCGGCCATCGATAGTCTTTTTTGCGTACTTTCCATGTACTCCCCCTTTCAAGCGCCCCTGACGCATCCCGGATAGTGCCATGGCGTGGAGCGCGGCGTCAGCCACGCGGTGCAATCGGATTGCAGCGGACCATGGCAGGCCTGAATGGGCATCGAGTGATCGCTCCGTCCATCCATTTGTCGCGTCTGCCCTACTCCCGGCCAGAGCATGTCGGTACCGCCGCGAAATGTGCGCGCGAATCGGGATCGCCGACAGACCTTGCAGGTCAAGCCTCTAGTGCCCTTCCCTGCCATGCAACAATTCTGAAAACGTCGAAAGCAGTGACGGCATTGCCCTTACTGTATTGGCATCGCACACAACCGGGCGTATTCCTTTCCATGCCGCCGAGCATCGGCGGCCGGGATTCGAAACCCCGATTGTGTGGATGTAGTTTGCGCTTGCCAGCCGGCACCGCCCCGCGCGGTGTCGGCTGGCAATCCGTCTGCCGGCTATGGCGGGCGGTGCGTGGAGGCCTTGCGCCTGCCCGGTCATCCACACACGGGGTTTCGAACCATGCACCGTTCGCCACCTTTATCGGTGGCGGCTTCTGCCTGCACGCAAGGAGCCCTGCCATGACCACTCCCTACTCCCCTGCCCCACAGCCCATCCATGAGGAACGCTCGGCCGCGCCCGCCGTGGACCCCAACACCCTCATCGCTCTGCTGCACAGCATCGGCTCGGGTGTTGCGGCTAACGGCCAGCCCTGGCCAGAGCGCCATCAGCTGCGTGGCCGGCAGATGGCACTGGCTGATACCGATTGCTCACTGACAGGCCTGCGCGTGGTACTGGAGGTGCTGCTCGCCGCCGAACGCACGCGCCAGAACGGCGAGCCGGACCAGTACGTCGGCGACCGGGTGATGGAAGGGCTGATCATGGCCGGTATGGGGCTCGCAGCCCACGCAAGCGAACGGCTGCAGCCTGAAGGCTGAAGGATTGCTCTGGTGAAGTGCACGCTGGTTGTGCGCACTCCGCTGGTGAAGGTGCACCAGGGGATGATGTGGGTGCTTTTTCTGGCACTGGTCGTTGCAGCACGGATTCATTGGCCAGAGCCTGAAGAACCAGAGATCCTCGCGTACCGGGGCGTATCCGATGAGGCGTTCTGGACGCTGCGCCGTCACGCGCTCCGTTTCGCAGAGGCGCGGGCACGGGACGTTTTCGAGTTCACAGATGTGCCGAACGCAGCGTCTTCTTTCCAGGTCCAGTGCAGGGGTGTGCCCGTCCTCTACGTGGAGAGGCAGCAGTTCCTTCTGTTGATCAGGCTGCCACTTGGCGCGGGGCGACGGGCGCCTGCGATCTTCCACCTGCAGGCCACGATGGAGTGGCCACTGCAGCCATTGAGCTATCTGGAGCAATTCCTGGCGGGCGTGCAGGAGCCAACCGTGCAGGATCGATTGCTGCTGTTGGTCACTGGCGGCGTGCCTGAGGATGAGCGTTGTAAGTGACGAGAGCTATCTCGCCAGGGCCTCGGCTAGAACATCGCCCATCACGTCAGATGTTGGCATCCGGCTCACTGGGATTTCGGCTTGCTCAAACCACGCCCGGTCTGCCTCCGGGTGCGGGCCAGTCAGAACAACTTTTCCCGAACCGTAGCGATACGAGGCGGCGCTTATGTCGCCATTTTCATAGTGCCCAAGCGCCTTGAACCCAGCTGAGGGGGATGCAGGGAAATAGGGCCCGTCCTGGAAGAACATCTGATCCTGATGCCCAAGCCACTCCACGGCAACGGCAGCGTCGTCAATCGAATGCACCGGGAAGCCGGGACGGCCGACGGCACTGTCCAGTTCCTCGTCAATCAAGCCGAGATTGTTCGCGTCCGCCAAGTACGCGCCCATACATAAGCCAAGGTAGTGACCGCCTTGATCTACGTACTCCCTGATGGCGTTGGAACGCTGCCCACCTAAGGCTCGAAGCGCCGCTGGGATGTTCTGGCCTCCACCAGGCTGGATGTAGAGGTCGAAGCGCTTCAGGGTTTCAGGGGTGACGTCCAGCGGCTCATCCGGCCCGACGTACTCCACCTGGTACTTCCCCGATGCTTCGATCGAACGTCGAACGGTCTCTGAGCAGTCATCGCATCCCGCGTCGCCGCGATAGATTGCGATACGAGGAGGCGTCGAGGAAAAGGCCGCGCCCGAGATCAGTAGCAGCGCTGCCAGGAGGGTGCCTGTCCGCAGGAGTTTAGCCACCGAAAGATCTCCGCTGGTTCACTGAGAACGTCTGCATAGGATGGTGGTTGAGAGCGGTGGCGGGTGGCCGGATTACGCTGGACTGCGGGTGAATTTGCTCTGAATCCAATGGGTAGAAAGGATGCGGGGAAATTCGACTCGCGGCCGGCATCGCATGGCGTCTTGCCGGCCAGCGGCCGGCACTACCTCTTGCGTTGTGGGCGTCCGGGATCGGAATTACCGTGACGCGTCACGCGTGAATGGCGTAAACCATCGACCGGGTATGATGCCGGCTTTCTTGCACTTGCCGCGATGCAGCGCGCGCGTTGCTGTTGGCTACGCGCCGGTGCCGCTGAGACCCCACGGACTCCATGCTCGCTTCCCATTCCCCCCTCATCATCTGGGCGGCCGTGGCCGTTGCCACCGTCGGCCTGCTGTTCCGCCCCTTCCGCATTCCGGAATACGTGTGGGCGCTGGGCGCGGCCGCACTGCTTCCACTGCTCGGCGCGGTGTCGCTCGGCACCACCTGGCATGCGGTAGCCGAAGGGCGCGACGTCTATCTGTTCCTGATCGGCATGATGGTGCTGGCCGAGCTGGCACGGCGGGAGGGCCTGTTCGACTGGCTGGCGCTGTATGCGGTGCGGCATGCCGGCGGTTCGGGGCGGCGCCTGTTCGATCTGGTGTTTCTGGTGGGCACGGTAGTAACAGTGTTCCTGTCCAACGATGCCACCGCCGTGGTGCTCACCCCCGCCGTCTATGCGGCATGCAAGGCGGCCCGCGCCAATCCCCTGCCCTATCTGTTCGTCTGCGCGTTCATCGCCAACGCGGCCAGCTTCGTGCTGCCCATTTCCAACCCGGCCAACCTGGTGGTGTACGGCAACCACATGCCCTCGCTGCTGCAGTGGCTGGCGCAGTTCGCGCTGCCTTCATTGGCTGCGATCGGCGCCACGTATCTGGTGCTGCGCTGGGTGCATCGGCGTGAGATCGCACAGCCGCTGGCCGCCGCGCCCGAGCATCGCCCGCTTACCGAGGGTGGCCGGCTGAGTGCGCTGGGCGTGCTGTTCACCGGCACCGTGCTGCTGGTGACCTCGGCAATGAACGGCCCGCTGGGCCTGGCCACCTTCTGTGCAGGCGCGCTGAGCGTCGCGGTGGTGGCGATCCGCCAGCGCCACAGCCCGCTGCCGCTGTTGCGCCACGTGTCGTGGGGCGTGCTGCCGCTGGTGGCCGGCCTGTTCGTGCTGGTTGAAGCGGTGTCGCAGACCGGTGTCATCCAGACGGCGGCCAGCAACCTGCAGGCGCTGGCGCAGACCTCGCCGCACCAGGCGGGCTGGCTGGCTGGCGCCTCGGCCGCACTGCTCAGCAACGTGGCCAACAATCTGCCGGTGGGTCTGGCGGCGGGCTCGCTGGGGCAGATGGCCGAGCTGCCGGCGCAGACGCGCGCGGCATTGCTGATCGGCGTGGACCTGGGCCCGAACCTGTCGGTGACCGGCTCGCTGGCCACCATGCTGTGGCTGGTGGCGCTGCGCCGCGAAGGCGAGCATGTCAGCGCGCTCGACTTCCTGCGGGTCGGCGCGCTGGTGATGCCGCCCGCGCTGATCGGGGCGTTGCTGCTGCTCTGATCAGGGCGCAGGCGCAGTGCTGGCCTAGAACGCCACCTGCAGGCGGGTGTTGAAGGTGGTGCCTTCGTCCTTACCTGGCCCGGTGCCGCTGCGGTTGTTTGTCTGCCAGCGGATGGCCTCGAACATCACGCGGCTGAAATCGTTGAGGTAGCAGTTCGTGCCCAGCGTCCACGCGTGGCCGGTACCGCCGCTGGGCAGTTCGGCGTAATCCACGTCTTCATAGCGTGCCTTCAGCTCCCACGCGCCCCTGCCGCCGCGCGTGACCGGGTCGGCCACCTTCACCCGGCCCCAGGTGCCGGCCTTGCCCGAATAGGCCGGCGTGGCGCCGACCAGGAACCAGCCAGCCGAGACGGCCCAGGCCTGGTGGTCGAGGTCGTAGCGACCGCTGGCATCGGCGCCACGCAGGTTGCGGGTGCCCCATTCGCCGGTCGCCCAGGCCGGGCCGAAGAAGCCCGCCAGCTCTGCGCCATAGCCGGTGCTGCGCTCGGCGCCCAGCAGCGTGCCCGGGGTGATCTTGACCAGATCGTTGAAGTGCCCGGCGATGGCCGAGCTGCGCACCACGCTGCTGGCGCCGGCAGCGATTTCCTCGTGGAAGGCCCATGCGCCCAGATGCACCGTCGTGGTGGAGCTCTCGATGGGGTTCCAGTGCACGCGCGTGGCCCAGGTCTGGCTGTCGTTGTCGGTGCCGGCGTTGTTGAGGTCATTGCCCGCAACCGAGAGGCTGGCGTGCCAGCCCTTGCCGTACACGCGCTCGGTAAGGCCGACACCGAACAACCCGCGTTGCGGCAGCATCAAGGTGCCCACCACGTTGCGGTCCTGGAAGGGTGTGTTGGAGGTGCTGCTGGAGCCGTCGATGCCGCGATCGTTCAGGCGGTTGCCGACGGTGAGGTCGGCAGGCAGGCCGAACAGGCGGTGATCGACGGTGGCATAGACCGATTTCCAGGCCACGTCGTTGTCGGCGAAATCGCCCTCCACGGCCCAGCCGAGGATGCCGTAACGGCCTTCGGCGCCCAGGCGCACCGAACGGATTTCGGTGCCGGACAGGTTGCGGTCGTTCACCGCGGAGCCGTCAGTACTGGAGGCATCAACAAACAGGCGCCCGCGCGGCCGGAAGGTGACGTTGCCGTCGACGCTGCTGAACTCCGGCGCCCCCTTCGACCAGGACACCTTGGGCTGTTTCGACTGGCTCGATTCCAGCGCGGCCAACCGGGTTTCCAGCGCAGCCGCGGGCGTTGCCGTTGCCGTTGCCGTTGCCGTTGCCGGTGATGGTGATGGTGATGGGACTGCAGTGCCCTGCCCGCCCTCGACAGCGCGCAGGCGCGCCTCCAGCTGCTGGATCTGCACGGCCTGCTGCTGCACCAGTTGCGAGAGCTGGGCATGGCTCAGTGGCGCAGGCGGTGACGACGTGGACTGGGCGCCGGCATGGCCACTGGCCAACAGCAGGCCAAGCGCGACCGACAGCGCTGCCGGCGGCAGCACGGTGGAATGGTTCATGGTCTCTCTCCGGCCAGCCGGCCCCCTGGCCTGGCGCTGGCCTGTTGCGGTGGTGCGGGGGAAGATCGGGGAAGGAGGCGCGCGCCGCCGGATCAGCCCGGCGGCGCGGCAAGCGGGCTCAGGCGGCCGCGCTCAGCTGGTGGCCTGCGCCTGCGCGTTCGGGCGCCAGGTGATCAGCTTGTTCTCGACCACATCCAGCAATGCGTCGATGACCAGCACGAAAGCGGCCAGGATGATGATGCCGGCGAACACGCCCACGGCATTGAAGTTGCCCTCGGCCTGGGCGATCAGGTAGCCCAGCCCTGCCGAGGCACCGAGGTACTCGCCGATGATCGCGCCGACCACGGCGAAACCGACCGAGGTGCGCAGCGAGGACAGGATCCAGCTGGCCGCCGCCGGGAAATACACGTGGCGCAGCAGGTCGCTGCGGCCTGCGCCGAGGATGCGGGCGTTGGCCAGCACCACCGGGTTCACTTCGCGCACGCCCTGCATGGCGTTGAAGAAGGTGGTGAAGAACACCAGCGTGACCGCCAGCGCCACCTTCGACCACAGCCCCAGGCCCAGCCACAACACGAAGATCGGCGCCAGCACCACGCGCGGAATCGCATTGAAGCCCTTGATGAAGGGGTCCAGGATGCGTGCCGAACGGCGGCTCAGGCCGAGCCAAACGCCGCCTGCCACGCCCAGCCCGGTGCCGATGATGTAGCCCAGCGCGGTTTCGGTCAGGGTGATGTAGACGTGCTGGTAGAACGAGGTATCCGACAGCCAGGTCCAGGCCTGCTGCACGATCGCCGTTGGCGAGGGGAAGAAGAACGGATCGATCACGCCCAGCGCGATGCCGCCCTCCCAGCCGCCGAACACGGCGACCACCAGGGCCAGCTGGATGAATTTGTCAGTCTTGGCGTGCATAGCTCTTCTCCACTTCGCCGCGCAGGCAGGCCCAGATGTCGCGGTACAGGTCGGTGAATCGTTCGTCCAGCTTGATTTCGGCCACGTTGCGCGGCCGCTCCAGGTTCACGTCGAAGCTGCGCACGACGCGGCTGGCCGGGCCGGAGGACAGCACCACCACGCGGTCACCCAGTGCGATCGCCTCTTCCAGGTCATGCGTGATGAGGATCACCGAGCGGCGATCCTCCTGCCACAGCCGCAGCAGTTCGTTCTGCATCAGGTGGCGGGTGTGGATGTCCAGCGCCGAGAACGGCTCGTCCATCAGGATCACCTTCGGCTCGACGATCAACGCCTGCGCCATCTGCACGCGCTTGCGCTGGCCGCCGGACAGTTGGTGCGGGTAGCGGTGCTCGAAGCCACTCAGGCCGACCTTGGCCAGCCAGGCATTGGCCTTGGCCTTGCGCTCGGCTTCAGGCACGCCTCGGAAGCGCAGGCCGAGTTCGACGTTCTGGTAGGCGGTCTTCCACGGCAGCAGTGCATCCTGCTGGAACAGATAGCCGACCGATTCCTGCACGCCGCTGACCTTGCGGCCATCGATGGCGACGTCGCCGGACGACGGGGTCAGCAGGCCTGCCACGGAATTGAGGATGGTGCTCTTGCCGCAGCCGGTGGGGCCGACGATGGCGAGGAACTCGCCGTCGCCTACCTGGATGTCGACATCGCGCACGGCGGTGAATTCGCCGAAGGACATGGTCACCTTGTTGATGGCGACCATGGTCTGTGCAGGCTCCAGCTGCGGCGCGCCGTTGAGCTGGCGCACGGTGGCATTGAGGGCCATGGGGTTACCTCCGCTTAACGTTGGGCAGCCGGCGCCGCAGCGTGTGCACGCTCGACGAAGGCATTGGTGTAGGTCCTGGACAGATCGATGTTGGCCTTGGCCACGTCCGTGTTGAATTCGCGCAGCACCTTCAGCGGTGTTTCCAGATCGGCCGCGGTGAAGTGGCCATCGGTGGTGAAGATCGCGCGGGCGTTCTCCACGGCGCGTGCATAGGTGGCGCGGTCGCCGGAGACATAGCTGTCAGGCAGGGCCGCGACGATGTCCTCGGCGCTGTTGTCGGCGATGAACTTCAACGCCATCTGCTCGGCACGGGCGATCTTTTCGGCCGCTTCCGGGCGCTTGTCCAGGAAGCTCTGGTTGGCGTACATCACCGAGGTCGGGTACAGGCCGCCATAGACCAGGCGTGCGCCGTCATCACTGCGTGCGTCGAGGATGATCTTGCCGACCTTGCGTTCGGTGATCAGGGTGGCGGCGGGGTCGTAGTTCACCAGCAGGTCGATCTTGCCCTGCTCCAGCGCGGCGACTGCTGCGGCACCGGAACCCACGCCGATCAGCGAGATGCTGTCGACCGGGATGTCATGCTGGGCCAGGAAATGCCGCACGAAGAAGTCCGACGAGGAGCCTGGTGCGGTGATGCCGACCTTCTGGCCCTTGATGGTCTGTGGGCGCGCCGGATCGAACGTGGCGTCTTCGCGGCCGGCCATCACCAGGCCGGAATTGCGCGAGAGCAGCACGAAGGCGACCACGTCCTTGCCCTTGGCCTGCATCTGGATGGTGTGGTCGTAGAAGCCGACGGCCACGTCGGTGGAGTTGGCAACCAGCGCCTGCAGCACCTTGGAGCCACCCTGGGCGAAGTTCTCGGTCTTCACGTCCAGGCCGACGTCCTTGAAGTAGCCCTTGGCGTCGGCGATGAAGAACGGCAGGTTGTTGAGGTTGTAGGAACCGACGCTGATGCGCACCGGGGCATTGTCGCCACCGCGTGCGCCGCCACCGGCGGCAGTGGCGTCCGGCTTGCTGCATCCAGCCGCGGCCAGGCCGACCGCGCACAGCGCGGCCATGAAGAACTGCTTGTACATCATCCCTCCCAGGAGTGAAGCATCTACGTTGTGGTGGCGGGCAAGCACGGCTGTGCTGGCCCGACCGGTTTCAGATCATGCCGCTGACGTCCATTGGCGGGCTTGATTGGCACTGGCCCTGGCGGGCGCGGGCGACGTGGCGAACACGCGACCTTCAAACAGACGACGTGCGGTGCGCACCACGCTGGCGACCACCGGCGCGTCGTCCGAGCTGCGACTGAGGCCCACCTCCAGGGCCCCACTCGGATGTTCGAGGGTAATGCTGCCGGGCATCGGCAGGCACCCGACCAAAGTGTGGGCCAGCGTACCCGGGGTGACGGCGGCGGTCGCGATGCCCACCGCACCGGTGATGGCCAGCGCGGTGTGGCACTGGTGCGGCATGAAATAACGCACCTGCAGCTGCCCGCCGTGTTGCGGTGCGGACAGCAGCACCGGCTTGGGAATGACCTTGTTGCCGGCGTCGGCGATGCCCATGCGGGCGCCGGCCTCGATGCGCAACGCCTCCAGCCGCGCCATGAACGCAGCATCCGCATTCAGTTCGGCAGGTGAGGCATCGCCGCGTACGCCCAGGTCTTCAGCCTGCACCAGCATCAGCGGCATCGCGCAGTCGACCAGGCTGACCGGCACGCCGTCGATGGTTTCCCGGGCATGGCCGCTGGGCAGCAGCTTGCCGGTGCGTGCGCCGGCCGCGTCCAGGAAGGACAGCCGCACCGGCGAGGCCGAGCCCGGTGCGCCGGCAATGCGCGTATCACCCCGGTAGACCACGTTGCCGCCCGGGGTTTCCACCGTGGCGATGATCAGCTTGCCGGTGTTGACGTTGTGCACGCGCACTTCGGTCTGCGGGTCCTGTGCCTGTACCAGCCCGCGCTCGATCGCATACGGGCCCACGGCCGCCAGCATGTTGCCGCAGTTGGGCGAGGTATCGACCACCTGCTGCTCCACCCGCACCTGGGCGAACAGATAGTCCACGTCAGCATCGGGGCGGCTGGAGCGGTCGATGATGGCCACTTTGCTGGTCAGTGCGTTGCCGCCGCCGATGCCGTCGATCTGCAGCGGGTGGCCCGAACCCATCACCTCCAGCAGCAGTCGGTCACGCTCGGCGATATCAGCCGGCAGATCGCTGGCCAGGAAGAACGGGCCCTTGGAGGTACCGCCGCGCATGAGTACGCAGGGAATGCTGAGCAGATCGTTGGACATACGTGTGATAGATTGATGCGTATAGGGGATGAATGACCCCTCTGTGATTCGATACTGGCATGACCCCAATTGATCTGTGAATTGCTGATTTTTGGATGATTGATACCTGATGAGCATCAATTGCGAAATTCTGGATCTGCGCGCGTTCCTGCTGGTGTCGGAAACCCGCAGCTTCCATCGCGCTGCCGAGATCCTGCATGTCTCCCAGCCGGCGTTGAGCCGACGCATCCAGAAGCTTGAGCAGGCGGTGGGCTCGCCGTTGCTGGAGCGCACCACGCGCAGCGTCAGCACCACGGCCGTGGGCGAGAACCTGCTGCCGCTGGTGCGGCGCATGCTGGAAGAATTCGATGGATCGCTGTTCTCACTGCGCGGCCGCGAAGACACCCGCGGCGCTACCGTGACCATCGCCTGCCTGCCTACGGCGGCGTTCTACTTCCTGCCCAGCGTGATGGCGCGTTTCCACGAGGCGCATCCGAACGTGCGCTTCCGCATCCTGGATATCCCGGCCACTGAAGGCCTGCAGGCGGTGGAGCGCGGCGAAGTCGAATTCGGCATCAACTTCATGGGCGCCAACGACCCCAACCTCGATTTCGACGTGCTGGCCGAGGATCCGTTCGTGCTGGCGTGCCGGCGCGATCATCCGCTGGCCCGCAAGCGCACGGTGGAATGGGCCGATCTGGCCGAGCACCAGCTGATCACCGTGCATCGCACCAGTGGCAATCGCACGCTGCTGGACGGCGCATTGGCGCGCGAGAACCTCAAGCTGAGCTGGCATTACGAAGTGACCCACCTGTCCACGTCGCTGGGCATGGTCGAGGCCGGCATCGGGGTATCGGTGCTGCCGAAAATGGCGACTCCGGACGGCGATCACCCGACGCTGGTGACGCGTTCAATCGGCAACCCGGTGGTGTCGCGCACCATCGGTATCGTCCGCCGTCGCGGTGCCCTGCTCTCGCCCACCGCAGAGCGGTTCCTGCAGATGCTGATGAGCCAGTGGCGCGCGCAGACCTGAGTGCGGCTTAGTCCGCAGGGCGTGTTGCAGCTGTGACTTTCTGGCCGCCATCAAGTGCGCTGCTGGCCAGCAGCTGTTCGGCCAGGCCGCGGTAGATCGGCACACGGCAGACCATTCCGGACACGCCTCGGGCAATCAGCACGGTGGCCAGGATCGGCAGCAGCAGATCGCCGCTGTCGGTCAGCTCCAGCGAGATCACTGCCGAGGTCAGCGGCGCCTGGGTCACGCCGGTCAGGTAGGCGCACATGCCCAGCAGCACGAACGCTTTCGGGTCCACCGCCGGCATCAGCACCGCCAGGTTGTGCCCCAGCCCTGCCCCCACCGCCAAGGCGGGTGAGAACAGACCGCCGGGAATGCCCGCCACATAGGACGCCAGGTTGGCGAGCAGCTTCATCAGGCCGAACTCGTGACCGACGATTGCCTGGCCCTGCACCAGACTGCGCGCCTGCTCGTAGCCGGTACCGAACGCGCCGTCGCCGAAGATCAGCGCCAGCACCACCACGACCAAGCCGCAGGCCGCGGCCAGTGCCACCGGATGGTCCCGCTTGAGCCGGCCCAGCCAGCGCGGATGACCGGACATGGTCAGCAGTACGATCCGCGCGAACAGTCCGCCCAGCAGGCCGGCGACCACGCCGCACAGCACAATGGCGCCCCACGCCTGGCCCAGCGGCAGCAGCGCCGAGACGTGGCCGAAGTAGGTGTAGTTGCCCAGCAGGCCGAGGGACACCACGCCGCCCACGATGACCGCCGTGAGCAGGGTGCCCGAGAAGCGGTGCTCGAACCGCCCGCTCAACTCTTCGATGGCGAACACAATGCCCGCCAACGGCGTATTGAAGGCCGCGGCGATGCCGGCCGCGCCCCCTGCCAGCAGGAAATGCGACAGCTCGCGGGGATCCTTGAACCCGAACCAGCGCCCAAACAGGCACATCAGGCTGGCGCCCACGTGCACGGTGGGCCCTTCGCGGCCAACCGACGCGCCGCCCAGCAGCGACAGCGAGGTCAGCAGCAGTTTGCCCGCCGAAACCGCAGGCGAGAGGTTGACCTGCCTGAACTGCGGGTCCGGCTGATCCAGAGCTGCGATGACCTGCGGAATGCCGCTTCCCCGGGTGGGCCTGAGCGCACCGGCGGTCAGCCAGGCCAGCAGCGCGAAGATGCCCGGCGTGAACAGCAACGCCCACCACGGGGAATGGGCAATGACACGCTGGAAGACATGGAAGGCGGCATCGCTGGCCTTGGCGAACACGATGGCAACCAGTGCCACGGCCACCGCGCCGCTCCACAAGGCCGCGCGCCGGCGCCATCCTTCGGTCAGCACCATCGCTGACAGGCGTGCGCGGAGAGGTTGAAGATCGAACATCGGTTGATTCTGTGAGCGCCGATGGGCCCAGGGAAGTGGCGAGTGTGGCGGTTGGCGCTGCGGTATCCGGTGAAATGGGCGTCCACCTGTCCTGGCAGCGCCCCCGCCGGGTGCACATCACTCGGCGCAGCTTGCGGTGTTCTTGCCGTGCCGTTTTGCGTGATAGAGCGCCTTGTCCGCCTTCGCCAGCCAGTCCTCTGCGGTGCCTGTGCCAGCGGCGGCGGCGATCCCGATGCTGACGCTGAAGTCGATGTCGGCGGCCTCGACCGTGCCCGGTTCCTGCAGATGCTGCCTGATCTGCTCGGCCACATTCATGGCCTCCGCTGCTGTGCGCTGACCCAGCAGGACGGCGAACTCATCGCCGCCCAAACGCGCCGGCATGTCGCCCGGCTGGGCCAGCTGGCGCAGCACTTCCGCGATGCGGCGAAGCACCTCGTCGCCGGCGCGATGGCCGTGCGAATCATTGATCTGCTTGAAATCATCTACATCGAGCATCAGCAGGCACGCGCCCGCGCCCTGGTGCGGCCCCTTCTCCAGCACCTGCTGGGCGCGCTGGATCAGGAAGCCGCGGTTGGCCAGTTCGACCAATGGATCCATCCGGCTCAGCCGCTGCAGCTGGCGATTCTGTGATTTCACCCGCCGCGCCAGTCGCCAGCTCAGCACGCTCAGACCGATGCCATAGACGAACAGGAAAGGCAGGCTGAGGACGATCGTGCGCTGCGAGGTGACCGGCTGAAACGGCAAGCCCAGGGCGAGCCAGGCGATCACGAATCCGGCCACCAATGCCAGGGTCGCCCGCGTTGCCAGGCGGATACCCCCGGCGGCGATCTTGTCGGCCACCAGCAGCGCGGCAAACAACGCGCTGGGCACGGTACTGAGGGCCATGAAGGCGATCCACGCGCCTCCGAGCAGGGAGTCGACGATCATGCAGCGGAACTGCACCGCGGCCGGCGCGCGCGCGCGGCGTGTCAGCACCAGCGCCACTGCAGGCCATGCGACGGCATTGAGCAGCAGCAGTACCCACGCCGACGCATCCGCCTGACGCTCCAGGATGATCGAGGCAATCGGAAGCGCCCCCAACCCATTTCCCACGAACCGCATCCAGCCGATGCGCCGTGCAGCGCCGACGCCCTCGACCGCGACTTCCGTTGAATCAGTGAAGAACGGCATTGCCGGCTCTCCCGATCATCTCCCCTGCCATGCGCCCAGACATCCGTTTGCCTGCGAGTCTGGCATCTGCACGTCAACAACAGGTCAATGGCCGGTGCTTGCCACCGGTGTCGATCTCCCAGCGCAACTCGAAGTGCAGTTCCAGTTGCTGTCCCGGCTGCAACCGGGTGGGCGCCAACGTGAACCCATCCGGCGGGCCTGTCTGTGGCTCCACGCAGGTGGCGTGCGCGGCGCCGTCATAGACCACCCAGTGATCGGTGTCGGCGCGCAGTCGCAGCCGCTGGCCGGCGGAAACCAGCGTGACCTCGCGATGGTTGATGAAGCAGTCGTCCCAAGGGCCTTGCGCCGGATCGACGCAGGGCAGGACGGCGATGCCCTCTCCGTCGCGGGGGTACATCGCGGCTGGCGCGAACAGCAACCGGTCCGGCTTGCGGAACCACGGGTGCCAGCCGAGCACGGCCGGCATCGGTGTGTCGCCTGCCTGTACGGCCAGGCGCAGTTGCAGGCAGTCGGGCTGCACGTGGATGTGCTGCGATGCCCTGCCCCCGAAGGGCCAATAGCCATCCTCGGGAAGGTCCAACGACAGCGACGCGCCGTCCGATTCAAGGCGGTCGATACGCCAGGGCCGTGAAAAGCCAACGCCATGGATGGCGTGCACTCCAAAGTTGACCGGCAGCTGATAGGGCCTGCCGTCGAAGCTGAAGCGTCCCTGCCGGATGCGCCCGGCCCAAGGGACCATTGGATAGCACCCCCAGCCGATGGCGGCCGCCTCCTGCTGTTCGCCGATCAGCCATTCCACACCGTCGAAACGGATCCGCGCGATGCGTCCACCCGCCTCCGGTGCCACTGCCACTTCCAGCCTGCCTGCCCGCAACCAATGCAGTGGACCGGCAGGCATCGCGGCCTGCGCATCATCCTGCGGAGATGTCTCAGGCGCCATAGGGATCGATGGTCCGGATGCTGCCGTCTGCTTCCATGTGCAGCGGCGTGCACTTGACCGAACGCAGGTGGGTGACCCCGCCCGACAACAGCGCGTCGTGGTAGAACAGGTACCACTGCCCCCGGAACGCACAGATGGAGTGATGGGTGGTCCAGCCCACCACGGGCGTGAGGATCACGCCGCGATAGGTGTACGGTCCGTACGGGCTGTCGCTGGTGGCGTAGCACAGCAGGTGCGTATCGCCGGTGGAGTACGACAGGTAATACCGGCCCTGGTATTTGTGCAGCCACGGCCCTTCAAAGAATCGGCGTGCGTGGTCATCGGCGCGCAGTGGCTGTCCGTGCCCGTCCAGGATGACGATCTCGCGCGTGGCTTCGGCCAACCGGGTCATGCTCGCGTCCAGTCGCGCGATACGCGGGCCCAGTGCCGGCGCGTCGCCGGCAGGTTCTTCATGCGCCGGGTCGTAGCGGTTGTCCCGGTACTTCTGCAGCTGGCCACCCCAGATGCCACCGAAACAGAGGTAGTGCGTGCCGTCGTCGTCCTCGAACACGGCCGGGTCGATCGAGTACGCGCCCTCGATGGGCTCGGGCTCGGCAGTGAACGGGCCCTCCGGCCGATCCGCCGCCGCAACGCCGATGCGGAACATGCCGTCGGCATCCTTGGCCGGGAAGTACAGGTAGTAGCGGCCATCGCGGCAGGCGGCGTCCGGCGCCCACATCTGCCGGCTGGCCCATGGCACGTCGCGCACATGCAGCGCCACGCCGCAGTCACTGGCCTCGCCGTCGGGCGTGTCCATCCGCAGCACATGGTAGTCCTGCATGCCGAAGTGCCCGCCCTCATCGTCGAAGGGCGCGCCGCTGTCGATGTCGTGCGACGGATAGATGTACAGCCGCCCCTCGAATACGTGCGCCGAAGGGTCGGCGGTGTAGATGTGCGTTACCAGTGGTTGCGAGATGGCGTGTGCTGCCAGCTGGTCCAGACGGCTGCCCTGTCGCCGCGACTGCAGGTCCTGCTCGATGCGGGTCTCCATGCGCTTGTTGATCTCGTAGAGGAAAAGCAGCGCTACTGCAGCCAGGAACGGCAGGGAGCAGTACACGCTTACCGTCAGGCGGATGCCGTCCACCACGGCCTGCGGCTGCTGCGGGGCGCCTGCCTGGTAGCCATGATGGGCGAGGATGCCGGCGACCAGCGCACCACCGATGCTGAGCCCGATCTTCAGGCCACACAGCATTGCCGAGAAGACGATCGCGGTGGCACGGCGGTGGTTCTTCCATTCGGAATAGTCGGCGACGTCGGCGATCATCGCCCACAGCAGCGGGATGGTGATGCCGTAGCAGAACCCGTGCAGCATGAAGGCAGCGAAAGCCACGGCAACCGCCGTGGGCGGAAAGAAATAGAACGCCAGCAGGAACACGGTGGACACCAGCAGTGCACCACCAAAGACATCACGCTTGCCGAACCGGTCGGCCAGGCGGCGCGATACGCCGATGCCCAGGATCATGCAGACGATGCCGCAGGCGTTGAACAGGCTGAATGCCGACGTTGCCGGGTCCTTCGGCCAGGCGAACCCGGACAGGCCCATGCCGTTGAGCGCCGCGTTGACGGCAGCGATGAAGCGGTTGAACCCGGAGCTGTCGAGAAAACCCGCCAAGGCGGCTTCGCTCATGTAGTACTGGAAGTAGTAGACGTAGGTGCCGCCCTTCAGGGACAGGTTGATGAAAACCAGGATGGTGAGGGCCAGCATCACCTGCCATGGTCGGTTGCGCAGCAGGTCGGACAGATCCTGCAGCACGCCGGCGGTCTGTTCCTTCGCCGGTACGATGCGCTCGCGCGTGGTGGCGAAGGTGATCAGGAAGAACGCCGTTCCCACTGCCGCGAACACGGTCATGACCCGCTCGAAGCCCAGCACGCGGTCGCCGTCGCCGAGGATCAACACCAGGGGCAACAGCAGCACCTGGATGATGAACTGCGCGACCATCACCGCCACGAAGCGGTAGGCCGACAGGCTGTTGCGCTGGGCCATGCTGCCGGTGAGCACGCCGCTGAGCGCCGAATACGGCAGGTTGTTGGCCGCATACACGAGCATCAGCAGGCCGTAGGTGGTCACGGCGTAGATGATCTTGCCGCGCGGCGCCAGGTCGGGGGTGCTGAAAGCAAGCAGCGACAGCGCCCCGAATGGAAGTGCTGTCCACAGGATCCACGGCCGGAACTTGCCCCACCGGCTGGCCGTCCGGTCGGCGGCGATGCCGATCAATGGAGTGAACACGAACGCCCCGAGCACGCCGATCACGAAGATGATCGTTGCGGCCGTGGCCGGCGGCAGCCGGAACACATCGGTGTAGAAGAACGCGAGGTACGTGATCAGCGTCTGGAAGATCAGGTTCGCCGCGAGGTCGCCCAGGCTGTAGCCGAGCTTCTCCCGGATGGACAGCGTGTGCCCGGTGCTTTCCATGCGACGTGCATCAGTCACGGTTGGCCTCCACGCGGAACCCGACCTTCGCACGGATGTCGGCGCTGGAGCTTCCCACCCTCACTTCATACGCACCCGCCGGCACCGCATAGCCGCCGCGCGCTTCGTCATACTGGCGCAGGTCCTGCTGTGCCTGCAGATCGAACGCTACGGTGCGCCGCTCGCCGGCGGCCAGGTGGACGCGCTGGAAGCCGCGCAATGTCTGGCGTGCGTCGCCGGGACCCGCCTCCAGCCGCCGTACATACAGCTGGACCACTTCGTCGCCGGCACGCTTGCCGGTGTTGGCTATCTCGACCTGAACCCTGAGCTTGCCGTCGTGGGTGATGCGCGCCGAATCAAGCTGCAGCCTGCCGTAGTCGAACCGGGTATAGGACAGCCCATGACCGAATGGATACAGCGGCGTGCCGCGGAAGTAGCGGTAGGTACGGCCTTCCATCGTGTAGTCGTCGAACGCGGGCAATGTGTCATCCGCCCTGTAGAAGGTCACCGGCAGGCGCCCGCCGGGATTGACTTCGCCGAACAGCGCCTGGCCGACGGCGGTGCCACCGCGCTGGCCGGGATACCAGCTCATCAGGATGGCGGACAGATTCTGCTGCGCCCACTCCACCGCCATCGCCGAGCCACCAGTGAGCACAATCACCACCGGCTTGCCAGTGGCGTGCAGCGCTTCCAGCAGCGTGCGCTGTGGCGCGGGCAGGCGCAGGTCGGTACGGTCCCCGCCGGCGAAGCCCGGGTAGTTGACCTTCATTTCTTCGCCTTCGACATCGCCGGTGAGGCCGCCCACGAACACCACCACGTCGGCGTTGCGCGCGGCCTCCAGCGCCGCTTCGAACGGCGGCTTGGCACCGGGCATGCGCCACCCCAGGCGGACACCGGCGTCGCGCTCGGCGTCGAAGTACTCAAGCCTCAGGTCATAGGCGCGGCCGGCCTGCAGGTCCAGGTCCACGCCATCGCCGCGCAGGCGATCGCTGTTGGCCCAGTGGTCGAGCACCCGCTTGCCGTCCACGTAGAGGCGGAAACCATCGTCGGCAGCCGCCTCGATCCGGTAGCGCCCCGAGACGGGCGGCAGCAGCTGGCCACTCCAGCGGATGCTGAAACCATCGCTGGGGATGCCCTGCCCCGGCGCGGCTTCACCACGGGCCAGCAGGTTGTCGGTGGGAGAGCCCCGGTCCCAGCGGAATCCGATCTGGGCATCGGTGCGCACCAGCGCCGGCGTGCCGGAAAGATCAGCGGTACGGAAGTACTCGCCACGCAGGCCGCGCTCCGGGGAATCGGCCGAGGGGCGCAGGTAGGTCGCTTCGATCAAGGGCGTGGCGCTGGGATCGTCGCGCCCTTCAACCAGGTCCACGCCGCGTGCGTAGCTCACCTCGATGCCCTTGGCGGCATCGCGGATGCCCTGCAGCAGGGTGACCGGCGCGGCTGGGGTGCCGAAGTAGTTGCCCAGCAGTGCCATGGTGTCATCGGCGGTGGGGCCGATCACGGCGATGCGCTTGAGGGTGCGCGACAGCGGCAGCACGCCATCGTTCTTCAGCAATACCAGCGATTCCTGGGCGGCCTTCAGGGCCAGCGCATCATGCGCCGGGGCCTGGTTGACCGACGCGGGAATCCGCGCCCAGCGCACGCGCTCGGGCGGGTCGAACATGCCCAGCCGCATCCGCGCGGCGAACAGGCGGGTCACCGCATCGTCGATCTCCGCCTCGCTGATCAGGCCCTGCCGTACGGCGGCTGGCAGCGTGGCGTATTCCTGGCCGCACTCCAGTTCGGTGCCGTTCCTGACCGCCAACGCGGCAGCAGCCTCGCGGCTGGGAACGATCCGGTGATGCTTCCAGATGTCGACGATGGCCCAGCAGTCGGATACCACGTAGCCCTTGAAGCCCCAATCGCGGCGCAGCACATCGCGCAGAAGGAAGCGGCTGGCGCTGGCGGACTCGCCATACACCCGGTTGTAGGCCCCCATCACCGCGTCCACCTGCCCCTCCTTCACCAGCGCCTCGAACGCCGGCAGGTAGGTGTCATACAGGTCGCGCTTGCTGGGGCGGGCATCGAAGTGGTGGCGATCAGCTTCGGGGCCGCTGTGCACGGCCAGGTGCTTGGCGGTGGCGTCGAGCTTGCGGTACACCGGGTCGTCACCCTGCAGGCCGTGCACGAAGGCCACGCCCATGCGGGCGGTGAGGTACGGGTCCTCGCCGTAGGTTTCCTGGCCGCGGCCCCATCGCGGGTCTCGGAAGATGTTGATGTTCGGTGACCAGTAGGTCAGCCCCTGATAGCGGCCATGCGAGCCTTCGCGGAGGAACTGGTGGTGCTTGGCACGGGCCTCGTCGCTGATGGTGCTGGCAACCTGCCCCATCAGCGGCACATCGAACGTGGCCGCCAGGCCGATGGCCTGCGGAAACACGGTTGCCTGCCCTGCCCGCGCCACGCCATGCAGGCCCTCGTTCCACCAGTCGTACGCGGGAACGCCCAGGCGCTCGATTGCGGGCGCGGCGTTCTGCATCTGCGCTGCCTTCTCCTCCAGGGTCATCCGTGCGACCAGGGCGGCGGCGCGGGTTTCAACGCTGGCCGAGGTGTCGAGCCAGGGCGCAGGTCCGGTAGCGTGACCGGTCGTTGCCAGCGCGATGGCAGCGCACAGGGCCAGCGTGCGGAAGATGGGAGTGCGCGTCATCATTTGCTCCTCAGGGCACGCTCGTCGCGCGCGAATGGTCCCAGCAGGGCGCCGACGAAGCCGCCTGCACGATCCGTACTCAATACCGTTCCGTCCACGTCATCGGCCAGTGTCTGCCAGCCACGCCCGTCGCCGCTGTCGAAGGCGAACGCATAGCGGCCTTCGTCACCGGCGATCTTCAGGCGCAGCGACGCGGTCGCCATCGCCTCACGGGTTGCCAGTGTGCGGGCATCGCCGCTGCCGTCGCGCGCTTCGAGAAAGACCGCCACGCGATCAGCGCCAATGCTGCGGACGCCCAGGAAGTACCAGTGCGTCTCGTTCTGGAAAGCTGCCAGGCCGGCGGCCACGCCTGCTGCCGGGCGGGTCATATCGGTACTGGCCTCGAAGCGCAGGTGCTGCTGGCGTCGGCCGAGGAACGCGGGGTTGCGCAGTGTGTCCAGGTTCTCCGCCAGCGGATGCACAGCCAACGCCCCCGGCCGCTCACGCAGGTCGGCCCACGGCTGCTTGGGGACGCGCACGCGCAGCCAGCCGCTGCCGAGTGTCGGCGCATCGAATTCGTCGCGCTCGATGAAGTTGCCGGTGGACGGCGCCTGCGACGCCTCGCCCTGCATCCACGAGGGCGCTCTGGCCGCATACGGAATGGCCTGGTTGGCCGGCAGGATCACCGGCCAGCCGTCCTGCCATTGCACCGGCAGCAGATAGGTCTCGCGCCCGGTGTTGTAGTGGCGGATGTCGTAGTTGCGGCTGGCAAGGAACACCGCCCACCAGGAGCCGTCCGGACCTTCCACCAGATCGGCATGCCCGGCATTGGTGATCGGCAGTGGCCTGCCATCGGGCAGGTCGCGCTGGGTGAGAATCGGATTGCCCGCATATGGCACGTAAGGCCCCCACACCTCGCGGCTGCGCAGCACCACCTGCGAGTGCTGCGGGCCGGTGCCGCCTTCCGCATCGGAGAGGTAGTACCAGCCATCGCGCCTGTAGAGGTGCGGCCCCTCGATCCAGATCGGGTTCCTGGCCGGCTCCACCCCGCCGTCGATCAACACCCTGCGCGGTCCCACCGGGGTGAAACGCTCCAGATCGATCTGCTGCATCCAGATGGCACGGTGGCCCTCGTAGCGTGGCGGGCCGGGCGGTACATCGTTGTTGAGCAGATACACGGTGCCGTCATTGTCGAAGAACAACGACGGATCGATGCCGTCGATGCCGGGCAGCCAGTGCGGATCGGACCAGGGACCGGCGGGATCGCGCGCGGTCGCGATGAAATTGCCGCCGCTGTCGACGGCCGTGGTGACCACGTAGAACATGCCGTCGTGGTAACTGATGGCCGGTGCGAAGATGCCACGCGACACGCCCAGGCCGTCGAAGTCCAGCTGCGATGGCCGGTCGATCACGTTGCCGATCTGCTTCCAGTGCACCAGGTCCACGCTTTCGAACACCGGGATGCCCGGGAAGTAGGTGAAGCTGGAGTTGACCAGATAGAAGCGCCCGTTTGCGGCGACGACGCTGGGGTCGGCATGGAACCCGGCAAGAATGGGGTTGCGATAGTGTCCGGCCGGCAACGGCGCATCGAATGCCGCGTCGCGACCGCGGTACTCGAACCAGTCGAAGTAGACCGGCGGCGCAGGCGCCGCTGCCCACGCCTGCGGCAGGAATGAAGACAACACGAGCAGTGAGGCCAGCAGCAGGCGCATCAGGGAACCTCCGCAGGAGAAATGGAAAGCTCGAAGGGACCGGCGGGCGCGCCGCTGCTGTCGTGCAGGGTGCACACCGGGCCATCGGCCCAGCAGTAGCGCACGCGGGCGGCGAAAACGGTCTCGGCGCCGCGCAGCACGACGTCGTGACCGTCCAGCACCGCGTCGGCGTAGTGGCAGTGGCGCGCATCGGCGTCGCACAGCTCGAAGCCGATGGGACCGTTCGCGCCGGTCGTGACCAGAGCGCCGGCCACGTCGTCGAACGCGATGCGTACACCGGCCCGCGTGGCCGATGCCTGGCGCGCTATCGGGCCGGACGGCGCTACGCCGCGCTCGCTGTAGACCACATGACGCGCTGCCCGCGCCAGTCGCCGGCCCACTTCCTGCTTGTTCGGCGGGTGGATGTCGTAGGCATCGCCGATGTCGATGGCCACCGCCAGCCCGGTGCGCGGGTCTTCCACCGCAGCGAGCCGCTGCGCTTGGCGCACCTGCGCCCAGCCACTTTCAACCGGCGCCACGGCTGGCTGGCCATAGCCGGCCAGTTGCACCAGCAGCAGCGGCGTGTGCGCGCCGAACCGTCTCCGCCAGTCGTCGCGCAGGCTGCGCAGGCGTGCGAGGTATGCCATTGCGTCGCCGGTATTGGATTCACCCTGGTACCACAGCACGCCGCGCAGGCCATAGCCGCCCAGTGGCGAAATCATGCCGTTGTACAGCGTCGACAGTCCTGTAGCGGCATGCCACGGTGCCAGCGGCGGCGCCTGTACACCGGGCGCCATCCGATACTGCCAGCGCGCATCCAGCGCGATGCGTGTACCGTCATCCAGGCGGATGGCGTGCGCACTTGCGGGCCCTGCAAGCCCACCCTCACCGTAGGTGTCCAGGACATTGATCACCACCGTGTTGGCACCGGCCTTCAGCAACCCGGGCGGCAGCGCATACGTCCGCCGCTCACCCGCGCCGTACTGGCTGCCCACGGCGACGCCGTTCACCCAGGTCATGTCCGTCTCGTCGACGGGACCCAGCTCAAGCCACGCGTGCTTGCCGGCCTGCGCGGCCGTCAGGGTCACCTGGGTGCGGTACCAGGCCATGCCGTTGTAGCCGGCCAGCGCCGGCACACCCCAGCGCTCCCACGCGCCGAGCGTGGCCGGTGCGCGTTGCCATCCGCTGCTGTCGGTGCCGGGCTGCCAGGGCGTATCGGCGGCGGCACCTTCGCGTGTTGTCCACCAGTGTTGCCAGTGCTGGCCCCAGCGGGCGTTTGCCGCTGCGGGATCGCGGGCAGACAAGGCGAGCACGTCCAGTGCTGGCCCCATGCCGCCCTGCATGCGCAGGGCATCGGTGCTGGTCCAGGCCTCGATGCGCGAACCGCCCCACGCCGCCTGGATCAAGCCCATGGGGACATCGACCGTCTTCTGCAGTTCGCGCGCAAAGTAGAAGCACGCAGCGGAAAAGTCGCGCACCGTGTCCGGCGCCGCCATATGCCATGCCACAGACGCCGGAAAATCACTCTGTGGTGAAACCGCCGCCGCCTTCGGTACGGTGAACAGGCGGATCTTCGGTTGCGTGGCGCTGGCGATCTCGCTGTCTGCGTCCAGCGTGCGCCGCACCGGCAGTTCCATGTTCGACTGCCCGGAACACAACCAGACGTCGCCGATCTGCACGTCGTGCACGATCTGGGTTGCGTCCCCCGCACGCACCGACATTGCATGGGGGCCGCCGGCGGCCATGGACGGCAGCGTTGCCTGCCAGCGGCCGTCGGCTGCCGCGTGGGTGCTGACCGTCCGCCCTGCAACGGTCACCGAAACCGTGGCACCTGGCGCGGCCCGGCCCCATACCGGAACCGGCTGCTCACGCTGCAGCACGGCGTGATCCTGGAACAACGGATGCAGCAGCGCCATCCCTGGTTCCTGCGCCGCTGCATTCGTGGCACAGCCGCCCATGGCGACCACCAGCATCCAGCCCACCCACGACGTCGGCTTCATCGCCCATCTCCCGGTGCGGACGGAAACTGCAACGCCTGGTACCAGGCCAGCGGATGCGGCGGCGCGGCTTCGCCTGCGGGCAACGGCCTGCCGCTCACCGACTGGAAGTACGCCACGCTGGCATCGCGCCACCACTGTGCTTCGCGCAGCTGGATACGCAGGAAGGCCGCGACCTGCGCATGCCGTTGTGCATCCACCCTGCCCTGCAGCCCTGCCCAGGTGCCCTGCATGCCCTGCACCTGCCGTACCCCCTGCGAGTAGCGCGCGACCAGCTCGTCCCACAGTGTCCGCCCCGAGGCCATGCGGTGGTCCCACGGCACGTGGTGGAACCACAGCAGCAGCGGCGCTGGAACCCGCGCCAGGTCGCCATACTGCTCAGCCACGCCGGGGGAATACTGGGCCACGGCATTGCTGCCGCCTGCGGTGCGGTCGAAGCCGATGCCGCTGTGATCCGCACGGTGGTAGTACACCGACGTCCAGTCCGCGCGTGGGCCGCCATCGACCCACGGACCCGGACCATGGTGGTGTCCCCGCGCCATCAGATGGTGCAGGCCCAGCGGGGTCATGTAGTTCACCGCGGCCTCGCGCGAGGCCATCATCATCCCGACAATGGGCTGCACCACGCCGGGATCGGCCGAGAAGGTCAGCGCCGCCCAATCTGCCGCGATGTCCCCGGCCGATTGCCGCGGATCCCACGCAAGGCGCCCGAAGGCGTACCAGTTGGCCTGGTCGTAATGCGATCCACTCCAGGTGCGATCGGTGCCGATGTTGGCGACGCCGGCCATGCCGGCCAGGGATCGCGCCACGGTGGAACCTTTGCCGCGTGCGCGGGTGTCGGCCCGCAGCACTTCCTCGTACAACGGCCCCAGGTAAACCAGATGCGTGGCGAAGCCCAGGTATTCCTTGGTGATCTGCACTTCCATCATCAGTGGCGTGCGCGGCATGGCCCCGAACAGCGGATGGAACGGCTCACGCGGCTGGAAGTCGATGGGCCCGTTCTTCACCTGCAGGACTACGTTCGGGCGGAAGGCGCCGTCCAGGCCGGCAAATTCGCTGTAGGCCTGCGTGGCCCGGTCGGCGGGAACGTCGTGCGCATAGACGAAGGCGCGCCACATCACCACGCCACCGTGCGGGGCCAGTGCATCGGCCAGCAGGTTGGCGCCGTCGGCGTGCGAGCGGCCATAGTCCTGCGGGCCGGGCTGCCCTTCCGAATTGGCTTTCACCAGGAAGCCGCCGAAATCGGGAATGCGTGCATAGATCTCGGCGGCCTTGTCCCGCCACCAGCGCTGCACGCCCGGGTCGAGCGGATCGGCGGTGTCGAGCCCGCCCAGCTCGATGGGTGCGCTGAAGCGTGCGCTCAGGTAGACGCGAATGCCGTACGGCCGGAACAGATCCGCCAGTGTTGCCGCTTTGTCGAGATACTGCGGCGCAAGACTCTGTGCGTTTGAATTCACGTTGTTGAGCACGGTGCCGTTGATGCCTACGGACGCATTGGCACGTGCGTAGTCGGTGTAGCGCGGGTCGCGCCATTCCGGCAGCGTCTGCCAGTCCCACAGTGACTGGCCTGCATAGCCGCGCTCCACATACCCGTCGAGGTTGTCCCAATGGTTGAGCACGCGCAGCCGAAGCCGTGGCGATTGACGCACATCGAGGGCATCGATCCTCGCGCCCGTCTGCAGCAGCCGCAGCAGATGGAACACGCCATACAGCACGCCGATATCCCGTGATGCGGCGACCAGCAGCACATCGCGCTGGCCCACCCGTGTGCGCTTGAGCAGGTAGCCCTCCTCGCCCAGTGACTGCAACTGCGCCCGCAACGGTGCGATCAACGCTGACGACTGCGGAGTACCCAGCACCAGCGCGGGACCGATGGCCGCCGTACCCGGTGCCTGCGGATCGCTGCCGAGCAGTCCGCCGAGTCCACGCTCCAGCTCATCGCGCGCGGCGCGCTGCGTGGCCGTCTGATCAGGGGCCACCACCTGCCCCAGGCGGGTGCGGTAGTGGGCAGCGAGCGTCGGCTCGAGCGGGGCGTAACGCATCCACAGCGCGTAGCCATCCTCTGCGCGTGCGTTGCCCATGCAGGCCAGCAACGCCAGCACGCTGGCGAACATCCAATGACACCGCTCGCCATCGAAACGGAACCGCAGGGTGGCCAGCAAACCTTGTAAGCTCGGCGCGTGCGCTGGATGCAGCAGCGTCACAAAGAAGAACGGGAGCGCGTATTGGACAAGCCGAAGAAATCGGTCCGCCGCAAAACCAGTGGCGTGACGATCGACGAGGTGGCAGCCCTGGCCGGAGTGTCGCCGATGACGGTGTCGCGGGCGATCAACCAGGGCAAGGTGCGCGACGTCACCCGCGAGCGCGTGATGCGCGCAGTGCGTGAACTGGGCTATACGCCCAACCTCGCCGCCAGTTCGTTGGCCGCCGCGCAGCACACGCGTATTGCACTGATCTACACCGACCCCAGCGGTGCCTACCTGCGCGAACTGCTGGTCGGCCTGCTGCGGGTAGCGTCCAACGCTGCCATCCAGCTGGTCATCGACTACTGGGACGAGCCGGGCCCCGCCGCCCAGCGCAAGGCCGCGCGTGCCCTTGCCGGGCGGGTGGACGGCGTCATCCTGCCGCCGCCGCTGTGCGAATCGAAGCCCGTGGTGACCGAGCTGGTCAGGGCCGGTATCCCGGTGGTTGCGATCGCGCCAGGTCACCTTGGCAACGGCGTTTCCTGCGTGCGCATCGACGACTTCCACGCTGGCAGGGAACTGGCCGAACACCTGATCCAGCATGGTCACCGCCGCATCGGCTTCATCTGCGGGCGTACCGATCTCAGCGCGAGCGCGCGGCGCTATGACGGCTTTGTCAGCGCGCTGCACGACGCCGGGCTGGAGGTCGACCCCGCCCTGGTCGAACAGGGCGACTACACCTACCGCTCCGGGCTCGCCGCTGCTGAGAAGCTGCTGTGCCAGCCTCGGCCACCCACTGCGATCTTCGCCAGCAATGACGATATGGGCGCGGCGGCAATCTCCGTTGCCCACCGCCGTGGGCTGGAGGTACCCCGCGACCTGTCGGTGGTGGGCTTCGATGACAGCTCGGCGGCCACCACGGTCTGGCCTGAGCTCACCACCATCCATCAGCCGATCGCCTCGATGGCCGACGCGGCCATCGATATCCTGCTGCGCACCATCCGCCGCCGCACCGGCGGCGAGCGGGTGCTGATCGACCACGTGGTGCCGCACCGGCTGGTGGTGCGCGACTCGGTCGCACGCCCGCCTGGTTCCCGATAGCGCAGTGCGTGGCGTCACGGTCACGCGCCCGCGCAGCCGATGGTGGTCTCTGCTTCATTCAGAGCGCCCAGTGCGACACGTGACACCGACAGTGTCATCGCCCCCGCCGTTCCGATCGACCACGGGCGATCCAGCTTGCCGACATCCGCGCCAGCGGCCGCCAGGCACTTCAGCGGCACGCCCACGCGCGTCCATTGGCCCACCGGCAGCGTTGCCAGCGTCGGCGTGAGCGCAATGCGGGCCGAGCAGCCAGTGCCGCAGCCCACTGCCAACCATGCCTCGCCGCGGGGTGCAGACTCCACCCGCAGTGTGGTCAGCAGCATCAGGTCGCCGTTGCTTTCGCGCTGCAGGTCCAGCGCTGTGTGCGACTGCAGCGTGGCAACTGCCTCCGCCTTGCCCGACCATGCAAGGCGGCGACCGTCCTCCTGCGCCAGATGGTCCACGCCAGTGACCTTGAGCAGATCGCCCTCCAGGGCCTCCGGCACCTTGGTGACCGTGACGCCCTGCCCCGTGCCGTTCTGCAGGCGCAGGGCCATGCCTGAACCGACTTCGCCGCGCGCGAAGAACACGCCGGTGGCGCCTTCGTTGCCAGTCACGCCGGAGACTTCCGGCAGGGCTGCCAGATCGCCGTTGTCGGCGTAGGACAGTCCGAAGCCGAAAGCGAACTGCGGGTCGTAACCCTGCTGCCCCACGTTGTTGGCGTACTGCGTGGCCGTGCGCGGCCAGCTGAAGCTCAACCTGCCCTTGAAATCGTGCTGCACGCTGCCATCAGCCTTGCGCAGCAGAACGTCGGCAACGCCGGCACCTTCCGAGCCGGGCAGCCACGCTGCAACGAACGCATCCGCGGCGTTGATCTCGCGGTTGACCCACAGCGGGCGTCCGCTCAGGAACACGGCCACCACAGGGATGCCGTCGGCCTTCAGCCGTTTGATCAGGGCAAGATCCGCGTCATCGCCCGGCTTGTACGCCAGGGTCGGCAGATCGCCCTGGAACTCGGCGTACGGGCTCTCGCCGAATACCACCACGGCCACGTCCGGCTTCGTCACATATTTCCCATCGACGGCAAGCACTGCCTCGCCACCTGCGGCGGACGCCTGTTGGGCGATACCCTCGTAGATCGTGTCTGCGTTGGGGAAGTCCTTGCGCGTGGTGCCGGTTCCCTGCCAGTTCAACGTCCAGCCACCGGCCTGCTTGCCCACGTCGTTGGCACCATCACCGGCGACCAGGATGCGCTGGCGGGGGGACAACGGCAGTACACCGCCCTGGTTCTTCAGCATTACCAGTGATTCGCGCACGGCCTGCCGCGCGAGGGCGCGATGTTCCGGTGCACCGATCAGGGCGAACTGCCCGCCGACCGCGCGCGCGGATGGCTTGCCGGCCTCGAACAGACCCAGTCGCATCTTCACCCGCAGGATCCGGCGCACGGCTTCATCCAGCCGCTGCTGGCTGATGGTGCCGTTCTTCACTGCAGCCAGCGTGGTTTCGTAGAAGCCTTTCCAGCTGTCCGAGGCCATGGCCATGTCCAGCCCTGCATTGATGGTGGCCGGGCAATCGGTGGTCGTGCATCCCTTGACCTGTCCATGTCCGTTCCAGTCGCCCACCACGAACCCACCGAAGTGCATGCGGCCCTTCAACGCATCGGTCAGGTACTGCCTGTGACCATGCATTTTTTCGCCGTTGACGCTGTTGAAGGACGCCATGACGGTCTGTGCGCCTGCCGCGATCGCCGGTGGATACCCGGCCGCGTGGATGCGCACCAGGTCTGCTTCGCTGATCCGGGTGTCACCCTGGTCCTTGCCATCGGTGGTGCCGCCGTCGCCGAGGAAGTGCTTCACCGAAGCGATCACATGACGACCATCGAGGAACGCGGGCGTACCCACTTTGCCCTGCAGGCCTTCGACCATTGCACCGGCATAGCTGGCCACCACCTCGGGCGATTCGGAATAGCCCTCGTAAGTACGCCCCCAGCGGTCGTCCTGCGGTACCGCCACGGTCGGTGCGAATGCCCACTCCATGCCGGTCGCGCGGGTCTCCAGTGCGGTGACTTCGCCGATCCGGCGCAGCAGATCCGGGTTGCGGGCCGCGCCCAGGCCGATGTTGTGCGGGAACAGCGTCGCGCCGATGATGTTGCTCTGCCCGTGCACGGCATCAATGCCGAACAGCACCGGAATCGCTTTGCCACCGGCGGAGGTGTCCATCGACGCTGCGTAGAACGCATCGGCCAGCGCCAGCCATTCGGCCGGCGCGGCATCGTAACGGCCACCGGGATCGGAATTGCCGCCGGCCAGGACCGAGCCCAACCGATAGCGGCGCACGTCGTCGGGCGTGATGCTGGCGATATCGCCCTGCACCAGCTGGCCGACCTTTTCCTCCACCGTCAGGGTGGCCATCAGGTCGGTGATGCGCTTCTCCAGCGCGGGGTCCTCGGCCAACGGCCAGGCGACCTGCGGCCACGGATCCGCCGTCGCGGCCGCAGGTCCGGCAACCTTCTCATCCTTGCCGCAGGCCGTAAGTGCCAGCAGCAGCGTGGTCAGCAGCACGCCAGCATGGGCGCGGCCAACGTGTCGATGGGTCATTGCGTTCATCCTTGCATCTGCTCCAGTTCCTTGCCCTTGGTTTCGTGCACGTACCTGAGCACGAAGAACACCGAAATGACCGCTGCCACCAGGTAGATGCTGTACGTGGCTGCCAGCCCGGTGCCGGCCAGCAGGATGGGGAAGGTCACGGTAACGGCGAAGTTGGCGGTCCACTGCGCCGCACCGGCCACTGCCAGGCCCGAACCGCGGATCTGGTTGGGGAACATTTCGCCCAGCATCACCCACATCACCGGTCCCCACGAGATGTTGAAGAACACGACATAGGCATTGGCCGCCACCAGCGCCAGCGTGCCCATGCCTGCAGGCAGCTGCAGGTGCGTATCGACCAACGAGCCGCTGGCGAATGCCGCCACCAGCACCGCCAATGACACCGCCATGCCGGCCGAGCCCACCCACAACAACGGCTTGCGCCCGATGCGATCGATCAGCAGCACGGTGACGATGCACGCACCGATGCTGAGCGCACCGGACAGCACGTTGATCAGCAATGCGTCGTTCTCGGAGAAGCCGACGGCCTGCCAGAGCACGGCACCGTAGTAGAAGACCACGTTGATGCCGACCAGCTGCTGGAAGGTGGCCAGGCCGATACCCACCCAGACGATGGAGCGGATCCGGCCGGTGCTCTTGCTGCGCAGGTCAGACAGCCGCGGCCGATGGTGGTCGGTCGACAGCGAAGCGTCGATCTCGGCAAGCTTCGCCTGCGCCTCGGCACCGCCGTACAGCCGCGCAAGCACCTGCAGTGCCTCGTCCTTGCGGCGCTTCACCATCAGGTAGCGCGGGCTTTCCGGAATGGTCAGCAGCAATGCCAGGAACAGCAGCGAAGGCACGGCCTGCATCCAGAACATCCAGCGCCACGCCGCATAGCCGCCCCACAGCGCCTCGGTGGAGGCACCGGCGGTGGCCGCCAGCAGGTAGTTGGACAGGAACGCGACGGTCAGCCCGCTGATGATGGCGATCTGCTGGACCGTGGCGAGGCGGCCACGGTAGCGTGCCGGTGCCACTTCGGCGATGTAGGCCGGCGAGATCACGCTCGCGGCCCCCACCGCGAAGCCTCCCAACACCCGCGCGGCGACGAACATCACCGAGGACGATGCGGCGCCTGCGCCGATCGCCGACAGCAGGAACAGCACCGCCGAGACGATCAGCACATTGCGGCGACCGAGACGGTCGGCCAGGCGGCCGGCACTGAAGGCACCGACGGCACAGCCCAGCAGCATCGAGGCGATCTCGAACCCCTGCATCCACTCGCCGGACCTGAACGCCTGGTGCAGGCCGTCCTGGGTGCCGTTGATCACGCCGCTGTCGAACCCGAACAGGAATCCGCCAATCGTCGCCACCACGCTGATCAGTACGATCAATCGGGTGTTCTCTCCACCGCTCATTGCCTGCTGCATTGCCCTGCCCCTCCCCGGTTCGGTGTCATCGATGCGAGCCGTCGCGCTCAACGCAGCAGGTACTGGTTGATCAGGTTCTCGTAGCGCTCCTGCTTGCCGCTGATCTGCCGTGGCTCGCCGCCCTTGGCACCCAGCGCAGCCAGCTCTGCGAGGCTGAGCGCGCCGCGCGCGAAGTCATTGCCGGCACCACTGTCGAAGCTGGCGTAACGCTCTTGGCGCCACTGCTCCAGCGGCGAATCGTTCAGCAGTGCATGGGCCACTTCGAGCCCGCGGGCGAAGGCATCCATGCCGCCGACGTGGGCAATGAACAGATCTTCCAGGTCGGTCGATTCGCGGCGCACCTTGGCGTCGAAGTTCAAGCCGCCTTCCAGACCGCCCTGGCGCAGTACCACCAGCATCGCGCCCACGGTGTCGTACAGGTCGGTGGGGAACTGGTCGGTATCCCAGCCGTTCTGCGCGTTGCCGCGGTTGGCGTCGATGCTGCCGAGCAGGCCGTGGTCCGAGGCGACCTGCAGATCGTGTTCGAAGGTGTGGCCGGACAGCGTCGCGTGGTTCGCCTCGATGTTGAGCTTGAAGTCCTTGTCCAGGCCATGTTCCTTCAGGAACCCCACCACGGTGGCGCTGTCGAAGTCGTACTGGTGCTTCATCGGTTCCATCGGCTTGGGCTCGATCAGGAAGTTGCCCTTCAGGCCGATGCTGCGACCATGGTCGCGCGCCATGGTCAGGAACCGCGCCAGGTGGTCGACTTCGCGCTTCATCTGGGTATTGGCCAGCGCGGCATAGCCTTCGCGGCCGCCCCAGAACACGTAATGTTCGCCGCCCAGTTCAACGGTGGCCTCCAGCGCCGCCTTCACCTGCACGGCGGCACGCGCCACCACCGCAAAGTCCGGATTGGTGGACGCACCGTTCATGTAGCGCGGGTGCGAGAACAGGTTGGCCGTGCCCCACAGCAGTTTCATGCCGGTGGCATCCTGGCGCGCCTTGGCCAGGCCCACCATGTGCTTCAGGTTCTTTTCGTACTGCGTGACGTCGTCGGCGTCCGGCGCCAGGTCGATATCGTGGAAGCACCAGTACGGCACGCCCAGCTTGGTGAAGAACTCGAACGCTGCATCCACCTTCGCCTCGGCGGTTGCCATCGGCGAGCCGGTCTCCCAGGGGAAGTGACGGGTACCCGGGCCGAACGGATCATGCCCGGCGTTGCAGAAGGTGTGCCAGTAGCAGACCGCGAAGCGAAGATGCTCCTGCATGGTCTTGCCACCGATGACCTTGTCGGCGTCGTAGACCTTGAAGGCGAGCGGGTTGTCCGAGCCCCGTCCTTCGAAGGGAATGCGGCCGATGCCGGGGAAGTACTCCTTGGCGCCGATGAAGGGTTGCGTGCTCATGGTGCGTCTTCCTGTCGTTGTGCGAGGTGTCGCGGAAAGAGGAATCAGCCGCGATACAGCGGCGTGATGGCGTCGAGATGTCGAAGGAACCGGGCGTAGGCCGTGGCGTAGGCTTCGCTGCGCGAGGGGTCCGGGCGCGCGGACCGCAGCGGATCGAGCGCAACGTGCCGGTCGGTGATCGCGGCGATCGAGGTAGCGTCACCGCGCGCGTGAGCGACGGCCCACAGCGCCTGCAGGGCCGCACCGAACGCCGCGCCTTCGGGCTGGGTCGGTACGTCCACCGGCAGGCCGAACACATCGGCCACCAGTTGCCGCCACTGTCCGCTGTTGCTGCCGCCGCCGGTCAGCACGATGCGGTCGAACTGCATGCCCGCGCCGACGAATGCGTCGTAGCCAAACTTCAGGGCGTAGGTGGCCCCTTCCATGGCCGCGCGGTAGATGTGCGCCGGCGTCATGTTGGTCGTATCCAGGCCCGCCAGCACCCCTTTGCCCTGCGGCAGGTCCGGCGTGCGTTCGCCGTTGAGGAACGGCAGCATCACCAGCCCGTCGGCGCCGGGCGGCGTGGCGTGCAGGTGGCCGTCGCCATCGCGGCTGCTGAAACCGAAGGCATCGGCAACCTGCCCGGTCACCACGGTGCAGTTCATCGTGCAGATCAGTGGCAGCCAGCCGCCGGTCGACGAGCAGAACGCGGCCCACGCGCCGTTGGGATCGACCACGGGGGTATCCGAGAACGCAAACAGCGTGCCTGACGTGCCCAGGCTCATCGCCAGGCGACCAGGCACGACGCAGCCGGTGCCGATGGCCGCCATCATGTTGTCGCCACCGCCGACGGCCACCTTCACGGTGGGCGGAAGTCCCAATGCCACGGCGGCCTCAGGCGCAATGTCGAACACCTCATCGGGTGCAGCGATGCGCGGCAGGCAGCCGGCAAGATCGCGCTGCGGATCGGTCGCGTGCAGCAGCTCGTCCGACCAGGTGCGGGTGCGCACGTCCAGCCAGCCGGTGCCGGACGCGTCGCCGTACTCGCAGAAGCGTTGGCCGGTCAACACGAAATTGAGGTAATCGTGCGGCAACAGGATGGTGGCCAGCCGGGCGTAGGCGTCGGGCCGGTGCATCTTCGTCCACGGCAGCTTGGAGGCGGTGTAACCGGCAAGCACCGGGTTGCCGGCCAGTTCGATGGTGCGTGCGGCACCGCCAACCGCGGCCATGATCTGCACGCATTCGGCCGCGGTGCTGGTGTCGCACCACAGCTTGGCCGGTGCCAGGACCTTCCCTGCTGCATCGATCGGTACGAAGCCATGCTGCTGCCCGGAGACCGCAAGCGCGGCAATGCGCGAGCGCAGCGCCGGATCGATTGCGGCAAAGCAGCCCTGCAGCGCGGCGACCCAGTTGTCTGGGCGCTGTTCCCGGCTGCCATCGGCGGCGCTGGTCAGTTCCAGTGGCGCGCTGGCGCTGGCAACGAGGCTGCGTGCATCAGGATCGTAGACGACCACCTTCAGGCTCTGCGTACCGGCGTCGATTCCTGCAACCAATTCCATTTACTGCACCCCGTAATGATGTGAAGGTAGCGCTACCAATTCTGTGCAACAGCACACACTGCGGCTACGCCACGGCCCGCCCCGTTTGCCAGGCTCCCGGCGCAGCCCTGCAGTAGCGTTCGATGAAGTCCGCCTGCGACGGCATCTTCGCCACCGCTTCCTGCACCGGCTGCCGGAGTCGATGCAACAGCGTTCGCAGGTCCGCGTCGCTGATCGCGCGCGCAAGCGGATGCGGCGGTCCCGGCAGGATGCCCTGGCCCATCAGGACGCTGGTCCAGGAGTCGACCCGGAACAGCTCGCCGGGGTCCTGCCAGGCATGGGCCCGTTCGCGCCATGCGCGCAGGCGGACCTGCAGTGACTCGGGAAGCGCCATCTCGCGGCACGCCTTCCACATCGGCTCGTCGCGCTGGTTGGCGTGGTAGTGCAGGATGATGAAATCGCGTACATGCTCCATCTCCTGGCGGCTGACGTCGTTGTACAGCGCCACCAGCGAAGGGGTGATGCCCTCGGAAGGGAACAGCTGGATCAGGCGCACGACGGCGCTGATGGTCAGGTGGATGCTGGTCGATTCCAGCGGCTCGATGAAGCCACTGGCCAGCCCCAGTGCCACCACGTTGCGGTTCCAGGCCTGCAACCGGCGTCCGCTGCGGAACGGTACCAGCCAGGGATCGCGCAGGGGCCGTCCGTCGACATCACGGAGCAGCTTGGCCTGCGCCTCGTCATCGGACATGTGGCGGCTGGAGAACACCAGGCCGCAGCCGACCCGGTGCTGCAATGCGATATGCCAGCGCCATCCGGCCTCGTGCGCGATGGCACGGGTGTAGGGCACCGGCGGCGTAGCCGCGTCGGTCTGCACGGCAACGGCACGATCGCTGGGCAGCCATTCGTTCCAGTCTTCATAGCCGGTATGCAGTGTCTGCTCGGTCAACAGGCCACGGAAGCCGGTGCAGTCGATGAACAGATCGCCTTCGATGACCTGGCCGTCCTCCAGCAGCAGCGATGCAACCGAACCGTCATCGGCATGCTGGCGGACTTCCCGGATCTTGCCTTCCACCCGCCGCAGCCCGTTGGCTTCGGCCTTGCCGCGCAGGAAACGGGCGTAGAGCCCGGCGTCGAAATGGTAGGCGTAGTTGACCTGGGGCTGGGTCTGCAGCGAAAACCGGTCGGCTTGGGAAGCGACGCTTTCCAGGCAGAAGTCGCCCAGTTCCGAAGGCATGCCGCGACGCAGGCTGTCCAGCCAGAAATGATGGAACGGCGTGGCCCACGTGCCCTGCCCGATCGTGCCGAAGGGATGGATGAAACGCTCACCCGGGCGACGCCAGTTTTCGAACGAGATCGAGAGCTTGAACGTGCCGGCGACCGCCCGCATGAACTCCTGCTCATCGATCTGCAGGAAGCGGTGGAACGTGCGGATGGGCGGCACGGTGGATTCGCCCACACCGACGGTACCGATCTGCTCGGACTCTACCAGGGTGATGTCCAGCTGCTGGCGGAACTGGTGCGCCAGCGCGCAGCCGGCCAGCCAGCCGGCAGTGCCGCCACCGGCGATCACCACTCTCCGGATCCGCCCTCGTGTAGTGTCCGCAGCGTTCAATGCGATGCTCCCCATCAGCGGTTGAGTCGACCCAGCAGCTGCGCGCGCATGCGCCGCGCCTGCGTCTCGTCGAACGGTGCCAGCTCCCCCCGGGCGGCTTCGGGCAGGTGTTGCCCTGCCCGCTCGCCGGGACCAAACACGTAGTAATCGAAGATCCTTGCCCAGGCCTGTTTCTCGCGTGCCGGTAGATCACGCAGGGCCCACATCGCGTGCTGCAGCGCCGGCAGGGGCGAGCCCAGGAAGGCTGGCGCGCTGCGCCACCAGTAATTCACCAGCACGTTGAACGGTTCCAGGCTGCGCACGTGGTGCCACCACAGGCCCGGGATGAAGATGGCATCCCCGGGTTCAAGCGTGGCGGTCTGCGCGCTTGCCATGGCATCACGGAAGCGCGGATGGCGGTCGACGTCCGGGCGTTCGAAGTCCACCGTGCTGACCACCTGTCCTCCCGGGGTCGGCTCCATCGGCCCCGGGTAGAGGTTGTCGATCTGCTCCGGCGGAAACAGGGTGAAGCGGCGCCGGCCCACCGCACAGCACGCCAGGTTGTCGGGGACGTCGTAATGGCAGGAGGCCGTTACCCGGTTGCCGATCCAGATGCTGGCCGAGGCATCGATGCCCTGCCCCGACAGGCCGGCATCGTTGTGCTGCGCGAACCCGGGCAGCGCCCGTGCGATCAGCAGCGAAGCGACGTAGTAGGTGGGCGGGTTCGGCGAATCCAGATGATCGCCAATTGCGTCCAGCACCTCCGTCAGCACGCCACGCCGGACCTCGAAGTTCAAGCGGGTGAAGTCGGCGTTGTAGAACGGGCGCCCTTCGATCTCGGGGCCGCCGAAGGAATAGGGAACCGGCACGCCTGCGTCAAAGCCGCGAAGGTAGGCCATCGCCTCCTGCAGGGAACGTGCACCGGCCTGCACCAGCCCCCATCCGTTCGCGATGCCGCGCAGCACCACCGGTTCGCCGGCAGCCACCAGCGACTCCAGCGGCAGCGCCGTGGCATCGAGCCCTTCCAGGGTACGCATCGGGAGGCCGTCCAGCACCGGTCAGTTCCTGCCTGCCGCAGCAGCGGCATCATGCGCCCGCAGTCGCCGCTGCTTCTCGGCGATGAGGCGGCGCATGTTGTGCAGTGACGCCAGCATCAGATAGGCGCCTTCCAGATAGCCGGCGCGGTTGAGCGCGGCCAGCGCGGCACCGTCCAGCTGCGCCAGCCGATCACGGTCGATCGCGTGCAGGCCGTTGACACCGACCCGATGCTCCGGATCGATCCGCACGTCCAGCGTGACCGGTTGGATCAGCCCGTTCGCATCGAGGGCGGCGAACATCTCCGCGGCAAACGCATGGCCATCGTGAATGCCGCGCAGCACGCCGGCGACGTGTTCGAGATAAGGCGAGTTCCCTCCTTGCGGCAGGAACACCGGCTCCCCCTGCATCGCGCTCACGCGCGGATGGTCCAGATCCACATGCAGCACGGCCTCCCGGGTGAGCGCGCCATCAACGTGGTTCTCCTGGAAGCCGATCAGGAATGGCCCCTTGGCGGCCGCACCGGGCAGGTACGCCGCATTCCAGCGGCCGCCCTGCAGGAACAGGTTCTCGTGCTGCTCGAAGCCCAGCAGAGCCACCGACTGCCAGCCACCGGTGTCGGCATCCCTGCGCAGGAAGATCGGGTACTCCCGCTGCAGCTCTGCAAACTCACTCGGGTACGCTGGCACCATGCCGACCGCATCGCCGAACTCCGGCCCGAAGCCGGTGGCAACGCGAAGATCGCGGTGGGCAACGTTGTTGAGCATTTCGTAACGCGGCATGGACGTGTCCCGTTCGGTCAGATGCCTTCAACCGGTGCAGCTGCCGTGGCAGCTGCACCCCCTACGGTTCAGAACTTGTAGCGCACGCCGAGCATATACCGCGGACTCTGGTCGGCCAGCTTGACGATCATCTGCGAGGTGCGCGAGCGCCAGCGGACATCCTCACCGGTCAGGTTGATCGCCTCCAGGCCGAACGACCAGTGATCATCCAGGGTGTAGTTCACGCTGAGATCCCACTGCTCATACGCCTCCACATAGTACGGATTGCGGCTGGCACCCTGGTTGGCCAGGATCAGGTACTGGTCGCGCCAGTTCCAGGCAAGGCGTACCGACCAGCCGTATTTCTCATACATCAGCACGGCATTGGCGGTGTCGCTCAGGCCGGTGAGTGAGAACTGGTCGATGCCCGGATCGCCGGCATTGTTGAAGCCCACATCACCGTCGACCAGGGTGTAGTTGGCCAGAATGCCAAAGCCGGTATCGCCGAAGAAGTACTGTCCACCCAGCTCCCAGCCGTGCAGCTTGGCCTTGTTCTGGTTGATGGGACGGTTGACGTTGAACTGGTAGAGCGGATCGGCAGCGGTGCCGTAAAGATCGTAGGCTGCCTCGGTGGCCAGCACCTGGGCGTCGGTGCCGTTGTAGGCGGCCAGCCCGGCCGGATTGTTGCGCAGCAGGGCCAGGGCGGTGAACAGCGAGGTGTCATTGGCCGAGCACGCCGCCGCGTTGGCAGCGCCCACCTGGGTGACGCAGGCACCGCTGTTGAGGAATGCCAGGGCCGCCTGCGCGTCCGGACCGGAGGTAGGATCGCGCAGGCCGTACAGATTTTCCTGGACAATGGTGTTGCCAACGAAGTTGTCGACCGATTTGTTCCAGTAGGTCAGCGACAGGTAGCTCGCGTCGGCGAAGTACCACTCCAGTGCCAGGTCCAGGTTGTCCGATTCCAACGGTTTCAGCTGCGGGTTCTGTGCAGTGCCGCTGGCCCGCGAGGACGGGTCGATCAGGACCGAGCCGAACGGCTGCTGGGCCGTCGGGCCGGCATACAGGTTGCCGATCGGCGCGCGTGCGATGCTCTTGCCGAACGAGACACGTCCCTTCAGGTCCTCGCGAAGATCGATGCTGAAATCGAGGTTGGGCAGGATGTAGCTGTAGTTGCTCTTCTCGGTGAACGGCTGCTGCTCGTCGGACAACACCACACGGAAGTCGTTGTTGGACTGCCACTCGATCGCTTCCGGGATGGCGATGTTCGAGGTGGAGACAACGTCCGTCGTTTCATAGCGCACACCCAGTCGGGTATTGGTACGCATCCCGCCCAGCTCGCCATCCAGCTCAACCTGGAAGTAGGCCGACTTCGTCTTCTCTTCCACCAGGTTGTCGGCGGCGCGCTTGGGGCTCACGCCGAGGCCCACGCCATACTCGTTTGCCGCCCACTGCGCGAGGCGGCCGGCGTCGCCGCGCCATGCGGTCCAGCTGCTGGCACTGTAATCATCAAACAGACCGACGATGTTGACCGGCTGCATCAGGTCCATCAGCCCGCCGGCCGTGTCACGGTTGACGTTGGCTACGCCCCAGTCACCCAGTGTCGAATAGGCCTCTTCGGCCTGGATGCGATGGGTGGTGGACTTGCTGCTGTCCACGCCGAACTGGAAGCGACCGCTGTCGAAGATCCACTCGCCATCCACGCGGCCCTGCTTGATCTCGCTGATCTGGGTCTGCGAGTTGACGCGCAGCACCTGGCTGCCGATCTCGCCCGGCACGAAGCCCGGGTTGACCACGCCGTTGGTATTGGCGGCCGCATCGGCGTTGGATGGGAACCAGACCTGGGTGCCGATCGGCAGGCCGTTGTTGAAGTTCAGCTCCTGCACCCATGAGCCGCCACAATGCGGGCCGGTGGTGCAGTTGTTGGTGCCGGCGATGCTCATGAAGATGGAGCCACCGCCAGTGAGCGGGTCGTTCGGGCGGCTTTCGTTCTTCGAATTGTGCGCATCGAAGGTCAGCTTGAAGCGGTCGGTCACGTTCCATGCCGCATTGAAGCCCAGCGACCCCAGCTTATACTTCTGCATGCTGCGCTGCTGCTCAAGGCCGAAGTCCTTGGTGCCGGCGATCTCGCGGATGTAGGTTGGGGTCGCTACCGCGCCACTGGTGTCGAATTCGACGTCGGTGTAATTGCTGTTCTGCAGCCACATGCCCTGCTCGCCACGATTCTCGGTGATCTCGTTGGTCGAATAGGTGTAGTCCAGGGTCAGGGTCACCGCATCGGTCGGCGCGAACTGCAGCACCGCCTGGCCGTTGATGCGCTCACGTTCGAACTCGGAGAACGCATAGCGCAGGTCATTGGGCCGGGCGTACAGCGCGCCCACCGCCGGTGCATTGACTACCCTCGGGTTGCCCGGCATGGTGCCGGTCCAGGGCTGCACATTCCAGTAGTTCTCGGTGGCCTGCACCGAGCCGCCCTTGCGCTTCTGGTAGCTGGCGCTCACGCCCACGCCGAAGGTCTTTTCCGGATTGGTGTAGCTGAAGATGCCGGACAGCTCCGGTGTCAGGTCGTCACCGAATGGCTGGCTGCGGTCGGAGACAGCTTTCGCGCCGGCACTGGCGACGATGCCCTCATGGTCGAACGGCCGCGAGGTAAGGATGTTGATGGTGGCACCGATGCCACCGCTGGGGACATTGGCCTGGCTGGTCTTGTAGACCTCGATGCCGTTGATGGCTTCGGCAGCCAGCTGGGCGAAGTTGAAGGCGCGGGTACCGCCGTCGACACCACCGATGGCGACCTGCCCGGACGCACCGAATGCATCGGCGCCGGGCATCTGGCGCCCATTGAGCGTCACCATGTTGAACTGAGGGCCGAAGCCACGCGCCGTCACCTGTGCACCTTCACCGTCACGTCGTTCGATCGAGATGCCGGTGATGCGCTGCAGGGACTCTGCCAGGTTGGTGTCGGGGAACTTGCCGATGTCCTCCGCACTGATCACATCCACCACGCCGGCCGAGTCGCGCTTGATGTCCATCGCCTGGCTGAGGCTGTTGCGGATGCCGGTGACCTGCACGGTATCCAGCTGTTTCGGACTGGGCGGGTTCTGCTGCTGGGCGACAGGCGCGGCGGGTGACGTCTCCTGTGCGAATGCGGGATTGATGACCAGGACCCCACCGACAAAGGTGAACATGGCCCTGGAGGTGAACTTCGCCAGCGTCCGGCTCATCGATGAGCCCTCCGGCCTGGGGTACGACGGAACGAAAAAGCGCTCATGACTCTCCCCTCTGACATACGATCGAATGGATGTACCGCCCCTCCTGGGGGCACGCACGGGCGATGCCCGTCTTCCACACCGAACATCGCAGTGCGCTTTGCACCCACTGCGACTCACACTCGCTTTCAGACCTGCCGGAACAGCCGCGCGGTAAAGGGGGGGGGCATCCGCTGGCCTTACACCGGTCCAGTGGTAGCGCTACCATCGCGTCAGGGCGCAGACTACTCACCCGCAATCGCGCTTGTCATCATGCAGCGCAGCAAAGGGAATCGACACTTGAAGAACGGCCACAAAGCGGTCCGCCGGAAAGCGAGCGCCATCACCATCGATGACGTCGCTGCGCATGCAGGCGTTTCCGCCATGACGGTGTCGCGCGTCATCAACGGCCATGCCGGGGTACGCGAGGGCAACCGCGAACGCGTCCTGCGCAGCGTGCACGCACTGGACTACCGGCCCAACCTCGCCGCATCCGCACTGGCCGCCGCGCAGCGCACGTGCATCGCCTTGATCTACACCAATCCCAGCTCCAGCTACCTGCGCGAACTGCTGGTCGGCGCACTGCGCGGGTCCACGCGGTCGGCGGCACAGCTGGTGATCGCTGCATGGGATGAACTGGGCGCCCAGGCACGTCGCGAGGCGGCACGGCAACTTTCCACCACCGTGGCAGGGGTGATTCTTCCGCCGCCCCTGTGTGAGTCAAAGGACATCGTCGATGTATTCGTCAATGCCGGCATTCCCGCGGTCTCCATCGCGTCCAGCCGCTTCAGCGACAGGATTTCCTGCGTGCGCATCGACGACCGCCAGGCCAGCCATGACATGGTGGCGCATCTGGTCTCCCGTGGGCATACCCGCATCGGTTACATCAAGGGCGATCCGAACCAGACAGCCAGTGCGCATCGCTGGCAGGGCTACCGGGATGCCCTGGCCGAAGCTGGTATCGTCTACGACGGCGCGCTCGTCCAACCGGGCTACTTCACCTACCGGTCTGGACTGGAGGCTGCCGAGCAGCTGCTGACGCTGCAGCCGCCACCCAGCGCGATCTTCGCCAGCAACGATGACATGGCATCGGCGGTCGTTTCCGTGGCGCATCGTCGCGGCCTGCAGGTACCGGGCGATCTTTCGGTAGTAGGGTTCGATGACACATCCGCTTCGACGATGGTGTGGCCGGAGCTGACCACGATCCATCAGCCGGTAGCGGAAATGGCCGACAACGCGATGGACATCCTGTTGCGGGCGATCCGTCACTCCGCCTCGCCGGGACGCGCGACGGTCAATCACGTACTCGCGCACCGGTTGATCACGCGCGCTTCGGTATCGACACCGCAGCGGCCCTCTGCACTGCGGGCATCGCCGATTGCAACGCGGCAATCCGCTGACGCCGATGGGCGCGGCGGCTGAAGCACCGCCCCGGGCCCGGTTGCCCTACAGCCGCCGCATCATCAGCTGGGCTGAGCCTGGGCACAGTCCACTGAACTGCGTCGACGCAGCGATGAATCCAGGCGCTGCATCGCGCGCGACGCGCTCATAGCCAAGCTGCCCGAAGAACGGCGCTGATGTGGTCGTGAGAAGGAACACCGTCCTGCCGCCCGCCGCTCTGGCATGCCGCTCCAGTTCCTCAACCAGGTGCCGCCCCAGACCCCTGCCCTGCGACATCGGCCGGATAGCCAGCGAACGCAGGAGCACCACATCCCGGCTCGATTCGTAGCCCACACAGCCGAGCAGCTCTCCATCCAACGTCGCTGCCAGAAGGATGATTGGCCTGCCTGCACGCAGATCCTCCGTTGGCAGGCCGCTGGCCTCCAGCAGGGCCAGCACATCGGCAGACAACGTTGTCTCCATCACGCGCATGCGGCAGCCCTCTCTTCGTTCCGGCCCGGCGACCTGCAGCGGCAGCAAGCGCTCATCGCGCTCTCTGCGCGGCGTGGGCGCGGTCGCTGCTGGACGCCGCGTGTTGGCAGGGAAGCGCGGTCTGAAGCGCTTCGATGACCAGAGATGCGGCATCCTGCTGCAGTCGTTCGGCAGGCAACTGCCGGATGTGCGAAGCCACCCGGTCGACCAGTTCATGGGGAAGGATCTGCCCCTGGCCGCACCACTGCCCTCGGCCTGCGTCCGCAATACCCTGGATATAGGCGCTCGCGCGGGCGCTCGACAGGTCCCGGCACTGATCACTGCTGCAGAATCCGCTTTCGCCCTTGCCCTGCAGGAGCCTGGCCAGCTCTGCTCCGCTCACGAACCACGTGCGCGCAGCCGGTGCCGTCTCGGCCAGCGCGGACTCCGCCAACAGGCAGAGGCAGAGCACAAGGGCGGCGGGCACGCAGCGCGCTCTCCTGCCGACCGGATCCCTGCGGATGCCCGTGTCTGTCATCTAGTTCTCCTGGGCAGCATGGCCGCGCTCCTGGATACGGTCCAACTGATTGCGTGGAGTGAACTGCGGGTCGTCCGCTCCCTCCAGCATGAGCTCGACCATTGCATCGAAGGTTGCAGCGGTCTCGCCAGACTGCGCAGGCGTCATGAAGCCGGAATCGCCCTTGCCGGCGAGGTGGACCGCAGCAACCGTCTCCCGCTCGCCATCCTCGGCCCACAGGTAGTCGTGCACCAGTGCCTCGCCGTGCTCGCCAGGCTCAAGGAAATCGGCGGCGCCGCGCGCCATGGCCAGAAACACGACCAGGTCATGGAGGTTCTCGGAATACGTCAGTGACCCTGCAACGAAGTACGCCCCTGCCTGATCGTAGGCCGCAAGCTTGATGTTCTCCGCCTGCGCGGATTGCAGGATCGCGGCCAACGCTGCGCGATTGTCCGCATGCCGGGCCAGCATTGCATTGCAATCGGCGAGGAATTCACCCAGCTCCACATCACTGGACGCAGCCAGATCGGCGCCGCCGGGCAGGCGCCACCGGCCGGCGATCGATCGCCAGTCCTTCCACCTCGATGCCGCAGGCACCGGCGCGGCCAACCAGCGTGCAAGACGCTCGCGTGGCAGCCGCAGCCTGAGCAGGGCCGAATAGGGTTCGGACATGGCTCGCATCCATTCTCTGATCTTCGACAGCGAGGCTTGTACCAAACAACGTCAGCCAATCCAACTGCCGCAACCGGGCACGTGCTGTTAACGCTTCCGCATTATGCTGACTGCCTCATTGGATTTCCGCGAGGCGCGCCCCTTGACCAAGCTGCATACCCTGATGATCGCCTGCTGCCTGTCTGCCTTCAGCCCATTGGCCCTGGCTGAATCCGTGAATCTCACTAACAGCGCTGACGGCGCCAACCGCGAGGCCGGCATTGCTGCGCTCAAGAAGAAGTTGCAGGACGCCTGCACCGATCGCAAAGGTTCGCCCGACGCGGCGTCGTTCGAAGTGGTCTTTGAGAAGACCAGCGACAACCCGAACGTACCGAAGCCGTATTACGTGGACGGCAGGATGAAGTGCGAGTTGCCGGGGTAAGCGCGCGATGCCACCGGCGGCCGTGCCTGCATTACCCCCGCGGCGGCTGCGCGCCGCCCGGGGCCCGTGCCGGAATCCCTAGCGACGCAGGGCGTCGATGATCACGCCGGTGGCGATCTCCACCAGCAGGTATTCCGTATCCGACTGCCGCACCCAGCGCTGACCGCGGCCGGGGTCGCGCAGACGGTAATGCGCGTAGTCGTCCACCCAGTAGCGCCGGTCAACCTCGGCCCAAGGCAAGCGGTCACCGCGGCGCCATGCCTTTTTCTGCCAGCCCGGCGGGGGTGCGTCGCGGTTGTGCGGGCCGCCTGCATGGGGCGGCGGTCCGTTGCCCCGTGCATGATGCGGCGGATCGGCCCAGGCAGGCGCAGCAACCAGGGTCACTGCCGCCCCCAGGGCAATGCCAAGCAAACGTCCGGTTTTCATGGGGATACTCCCGGTCCAGCCGCGGTATGCGGCGTTGTGGCCCGGAATATAGAGCAGCGCCTGTGAATGAATCCGTGCGCCCGGGCCGGACCCGATGGGCGTCCGCAAGCCCGCAGTCAGCAATGCAGCTCCCTCACCCTCGAACCTGGGTAGGATTCAGGCCCAGTCGCCTGCGCAGCAATCGCCTGAGCGTCGCAGAATCGCCCAAGCCCACCTGCGCGGTCACCTCTTCCACCGAAAGCCCGCCACTTTCCAGCAGCACCCGCGCCCGGTTCAAGCGCACCGACTGGATCAACTGCTGCGGCCCGTAGCCGAGCACCTTGTTCACTTGGCGGTTGAGGGTGCGTGTGGACATGTTGGCCCGCGCGGCAAGCGTGCCCACGGTGACTGGTTCCGGGAGCGTCTCTGCGATGTGGCGGGTCAACAGCGCAATCAGGTTGTTCTCGGGCACCATCATCGCCGGCGACATATACAGCGACTGCAGGCGACGCTGCTCGACCAGCAGCGCCTGGCCCAGCATGGCCGTGAGTTGCTCGCCGAAGCGCTGGCGCAGCACGTAAAGCACCAGGTCCATGTGTGCCATCGCGGCGCCGGCGGTGATCAGCGGACCATCCGCATGCACCATCCGGCCAGGCTCCACACGGGTAGTGGGCGCCACGCGCCGCAGCGCAGGGGCCAACCACCACGTTGTGGTCACGCAGCGTCCCTCCAGCAATCCGGCTGCGTTGAGCAGAAACACGGACGAACAGGAGCCTGCAATCGTGCCGCCCGCTCTTGCATGGCGGCGCAGCGCAGCGAGCAAGGGTGGAATGTCCGGCTGGCGCAGGCGAGCTTCCAGCTGGCAGGCATCGTCGATGTCCAGGCCCGGCAGGATCCAGCATTCGTGCGCAGAGGAGCGCGCAGGCAGCTTGTCCACCTGCAGGTGCAGGCCGTTGCCAAGCGGGATGCTTCCTGGCTTCACCGCGCAGACCCGCCAACGCGGCGGTGCAACCCCGACCCGGCACGCCAGCTTGGCCGCAGTGGTCAGAAGATCAAGGGTGAGGGTGACGCTGGAGGCAAAGGGGGCCTGTGGCGCCACCAGGGTGAAATCATGCATTGGCTGATTCTGCGCGATTGTTGGCAAATCGGCCACTTCAGGCCCGCGCCGCAGCACGATTGAATGAGCGCTCCCTCACCCACGAGCGCTATCCATGCCCACCATCCTCATCAAGACACCCGCCGACGCACTGACCGCTCTTCAGCGCGAGCGGATGATCGCCGCGGTGAATACCGCTGCAACGCAATGCAGCGGCCTGGGGCCTGATCCCCGCCAACGCAGCCTGTGCTGGGTGATTGCCGAGGAGGTGCCGGCCGGCTTCTGGCGCTGTGGCGGCAGTGCCGACTTCCTCCACGTCATTCCGTGCCTGGTCCACGTCCTCGCACCCGCCGGCGTACTCGACGAACAGCACCGGTCCCGTTACGCGGCGGTTGTGCACCAGGCCATTCTGGAATCGCTGGCTCTGCCGGATACGCAGCGGCTGGCTGCTTCGATCATGGTGAGCGATGTCACCGATGGCACGTGGGGGCCCAACGGCCAGCTGTGGACATTGCCGCAGTTCGTGGAGGCCGCGGGGTATTCCCATCTGCAAGCGCCGGAGAACCGCTGACGCCGCAAGCCCTTGTCAGCAGACTGCGCCAACGATCATGTTCAATCACCCGATGGTCGCTGGCAGTAGCGGGCAAATTCCTGAAGAAAGGCCTCCGCCGGTCCGCGATTGATCGGCTGCCTTACGGCATCGGCAATGGCCTCCGGCTCCATCTTCATGAAGGGGAAGCGCAGGAACAGTTCTTCGTTGAAGCGGGAGCTGATGGTCGACAGCACAAGCCGCAGAGCCGCGAGCATGTCGTCGCCGCGATGGGATGCGTGCACCAGCGCGATGGGCTTTGCAATCACAAGGTCGCCCGATACGAGCCAATCGATGGCGTTCTTCAGGCCGCCCGGAACGCCTCGAGCGTACTCGGGGCTTGAAATCAGAATGCCATCGCTGGCTTCAATGCAGCGCTTGAAGTGCACAACGCTGTCAGGCAAGGGCAGATCTTCAAGATCGGGAGAAAAAACGGGCAGTCCGCCGAGGTCGGCGTAGGTATTCAGTGCGATATCCGGTGGCGCGATTTCTTCCAGCGCCCTCAGCAATGCGGTGTTGGTGGACAGCCGGCGAGCGCTACCGGATAGGGCAAGGATCTTCATCCCGGCACGCTATCACAGGCACCTGCCGCCGTGTCCGGCAATGACCCGCAGCGCGCCCTTGCACGTGGCAAACTAGCGGTGGTCGTTCAACGTCCATTGATCATGCACGGATGCGCATAGCCCATGACACGTCTGCTCATCATTGAAGACAACCCCGAGCTGGTTGCAAATCTCTACGCCTTCTTCGAGCCACTGGGCTACGTGCTTGACGATGCGCGGGATGGTGCCACCGGCCTGCGCAGGGCAACGCAGAACGATTACGACGCCATTCTGCTTGACCTGATGCTGCCCCGCCTCGATGGCATGGCACTGTGCCAGACGCTCCGTCAGGAGTTCCAGAACCCGGTGCCGATCCTGATGCTGACCGCCCGTGATCCGGTGGAGGACCGCGTGCAGGGGCTCGCGTTGGGTGCGGATGACTACCTGGTCAAGCCCTTCTCCCTGAAGGAGCTGGATGCGCGCATCAAGGCGCTGGTCCGCCGCGCCCAGGGCCGGCAGGTCCAGAGTGTGCTGGACTGGGGCGATCTGCGCGTCGACACCCGTTCACCGCAGGCGTGGCGCCAGGGCCACCCCCTCAATCTGACCCCGACAACGCACAAGCTGCTGATGTGCCTGGTGCGGGCTGCCCCCGCGGTGGTGCGCAAGCAGGAGATGGAATACCTGATCTGGGGCGACGAGCCGCCTGAGAGCGGTGCACTGCGCACGCACATCCATGAGCTGCGCCTGCAGGTGGACAGGCCGTTCAACCCTGCACTCATTGCCACGGTGCACAGCGTTGGCTGGCGGCTGGACAGGCCGACACTGGCACCTGCGGAGTAGCCCATGCCGTTGACTACCCGCTCGCTGAGGTCGCTCTATCGAAGCATGACACTGAGAACGCGCATCACGGTGTCGTTCGTGCTGCTGATGGCCGGTGCCATGGGCTTCATCGTGCTGGTCGAACTGGTGGACTACGACGAGGTAAGAGCCTCCGTCGTTTCGATGACCCAGGACCGCGAGGTCCATCGGCTGCAGGCCGCACTGGCCAGTGGCGCGCAACCGGAACTGGCAAAGGGCAGCCAGCTGTATGACGCGCGCTCGGCTCCTCAGGTGCTGCGCAGGTACGGGCCGGGCTACCACGGTGAAGAAGGCCCGAACGAATGGCATCTGCGGGTCTTCGAAAGCGACGGACAGCGCTACTACCTGCTGCAGGATGGCGAGCACTATGCCTACCTGGAGCATCTGATCAACGCCTTCGCGGCGCTGGTCATTCTCACCTGCGTGCTCTGCGCGTTCTGGATCGGCCGCCGAACCGCAACCCATGTCATCGCGCCCATCACCCGTCTGGCCGAGGCGGTGCAGAACAAGCACAAGCCCTTCCCCTACCAGGATGCGCGCGATGAGATAGGTGTGCTGGCGCGCGCTTTTGCCCAGCACAGCGACGAGCTTGAGCAGTTCCTGCAACGCGAACAGTGCTTTGCAGGCGATGCCAGTCATGAGCTGCGCACGCCCTTGGCGATCATCGGTGGCGCGGCCGAGACACTGGTGCACCAGCTGCCCGCCGACAGCCATCTGGTCGCCAGCGCCGATCGCATCATGCGCACCACCCAGGAAATGCAGCGGCAGTTGACCTGCCTTCTGCTGCTTTCGCGTGACCCCAGGACGGTGCCGCGCAGCGTCGTGCCTGTGCGGGCGCTGATCGAGGAATGCAGGGAGCGATGTGCGCCGTGGCTTTCGGGAAAGCCGGTGCGCTTGGTTCTGGATGCGCCGCAGGACCAGCAGGTGCTGACCACTCCAGAGCTGGCCCGTAGTGTGATCTGGAACCTGCTGCGCAATGCCTGCCAGTACACCGACGAGGGCGAAGTACGGGTCGAACTGCGGGGCAACATACTGCGCATCGCCGATACCGGCCCGGGGTTGCCGCCCAGCATCGACGCGCAGCAGTTCCAGCGTTTCATGCCCAGTGCCCGGCAGAGCGGTGAAGGCCTGGGCCTGTCCATCGTGCAGCGTGCGGTCGAGCACATGGGGTGGCAGATGACAGTCGAGACATCGGCGCAAGGCTGCCGATTCACCCTGCAGATGCTCCCAGCCGCGCGCGGCACCTGACAGCTTCCTGACACAGGCCTGCACATCCTTGCCGGATTTCCACGTGAAGGCAGGACAGAAATGCAGCCAGGGCACCCCAATGGCAACGGCAAGTACTCGCACGGAAAGACCGGCCTGCGCCGCGTCTTCCATACCCTGATCCATTCGCGCGATGGCTTCATCGCCACCTTCCGCGGAGAGGCCGCCTTCCGCCAGCTGCTGTTGCTGCATGGCGCACTGGCGGTCGTGGCCTTCCTGCTGGAGGTCAGCCGAAGCGAGCGCGCCCTGATGCTGATGGTCTGCTTCATCAGCCTGATGGTGGAACTGCTCAACTCGGCCATCGAAGCAGTGGTCGACCGCATCTCGTTGGAACATCACCCGCTCTCCAAGAACGCCAAGGACATGGGAAGTGCGGCGCAGACCACGGCGCTGTTGATGGTCGCTACGGTATGGGCCGTGGTTCTGCTGGGCTGAGCACGAAAGCTGACAACTTCCTGATAAACGCATCCAGATACTGCGCGCACTTCTCGTACAACGGATTGTGCACGTGCGTCCATGCTTCAGACTTTCCCCTCATCATCCGATCGTGCTTGTGTGGTGCACCGCGTTGTTCTTCGCCACGCTGGGAAACATCGCCCTCTGGAAAACACTGTGGTCCGTCATGGACATCCATGACCTGCGCAGCACCCTGTTCTTCTTCAGCCTGCCGGTGCTGCTGTTCTGCCTGTTCAATCTGCTGTTCACGCCGATCGGCATCCTTCCCTATGTACGCAAGCCGGTACTGGCGCTCCTGATTCTCATCAGTGCCGCGTGCAGCTACTTCATGCTTCATTACGGCGTGCTGATCGACCGCGACATGGTGCAGAACGCGCTGGAGACCAACCAGGCCGAGATGACGTCCTATCTCTCAGTCCCGCTGCTGCTGACAGTGCTGTTGTTGGGCGCCCTGCCCTCGTGTGTGCTGCTGGTGATGCGCAGTGGAAATGGCGGTCGCCCCTTGCGGGCGGCCCTGGTATGGCTGGGAAATGTGCTGGCGACATTGATGGTGCTTGCGGCGGTGACGTTTGCGTTCTACAAGGAGTACTCGTCGCTGCTGCGCAACAATCGCTACATCCGTGAACAGGTGCTGCCGCTGAATGTGGTCCGCCACACCTATGGTTATCTCAGGAGCAGCTACAGCGCCAAGGCGCAGCCATTGCGGGCTGTCGGCGAGGATGCCACCCGCATCGTCGGAAAACGGCCCCGCCTGGTGGTCGTGGTGGCTGGCGAGACGGCACGAGCACAGAACTTCCAGCTCAACGGCTACCCACGCCCGACCAATCCGTATCTGTCACGCAAAGACAACGTCATCAGCTTCGGCGACGTTTCCTCCTGCGGTACCGCAACGGCCGTGTCGCTGCCCTGCATGTTTTCGCAGATGACGCGGTCGCAGTACGACGGAGTCGCTGCGGCATCGGAAGAGAACGTGCTCGACATCCTGCAGCGCACCGGTGTCAGCGTGCTTTGGCGCGACAACAACAATGGCGGTTGCAAGGGCGTGTGCGAGCGCGTGCCCACCGATGACATGCCTCCGCTGAAAGTGCCTGGATTGTGTGTCAACCGGGATGGCACCTGCCATGACGAAATCCTGCTGCACCAGCTGGGCGCACGCATCGAGGCGATGCCGGGTGACGGGCTGATCGTGCTACATCAGCTGGGCAGCCATGGGCCCACGTACTTTGAACGCTATCCGGCCGATGCCAGGACATTCAGCCCCACCTGCGACAGCAACCAGATCCAGAAATGCAGCAATGAAGCGCTGGTCAACACCTACGACAATACGCTGGTCTATACCGACCGACTGCTGGGCAAGGCCATCGACCTCCTGCAGACCTACGCGGACCAGCGCGATGTAGCCCTGATCTATGTGTCCGACCATGGCGAGTCGCTTGGCGAGCACGGCCTGTATCTGCACGGGACGCCCTACTTCATCGCGCCACGGGAGCAGACCCAGGTGCCGCTGGTGATGTGGTTCTCTCCCGCCTTCGCGACCCATGCACGACTTGAGGTTGCCTGCCTGCGTCATGCTGCGGGCACCAGATCCTACAGCCACGACAATCTCTTCCACTCCCTGCTGGGGCTGTTCGATATCAGCAGCGGAGTTTACGAGCCGGGCCTGGATGTGTTCGCGGGCTGCCGCCTACCCTAGCGTGGTCGACTATCACAGTGTCTCCGCCAAACGCAGTACGTCCATGGGAAACGCGGCGTAATCGTCGAGCGGCGCGCTGTGGCTGTCCCGCCGGTGGATCTGCCTGACCGCGACCACGCCCTTGTCGGGAACAATGACCAGGTGCTGGCCGAGATAGCCGTTGGCTGCGTATGCCGCTACAGGCCCCCGGTCGATGTCGAAGATGTCGCTGAGTTTCAGTCCGCGCCCGCTGATTTCGGCAGCGTAGCGCTGTGGCCAGGCAGGTCCCAGGCGTTCGGCCAGGAAGCTGATCAGCGCTGCCTTGCTGTCGAACAGACGGGCCTCGGTGGCCAGCAGCACCTCCTGCATCCCGGCGTCCACGCTGCGGGCAGACAGGAAGGCTGCTGCCGCTGATTTCAGCCGGTAGTGCTCCCAAGCGGGGATGCGCCACCACAGCAGGCCGACATCGGGGGAGCGTGCGCTCTCGGCGGTCATCAACGCCACCGAGCGTTCGCTCAGCAACCGCTTGCCGTCCGGGGCGACGCCACCGGCCAGCATCAGTCTTCCGATCGCCGCCAGATCAGGGGCTGACAGCGATAGCCCGGCCATGCCCAAGGGCGTGCCGGCCTGATCCTTCATCCATGCATGACCGGAGATGCCGAGTGGCTTGAACAGCCGTTCGTCCAGGTAGACATCCAGCGGCTTGCCGGCAAGCCGTTCGACGATGCCCGGCAGGAGATTGGTGGCCTTGTTGTTGTAGGCGAACGTGGTGCCTGGATCGGTGGACACCTCGGCCGCCAGCGCCAGCTTCACCAGATCCGGTGCGCCCTCCAGTTCCACACCGGCGTTGGCTACGTTCTGCAGTCCGGAGGTGTGGTCCATCAGCATCCTGATCGTGATGTCCCGCTTCCTGCCCTGCCGCCATTCCGGGTAGACAATGCTGACCGGCTCGTCGATGGAAGCGAGCTTGCCGTCATCGAGCAGCAGTCCGATGGCCAGGGCGACGACGGACTTGGTCGCCGACATGAGGTGAATCCGTTCTTCACCGGCGGCGGGTGCGATCTGCAGCAGGACAGCGCCTTCTCGCTCAACGAAGACCGCGTCGGAATGCGCATTGCGGGCATTCTGCTCGATCACTGCAAGGGCGTCAGGCGTGTTGGCGCCGGCCACCCAGGGGCGCAACGCGAGGAAGACTATGCAGACGAATAAACAGGCTCTCATGGCGGGCTCCTCCATTGGACAGGTACAGGATGACTACATTTGTAGTCATCGTGCAGTGCATGAAGTCATGCGCCGACCGGGTGCCTTCACCCACGCCCGGGCGGCGCCTTCGAGGCATCCGACGGCCTTTGTGCATAGGCGCGTACGAAAAGCGCGACCGTGGCATGGCTTCCAGACATGGGCGTTGCCCCATTTGGCAGGCCATGCTCTGCAAGGATGAGCCTGAGAAACTTCTCACTGTCACTGGAATGCGGCGAACATGCAGAGGCCGTCGCCGTCGCCATCGCCTGCGCGGCGAGATCGAAGTACGGCTGGAGCACCGCACGCCAGTGCTCCATGTAGACAGCGCGGGCATGATCTGAACGCGAAAGCGCACTGCAGAAGGCCTGGCATGAAGGGTTTGCCGCCAACCGTCCGATGCCATCATTGATCCGCATCAGCGCATCGCCAAGATCCAACGTTCCATGCATGTGCAGCCCAGCAACCGGCAAGGATGCCAGATGGCTGTCCATGACCGCCCCGTAGAGCTGCGCCTTGTCACGATAGTGGGCATAGATCGTGACCTTGCTGACGTCACAGACCTCAGCGATGCGCTTCATCGTCGCGTTCTCAAACCCTTCTTCCGCAAACACAGTGCCGGCTGCATCCAGTATCCAACGTCGGCTCAACGCCCGTGCACCTTCCCAGCGCAGGGCGGTTTTGCTTGGGAGGCCGCTGGAGCGAACCACGCTCACATCCGCCTGAACAATGCACTGGCATTCACGCCGCCAAAGCCAAATCCATTGGTCAACGCGAACTCGATCTCCGCTTTCCGCGGCCCGCCGGCGACGATCGAAAGCCCGTCTGCCAACGGATCCGGGCGGCCGAGGTTGAGCGTCGCCGGCGCAACCTGATCGCGCAAGGCAAGCACCGTAAAGATTGCTTCGATGCCGCCAGCCGCCCCGAGCAGGTGCCCGGTGCTGGACTTGGTGGCAGAGATGAGAAGATCTGGACGGGCGCCGAACAAGGCGCGCATGGCCGCAAGCTCTGCCCGGTCCCCCACCTGGGTCGACGTCGCGTGCGCATTGATGTGGTCGACCTGCTCAGCGGAAATGCCCGCCTGCGCCAGCGCGATCTCCATCGCCCTGCGGGCGCCACTGCCGTCGTCGGGCCCCGCGGTCAAATGGTAGGCATCCGAGGTGGTGCCGTAGCCGACCAGCTCGGCCAGCGGGGTGGCACCACGCGAGCGCGCGTGATCCAGCCGCTCGATCACCAGCAGCCCCGCCCCTTCGGACATGACAAACCCGTCCCGCTGCTCGTCAAACGGGCGGGACGCTGCCTGCGGTGTGTCATTGAATGACGTGCTCAGTGCCTTGGCAGCGGCGAAGCCACCGAGGCTGACCCGGTGCATTGCTGCCTCTGCACCACCGCACAACGCGATGTCCGCCTCACCGGATCGGATGAGGCGCGCCGCGTCGCCGATCGCTTGGACACCCGCTGCGCACGCGGTGACGGGTGCACCCTGCGGGCCCTTGAATCCGTAGCGTATGGACGCCTGCCCCGCTGCCATGTTGGCCAGGAACGTGGGCGCAGTGAATGGCGACAGCCGGCCGGGCCCGCGACTGTCCGTGGTGTGGACCGCCGTGACGATCGATCCGAATCCGCCGATTCCCGTAGCGATCACGGTCGCTGTTCGCAGCAGCCCCTGTTCATCGGCCTCGTTCCAGCCAGCCTGTGCAAGCGCTTCATGGGCGGCGACCAGCGCGAACTCAACAAACCGGTCCATCTTCTTGAGGTCTTTCGGTGCGATGATGCCGGCGGAATCGAAGCCCGCCTCGGGATCCTGAATCCGGTCTGGCACGCGGCCGCCGACTTCGCAGCCGGTTCCCGCGGCAAGCTCGGCACCCAGCGACCCGATCCCGGAGCGCCCGGCCAGGAGGCGCGACCAGACGGTTTCAACTCCACAGCCGAGTGGACTGACCACGCCCATTCCGGTCACCACAATGCGGTCTCTGTCGGCAGTACTCATGTCTCACGTCCCATTTGGAGGAGGTTCTTCGGGCCACCATCAGGCGACGGGGGTCTTGTCCGCTCGCACCTTGAACCAGATGGCATACATCGCCGGCAGGAACACCAGTGTCATGACGGTGCCTGCGATGGTGCCGCCGATCAGCGTGTAGGCAAGCGTTCCCCAGAACACCGAATGGGTCAGCGGAATGAACGCAAGCACCGCTGCCAGAGACGTGAGGATCACTGGGCGGGCGCGGTGAACTGTCGCCTCGATGATGGCGTGGAAGGTATCCATCCCCGCTTCTTCGTTCTCGTGGATCTGGCCGATGAGGATGAGCGTGTTGCGCATCAGGATGCCCGACAATGCGATCAATCCAACCAGCGCGTTGATGCCAAACGGCTGCTGGAACAGCAGCAGGGTCGGCACCACGCCGATCAGCCCCAACGGACTGGTCATGAAGACCATGATCATCGCGGAGATGGAACGTACCTGCAGGATGATGATCAGCAGGGTCACCGCCAGCATGATTGGGAACAGTGGCAGCATCGCGCTCATCGCCTTGCCCGATTCCTCGATGGAGCCGGCCTGGGTAATCGCGTAGCCCTCGGGCAGCGAGGCAATGAGCGGCGCAAGCTGCTTGCTGATCGCGGTGGATACATCCGGTGGCTGCAGTGCATCGTCAATGTCACCGCGCACGGTGATGGTGGGTACCCGATCACGGCGGCGCAGCACCGGCTCTTCCATCCGAACCTCGACCGAGCCGATCTGCGACAGCGGCACTCGCTGGCCAGCAGCACCGACGAGGGTGAAGTCTGCGATGCGCGCAGGATCCAACCGCGTTGCCCCACCAGATCGAGCGACAACCTCGACGGTGCGGATGTCCTCACGAACGGCAGTGACCGGCACGCCGCTCAGGAAGAACTGCAACTGCTGCGAGACGGACGCCGAGGTCATGCCCATGGCCTGCAAGCGGTCCTGATCCAGCGTGAAGTGCAGCGTTGGCGTGCGCACGCCCCAATCGGTGTTGACCGTGCGCATCATCGGGCTGGCGTGCATGGTCTGCTCCACCTTGGCCGCAATGCCACGGATGACATCCGTATCCGGACCGCTGACACGGTAGGCCACCGGATAGGGCGAGTAAGGCCCGAACACCAGCTGCGTCACACGCACACGCGCCTCTGGTGCCAATCCCTCAGCCACCGCCTGGCGCAGCCTTGCTTTCAAGGCATCGCGCTGTTCCTGGCTGTCGGTACGCACCACGATCTTGGCGAATGCCGGATCCGGTAGTTCCGGCGAGATGGCAAGATAGAACCGGGGAGCGCCCTGACCAATATAGGCCGTGACGATCTTCGATTCTTCCTGCTGCGAAAGCCACTTTTCGACCTTCCTGGTAGCCAGGCTGGTCTGTTCGATGGCGGTGCCGTAGGGCATCTGCACTTCGACCAGCACTTCCGGGCGATCGGAAATGGGGAAGAACTGCTTTTTCACCAACCCCATGCCCACCACAGCAAGCACGAACAGACCGATCACCGAACCTGCCGCAAGCCACTTGCGCGCGATCACGCGCGCCAGGATTGAACGGAAACGGTTGTAGCGCGGCGTGTCGTAGAGGCTGCTGTGCCCGCCTTCGACGGTCTTGAGTTCAGGGAGGAGCTTCACCCCGAGGTAAGGCGTAAAGAACACCGCGACCACCCACGACACGATCAGCGCAATGCCCACGATCCAGAACATGTTGCTGGTGTATTCGCCCGCAGTGGACCGGGCAAAGCCATTGGGCATGAAGCCCACCGCAGTGACCAGGGTGCCGGCCAGCATGGGCGCTGCCGTATGGCTCCACGCGTAGGCCGATGCCTTGACCCGGCTATAGCCCTCTTCCATCTTCACCACCATCATTTCGATGGCAATGATGGCGTCGTCCACCAGCAGACCGAGCGCCAGGATCAGCGAGCCGAGCGTGATGCGGTCAAAGTTCTTGCCGGTTGCAGCCATCACCATGAACACGGCAGCGAGGGTCAGCGGCACGGCCGCAGCCACCACGACACCCACCCGCCAGCCCATGCTGACAAAGCAGACCAGCATCACCACCAGCAGCGCGGCAAAGAACTTCATCATGAACTCGTCGACCGACGAGCTGATGTTCACGGCCTGATCGGTGACCTTGTCCAGCGCCATCCCGACAGGAAGCCCGTCATTGATCTTCCTGACTTCCGCGTCGAGTGAGGCGCCAAGATCCAGGCCATTCCAGCCGTCGCGCATGACGATGCCCAGCAGCATGGCTGGCTCGCCACCGTTGCGGATCATGAAGGTCGACGGGTCCTCATAGCCACGCTTGACGGTGGCGATGTCCCGTAATTTGAGGGTCCTGCCCTGTGCAACGATGGGTGTATCGCGGATCTTGTCCAGCTGATCGAGCGCGCCATCGAGGCGAATGAAGATCTGCGGGCCCTTGGCCTCGACCGAGCCTGCCGGGGTCAACGCGTTCTGTCCGTTCAGCGCCCCGAACACGTCCTGCGGTGTTATGCCCAGGTTCGACAGCCGTTCGTGTGACAGCTCCACATAGATGCGCTCGGACTGCTCACCAATGATGTTGACCTTCTTCACGCCAGGTACGTGCAGCAATCGCTGACGCAGCGTCTCGGCATCACGCGCGAGCAGGCGGAACGGTTCACCCTTCGCTTTCAGTGCGAAGAGAGCAAACGTGACATCCGCGTACTCGTCGTTGACCATCGGGCCGATCACGCCCGTGGGCAGATTTGCGGCTTCGTCAGCCATCTTCTTGCGCGCCTGGTAGAACTCCTCCTGTACCTCCGACGGTGGCGTGCCATCCTGCAATGTCAGCGTAGTGAAGGACAGGCCAGGCCGGGTGTAGGTTTCGCTGCGGTCATACCAGCGCAGTTCCTGCAGGCGCTTTTCCAGCTTCTCGGCGACCTGGTCCTGCATTTCTGTTGGCGTAGCGCCAGGCCAGGCCGTCACGATGGTCATGACCTTGACAGTGAACGCAGGGTCCTCAGCGCGGCCGAGCTGGAAGAAGGAAACGATGCCGGCAACGGAGACCAGAAAGATCAGGAAAACCGTGATGGCACGCTCGCGCACCGCAAGTGCCGACAGATTGAACCCACTCACTGGTGGGCTCCATTTGCAGCGGCGTTCCTGGCGGCGTCAGCGATGCGAACCACCTGCCCTTCGCGGAGTAGATGGGCGCCGAGGGCAGCCACGCGATCCGATGCTTTCAGTGCCCCCTCAACCACGACCCGGTCATCACCCAACTGCTTGACGGCGACCGGCGTCCAATGGGCTTTGAGCGGCTCACCACCGATCACCCAGACGCCGGGACCGGTACCAGGATCGAACAGCGCGCCCAACGGCACCTCGACGCCGGCCGACGCACCGGCAGGCGCTGCGCCTGCAAGTTCGACCGCCACCGTGGAACCCAGCGTCAGCGCCGTGCTGCCCTCTTCCAGGGTGTAGCGGGCTTCGAAGGTCCGGGTGGCGGGGTCGGCCGATTCCGAGAGCACGCGCAACCGTGCGGGGATCTTGCCGCTTGCCCCGAACGGGGACGCTGAGGCCACGGAGCCGATCTGGGGTCGCAGCGTCTCGGGCAACTGGACCACGGCCTCCCGACTGCCTGCACGGGCAAGCCGGGCAACGATCTGCCCCGCCGCCACGACCTGACCGGGCTCAGCGGAGATGGTCATGACCACTCCGTCGGCATCGGCGATGAGCGCCGTGTATTGACTGGCATTACGTGCAACCCGGGCTTGCGCGTCGGCCGCCTTGAGCTGTGCCGATGCTGCGTCCGCCGCCGCTTTGATCTGCTCGTAGGCCGACCGGGAAACGACGCCCTTGGCTGCCAGATCGCGGTATCGCGCTTCGTCTGCGGTGGCTTGCGCGCTTTGCGCTCGGGCCGCGATGACGGCCTGCTGCTGGGAGGCCGCTGCCAAATTCAGATCGACAGGATCAATCCGATAGAGCACGTCGCCGCGCTTTACCGTCTGCCCCGTCTCAACCAGGCGCTCGGTGACCTTGCCACCCACTCGAAAGGCCAGATCACTCTGTACGCGTGCAGCGACGGTTCCTGTGAACGTGCGCGCGCCTCCCGCCCCCGGTTGCACTTGGGCAATCCGGACGATGGGCGGAGCGGTCCGGGGATCGACGTCATCCGACTTTCCGCAGGCCACAAGGAACAACGGAGCAACACAGGAGAGGGCTGTGACTACAAAACGGCGACGCATGCGGCCTTCCGGAGTGGGGTATCCGGAGGCATTCTGTTCCTAGTGACTAATATAGTCAATAGTCACTACGGGCGTGACTCAAGGCTCCGGAGGACCAACTCCTGCAAGGCACTTGGCGCTTCTTTGTGCAGGGGCGCCAGGTGCGGCAGCGTCACCGGATTCAGATAAGGAAGCAGGACCTGGTAGACCGCACGACTGGTGTCCTCGAGCGGCGTCGTGCACTCAAATGCGCCGGAAGCGCGTCCATCCTTGATGATGTCTTCAACAAGCTGCCTGATGCGCCCTTCATACGCCTGCGCTGAAGGCCATTGATCCGTCGCGGCCGCAACGGCAATTTCATACAGGCGCCGATCCTGCAGAAACAGGCGAAGACCGGCCTCCACAATGACGGTGAACAACAACCGCAGCCTCTCGGCAGGCGCTTGCACGCCTTGCAGGGCCTGATGAACCTCGCTTTCGATCTGACTGAGGCAATTGGCGCAGATCACCTCGCCAATGGCCTGCTTGGAGGAAAAGAACTTGTAGACGTAGGCCTTCGAGAAACCGATGGCCTTGGCGAGGTCGGACACCGTGGTCTTGTCATAGCCGTAGTGGCTGAAATGCGCGGTGGCAGCCTCGATGATCTGGGTGCGCACGTCGTGCTCGGCGGGGCCGCGCCCGGCGTCGAGTGCTGCAGAGGTTGAAGTAGACATCGGGCAAGGGTAGCGCCGCGCGCTAACGCGGGCAAATGGTGACCGATCGGGTATCGGTCCACTATCGGCCCCAGAGTGACGGTTGACGGACTCGGTCACCTGTCCAATACTCGGGGCGGCTCAGCTGGGCGATGACTCCGCAGCCGGGATGCGCGCTGCGCACCAGGGCCGAACCGTCTCATGCCGTGAGGAGCGCCTTCTGAATCAAGCATCTCCCCATCCGAATCGCCGCATCGACAGCTGCCTGTGGAGGGCAAGCAATGACCACAAAAACGACACTTGCGCTGGCCCTGCTTGGTGCATTGGCAGGCGCGACTGGTAATGCGCAGGCTGCTGCATTCCAGTTGAAGGAGAAAAGTGCAAAGGGCCTGGGCCGCGCTTTTGCGGGGTCGATCAGTGCGCCAGGCGACGCATCGGTGATAGCGGACAATCCGGCTGCCATGCGTCTTCTCGATGGGCGGCTGTTTCAAGCCGATGCAAGTGTTGTGAACTACACCGTGGACTTCAAAGGCGAAGGACGCGATGCCCTGGGACGTCCGCTCTCTGGAGGCGATGGCGGGGACGCGGGTGACACCAGCCCCATCCCTGCCCTCTATTTCAACACCCCATTGGGTGAGAAGGCCCACCTGGGGCTTTCACTGACGGCGCCATTTGGCTTCAAGACTGAGTACGAGAGCGACTGGGTCGGTCGCTACAACGGGATCAAGACGGAAATTAAATCGGTTGACCTGGGGATGTCGCTTTCCTACGACGTAAATCCTTATGTGTCCTTTGGCGCCTCCATTTTTGTCGAGCGCGTGGAAGCCAAGCTCTACGACGCTGTCGATTTTGGCGCCGTGCTCGCTGGCGCACGGGCGCCCGGCTTTTCTCCGGGAAGCGCAGATGGCTATACGCGCATTGACGCCGAGGATGACGCGGTTGGCTTCACCCTCGGCGGACTCTTCACGCCGGTAGAGGGAACCAACATCGGCATCGCATATCGGTCCAGGGTGGAACACAAGCTCAACGACGCAGAGGTACGCTTCGGGGTTCCAGCGACCGCCGCACCATTGTTGGCAGCAGCGCGTCCTGGCTGGTTTGTCGACACCAACGCAAGCACTGCGCTCAATCTTCCCGCCACGCTGACCGGCAGCATCAGCCACCAGGTCAACGACCGCTGGACGGTCATGGCCGATGTGACACGCACGGCATGGTCCAAGTTCGCCGAAATCAGGCTGGACTTCCACTCTGCTCAGCCCACCCGGGCTCTGGACTTCAGCTACCGGGATACAACGTTTGCTTCCATCGGCACGGAGTATCGCTATAGCCAGAAGCTAACGCTCCGCGCGGGCATCGCGACCGATCAGAGCCCTGTGACAGACGATATCCGTGATGTCCGCGTGCCAGACAGCAATCGCAAGTGGTTATCCCTGGGCGCTACGTATCGAGCCTCTGAGTCGGCTGAGTACAGCGTCGGCTACACGCATCTCTTCCTGGACAAGCCGGAAGTGTCGGTGACCTCGGCTACGGGCAGCAGCCTGCAGGGCGAGTACGACGTCGGCTCAGACATCGTGGCTTTTTCAGCTGCCTACTACTTCTAAAGCACCGGGCGGGTCCCCTCCCGCGCCCGTAGGCTGGCGGCGCAAGCCGCCAGCCGCCTTGGCAATCCCGATCACACAAGCGGATGCCAGGCCCTGTCGCCAACAAAGAAGCGGTCCGGAGTGAGCGCGGCAGCCAAACCGCTACTCGACTTCCAAGCGAACCACCAGCGGCCCCTCGGCACGAAGGGCCTGCAGACTTCCCTCGATACGTCCAAGCAGCACCAGACCCTTCGAGTAGCCGAACGGTCTGTGGAAAATCGCCAGGTTCCCCCAAGGTGCGTAGAAGGCGATATCGCCGGCCACTGGCGTGATCCCGTCCGGTTCGCCGGCAATGTTGAGGCGGCGCGGGAGCTGCGCGATCTTCTCCGTAGCAGCATAGTCCTCAAGCTGAAGGGTAATCGGCAACTGGGCGGCGAAGTCGCGTGCGGGAACGCTGACCTCCAACGTGGCCGACAGCGTCTGGTCGTTGATGATCAGCCGGATCTTCATTGCAGGGACCTTCGGGTTGGCTGCGGTTTTCATGAGCGCAACGGCGTGCTGATTCTGCCCGGCAGAACATGCAGGCACCGCCGCGAATGCAAGGCAAAGCGAAAGCAGCTGCGCAATGATCTGCGCCGCGCGTCCCATCAGCCTCGGGCTTCCGCGGCAACCGCCGAGCCGGACGCGGATGCAGCATCGGCAGCCGTGACATGGGCAAGCAAGGCCGCGAGCAACAGCAGGCCTGCGCCGGCCAGGAACGTACTGGCGAAACCAGCGCTGTCCAACAGCAGGCCACCGAGGGTGGAACCCAACGCGATCGAGCACTGCACCACCGCTACCATCAGCCCGCCGCCCGCCTCAGCGTTGCGGGTGAACGTGCGCGCCAGCCAGCTCCACCAGCCCACCGGCGCAGCCGTGGCCAGCAGCCCCCATACCGAAAACAGTGCGGCAGTCGGCCAAAGGTGCGAACCCAGCGGCACCAGCGTTACGGCAATCACCGCCATCAGGATCGGGACAGCCACCAGCGTGCGGTAGAGGCCGCGCCTGATGAATGCCCCGATCGCGAGCGTGCCCACAAAGCCGCTTGCACCCATGGTCAGCAGCACCAGCGGAACCGCGGATTCCCCTGCACCCGTGACCTTCTCCAGGAACGGGCGCACATAGGTGAACACGGCAAACTGCCCCATGAAGAACGCGCCGCACGCCGCCATGCCCAGCATCACCACCCGCCGCCGCAACAGGGCCAGTACCCCGCCGTGGGATGGCCTTCCTTCTGCGGGCATGGAGGGAAGGCACCGCCACTGCCATGCCAGCGCGATGGCTGCCACAGGCAGAAGGCACAGGAACGCGCCGCGCCATCCGATCACGCCGCCAAGGTAACTGCCCAGTGGCGCGGCCACGACCGTCGCCAGCGCGTTGCCGCCATTGAAGATCGCCAGTGCTCGCGGCACCTGCGCTGCAGGCACCAGGCGCATGGCCGTGGCCGCAGACAACGACCAGAACCCACCGATCACCACGCCGATCAGCGCCCGGCCCATCATGTAGATCGGGTAGCTGGAAGCCATCGCCACCACCACGCCCGACACCGCCATCACCGCGGTGAGCGTCAGCAGCAGCGTCTTCCGGTTGATGCTGCCGGCCAACCGGGAGATCGACAGGCTGGTCAGCACTGCGAAGGCGCCGGAGATGGCAATTCCATACCCGGCCAGCCCTTCGGACACACCGAGGTCAGCCGCCAGGGGCGTGAGCAGGCTCACCGGCATGAATTCGGAGGCGATCAGTGCGAACACGCATAGTGTCATCGCCAGCACACCGCCCCAGTTGGCCCGTTCGGCCGTCGCGTCGTTACTGCTCATTTCCCAGCCAGGCCTTGCTGGAAGAACGTCGCCAACCTGGCGAAGGGAATCAGGTCGGTGCGGTCATACAGGTCTACGTGGCCGGCATCTTTCACCCAGTAGATTTCCTTCGGCTGGGCTGCCCTGCGGTACGCATCCTCGCTGAACTCACGGGAATGTGCGTGGTCGCCCGAGATGAACAACATCGGCCGCGGCGAGATGGCCTCGATATCGTTGAATGGATAGAAGTTGACGAACTTGACCAGGCTGCTGAACAGCGGCTGGGTGGTTCGTTCGCGCTGCTCGCCTGCGGCTGCATAGGCACCGCGCGGCGTACGGTAAAAATCGAAGAACTCACGCTGCACGTCCGGCGTATCGGCATCCAGCGTATTCACGGTGCCCGGCACATAGGCGGCCTGCCCACCGTTGAACTCAACCAGGCGCTGCTTCGTCGCCGCTTGGATCATCGCTTTGCGCTGTTGAAGCGACTGCGTGTTGTTCAACCCCTGGCGCACAGCGGCGCCCATGTCATACATGCTGACCGTCGCGATTGCCTTGATGCGTGGATCGATCTTCGCAGCGCTGATCACGAAACTGCCACTGCCGCAGATACCCAAGCCCCCAATTCGTTCCGGGTCCACGAACGACTGCGCGCTCAGGAAGTCCACCGCCGCGCTGATGTCATCCGAATAGATCTCCGGCGACACCAGGTGCCGAGGCGTACCGGCGCTTTCACCCCAGAAGGACAGGTCGATTGCCAGCGTAACGAAGCCCTGCTCAGCCAGCTTCTGCGCGTACAACTGTGAACTCTGCTCCTTCACTGCGCCCATCGGATGACCGACTACCACGGCTGGCGCGCGGGCACCCCGCACCTGGCCCTGAGGCCGGTACAGCATTCCGACCACCTCCATCTGGTACTGGTTGCGGAAGCTGACGCGCTCGCCCTTTACGCTGGCGCTTCTGTAGAAATTGTCGGCGCCGGCGGTTCTTGCGGCGACCGGTGCCTCGGCGGCCACGGCCGCCTGCGGAACGAAATGGCTGGCAATCAGTGCCAGCAGCAGCGTGGTGGGTTTCATGTGCGGACGGCCTCAGTGGGAACTCAGGTCGCCACGATAGGCGGCGCCTGCTACCGCGATAAGCCGGCTGAAAGTTGATGCATTACTGAGTTGAGCTCACAATTGACCCATGAGCAGCGTGAAGACCAACGACCTGCAGGCCTTCCTGGTGGTGGCCCAGGAGCAGAGCTTCACCAAGGCAGCTGTTCGCCTGGGGGTGACACCCTCGGCGCTCAGCCACTCCATGCGGCTGTTGGAGGAGCGCCTGGGCATCCGGCTGCTGGCCCGGACCACGCGCAACGTCTCCCCGACCGAGGCGGGCGAGCGCCTGATGCGCTCCATCGCACCGCACTTCGAGGCCATCGGCGCCAGTGTGGAGGCATTGGGGGATCTGCGCGATCGCCCGGCCGGAACCCTGCGGATCTCCTGCACGGACGATTCGATGGAGACCATCATCCGCCCTCGCCTTGCCGGATTCCTCGCCGAGTATCCGGACATCACACTGGAGCTCTACGTTGATTACGGCTTCACCAACGTGGTGGAACAGCGCTTCGACGCCGGCATCCGGCTGGGCGAGGCGCTCAGCAAGGACATGATCGCGGTCAGGGTCGGGCCGGATTGGCGGCTGGGGGTGGTTGGATCGCCCGACTACTTCCAGAAGCATGCCAAGCCAAGGAAGCCCGCCGATATCACCCAACATCGCTGCGTGCACATCCGGCATCGCCCGAATGGCGCCATCTATGCGTGGGAGTTCGAGGAGAAGGGCAAGGAGTTCACCGTGCGCGGCGACGGACCACTGGTGTTCAACAGCATGATCCACGTGATCAATGCCGCCCTGGACGGCATGGGCCTGGCGTACGTGCCTGAGCCGATGGTGGCCGATCACATTGCCGAGGGCCGGCTGCTTGCCGTGCTCGACAAATGGTGCGTGCCTTTTCCGGGCTATCACCTGTACTACCCGAACCGCCGGCAGCCCTCGCCGGCATTTTCGGCGCTGGTGGGCTGGCTGAAGCGGGACGCTTAAGGTCCGCGGTGGTGCCAGGTCGGACTGAAGCACGGCGGCCTGCATCGCGCGCGCCGGCTGACGGCCCAGAGGCACGCGCGCAGGCGCGACTCAGCGATCGGGCGCATCCGACAGGCGCGCCATGACAGCCGCCCGGCACGCATCCAGGATTTCGTCCGCCAGCGGCGAATCATCCGGACAGGACCTGGACAGCACCACTGCGCCCACGGCCATGGCCATCAGGGCTATCCGGCGCGCACGCGCCTCCGGGCTGGCGTGCTCGCTCGACGGATCATCCTCGCTGGCAGGGCGCCCTACTTGGGCTTCAATGCCGGCGGCAAAGGCTGCCTTGACCGTTGCCGGCTGGCGCGCGGCGTCTGCACTCAACGCGGCCATCGTGCAGCCGTGGCCTGGGTCATCCCGATGCTCCCGGGAAAGGTAGTAGCCAAGAAAGCCCGCCAGATCCATGCCCGCCGCAGCGTCGGCAGATTGCGCCAGGCCGCAGAGGGAGGCTTCGGCCATGAGGTCGGTCTTGGAGCCGAAATGCTTGTAGAAGCCACCGTGGGTAAAGCCTGCAGCCGCCATCAGGTCTGCGACGCCTACACCGTCGTAGCCCCGCTCCCTGAAGAGCGTGGATGCGGTTTCGACAATGTGCGCCCGGTTGGCCTGCGCTTGTGCCTTGGTGACCTTCATGACCCGATGCCCCAGGGGCTGTGCTGCGGAAGGACGGCAGTCTAGCACGTATTGATTACGTTCATCATCAAACCATTGACATCATGGATTACGGTCATCATCATTGCGGCAACGACCACCAGCCCCACATCACATGACGACCACGACACTGTTCCAGCCCTACCCCCTTGGCCCGCTGACGCTGGCCAACCGTATCGTGATGGCACCGCTGACGCGCAACCGCGCCGATGCCGGCCTGGTGCCCAGCCCACTGGCATCCACCTACTACGCCCAGCGGGCCTCGGCCGGCCTGATCATCACCGAGGCCACCCAGATCTCGGCCCAGGCCCAGGGCTACCAGGACACGCCCGGGCTCTACACGCAGGATCAGATCGACGGCTGGCGCCAGGTCACCGACGCCGTGCACGCACGTGGCGGGCACATCTTCGTGCAGCTCTGGCACGTGGGCCGCATCTCGCACGTGGATCTGCAGCCCGGCCACGCCGCGCCCGTCTCCGCCTCGGCGATCCGTGCGCAGACCAAGACGTTCGTGCACAACGGCTTTGTTGATGTGTCCGAGCCGCGCGCATTGGAGATCGACGAACTGCCGGCCATCGTCAACGACTTCCGCCGGGCCGCCGCCAATGCCATCGCCGCCGGCTTCGATGGGGTCGAAATCCACGGTGCGAACGGCTACCTGCTGGAACAGTTCATCAAGGACGGCGCCAACCAGCGCACCGATGCGTACGGCGGCTCGGTCGAGAACCGCGCGCGCCTGCTGCTGGACGTCACCGCCGCCGTGGCGCAGGAGATCGGCGCCGATCGTACCGGTGTGCGCATCTCGCCGGTTTCTCCGGCCAACGCGATTTCCACCGTCAGCGACCCGCAGCCGCAGTACGACTACATCGTTGATCAGCTCAGCGCTCTGGGCATCGTGTACCTGCACGTGGTGGAAGGTGCTACCGGTGGCCCGCGCGACGTAGCGCCGTTCGACTTTGACAGCCTGCGCCGGCGTTTCACCGGCACCTACCTGGCCAACAATGGCTACGACCTCGAACTGGCCAACGCACGGCTTGCCGCTGGCAAAGCAGACCTGGTCGCGTTTGGCCGTGCCTTCATCAGCAATCCCGATCTGGTCGAACGCCTGAAAACCGGCGCGCCGTTGAACGCGTTGAATCCAGCGACGTTGTACGGCGGCGGTGCGGAGGGTTACACCGACTACCCCGCATTGACCGATACGGCGCCGCAGTAACCCGTTCGACAGCGCCACGCTGCACACCCCGTTCGCCCCTTCCAATTCCAAGAGACACACCATGAGCCAGCTTCCCATCGTCCTCATCACCGGCGCCTCCAGCGGCATCGGCACCGTTTACGCCGAACGCTTCGCACGCCGCGGACACGACCTGGTGCTGGTTGCGCGCGACAGGACGCGTCTGGAAACACTGGCCGCGCGCCTGCGCCAGGACACCGGGGTCGCCGTAGACGTCCTGCCGGCCGATCTCACCCAGCGCAGCGATCTGGCCGCCGTGGAAGCCCGCCTGCGTGACGATGCCCGTATCGGCATCCTGATCAACAACGCAGGCATCGCCCAGTCCGGTGGCTTCACCGCGCAATCGGCCGACAGCATCGACCAACTGGTAACACTGAACACCCTCGCCCTGACGCGCCTGGCCGCTGCCATTGCACCGCGATTGGCCACCGCCGGCGAAGGCGCGATCGTCAACATCGGCTCGGTAGTCGGCCTGGCACCGGAGCTTGGCATGACCGTCTACGGCGCGACCAAAGCCTTCGTGCTGTTCCTGTCGCAGGGCCTGAGCCTGGAACTGTCGCCCAAGGGCGTCTACGTGCAGGCCGTCCTGCCGGCGGCCACCCGCACCGAGATCTGGGAGCGTGCCGGCATCGACATCAACACGCTGCCCGAAGTGATGGACGTTGGCGAACTGGTCGATGCCGCCCTGGTCGGCTTTGATCGCCGCGAACCGGTGACCATTCCGCCGCTGCATGTGGCCGAACGCTGGGACACGCTGGAGGCATCGCGCCAGGGCCTGCTCTCGGATCTCCGCCAGGCGCAGGCAGCGGAGCGCTACCGCGCATGAAAGCCTTCCTCATCGACCGGTATGGCAAGAAGGAAACGGGGCGCATCGGAGAGGTACCAACGCCACCGCTGCGCGACGGCGATGTACTCATCCGCGTGCACGCGGCCAGCGTCAACGCGCTGGACACGAAGATCCGGCGTGGCGAGTTCAAGGCGGTCCTGCCGTATCGCCTGCCGCTGATCCTGGGCAACGACCTGGCCGGTACGGTGGAGCGTGTGGGCGCGGGCGTTTCCCAGTTCAAACCGGGCGATGAGGTATATGCACGTCCCGACGATGATCGCATCGGCACGTTCGCCGGGTTCATCGCGGTCAACGCGGGCTCTGTGGCGCCAAAGCCCGGCAACCTCAGCATGGTGGAGGCCGCCTCGCTGCCGCTGGTCGCACTGACCGCGTGGCAGACGCTTGTGGAAACCGCACAGCTGAAGCCAGGACAGAAGGTGTTCATCCAGGCCGGCTCCGGCGGCGTCGGCACCGTGGCCATCCAACTGGCCAAGCATCTGGGAGCCTTCGTGGCGACCACGACCAGCACGGCCAACGTCGCGTGGGTGAAGGCGCTGGGCGCGGATGTCGTCATCGATTACAGGCAGCAGGACGTCGCCTCCGAACTCCGCGACTACGATGTGGTGCTCAACAGCCTGGGTAAAGAGGAGCTGGAGCGCTCTCTGCAGATCCTCAAGCCGGGCGGACATCTCATCTCCATCTCCGGGCCACCGACGCCGGCCTTTGCCGCCGCGCGCGGGCTCGGCTGGCCGCTCAAGCAGGTCCTGCGCCTGCTCAGCCGTGGCATCCGCAGCAAGGCCAGGCAGAAAGGCGTGACCTACACCTTTGTCTTCATGCGCGCCGACGGGCAGCAGTTGCGCGGGATCACCCCGCTGGTCGAGTCCGGTGTGATCCGCCCGGTCATTGACCGGGTGTTTCCGTTCCAGGACACCCAAGGCGCGTTGGCTTATGTGGAGAGCGGGCGGGCAAAGGGCAAGGTTGTTGTCGAGTTGCCGTAGATTCTGACGAAGTCAGGCATCGCGGGTGGGTGGACACTCGATACCCTTGAAAGCGCGTTGCCCCCGCGCGTGTGCGACTCCGGCCGGAAGCGGACATCCGAGTGGTACTGGCTTCGCAACTAATCCGCCCGCATGGCGACGTAGGTGCTGTTCCCGCGCTTCAGCGAAAAGCTGCCTGGCCTCGTGCTGCCTGCCTGCTGGAATTCGACCGTCATGTCCTGTGCGGTCATGAAGAACCGGGTCTTTGACTCCGCAAACAGCTGCATCGGCCGCTTGCTGAACAGTTCGCTCTGGAGATACAGGCGGTCTCCTTCGGCAATGATCTGCGCAGGCTTGCCCACCAGAGTGTAGTCGCCCGCATACGTCGCGTTGGCCGCTGGGTCGGCTGCCAACGCAGCTTTCTCGATGATCTGGAACTCCGGCCAGCCATACTCTGCCGCCACGCTGACAAGAATCTCATCGATCAGAGCAGCGCCGTTATCGCTATTGGTCATGACCACCACGCCCTGCCCGGTGTGGGTGTAGCCATACAGCTGCGAGCGGAACCCATCCGTACCTCCCGAGTGGGAAAAGCTGCTGCCCGCGCCAAGCTCTTCAACGTACAGCCCGAGGCCGTACTCACCCAGACCCCGGCTCAGCATTGTGGAGGTCATCGCACTGGACAGCACCTTTCCGGGCTTTCCGGACTGCGCCTGCTGGATGTCGACGACCACCTTGGCCAGATCCGCTGGAGTGCTCCAGAGCGCGGCTGCTGCCGACTGCGGATAGACGTGCCAACCGCCGGCGAGGGGCGTTCCGTTGCTGTCATGGCCCGTTGCGGCCCGCGCCTGCCATGCTGGCGGCAGTGTCATGGCGAACGTACTGTCGTCCATGTCCAGCGGTCCGAGGACCAACGCCTGCATCAACTCGGGGAATGGCTTCCCGCCGGATTCGGTCATCATCAGCTGGACAACGCTGTAGCCACCCCCGGAGTACTTCCAACCGGTGCCGGGCCTGGCCTCCACACGAACCGCCTCGGAGTTCGCTGGCGCCACACCATCCAGCACCTGCAGCAGCGACGGTACCCGTTGGCCCTTTGCGTAGCCGTAGAAGCCATGGACGTTGATGCCGGCACTGTGGTTGAGCAGACCGCGTAGCGTGACGGGGCTTTGCCGGGTGAACGCGTTCTCCGGAATCTTCCAGCTGCTGAGCTGACCGTTCGCAGGAGCGTCCAGCGACAGCTTGCCCTGCTCAACCAGGCGCAGCGCGCCCAGTGCACTGACAGGCTTGCTGATTGAGCCAGCCTGAAACAGGCTTGCAGGTGTGGCCGCGCGTTGACCGGTCGTATCGAGCACGCCGTAGCTCCGCGTCCATTCGACATGCCCATCGTTGATGAGCGCAATGCTGACCGCTGGAACAGCGTGGAAGGCCATGCGTGTGGCAATCGACGCCTTTTGGCCGGTGGCGCCCTTGACGATTACGCGACTGGAAAGACCCTGCTCCACCCGGGCAATCCGGGACTGGATTGCAGGTGAAACCTCCTGCGCAGGGGCCGATGGAACCACGAACATCAGCACGATCGATGCAACGCTGAGACTGGTGCGGAGCAACAGGCGCTGTCCGATCTCTGCAGGCGCGACGACATCAGGCATCGTGGTCTCCAAGGTGAAGCGTGCCCCCGCCAAGGGAGATCGCTTTGGGTCGAAAGCAGGCATCGAGGATCTGGACCTCCAGCGGGACGATCAGCCGGAAAGGCCTGGTTGGGTGGGCGCGTCGCTGCCAACGTCCTGATCAAGCAGGCAATCAATGAAAGCACGCAGTGCCGGCAGCATGTGACGCCGGCTGGAATAGTAGAGGAAGAGGCCGGGCACCGTCGGCGACCAATCGGCAAGTACGCGTTTGAGCCGTCCATCGCGCAGGGCGTCCGCTATGTCACTGTCGTTGTAGGCGTACAGGATTCCAAGTCCCTGCAGCGCGGCGGGCACGATGATGTCCTGATGGTTCGAGATCACCTTTCCATCACCGAAGAACTCGATCGCCTTGTCCTTCTTCTTGAACGGCCAGCCCGCGACCTTGCCGCTGCCCGGAAAGCGCCAGTTGATACAGGCGTGGCGGCTCAGATCCGCCGGCGTCCTGGGTGTGCCATGCCGGGCAAGATATTCGGGCGAAGCTACGGCAAGCAGCTCGAAATCTGGAGTCAGCCGGACCGCCACCATGTCATTCTGCAGCCGCCCACCTACCCGTATGCCGGCATCGAATCCCTCTCCCGCGATGTCGCTGAGGCCATCATCTATCACGATATCGAGAACGACATCGGGGTTGGCCTGCGCGAAACGTCCCAACCGTGGCGCGAGCACGCGCTTGGCGCCCATGCTCAGGGTGTTGATACGCAGGGTTCCCGCCGCACGCGCACTCGCGCCCATTGCCTGCGCCACGGCTTCGTCCATCTCGCGAAGCATGGGGGCCATGCGCTCATGCAGCCGCCGACCGGGCTCGGTCGGCGAGACGCTGCGTGTGGTGCGGTTCAACAGGCGCACGCGCAGCCGGGCTTCCAACTGGCGGATGATCTGACTGAGGGCCGACCGTGACAGGCCCAGATGATCGGCAGCCCGCGCGAAGCTGCCGCGCTCGACCACGGCCACAAAGGCCTTGAGTTCCGCAAATTCGGAGCCGCGCATTGTGCACTGATTCCTACATGGCCTGATCGGATAATAGGTGATTCTCTAACCGCAGGAAAGCAATCAATCTAGCTCCGCACACCCCAAACGGAGCATTGCAATGAAAGATCTGGACCTGCCCGCGCCGATCGCAGCCTACTTCGCCGCCGACCACCAGAGCGGTCATGCGGTAGCCTCCTGCTTCACCAGGGAGGGTTTAGTCCTTGATGAGGGCAACACCCATTCCGGCGCGGCCGCGATCGAAGCCTGGAAGAACGAGGCATCTGCCAGGTACACCTATACGACCCAACCTCACACTCTGGAAACCCAGGGGCGCTCCCACGTCGTTACCTGCCGGGTGTCGGGCAACTTTCCCGGCAGCCCGCTGGACCTGCGTTACGTCTTCGTGCTGGAGCGCGGCAAGATCGCCTCACTGGAGGTCGCGCCATGAATTTCGATCTCCAACTGGCGGGAAAGCGCATCCTGGTAACGGGCGGCACGCGCGGCGTCGGCGCGGCTGTCGTCGAACTGCTGTCCCAGCTTGATGCCCGGGTCGTCGCGACGGCACGCTCGATTCCGAAGCAGCCTGTCGAGGGCGTCCACTACGTGGCGGCCGATCTCGCGACGGCGCACGGGGTACGCGAAGCGGTCGAGGCGGCGCAGGAAAAGCTCCATGGAATCGACATCCTCATCAACGTGGTCGGTGGCTCTTCGGCGCCTGCTGGTGGCTTTGCCAGGCTGGACGATGCCGAATGGGCCACGGCGCTCGATCTGAACCTGATGTCGGCCGTGCGGATGGATCGTGCATTGCTCCCCGCGATGATCGCGCAGGGGGACGGTGTGATCCTGCATGTGTCGTCGATCCAGCGCATGCTGCCGCTGCATGACGCCACGATCGCCTACGCCGCCGCGAAGGCGGCGTTGTCCACCTACAGCAAGGCCCTGTCCAAGGAAGTGACCCCCAAGGGCGTGCGCGTGATCCGTGTCTCGCCGGGTTGGATCGAGACGGAAGCTGCGGTCGATTTCCTCGGCGGCATCGCCGCCAATGCCGGCACCGACTACGAAGGTGCCAGGCAGATGGTCATGGATGCGCTGGGCGGGATTCCGTTGGGGCGCCCGGCCAAACCGAGCGAAGTGGCCGATCTCATCGCGTTCCTGGTCTCGCCCCGTGGGGCCTCCATTTCGGGATCGGAGCACATCATCGACGGCGGAACGGTGCCGACGGTGTAGGCAGGCTTCCGCTTGGCCGAGCGCTGATCACGTCCGGCCTTGCCCCCACGCCAATCAGTACGCTGGATCAAGTTATCAGGATTCCATGCCACCCATGATCCTGCCGCTCAGCGCAAAGTTGCCCTGCCGACCATCACCACCTGGGATAACACACATGTCCACGCTCATTTCCGCCGTGCTCGCCGCCGCCCTGGCGGCCGGCTTCAGCCCGTCCACACAGGCCGCCGATGCCGCCGCTGGCGATGCCGGCCGGGTGAAGAACGTCGTCCTGGTCCATGGCGCCTTTGCCGATGGCGCGGGCTGGCGTCCGGTCTACAACGAGCTGACCGCGCTCGGCTATCGTGTATCGATCGTGCAGAACCCGCTGACCTCGCTTGCCGATGACGTGAGGGCCACCCAGCGCGTGCTCGACCGACAGGATGGTCCCACTATCCTGGTCGGCCATTCCTGGGGCGGCACCGTGATCACCGAAGCCGGCGTGCACGGCAAGGTGGCAGGCCTGGTCTATGTATCCGCGCTGGCACCGGATGCAGGTGAGACCACCGCACAGCAGTACGAAGGGTTCGCCCCCACCCCCAGGTTCGTCATTGAAACCGGGAGCGACGGCTTCGGATTCATCAGCCAGACCGCGTTCAAGGCCGGCTTCGCACACGACACCACGGACGCTGACGCCGCATTCCTGCGCGACTCGCAGGTGCCCATCAACATGTCGGCGTTCGCCACGAAGCTGACACAGGCCGCCTGGCGGACGAAACCCAGCTGGGCCGTCATTGCCACCGAAGACCAGGCATTCGACCAGGCGATGCTCATCCACATGGCCGAGCGCATCAACGCCCGCATCACCAGGGTTTCGGCAAGCCATGCGGTCTTCATGACGCAGCCCAAGGTGGTCGCCCACACGATCGACCAAGCGGCCAAGGAAGCGATCAGCTCGACAAAGTAGGCTCCGGCAGCAGGACATCGGGCGCCGACTCCTCGGTCGCGCCCGGCGTCTTCGTCCAATGCGTCCGCCCCTCGATCAGCCGCCCTGCCCCAGCTCCCGCGCAAGGAAAGGCGCCGTCCTGCTGCCTTTGGCGCGGGCCACTTGTTGCGGCGTTCCCTTCGCCACAATGGTGCCACCCGCAGCACCGGCGCCCGGCCCGAGGTCGATCACCCAGTCCGCCTGCGCGACGGCACGCATGTCGTGCTCGATCATCACCACCGTATTTCCGGCCTCCACCAGCCGCTGCAGCTGGACCAGCAGCCTGTCCACGTCCGACGCATGCAGGCCGGTGGTGGGCTCGTCCAGCACGTAAAGCGTGCGCCCACGCTGGCTGCGCTGCAGCTCGGTGGCCAGCTTGATACGTTGTGCTTCACCGCCTGACAGTTCCGTGGCCGGTTGGCCCAGTCGCAGGTATCCCAGTCCGATGTCCTGCAGCAACTGCAGCGGGCGGGCAATGGCATCCTCCTCGATGAAGAACGCATGCGCCTGCTCAACCGTCATCTGCAGGACCTCGGCGATGTTGCGGCCGTTCCACAACACCTTCAACGTGGCCTCGTTGTAGCGGGCGCCGTGGCAGGTGGGGCAAGGCGCATAGACGCTGGGCATGAACAACAGCTCGACGCTGACGAACCCTTCGCCCTCGCAGGTTTCGCATCGGCCCTTGGCCACGTTGAACGAGAAGCGGCCCGCATCGAAGCGACGGCGGCGCGCATCGGGTGTCGCCGCGTACAGCTTGCGCACGTGGTCGAACAGGCCGGTATAGGTGGCCAGGTTGGAGCGTGGCGTGCGGCCGATGGGCTTCTGGTCCACCTGCACGACCCGCTGGATGGCGTCCACATCACCTGCAAGCTGGCCTCGCGTGGTTTCGATCACGGTCGGCCCTTCCGTAGGCGTGCCCTCCGCTCCATCGTCTGCGGGCTCATGCCCCAGGTGCAGCAGCATCAGCTCAGGCAGTGCCTGCGCCATCAGGCTGGACTTGCCGGAGCCCGAAATGCCGGTCACTGCGGTCAGCAGCCCCAGCGGCACCTGCGCATCCACACCCCGCAGGTTGTGGCGGTGGATGCCCTTCAGCTCCAGCCAACTGTTGGCACTGCGCTGCCGGCTGGCGGCCGCAGGCACCTGGTCGAACAGGTACCGGGCCGTGCGTGAATCCTGCACGTGCCGCAGGCCTTCGGGCTCGCCGCTGTAGAGCACGCGCCCGCCATGCTCGCCCGCCTCAGGGCCGACATCCACCAGCCACTGCGCGCGGCGCATCAGCTCCAGATCATGTTCGACAACGAACACCGAGTTCCCGCCGTCACGCAGCCGGTCCAGCGCGTCGTACAGCGCCTGACTGTCGGCGGGATGCAGGCCGGCCGAGGGCTCATCGAGCACGTACAGCACACCAAACAGCAACGAGCTGAGCTGGGTGGCCAGTCGCAGGCGCTGTAGTTCGCCAGCCGATAGCGTTGGCGTGGCGCGATCCAGCGAGAGGTACCCCAAGCCCAGGACTCGCAGCTGGTGTACACGCGCCATGACGCCGCCTGCAAGCCGCTGTGCAGCCAGACGTTTCTCCTCCGACAGGGCCGAGGTCAGCCGCACGTCGGGGGCCAAAGCATGGACAGGACGACCGCTCGCTGCCCGCGTGGTGCGGTCGCGGCGGGTGGCGCTTCTGCTGGTGCGTTCACCCCGGCTGTGTGCGCTGAAATCGCCCTGCGCGATGGGCTCCAGCAGGTCCGCCAGTTGATCCAGCGGAAGGCGCATGAATTCGCCGATGTCCACGCCTGCGAAGGTGACCGAGAGCGCCTCCGGCTTCAGGCGCTTTCCGTGACAGGCCGGGCACAGCTTGCCTTCCATGTAGCGGGAGACCCGCTTCCTCATCAACGCGCTCTGGGTATTGGCAAACGTGTGCAGTACGTAGCGCCGGGCGCCGGTATACGTGCCCATATAGCTGGGCTCCAGCTTGCGTTTGAGCGCGGCACGTGTCTCGGCGGGCGTGAAGCCGGCATAGACCGGCACGGTCGGCGTTTCCTCGGTGAACAGGATCCACTCCCGGTCCTTCTTCGGCAGCTTCTTCCACGGTATGTCGATGTCGTAGCCGAGCGTGACCAGGATGTCGCGCAGGTTCTGGCCATGCCATGCCGGCGGCCAGGAGGCGATGGCGCGTTCGCGGATGCTCAGCGACGGATCCGGAACCATCAGCGCTTCGGTCACCTCGTAGACGTGCCCCAGGCCATGACAGGTGCTGCAGGCGCCCTGTGGCGTATTCGGTGAGAAGTCCTCGGCGTACAGCATGGGCTGGTTGGCCGGGTATGCGCCTGCACGCGAGTACATCATGCGCACCAGGCTGGACAGCGTGGTGACACTGCCCACCGATGAACGTGCATTGCTGGCGCCGCGCTGCTGCTGCAGGGCGACCGCCGGCGGCAGACCGTCGATGGCATCCACATCGGGCACTCCCGCCTGGTCGATCAGGCGGCGTGCATATGGCGCTACGGATTCGAAGTAGCGCCGCTGCGCCTCGGCGAAGACGGTACCGAAGGCCAACGATGACTTGCCGGAACCCGATACTCCAGAGAACACCACCAGTGCGTTGCGCGGAATGGACACATCGACATTCCTGAGGTTGTGCTCGCGCGCGCCGCGCACCTCGACGCAGCCGCTGGCGGCGGCAGCACATGACGATTCGCCAAAGGGGGTGTTGGACATCTTCGCGATCCTGCAGGCAGTAAGCGGCACGCAGCAGAGCGTGCCCGGTGACACATTCTCGCTGCTGCGGGGTGAATGGAGCGAGGGAGTTCCGCCCCGGGGGCTCGACTCCGCCATCAAGGACCGGAAACCCGGCCTTCACAGCTACCACGGCACCTGCAATGCAACCATGCAGGACGCACCCTCCCCCTTGGTAGCCCATGCCCCACCTTCGTCGTCTATTTGGCCGCTGGCTGCGCCTGCGTCGTCGTGTGCGTTGGCGCTGGCGTGAACACCAGGCCTCGGTCCCGGCCATCGAGGCCACCGAGGGCCCACTGCGTGCCGCGCTGTACAGCGTTGAACAGATGGAGGTGTACGGCCGCGCGCTGGCGCGCCAGCACCGCGTGCGGATGCGACCCGGCCCGGAGCGCCTGCTCGAACGCCTGCAGGCCAACGAGCGGGTGCTGGAAGACGCCAATTCGCTGCTCAGCAGCGTGGTACGCGAACAGCGGCCGGTAACCCCGGCGGGGGAATGGCTGCTCGACAACTACTACCTGGTTGAGGAACAGATCCAGACCGCGCGGCGCCACCTGCCGCGCGGCTACAGCCGGCAGCTGCCGTCGCTTGTCTCGGGCCCCTCGGCCGGGTTGCCGCGGGTGTATGAGCTGTCGATGCAGGCCATCGCGCACGGTGACGGTCGCATTGACGCGGACACGCTGGGCCGTTTCATCGCATCGTACCAATCGCTCGCGCCGCTGAGCCTGGGCGAGCTGTGGGCCGTTCCGATCATGCTGCGCCTGGCGCTGCTGGAGAACCTGCGGCGCATGGCGGCGCGGGTGATGCGCGATGGAACCGACCGTCGCCTCGCTTCGCAATGGGCGGACAGCCTCAATCAAGCCGCTTCCGAGACCCCGACCGATGTGGTCCTGGTGGTTGCGGACATGGCACGATCCACGCCTCCGTTGACCGGCGCGTTCATCGCCGAGCTGACGCGCTCGCTGCATGGGCGCGGCGGTGCCTGGGCCATGCCCGTCGCGTGGCTGGAACAGTGGGCTGCAGCGGCCGGGCAGCGCGTCGACGAGCTGGTCGCCGCCGAGGGGCAGCAGCAGGCGGCCGACCAGGTGTCGATCGGCAACAGCATCGGCAGCCTGCGCTTTCTCTCCACCATGGATTGGCGCACGTTTGTCGAAGAGATGAGTGTGGTGGAGCAGCGGCTGCGCGAAGACCCGATGGCCGTCTATGCGCAGATGGATTTTGCCACCCGCGACGCCTACCGCCATGTGGTGGAGAAGATCGCCCGCGGCAGCCGCATGGCAGAGGAGCGCGTTGCCACCATCGCGCTGGACCTGGCACGGACGGCAACACCGCCGGATGGGCCACGTACGCACGTGGGCTACTGGCTGGTTGGCGAGGGCCTGAACGCCACCGTGGAAGCAGTGGCCGAGGCAGCACCGCGCCACCGCAAGGCACGGCGACTGGCACATCGCGTGCCGCTTGCGCTGTACCTGCTGCCGATCGCCCTGCTGGCGGTGCTGGCCACCGCGGGCCTGCTGGCAACCGGCAGTGGTTCGGTACCGCTCTGGCTGGCCGCGCTGCTCGCACTGCTGGTGTTCAGTGAGCTGGGCATCGTGCTGGTGAACTGGACCGCAACGGTGCTGGTCGCCCCCAGGCCGCTGCCCAAGCTGGATTTCAGCGAAGGCATCCCGGCCGCCTGCGCCACCGTGGTCGCGGTCCCCTCGATGCTGTCCAGCATCGACGGAATCGACGTGCTGGTCGAAGCGCTGGAGGTGCGGTTCCTGGCCAACCGCGATCCTCAGCTGCGCTTCGTGCTGCTGACGGACTTTCTCGACGCGGCGGAGGCCACGGCGGCGACGGACGACACCCTGCTTGCGCACGCCACGGCACGGATCGAGGAATTGAACAGGCGCTACGCGCCCGAGCGCGGCGATCGTTTCTACCTGCTGCACCGCCCCAGGCAATGGAACCCGGGTGAAGGCGTGTGGATGGGACACGAGCGAAAGCGCGGCAAGCTGGCGGCACTCAATGCCCTGCTCCGTCTGGGCGATGCGGCCGCGTTCATGCGCATCGTGGGTGACGCGGCTGCGCTGATCGGCGTCCGCTACGTCATCACGCTGGATTCGGACACACAACTTCCGCGGGATGCGGCACGCGCGTTCGTCGCCACCCTGGCGCACCCGCTCAACCGCCCGCGCTTCGATCCGACGCTGCAACGCGTGGTGGAGGGCTACGGCATCCTGCAGCCCAGCGTCGGCACCAGCCTCGGTCGGCGCCGCACCTCGCGTTTTGCCCGGATGTTCGGCAGCGAGCCCGGTATCGATCCGTATACGCGCATGGTCTCGGACGTCTACCAGGACCTGTTCGACGAAGGCTCGTTCGTGGGCAAGGGCATCTATGACGTCGACGCCTTCGAGCACGCGCTCGAGGGTCGCCTGCCCGAGAACCGCATCCTCAGCCACGACCTGCTGGAAGGCTGCTATGCACGCGCGGGCCTGGTCAGCGATGTGCGCCTGTACGAGGACTACCCCGAGCGCTACGCCGCCGACACCAAGCGCCGTGCACGCTGGATCCGCGGTGACTGGCAGCTGTTGCCGTGGTTGATGCCGTGGACGCCGCGCCCGGGCCAGGGATGGGAACGCAACCGGCTCAGTCTGCTGTCGCGCGGCAAGTTGCTGGACAACCTGCGCCGCAGCCTGGTGCCGATTGCTGCCCTGGTCTTGCTGGTGGTGGGCTGGCTGTATGCCGGAAACCCTGCTGCATGGACGGCATGGGTGCTGGCACTGTGGTACGCGCCGCCGCTGATAGGCATGCTGCGCGATGCCCTGAGCGTTCCGGACGACACGCCGCTGGAAGCGCACTACATCAAGGTCGGGCGAGGTACGCTGCAATCGTTGCTGCGCGCGTCCACCCAGGTCGCGTGCCTGCCCTTCGAGGCATTGCTGGCAAGCGACGCGGTGCTGCGCACGCTCTGGCGCATGGCCGTCACACGCCGCCACCTGCTGCAATGGAACCCTTCAAGCGAAGTCGAGCGCCGTCTCGGCAGCGACCGCGGCGCGGAATGGCGGGTGATGGCGCCGGCCTCACTGCTGGCGATTGCCTTGGTGGTTGTGGTGGCCAGCGTGCGCCCGCAGGCGCTGCCGTTCGCGCTGCCCTTGCTGTTGGCCTGGGCCTTTGCCCCCGCGTTGATGGCGTGGCTGGGCCGGCCGCCGGCCGCGAGCGTGGCGGAACTTTCCGTAACACAGCGGGCGTTCCTGGGCCGGCTGGCGCGGCGCACCTGGTCCTTCTTCCAGGCCTGGGTGCGCGAGCAGGATCATTGGTTGCCACCGGACAACATCCAGGAGCATCCGTCGCTGGTGGTGGCACGCCGCACCTCGCCAACCAACATCGGCCTGTCCCTGCTGGCCAATCTGTCGGCGTGGGATTTCGGCTATCTGCAGCTGGGCGCGGTCGCTGAACGTACGGCCCTCACCTTCGACACGCTGGACCAGCTGCCGCGCCATCGCGGCCACTTCCTGAACTGGTACGACACCGAAACCCTGGCGCCGCTGCCGCCGCGCTACGTTTCCACCGTGGACAGCGGCAATCTTGCCGGGCATCTGCTGACGCTGCGCCAGGGCCTGCTCGCGCTGGTGGATGCGCCGGTGCTGGCGCCGCACACCTTCGATGGCCTGGCCGATACGCTCGGCGTGCTGGAAGAGGAACGGCAGCGCCATCGCCGCGACGATGCAGCACTGGTTGAGGCGCTCAACCATCTGCGCCAGCGTCTGGCCTCAACGCGTGTCGACCGCCCTGTCGGAACGGCGGAGATACTCGCCCGCCTGCAGGAACTGGTCAGCCTGGCCGACGTCGTGCTGGCGCAGTGGCCCGCGCCGCCATTGCCCGAGGAAGGCGAGCTGCACTGGCCGACCCTGTTCGCCGCCGAATGCCATGCCGCCCACGCGTCGCTTGCCAGTCTCCCTGCCGATGCCAATGCGGACGACGAAGCACCGGTGCCCAGCCTGCGCCAGCTGGCTGCGCGGCGCGGCACCGCCGGTGCGGATGCCCGTGCGCGCATCCAGCAGTTGCAGGCCCTTGCGCACCGCGCCGGGCAGTTCTCGCTGATGGAATACGGGTTCCTGTTCTACCGCACCCGCAACCTGCTTTCGATCGGCTACAACGTCGACGACCATCGCCTCGACAACAGCTTCTACGACCTGCTGGCCTCCGAAGCACGGCTGTGCGCCTTCGTCGCCATCGCCCAGGGCCAGCTGGCGCAGGAGAGCTGGTTTGCGCTCGGCCGGATGCTCACCGAGGTCAACGGCACGCCGACGCTGCTGTCATGGAGTGGCTCGATGTTCGAGTACCTCATGCCGCAGCTGGTGATGCCCAGCTATCCGGATACGCTGCTGGACCAGACCACACGGCATGCGGTCGAGGCGCAGATCGTCTACGGGCGGACCCTGAACCTGCCGTGGGGGGTGTCAGAGTCCGGCTACAACGCCGTCGATGCCCGCCTGAACTACCAGTACCGGGCGTTCGGCGTACCGGGGTTGGGGCTGAAGCGCGGCCTGGGCCAGGATCGGGTCATCGCGCCCTATGCCAGCATGATGGCGCTGATGGTGGCGCCGGAAGCGGCCTGCCAGAACCTGCAGGTACTGGAGGGATTGGGGTTTGCCGGGCGCTTTGGCATGTACGAGGCGATCGACTACACCCCTGCCCGGCTGCCGCCGGGGCAGGATCACGTGCTGTTGCGTTCGTTCATGGCCCACCACCAGGGCATGGGCCTGCTGTCGCTGGATTACCTGTTGCGCGACCAGCCGATGCAGCGCCGCTTCCTTGCCGATGTCGAGTTCCAGGCCACCTTGCTGTTGCTGCAGGAGCGCATTCCGCGCATCGGCGTCTTCCACCCGCATGAGGTGGAAGCGCTGGGCGAGCACTCGGCCACGGCCGAGGACGAGACGGCGCTGCGCGTGCTGCGGGACCCGGGCGGCCCGCGCCCGGAGGTGCAGCTGCTGTCCAACGGACGCTACCACGGCATGCTGACCCATGCCGGCGGCGGCTACAGCCGCCACGGCGATCTGTCGCTGACCCGCTGGCGCGAGGACGGCACCACCGATGCCTGGGGGTCGTTCTGCTATCTGCGTGATGTGGACAGCGGCGAGTTCTGGTCTGCCGCGTACCAGCCCACCTGCGTGGCGGTGGACAATTACGAGGCGATCTTCTCTGACGCCAAGGCAGAGTTCCGTGGTACCCGCCGCGGCTGCGAGAGCCATCTGCAGGTCGCCATCTCCGCCGAGGACGACATCGAGCTCAGGCGCCTGCGCCTGACCAACCGCAGCCGTCGCCCGCGTACGGTGGAGATCACCACCTATGCCGAAGTGGTGCTGGCACCTGCGGCGGCCGACGATGCGCACCCGGCCTTCAGCAACCTGTTCGTGCAGAGCGAGATTCTGGCCGCCAAGCAGGCCGTGCTGTGCACGCGCCGGCCGCGTTCGCACGACGAGGTTCCGCCGTGGATGTTCCATCTGGTCGCCGTGCATGACGCGGAGGTGGTGGCGATCTCCTACGAAACCGACCGTGCGCGCTTCCTGGGCCGTGGCAACACGCCGCGGACGCCACAGGCATTGACCACCGATACCGAGCTTTCCGGCACGGACGGTTCGGTGCTCGACCCGATCGTGGCGATCCGCGTCCGCGTGGTGCTTGAGCCCGAGCAGACCGTGCAGCTGGACATGGTGTATGGCGTCGGCGCCGACCGCCCCGGTTGCGAGGTGCTGGTGGACAAATACCGTGACCGCCGCTTGGCCGACCGCGTCTTTGACCTGGCGTGGACGCACAGCCAGGTGGTGCGCCGGCAGATCAACGCCAGCCAGGCCGAGGCGGCGCTGTACGAGCGTCTGGCCGCCCACGTGCTGTATGTCGGTCCACTGCTGCGCGCGGGCGCCGGGGTCCTCCTGCAGAACCAGCGCGGACAATCCGGGTTGTGGAGCCATGCCATCTCGGGTGACCTGCCCATCGTGCTGCTCAAGGTCACCGATGCGGACAACGTGGAACTGGTCAGGCAGCTGGTGCAGGCACACGCCTACTGGCGGCAGAAGGGACTCAACACCGACCTGGTCATCTGGAACGACAGCAAGGCCGGCTATCGGCAGGAACTGCAGGACCAGATCCTGGGGATGGTGGCCGCCAGTTCGGAGACGGGCCTGCTTGATCGCCCCGGCGGCATTTTCGTGCGGCCGGTGCAGAACATGACCCACGAGGATCGCGTCCTGTTGCAGGCGGTGGCACGGGCGGTGATCAGCGACGAGGACGGCACCCTCGCCGCACAGGTCGGCCGCCAACCGCCGCCTCCGCGACGGATCCCGCCTCTGGTGCCGCAGGCAGTGCAGCAGGAACTGGCACTGTCGTCGGAGGCGACGCCGGGGCTGTCCATCGTCGCAGACGCGGGCCTCGACGCAGGCTTGCCCCCGGGCGCCGGGCACGACGAGGAGATGGATGACCCGTGGCCGTTCCTTCCCTACCGCGGCGCCGGCCAGTTCGACAACGGCACCGGCTGTTTCAGTGAGGACGGCCGCGAGTATGTCGTGGTGGTGCGCGAAGACGCGCCGACGCCGGCGCCCTGGGCCAACGTGATCGCGAACGCCCGCCTGGGAACGGTCGTCAGCGAAAGTGCGCCGGGCTACACCTGGTTCGAGAATGCGCACGAGTTCCGCTTGACGCCCTGGCTCAATGACCCGGTCTCGGACACGGGCGGCGAGGCGTTCTACCTGCGCGACGAGGACACCGGTCGTGTCTGGTCGCCGATGCCGCTGCCGCGCAGGGGCACCGGGGCCTACCGTACGCGTCACGGATTCGGCTACACGGTGTACGAGCATGTCGAGGACGGCATCGCCAGTGAGCTGTGGGTCTTCGTCGACGTCGCCGCGCCGCTGAAGTTCTCGGTCCTGCGCCTGCACAACCTGTCGGGCAGGACACGGCGGCTGTCGGCCATCGGCTACGTCGAGTGGGTGATGGGTGACCTGCGCGCGAAGTCGCGCATGCACGTGGTCACCGAGCGCGACCCGCAGACCGGCGCGCTGTTGGCGCGCAATACCTACAGCACCGACTTCGGCGGCCGGATGGCCTTCTTCGACACCGATGCCGACGGCTGCGGCTGGACCTGTGATCGCCTGGAGTTCATCGGCCGCAACGGCAGCCTGCAGGCACCGGCGGCGCTGCGGCGCGAACGGCTGGATGGACGGATGGGTGCGGGCCTGGATCCCTGTGCGGCGATCCAGGTGCCCCTGGAGCTGGCGCCGGGCGACCGCAGTGAAACCACGTTCCGCCTCGGCGCGGGGCGCGACCGCGAGGAAACGCTGGCACTGGCACGAAGCCGCCAGGGCGCCCAGGAGGCCATCGACGCGCTGGACGCGGTGCGCATCCATTGGCGCAATGTGCTGGCCACGGTGCAGGTGCGTACGCCGGACCCGGCGTTGGACGCACTGGCCAATGGCTGGCTGGTCTACCAGACCCTGGGCTGCCGCTACCTGGCGCGCAGTGGCTACTATCAGTCAGGCGGAGCGTTCGGCTTCCGCGACCAGCTGCAGGACGCGCTCGCCCTCGTGCACGCTCGCCCGGAGCTGACCCGCGAACACCTGCTGCTGTGCGCCGCACACCAGTTCACCGACGGCGATGTGATGCACTGGTGGCACCCGCCGCAAGGTCGCGGGGTGCGCACCCGCTGCTCCGACGATTATCTGTGGCTGCCACAGGGCGCCTGCCGCTACCTGGAGGTCACCGGCGATGCCAGCGTGCTGGACGAAACGGTCGGCTTCATCGAGGGGCGCGCAGTGACCGCGGAAGAGGAAGGGTACTACGACACGCCTACCCCTTCGACGCAGCGCGACAGCTTGTATGCACATTGCGTCCTCGCGCTCGAGCGCGGTTGCCGGCTGCTCGGTGAGCGCGGCCTGCCGTTGATGGGCAGTGGTGATTGGAACGACGGCATGAACCGCGTCGGCGACCAGCAGCGCGGTGAAAGTGTGTGGCTCGGTTTCTTCCTGCATGACACGCTGCACCGCTTCATCGGGGTGGCCAACGCGCGTGGCGACACCTCCCGTGCGCAATGGTGCCAACAGCAGGCCGACAGCCTGCGCCAGAACCTGGAACTGCATGCCTGGGACGGGGAATGGTATCGCCGCGCCTGGTTCGACAACGGCACCCCGTTGGGTTCGTCACAGAACCAGGAATGTCGCATCGACTCGATCTCCCAGAGCTGGTCGGTGCTGTCAGGCGTTGCCGCACCTGAGCGTGCCACGCAGGCGCTGGATTCGCTGTACACGCATCTGGTGCGGAAGGACGCCCAGCTGATCCAGCTGCTCGATCCGCCGTTCGACCAGACCACGGAAGACCCCGGCTACATTCGTGGATACGTACCAGGCGTGCGCGAGAATGGCGGCCAGTACACGCACGCGGCCGTGTGGGCGGCGATGGCATTCGCACAGCAGGGAGACGCGGTGCGTGCCTGGGAGTTGGCCGGCATGATCAACCCGCTCAATCACGCGCTGCACCCGGAAGCGGTGCAGACCTACCGCGTCGAACCGTATGTGTTGGCAGCGGATGTATACGCCGTGTCTCCGCATGTCGGCCGCGGCGGCTGGACGTGGTACACCGGCTCGGCCGGCTGGATGTATCGCCTGCTGGTGGAATCCCTGCTCGGCATACGTCGGGAAGGTGATCGCCTGTCGCTTGCGCCTTGCCTGCCCGATCACTGGCCATCATTCGAACTGAGCTACCGCTTCGGTCGCAGCTTCTACGAATTCGTGGTGACCCGCACTGCGCAGGGCCAGCCAACGCTGCATGTGGATGGCATGCTGCAGCCGGACCTTACCGTCCTGCTTCGGGATGACGGGCATCACTACCGTGTTGCACTTGATCTGGGTGCGCCCCCGGGATGAACGTCCGCCCCGAAATACAGGTGCAGCTTGATGCGCTGGCCGAGATGCTGGTGCACTGGTTGGCGCAGGTGCGGCATCCGGCGCAGTTCTGGCCGCAGTTTGAAACGCTGGCTGCAGAAATTCTGGACCAATGCGAGCACTCGGAAAGGGACCAGGCGCATGCAGGCATCCAGGCCATGCTCAAACGCCACGCGCTGGAGCTGCCGGCCTGGCACCAGCGTGACGACAGGCTGCCGCCGAGGACGCCAGAGGAGTGAGGGCTGGCTCCCTGCGTTACGATGCCGGGCTCAACCGACCAGGGATATGCATGCTCGTCTCCGCGCGCCTGTTGCTTGCCATCGCGGCGTCCCAGCTGCCGCTCTCCATGGCGATCGCGGCACCGCCCCCGCGGCCTGCTTCCACCGCGCCGGCAAGCAGCTGCGAAGGCGATGCATCCCGCTGCCCCGCGTGGATGCCCTCGCAAGCCGAGATGCGCAACACCATCGCCGACCATTTCTGCGAGCTGGCCGACCAGGGGCGCATCCAGCCTCGGGTGAAGCCGTTGGTCCGCGCCGAATCCTCGCCACTGAACTGTGGCGCGCTGGCAGAGGAGCCCGGTTCGAATTTTGTCTGCGGCGGTGAGATGCGCTTCATCGGCAAAGGCGGCGAAATCGACACCGTCCCATTCAGTCCCACTCTTCGCCGCGAGGAGGACGGACGCATCGCGCTTTATGTCGGCGATGACGAGGAAGGTGAACAGATCTGGCATGTCCCCGCCTCGCGCTCCAACTCAGCGACATGCGTGGTGCGCTGAGCGCGGCACATATGCGCCCGTCCCGCTTCAGAACAGCTTGCGCGGGATTTCGCCATCGATCTTGTCAGGGGCGTCCATTTCCAAGTGGGCCATTAGCGCGCCCTGTTTTGCCGGGCGCCAGGCGATCATCATCCTGCCGCATGACGGCCTCGATCCAGTCGACGTAGCGGGACACGCGAACGTTGTGGACCATCTGGCCGTAAAAGCCCGCTTCAAGGGCATGCTCGGGAACGGCCGTGATCCAGGACCCAAGCCCCACCAGTTGCCAGGTTCCATGGGCGTTGACCACAAGCGGGCCACCGCTGTCGCCACTGCCAAGCACACCCTCAAGGGGTAGTCCGTGCGGAGGCGGATCGAACCGGTACCAGATATAGCGCTCGTTGCCGCCGGTAACTGCGTTGTAGGCACGCCGAAGGGATGTGCGGTGGGGGCCACCCGGCAACTGACCCGCCGCGCCATTGCCGGTGGCGCCCTTCCCTATCAATGCAACCACCTGAGTGACCTCCGCCGCGCCGCGATAGAGCGCTACCGGCCTCACACCATCCACCGGCGTCGCAAGCCTGATCAGTGCGATGTCGTCGGACGCAGCCAGGAAAGCGTGGATTCCGGAGGGATTTCCCGTCGCCAGGGCTTCCCTGCCCAAGGCCTCGGGCATGCTCCTGTAGCCGGGGTGCAGGAACACGCGCTCGACGCCGTATGCGCTCCCATTGATGGTGATCGTTGCACCCATCCCCTCCATCGGCGCGGCATGCGCTGCGGTCACCACCCAGCGTGGATCGATGAGCACGCCATGGCCCTCGCCGGGCATGTCCGCCAGTGCTGGAAACGCGGATCCTTCGATCCGATACCTGGCATCGTCAACATCATCACGGATGACGACCGCCCCGGCGGCGAGCGGGAGTGCGGCAAATAGCAGAAAGAGCCAGCGGTTCATCGTTCATCCTTGTGGTCATCTGCGCAAGCCTAGCCGAACGCATCAACACCGGCGATGGATGTGCGACCAGACCCGGTGGGGACTGATGAAAGGATGGAAACCACGACTGAAGCGCGGCTCCGATAGCACTCCGGTCCTCACCGTGTGAAGTACAGGCAACCGGCTACGGCGATCGGCACTGGGTCGGCCTCGATGCGCTGGGCCACCAGTGCCATCACTTCGATGCCGTCGCCGTGGGCCTCCGGCGCTGACCGCACCAAGCGCATTCCCGCGGGGACACCCTGCGCCCCCGACGTGTCGAGGGACAGGGCCTTGCTGAGGTCCGCAGCAAGGGCTTCATCGAAGACGGCCACCACGGAACTACGCGACAGTATCAACCGCGTGGATGGATGGCCGAAGACGAGAACCGGGGCGGCAAGCTGCATTTCCGCGACAACACCGGGCATATCGCCCAGTGCGTTGCTGTAGCCCCCAGCCTTGCCGGCGATCTGCTGCCAGCCAGCCGACGGCTTTCCGCTGGTTGCGATGTCACGCAACTGATAGGCCAAGGTCCGGAATGCCGTGCGATCGGCCTTGCAGGACACGAGCGCCAGCGCTCGATCAATGTCTTCCTGTCTGGGAGCGGTCTTGCGGATCGATTCTGCCGCTGGCGCGGCGGGCGCCATGGCAAGCCCCAGGCCTGCGAGCAGCAGGACCACATTCAACGTACGGATGATCAAAACGAAATACTCCTGCCTGGGGGTGCCAAGACCGTTCGGCACTACACCGACAGACGGAAATCGCGGGGGCGCTAACGGGAAATCCCATCACCAGCAAGAGTTTCCCGCGCGGCAATCTTCTCGACCAGCGTATCGATCGCCGTCTCCATGGCGCGCGCCGTCTGGTCGCCGCTCTGGTTGGTGATGACGAAGATGCCAAGATCATACTTGGGCACGATGTAGATGTAGCACTGCGAACGCGGTACGCCACCATGATGGGCGTAGTAGACGCCCTTCAGGCGATCGCCGGCGACGATGTTCCAGAAGTAGCCGATGCTGAACCCGGAATCGAACTGGACCAAGGGGCGATGCGATTCCTTTACCACGGGCCCATTGGCCAGCTGGAACCTGAGGTACTTCACCATTCCCGGGACGGTCGCCTTCATGTTTCCGGAGGCGCCCCATGGCAGCTGCGGCATCGGCGTGGTCGGCACCGGGTTGTCACTGTGATAGCCGGCTGCAAGCCGGAGCGCTTCGGCGTCGCCCAGCTGGATCCTGACGTCGGTCATTGCGGCGGAATCACTGAGAAATCCGCGCAGCAGCGACGCGTAGTCGCGCTTGTAGACGGTTTCGAGGATATGCGCCGTCAGCTCCGTCCCGGCACTGGAGTATGCGTAATCCTTGCCGGGCGCCCGGCCGATCTCGACGGTGTGCAGGTCCTTGAAGAAGTCAGCCTTGCCGTAGTGCGCGTAGATGGCGTTGAGTTCGCCTGGCGTACGATGATCGGTGAAGTCCGCCAGCACCGTGTTCGCACGCTCCGGCAACATGTTCGGCAGGCCGCTGGTGTGCGACAACAGATGGCGGATGCGGATGGGCTCACCCTTGTACTGCAGGTTCGGGTAGTCCCCCTGCAGGTACTGCCGAACATCGTCGTCCAGACTCACCTTGTGTTCCAGGATGGCATTGGCCATCAGGGTGCCCGCCAGGGTCTTGCTCAACGAACCGATCTCGTAGAGCGTCGCATCGGTCGGCAGGCCTGGCTTGCCGGTTTCCATGTCGCCGCGATGACGGATGAATTCCTTGCCCCGGTACACGACGCCGATCGAGGTTGAATGAAGCAACGGCTGCTGGATCAGCGTTGCGGCAACGTCATCGATCTCCGTCCCTAGATCCTTCGCTGGAACCTTTTCGCTGGCGCAGCCTGCAGCCAACAGCGCGGCGGACACCAGGAGGCAGCTGAGCCATCGCCTGTTTCGGACACTCATCGAAGTCACGTGCATGCGTCGCCGCTTGAAGGGAGGTGCGGAATGGGGCCTTAAGATAGCCGATGGCCAAGGCCCACGCCTGTGCCGGTTCTCACGGCTGGGCAGGCTCGCACCCTACTCCGCCGCCAGCGCCTGGATCGGGTCCAGCTGCGCGGCACTGCGCGCGGGGAAGTAACCAAAGGCCAGGCCGATGGCCGACGAACACGCCAGTGCAACCAGTACCGGCGCGGCGGTAAACAGGAACGGTACGCCCAGCGACAACAGGCTGGTCAGCGCACCCGCAATGAAGGCCAGCAGCACGCCAAGTACGCCGCCGAAGAGACAGATCAGCACCGCTTCGATCAGGAACTGGCGCAGGATGTCGCCTTGCCGCGCGCCCACGGCCAGGCGCACGCCGATCTCGCGTACGCGCTCTTTCACCGATACCAGCATGATGTTCATTACCCCCACCCCACCCACCACCAGCGCCACCGCGGCAATGGCGGACACCAGTGCCGCCATGGTCTGGCTGGACTTCATCACCGCTTTGCGGATCTGGTCGGCGTTGTAGATGAAGAAATCGCGGCGGCCATGCCGGCGCTGCAGTTCGGCGCCCAGCAAGGCTTCGGCTGCCTTGGTCGACACGTTGTCGCGCACACGCACGGTAATGCTCTCCAGACGCTGGCTGCCCAACAAACGTGAGGCGGCGGAAGTATGCGGCACATAGACCGTCGGTGTTGCTCCACCGGCAAAGGCGCTGGCGCCGACCACGCCGATGACCTCCACCGGCATACCGCCCAGCAGTACGGTACTGCCGATCGGGTCGCCGTCGAACAGCGCCGTGGCCGCTTTCTGATCGACCACGCCGACCGCACGATACGCCTCCACTTCGTACTCGGTGAAGAAGCGCCCGGCCTTCAGGCGCAGGCCGCGTACGCGCGGCATATCTGCGCCAACGCCCATCACCTGCGTGTTGGCACGCCGGCTGCCCTGCAGCGCGGCCACCGAACCGCTCAAGGACGGGCTGACACTGTCCACGTAGCTGAGTGCGGCCAGATGGTCGGCATCGGCGACCACCAGCGTTTCGATTTCTGCCGAACGCGGGTCACCGAAGTCGGCGCCCGGGAAGATCTCCAGTGTACTGGCACCGAGCTCGTTGATCTGTGATTCCACCTGCGCCTGTGCGCCTTTGCCCAATGCCACTACGGTGATCACGGCGGCCACGCCAATGATGATGCCGAGCATGGTCAGCAACGTGCGCAGGCGATGGGCCAGCATCGAGCGCACTGCCATGTGCGCAACCTCGTGTACGCCATCCAGTCGAGCACGCCGCCCGGCACGCGACAACTGTTCGGTCTCGGACGCGGATCTGGCGCACGCGGCCGCGCGACCGCCCGCACCGCTATCGGCCACGACGCGCCCGTCGGCGATCTCGATCACCCGCGCCGCGTGGGCGGCAACCGATGTGTCGTGGGTCACCAGGATGACCGTGTGGCCCTGCGCATGCAGGCGCTTCAACTCGGCCATCACCTGTTGGCCACTGGCATGGTCCAGCGCTCCGGTGGGTTCGTCGGCCAGCACGATGGCACCGCCGTTCATCAACGCGCGGGCGATGGACACGCGCTGCTGCTGGCCGCCGGACAGCTGGCTCGGTCGGTTGCCGGTACGTTCACCCAGCCCCAGCGCTCCCAGCAGCACGCGTGCTCGCGCAGTGCGCGCCTTGATATCCATGCCTGCGTAGATCGCTGGCAGCGCTACGTTCTCGGTGGCGCTCAGATTCTCCATCAGGTTGTAGCGCTGGAAGATGAAACCGAAGTGTTCGCGGCGCAGGCGTGCCAGCTCGTCCGGAGGCATCTGTTCGGTGGCCGCACCGTCTACGCGGTAACTGCCTTGGCTGGGGCGGTCGAGGCAGCCGAGGATGTTCATCAGCGTTGACTTGCCCGAGCCTGATGGGCCGATGATGGCGATGAACTCGCCGGCATCGATGCGCAGCGATACCTCCTTCAGCACCACCACGTCACCGGCGGCAGTGCTGTAGGCGCGCGATACGCCGTGCAATTGAAGCAGCGCGTGGGTCATGCTCACATCCCCAGCAGGCTGGTGGCCTGCGGCTCGCCGCCACTCGGGGCCTGGCCGACCACCACGTTCTCGCCAACCCGCAGGCCGGACAGGATCTGCACGGCGGTGGCGGTGCGCAGGCCGGTGGTCACCGCGCGCTCGTGGGCACGCCCCTTGGCATCAACCACGCGCACGCTGCCGCGATTGTCGTCGTTGCCATCCGATCCGGTCAGCGCGGTCAGCGGCACCTGCAGTGCGTTGCTGGCCCGGGCCAGCTGCAGCGTCACCTTCACGGTCATCGAAGGTTTCAGCTTCAGGCCAGGGTTGGCCACATCGAACAGGCCCGCGTAGTACACCGCCTTTGGTGTCTGCGCCGAACTGCCGGTGGTGGCCGAAGCCGCGTCGGCAATCGAGGATGGCGCGGGCTCCAGCTGCTGCAGATGGGATTCGTAACGGCGTCCGCTCGGCCCCAGTGTCGAAAACCACAACGGCTGGCCAGGCGCGATCAGTTCCACGTCGGCCTCGGCGATCTCGGCACGCACGGTCATCATGTCCATCTGCGCCAGCATCACGATGGTCGGCGTGGTCTGCATGGAGTTCAGCGTCTGCCCGGCCTTGGTGACGATGGCAACGATGTAGCCGTCGGTCGGCGAGAGAATGCGGGTATAGCCCAGGTTTATCCGGGCCGTTTCCACCTGGGTCACCGCTTGATCGATCTGCGCCTGCAATGCAGCTACCTCCGAACGTGCCGCATCACGTGCCACCCGGGCGGCCTCGAAGCCCTCCTGCGAGACCAGCCGCGATGCCACCAGCTGTGACTGGCGCTCATGCATCCGGCTGGCTTGCGCATAGCGGGCCACGCTGGCGGCATGCTGTGCGCGCAGTGCGTTGGTGGACGCTTCGGCACTGCGCAGGGCGATGCGCTGCGGCTGCGAATCCACCTCCGCGATCAGGTCGCCGGCCTGCACGCGCTGGCCCAGCACCACGTGCAGGCGTTTGACCTGCCCGGACACCTGCGCGCCCACCGCCACCAGTTCCTTCGGATTGACCCGGCCCACCGCCTGCACGGTCTTCTCCAGATCAGCCACCCTTGCCGGCGCGGTGATCAGGGCGCCATCATCGCCATCGGCGAACGCCCACCAGCCGGCACTGCCCGCAAGGGTGGCCACGGCGGCGATGATCAGAGTCTTGCGGGTTTTCATCGGGATGCCCGGCTGCTTGCGGTCACCCATCGCGACCGCCAAGCCCTCAGTCTGGGAGCCTTGGTTGGAGGTTTCCTGGAGCCCGTGTGGAGATCGCATGGAGCCGGGGCCTGCGTTCAGGTGCACCGCCCGCCGCTGAACCCAGGCGCGGGTCCACACAATCTCGACACAATCTCGACCGGGCCTCCATCAAGGGGCGCTAGCCTCGCCGGGTTCTTCCACCCCCTGCCCGCGATGAAGCGCGATATCCGCACCCATCAGATGCCTTTGATCCTGATTGCCGAAGATGAAGGCGAAATCGCCGATATCCTTGGCGCTTACCTTGCGCGTTCCGGAATGCGCAGTGTCAGGGCCAGCGATGGCGAGGCGGCGCTGGCCAGCCACCACCAGCTGCGCCCCGACCTGGTGCTGCTGGATGTGCAGATGCCGAAGAAGGATGGCTGGCAGGTACTGAGCGAACTGCGCCGGCGCGGCAACACCCCGGTCATCATGCTCACCGCACTCGACCAGGATCTGGACAAGCTGACCGGCCTGCGCGTGGGCGCCGACGACTATGTAGCCAAGCCGTTCAACCCGGCCGAGATCGTCGCGCGTATCCAAGCGGTGCTGCGCCGTAGTGCGCCTTGCGTGGCCGATGTGGCCAACGGCGTGATCCGCCAAGGGCCGTTCGAGATCGATCTGCGCAGCCACGATGTGACGGTCAATGTCGACGGCCAAGGACATGCGTTGACGGTCACCCTCACTGAATTCCGCCTGCTGGTGCACATGGCCCGTGCGCCGCGCCAGGTACATGTGCGCGCCGATCTTCTGCACGCCTGCCTGCCCGAGGGCGATGCCCAGGAACGCACGGTGGACAGCCACGTGAGCAAGCTGCGCCGCAAGCTGGAGGATGTGGGCGTGCGCGGTATTCCGGCGACCATCCGCGGCGTTGGCTACCGCTTGCTGGGCTGACGGATGACTGCCAAAGGCAAGAGCATCGGCCGCCAGATCACGCTTTCGATCGTAGTGGCATCGCTGTGTTCGACGGTACTGTCGATCGCCGGCTTCTATCTGTTCTATTACCTGATGGAAGTCTTCTACCCGCGCTGGTACGACACGCCGCAGACGATGCTGCCATCGGGGCTGGAGTGGCTGTGGATCGGCCTCACCGCCATGGTGGTCATCGTATTGGCGTCGCTGATCGCATCGCGCCTGACCTGGCGCATCATCACCCCCTTGAACTCGGTAGCCGAAAGCCTGCGCCGCGTGGCCAGCGGCGATCTGGATGCGCGTGCGCGCGGCGACCACACCTCGATGACCGAAGCGGCTACCCTGGTGAGCGACTTCAATTCCATGGCCGAGCGGCTGAGCCGGATGTCGCAGAACCGGGTGTTCTGGAACGCGGCCATCGCGCACGAACTGCGTACGCCGATGACCATTCTGCGCGGTCGCCTGCAGGGCATCGCCGACGGTGTGTTCGAGCCACGGCCGGAGCAGTTCACCAGCATGCTGACCCAGCTGGAAGGCCTGACCCGCATCATCGAAGACCTGCGCGTGGTGAGCCTGGCCGAAAGTGGTCATCTGGACCTGCGGCTACAGCGCAGCGACGTCAGCGTGCAGGTGGCTGCAGTAGTAGAAGCGATGTCCGATGCGTTGGCCGAGAGTGGCTTCTCGGTGACGCTGGAGGCGCGCGCCGCGCTGGCGGACTGCGATCCGGCACGCATCCGCCAGGCGATACTGGCCTTGCTGGAGAACGCGCGCCGCCACGCTACGCCTTGCCCGCTGCGGGTGTATGTGAAGCTGGCCGCGGGGCACTGCACTGTCACCGTGGACGACGGCGGGCCCGGCGTGCCGGATGAACTGCGCGACAGCATCTTCGATGCCTTCCAGCGCACCGATGTGTCACGTTCCCGGCAGGGCGGCGGTTCCGGGCTCGGCCTGGCGGTGGTGCGCGCGATCAGCGTGGCCCATCACGGAACGGCACAGTGCCGGCCAAGCGAGCGTGGCGGCACTGTGTTCGAGATCCGCTGGCCGGTGCACGCCGGTCGCTGAACGCCACCGGCTTCTCCACGCGATCTCCATCGTTCCTCCATCCCCGCTCCAAGGCGCTGCCGATACTGGGTATTGCCGGGGGTTCCTGCCTCGATTCCCTGCCCCACCCTCGATCCATCCAGGTTCCCATGAAACACGCGCACGATTCGGCCACCGCAGCCGGCAGCATCGGCCAACAGAATGCGGCCGCTACATTGAAGATCATTCTGCGCACCTATCCCTGGCAGCTCACCGGCACCTTCTCGCTGGTGGCGCTGGAGAACGCGCTGCTGCTGGCGTATCCGCTGTTCGCCGGCTTCGCGGTGGACGCCATCATCCGTGGCAACGTCGGCCATGCCATTTCCTACGCGGGCGTGGTGCTGTTGTTCTGGCTGGTCGGTGCCGCCCGTCGTGCGGTGGATACGCGCACGTTCACCCGCATCTATGCCGATCTGGCAGTGAACGTGGTGCAGGCGCAGCGACGGCTGGGCCAGGCCACGTCCACGTCGGCGGCGCGGGTGGTGCTGGCCCGCGAGTTCGTCGACTTCTTCGAGAAGCACGTGCCGATCATCGCGACGGCGCTGGTTTCCATGTTCGGCGCGGCGGCGATGCTGCTGGCAATCGAGCCCCTGGTTGGCGCGGCCAGTCTGATTGCCCTGCTCGGCGCGCTGCTGTTGCTGCCCTCGTTCGCACGACGCAACGAACAGCTGCACGGACGTTTGAACAACCGGCTGGAGCATGAAATCCGGCTGGTGGACCGGGTCAGCCCGTCGGTGCTGCGCCGCCACTACAGCACGCTGTCACGGTTGCGCATCCTGCTGTCCGATCGCGAGGCAGGCGCCTTCGTGGTCGTCGGCGGTGCGGCAGCGGTGCTGTTTGCCTTGACCATCGGCCGCCTCGCCACCACCAATGGCATCACACCGGGCCACGTCTATGCGGTGATGACCTACCTGTGGACCTTTGTCGGCAGCCTCGACGACGCACCGTCGATGGTTGACCAGCTGGCCCGCCTGAAGGACATCGGCCGTCGGGTCAGCCCGGGGATGGAGGATGCGGAGGACAGTGCCCGTCCTGGGCCATGAGCTCGCCCGCCCGCATCCGGTAGTGCTCCACCCATTCCATGGATGCTGCGATACCCCCGAAGGGGAACAGATGCGGGCTGACCTGGCCATGGGCTTCGGTCAACCCGTCCACCAGGCGATCGACGAACACATCCGGCCCGGCCGTCCCCAGCAGGCGGCCGATCGAGATGCCGTAGCGGGACAGCATCGAGGTGCTTGCAGACACGCCGCACATCGCCGCATATCGTACAAGCCGCGCGATGCTGGCGGGCCCGGGAACGCCCGCCAGCACCGGAGGGGTGATGCCCCGGCCGCGCAGTTCATTCAACCAGGTCAGCACGCTATCGGCATCGAATGCGAACTGGGTGATGATCAGCGGCTTCATGCTCCGCGCTTCAATACGCTGGCACTTGCGTTCCAGCACGCGCCAGCGATCGGCGCTGGTCATCACCGGATGGCCTTGCGGATGCCCGCCCACAGCGACAACCCTGATGCCGGCGCGCTCGAGCACACCACTCTCGATGATCGATGTACTGTCGGCAAACGGCCCGGCAGGGGTGGAAAGATCACCCGCGATCAACAGACAGCGCTCGACACCGGCGTCGATGACGGCACGGTCGATGAAATGCTCAAGCGCCGCGCGCGAGACGATGCGGCGTGCCGAAAGGTGTGGCATCGGCTCGAAACCCAGTTCGCGCACCGCGCGTACTGCGGCCAGTCGGGCAGTGTCGTCCTCGCTGGGCAGGTAGGGAATGGAGATCGTCGTCCCCGGTGCGATGCGGGCCGCCTCTGCGTGCAGCGCAGGCAGGGCCTTGGCGCTGACTTCCAGGGAAGCGGCGCCGATGAAGGCCTGCGCCCGCTGCACGCGGTCGGGCGTGCCCGCCAGAATCGGAGCCCGGCGGTCGACAGCCCCCGACATCAGCTGGCCCCGCGCAGGTTGCCGGCGCTGGTGGAGCTGTGCCGTGCCAGCTCGACGAATGCCTGCAGGTAATCGATGCCGGTATCCGCCTCGCGCGCACCCAGATAGATCTGCTTGGGAATGCCTCGCGCACCCAACCGCACCGGCACCACGTCCATGCGCGCGGCGTACTCCTCCACCAGCCAGCGCGGCATGGCGGCCACGCCGCGGCCACTGGCCACCATCTGCATCATGATGTCGGTGGTTTCAATGGCCTTGTGCCGCCTGGGCGTGACCCCGGCCGGCAGCAGGAACTGGTTGTAGATGTCCAAGCGCTCGAAAGGCACCGGATAGCTGATCAGGATTTCCTGCGAGAGCTGGCGCGGCTTCACGTAGTCCGCCTTTGCCAGGGCGTGGCCTTTGGCCACGACCAGCACCTGCTCGTAGTCGAAGACGGGAACGAACTTCAGGCCCGGCTTCAACAGCGGGTCGGGCGTGACCAGCAGGTCGATTTCATAGCCGAACAGCGCGCCGATCCCCCCGAACTGGAACTTCTGCTTGACGTCCACATCGACGTCGGGCCAGCTGGCCAGATAGGGCGAGACGATCTTCAGAAGCCACTGATAGCAGGGATGGCATTCCATGCCGATGCGCAGCGCACCGCGCTCGCCCTGTGCGAACTGGCCCAGCCGTTCCTCGGCCAGGTCCAGCTGCGGCAGCACCCGGTTGGCGACCGCCAGCAGGTACTGGCCGGCCTGGGTGAGGCGCAGGCTGCGGCCCTCGCGCAGCCAGACGTTGGTGCCCAGCTGCTGCTCCAGCTTCTTCATGCTGTGGCTCAGGGCCGACTGGGTCAGGTTGAGCACGCCTGCGGCAGCGGTCAGCGAACCTTGCTGCTCGACCTGCTGCACGATGCTGAGATGGATGCGCTCCAACATGACGATGAATCTCACTCATGGATTGGTGAAGTAATACCATTTTACGTCATGGGAAGGGCTGGCTAGCATCGGTTCATGCCTTCGGATGCCTGCCAGCCCGGCCACCCCGCCGGCCTGCAGGACTGCGCCCCTGCAGATCACTCGAAGGAGCCCCTCCCCAGCTGAAGCGAAGAGATGACCCGCCCCCTCCGTATCGTCGCCGTTTCCGGCGGGCTGCAGCGCCCCTCAAGGGCCGCGACCCTGGCCGAGCACCTGCTGGACCTGATTGGCGAAGGCATCCCCTGCGATCAGCACCTGATTGAACTGGGTGCGCTGGCGCCGCAGTTGGCCGGGGCGCTCTGGCGCTCGCAGTTGCCCGAGACCGTGGAGCGGCAGCTGGTCGCTGTCGAGCAGGCCGATGTGCTGGTGGTGGCCACGCCGGTCTACCGCGGTTCGTACACCGGTCTGTTCAAGCACTTCTTCGACTTCATCGACCAGGACGCGCTGGTCGACACCCCGATCCTGCTGGCCGCAACCGGCGGCAGCGAGCGCCACGCGCTGGTGATCGACCACCAGCTGCGACCGCTCTTCAGCTTCTTCCAGGCCCGTACCCTGCCCCTGGGCGTTTACGCGACCGATCGTGATTTCGCCGACGGCCGTGTACACGACGAAGCACTGATCCAGCGGGCGCGCCTGGCGGTACAGCGGGCGATGCCGTTGCTTGCCCTCTCCCATCGCGCAGCACCTGTTCCCCTTGTGGCCGCTGCCGCTCTCTGAACGCCGAATGCCATCGACCTGCATTCGGATGTCACCCCGCAAACCGGAACGCCGCCCATGACCACCAACACCTTCACCTTCAGCATCACCCGTATTCCTTTCAACGAGGATTACCAGCCCGCTGACGGCACGCGCATCACCACCAACTTCGCCAACCTGGCCCGCGGCGCATCCCGCCAGGAGAACCTGCGCAACACGCTCGGCATGATCAACAACCGCTGCAACGACCTGGCGCACTGGGACAACCCCAACGCCGATCGCTACGTGGTGGAGCTGGACATCATCTCGGTGGAGATGCACATCGATGGCAGCGATGGCAGCGATCCGTTCCCGCTGATCGAAGTGCTGCGCCCCACCCTGGTGGATACGCACACCGGCGCGCGCACCGAAGGCATTGTCGGCAACAACTTCTCGTCGTATGTGCGTGACTACGATTTCAGCGTGGTACTGCCCGCCAGCAACGAGGGCAAGGACAGCTTCTCCATTCCCGAAGACTTTGGCGACCTGCACGGCAAGCTGTTCAAGCACTTCCTGCAGTCCGACGCCTACCGCGCGCAGTTCAGCAAGGCACCGGTGATCTGCATCAGCGTTTCCAGCAGCAAGACCTACCACCGCACCGAGAACCACCACCCCATCCTGGGCGTGGAATACCGCCAGGACGAGTTCTCTCCTACCGACCAGTACTTCGACAAGATGGGCCTGCGGGTGCGCTATTTCATGCCGCCAGGCAGCGTCGCGCCGCTGGCGTTCTACTTCCAGGGCGACCTGCTGGGCGACTACTCGAATCTGGAACTGATCGGCACCATCAGCACGATGGAAGCCTTCCAGAAGATCTACCGCCCGGAGATCTACAACGCCAATTCCGTGGCCGGCAAGGTCTACCAGCCCAGCCTGAAGCACCAGGACTACTCCTCCACCCGCATCGTCTACGACCGCGAGGAGCGCAGCCAGCTGGCCGTCAAGCAGGGCAGGTTCACCGAAGAACACTTCATCAAGCCATACCGCGCCGTGCTTGAGCAGTGGGCCGCCCGCTGATCCATCGATTTTCCATTTCGCCCCCAGGACACAAGACGCAATGTCGACGAAGAAACTGCTCCCCACCTCCACCGCAGGCAGCCTGCCCAAGCCCTCCTGGCTGGCCGAGCCGGAAAAGCTCTGGTCGCCCTGGAAGCTGCAGGATGACGGCCTGATTGAAGGCAAGCAGGATGCCCTGCGCCTGTCCCTGCAGGAACAGCAGCACGCCGGCATCGACATCGTCAGTGACGGCGAACAGACGCGGCAGCATTTCGTCACCACCTTCATCGAACACCTCAGTGGCGTCGATTTCCAGAAGCGTGAAACCGTCCGCATCCGCGACCGCTACGACGCGAGCGTGCCCACCGTGGTGAGCGCTGTCAGCCGCCCGAAGCCGGTGTTTGTGGACGATGCGAAATTCCTGCGCAGGCAGACCACGCAGCCGATCAAATGGGCGCTGCCGGGCCCGATGACCATGATCGACACCCTGTATGACGCGCACTACAAGAGCCGCGAGAAGCTGGCATGGGAGTTTGCGAAGATCCTCAACGAGGAAGCCAAGGAGCTGGAGGCGGCTGGCGTGGACATCATCCAGTTCGATGAGCCGGCATTCAACGTGTTCTTCGACGAAGTGAACGACTGGGGCGTGGCCGCGCTGGAGCGCGCGGTCGAAGGGCTCAAGTGCGAAACGGCGGTGCATATCTGCTATGGCTATGGCATCAAGGCCAACACCGACTGGAAGCAGACGCTGGGTTCGGAATGGCGCCAATATGAAGAATCGTTCCCGAAGCTGCAGACCTCCAGCATCGACATCATCTCGCTGGAGTGCCACAACTCGCACGTGCCGATTGACCTGATCGAGCTGGTGCGCGGCAAGAAGGTGATGGTCGGTGCCATCGACGTGGCGTCCAGCGTAGTGGAGACACCGGAAGAAGTGGCCACCACTCTGCGCAAGGCGCTGCAGTTCGTGGATGCTGACAAGCTCTACCCCAGCACCAACTGCGGCATGGCGCCGCTGGCGCGTGAGGTGGCGCGGGGCAAGCTGCGCGCGCTCAGCGCAGGCGCACAGATCATCCGCGAGGAGCTTCTGGCCCAGGGCTGAGCGGGCCAGGGCATCCTGTCGAACACGCTCCGCTCCGCGAAGCAAAGGCCGCGTGCCAGCGCGGGAGCCCTCCACTCCCGCACTGGCGCCGCCTCCCCTACCCTTGCGCCCCGATACTCAGCGCTGCTGATCCTTCAGGAACAGCCACGTGATCAACGTGGCATCCGGCCCCTTGGGATCGGTGAACGGCAACCCGGACTGGCTGCCGCTCCAGGCATGCCCCATGCCCTGTACCACGTAATGCTGGACCAGCGTCCTGCCACCGTAGGTGTAGCTATCGACGGTATAGGCGCGCCCACCCGGCACCTGGCCATGGAAGGTGTTGGTCGGCACATACTTCACCGAGTCGTTGTCCAGGCCATCGTCGGCCAGGTCATTGGTCTGCAGGAACTGGCGCACGGCCTGCTGTCCGTTCACCGGGTTCACCGTAGCGTCGGCGGTGCCGTGGAATACCAGCACCGGGATCGGTCGCGGTGACGGCGAACCCGAGCACTGCCAGGCCAGCCGCCCGTTGCTGTCCGGTGAGTAGATGCTGCCGGCCAACAGCGCGTAGGCGCTGCCGGAGATCGTGGTCGCGCCCTTGTACATGCCGCCGGAATGGATCGCGCCCGCAGCGAACACATCCGAATAGCAGGCCAGCATGATCGAGGTCATCGCCCCGCCGGCGGAAATGCCGGTGACGTACACGCGATGCGGATCGATGCTGTAGCCCGCCTTCACCTTGTCCACGATGCCGGCCAGGATCGAGGCCTCGCCGCTGTCACGCGCCTGGTTGATCGGCAGCTGCCAGTTCCAGCAGCGTGCGGGATTGGAGGTCACGTTCTGCCGGGGATAGACCACGATGAAGCCTTCGGTATCGGCCACCTCGTTGAAGCCGGAGGCCTCGCCCATGAGGTTCGGCCCGGTCACGCAGCCGTGCAGCACCAGCAACAGGGGCAGCGGCTGCATTTGGTCGTAGCCGGCCGGCACCCACACCTGGTACTCGCGGGCACCGAACAGATTGCCGTACAGGCCAACATCCCAATGCCCGGCGGGGTCTGCCGCAGCTGCGGTACCCGTCGTGGCCAGCCAGGTGCACAGCAGCAGCATCAGCGCCTTGATTGAATCGATTCCAGATTTCATGACCAGATCCTCATGCGTGAGTCGTGGATGAAGTGGTACCGGAAATCCTCGTGGACCGACCTTCCAGAGGGTGCTGCGACGCCGCTGTCAAACCCAGCCGGTGGCGTAATAGATGCCGATCACCACGAACACCGCAAGGGTCTTGATGATCGTCACTGCGAAAATGTCCTTGTAGGCCTGGCGATGGGTCAGCCCGGTCACCATCAGCAGGGTGATGACAGCGCCGTTGTGCGGCAGGCTGTCCATGCCGCCGGAGGCCATCGCGGCAACACGATGCAGCACCTCCATCGGGATGCCGGCGGCCTGTGCATTGGCGATGAAAGTCTCCGACATTGCCGCCAGGGCGATGCTCATGCCGCCCGATGCAGAGCCGGTGACGCCGGCCAGGCCAGTTACGGTCACCGCTTCGTGCAGCAGCGGATCCTTGATGGAACCCAGCGCATTGGCCACCACCATGAAACCTGGCAGCGCGGCGATGACCGCGCCGAAGCCATATTCCGAAGCGGTATTCATGGCAGCCAGCACCGCACCACCGATCGCCGCCTTGGTGCCTTCGGCAAACCGGGTGACCACCGGGCGCCAGGCGAGCGCCAGCACCGACAGGATGCCCACCAGCAGCGCACCCAGCACGGCCCAGATCGCGGTGATCTTCGCCACGTCCTGCACCACCGGCGCGGCGCTGCCCATGATCGACGGTACGAAGCTGTGCTCGCTGCCGTACCAGTGCGGCATACCCAGGGTGAACAGCTTGTTGGAGACGAACACCAGCAGCAGCGGCAGTATGGCAATACCCGCATGTGCCAGGTGGGTGCCGGCGAACGGTGTGGGCTCGTTCACCAGGGTGGCCGGATCGCCGTAGCCTTCGCCGTTGCGCAGGGCGGCGAGGCGGCGCCACTCGAGGTAGACCAGGCCGACCGCCAACACGAAAATGCCGCCAAGCGTGCCCAGCACCGGCGCCGCCCAGGTATCGGTGCCGAAGAACGTGGTTGGAATGATGTTCTGGATCTGCGGCGTACCCGGCAGCGCGTCCATGGTGAAGCTGAAGCCGCCCACCGCCAGCGTGGCCGGAATCAGGCGCTTGGGGATGTTGCTCTGGCGGAACATTTCCGCCGCGAACGGGTAGACCGCGAACACCACAACGAACAATGACACGCCGCCATAGGTCAGCAGGCCCGACACCAGCACGATCGACAGCATCGCCCGCTGCGCACCGAATAGCCGGATCGCCGCACCGACGATGGATCGGGAGAAGCCGGACAGCTCGATCAGCTTGCCGAACACCGCGCCCAGCAGGAACACAGGAAAGTAGAGCTTGAGGAAGCCGACCATCTTGTCCATGAACAAGCCGGTGAACATCGGCGCCACCAGCGACGGATCGGTCAGCAGTACGGCGCCGAGGGCGGCGATGGGCGCGAACAGGATCACGCTGTAACCGCGGTAGGCGACCAGGATCAGGAAGGCCAGCGCCGCAAGTACGATCAGTAACGACATACGGTGCTTCCAGGTGGGGACGCGCCCAGTATCCGGATCTGGCGACCGCTGCCGACTGGACCTAGGTCCACTCGCCGGTGTGCCACGGCGCCGCTAGCCTAGGCAGCATGGGTGGCAATGGGCCATCTGCCTTGGGGGAGGACCGAATGAAACGGAATTGCTTGAGCCTGATGATCGGCATGCTGTTGGCCACCGGGCCGGTTCTGGCGCAGGACGCGCCGCAGGGCACGCCGGCGGTGGGCAGGACCGCTTCGGCGACCAATCTGGACAGCATCACGGTGACTGCACGCAAGCGCGAGGAAACCCTGCAGGAGGTGCCGGTTGCCGTTACTGCCTTTACCTCCGAAGCCCTGGACAAGATGAACGTCCAGGACATCAGCGACCTGGATGGACAGGTGCCCAACCTGACCATCTACGCGGCGCGCGGGGCCAGCAGCACGGTCACGGCCTACATCCGCGGCGTCGGCCAGTCCGACCCCACCTGGGGCGCTGACCCCGGCGTGGGCATCTACCTGGATGACGTCTACATCGCGCGCCCGCAGGGTGCATTGCTGGACGTGTTCGACGTCTCGCGCATCGAGGTGCTGCGCGGCCCGCAGGGCACGCTGTACGGCAAGAACACCATCGGCGGTGCCATCAAGTACATCTCGCGCGGCCTGCCCACCCAGACCGAAGGCTTTGCCCAGATCACCGTGGGCAACTACAGCCAACTGGACGCCAAGGCGGCGATCGGCGGCCCGATCGGTGGCGCCGACAGCGGTCTGCGCGCCCGCGTGGCAGTGGCCAGCATGAATCGTGACGGCTTCGGTGAGAACACGTTCACCAACCAGCCGGTGAGTGACAAGCAGATCAATGCGGCACGCTTCAACCTGGGTGCGTATGCCGGCGACGATTTCGACGTGCAGTTCGCCCTGGACTGGATCGATGACCAGTCCGGCATGCGCGGTTCGAAGATGCTGGCACCCAATCCATTCGTGCGCGTCTACCCGCCGATGGATGACCGCTACGACATCCGCTCGGGCATGCGCAACCTCAACAGCGTGGAGACCAAGGGTGCCTCGGCCACGGTGAACTGGCGGCCCAGCGAGGATGTTGCGCTGAAGTACGTGGTGGCCAAGCGCGAATCGGACAGCGATGCGAACATCGACTTCGACAGCACGCCGGTCAAGCTGGCCGATGTGGGTGGCACTTACCACGACGACCAGGTCAGCAACGAGGTGCAGCTGAACTACGACGCCGGCGGACGCGTGCGTGGCGTGGTCGGCCTGTACCAGTTCAGTGGCGAAGCCGGTGGCCAGATCCGCAACAACTTCTTCAACCTGCAGTTCGGCGATACCCGTGGCAAGGTACTGACCGACAGCATCGCGCTGTATGCCGACTGGACCTTCGACCTGACCAGCAAGCTGAAGCTGGACGTCGGCGCCCGTTACACCGACGAGGACAAGCGCGCGATCGTGCTCAACCGCTTCTACTCGGATGCGACGTTCACGCGCCCGATCGCCACCGCCGCCGATTTCGACAAGAAGACCAACTTCAAGAACGTCTCGCCCAAGGTGTCGCTGGATTACCAGATCACTCCGGACATCATGGTCTACGGATTGGCTACCCGTGGCTTCAAGTCGGGCGGCTACAACATCCGCGCCAATGCCGTGGCGGTGCCGCGCTCGGCCGAACCGTTCGATGACGAGACCGTGGACAGCTTCGAGATCGGCAGCAAGATGGCCTTCCTCGACCAACGCCTGTTCCTGAACCTGTCGGCGTTCCACAACAAGTACAAGGACATCCAGCTGTCGGTGTTCACCGGCATCGATACCAATGGCGATGGCGTCGACGATGCCTTCTTCGGCGACTTCACCAATGCCGGCGCCGGCACCATCAACGGCCTGGAAATCGAGTACCAGTACCTGCCCAGCCAGCACTGGCTGATCTCCGGCAACCTGGCCTGGCTGGACGCCAAGTATGACGAGTACATGGATCGTGGCGTCAACGTGGCCAAGCAGATGAAGTTCACCAACGCGCCGGACTTCTCGGGCGCGTTGAACGTGGAATACCGCACCGACCTGGCCAATGGCAGCAACCTGTCCGCTCGGGTGAGCTACAGCTACCAGAGCGAGGTGTGGCCAACCACCGATCTGAGCCCGGTGATCCGCCAGGACGGCTACGGACTGGTCAACGCCGGCGTGATCTGGAAGCTTGACGACGCCTGGACCTTCTCGCTGCAGGGCACCAACCTGGCCGACAAGGAGTACCGCACCACCGGTTACAACATTCCGGCGGTCGGCACGCTGATTGGTTTCTATGGGCCGCCGCGCCAATATAGCCTCAGCGTCCGTTACGATTTCTAGGAAGCGTCTGCATGACACCGTCTTACGATGATCTGTACTGGAAAAGTGACGATGGCCTGCGCCTGCATGCGCGCGATCATGCCCCGGGCGCGGGACAACCGCCCCGTGGCACGGTGGTCTGCATCCCGGGCCTGACCCGCAACGGCGCCGACTTCGATGCCCTTGCGCAGTCACTGACCGCCGTCGGCTGGCGGGTGATCGCCGTCGACCTGCGTGGACGTGCGGGCTCGGAACGTGCGCCGGACCCGTCCAGCTACAACCCGCGCGCCTATGCCGATGACATGGTGGCGCTGCTGCGGTCACAGAACATCGATAAGGCGGTGTTCGTCGGCACCTCGCTGGGGGTGCTGGTCACCATCACCCTGGCCTCGCGTGCGCCCGGGCTGATCGCCGCGGCGGTGCTGAACGACGCCGGCCCCAAGGTGCCGCGCGAAGCCCTGGCGCGGATCGGCAAGTACGCCGGCAAGCCGGTGCCACCGATGGACCTGGCTGACGCTACGACCTACGTGGAATCCATCGGCAAGGCCGCATTCCCGCGCTTCACCACCGATGACTGGCGGGCGATGGCCGTGCGCACCTTCCGCCAGCGCAGCGATGGCCTGATGGTGCTGGATTACGACCCGGCGGTGATCCGTACCACGCGGCCGTGGCTGCTGTGGCTGCTGCGCCCGGTGCTGTGGCGTGCGGTGCGTGGCCTGACGTCGCGGGTGCCGGTGCTGGTGGTGCGCGGGGCGTTGTCGGACATCCTGCCTGCCGATGTCGCACGGCAGATGGCAGCCACATCGCCCAACGCCCGCCTCGTTGAAGTACCGGAGGTAGGCCATGCGCCGATGCTGTCCGAGCCCGAGGCGCGCGATGCGATTCTGGCCCTGCTGGAGCGCGTGCGATGAGTGCCGACGTGTCGATCGATGAGCTGCCTGCCGCCCTGCGGGCACTGCGGCAATGGGCGGCAAGCGAGCGACTGAGCGGCAGCACACACATTGCGCAGTCGCGCATCGATGCCTTCGCCGACGCCACCGGCGACCACAACTGGATCCACACCGATCCGGCCCGCGCCCAGACCGGCTTGCCGGGTGGGCAGACCATCGCGCATGGTTTCCTTCTGCTTTCGCTCACCGTCGAGGACGACGTGGCGGCCCTGGCCGGCTTTCCGGGCATCGCCCACGTGCTCAACTACGGTTTGAACAAGGTCCGCTTCCTGGCGCCGGTGCCCAGCCGTTCCGAGGTGCGGGTGCGCTCGCAGCTGCTGTCACTGGAGGCACGCAGGCCCGGGCAGTGGCTGCTGACCCAGCACAAGACGGTGGAAGTGATCCCCGCCGGCGAGGTCGCGGTGGTCGCCGAACAGCTGTCGCTGATCGTGCTCGCCGACTAGCGCCGGCCGGCTGCCCGCCGGCCACGGTTCTCTCTACACTGGAGCGATGTTGACGCCCTCCATCGTCCTGTTCGCCTGCATCGCGTGGACCGTGCTGCTGTTCGGCGTCGCCCTGTGGGGGGAACGCCAGGGGCATCGGCTGTCGAAGGTCTGGCCGGCCATCTACGCGCTGTCGCTGGGCGTGCACTGCACGGCGTGGACCTATTACGGGGCCGCCTCGCAGGGCGTGCAGTGGGGCTTCCCGATCCCGCCGACACTGGTCGGCATGGCCCTCATTTTTGCATTCGGCCTGCCGTTCCTGGTGCGGCTGGGGCGACTGGCCAAGCAGCACAACAGTGCCACCATCGCCGACCTGGTGGTCGCGCGCCTGCGTGCCGATCAAGGGCTGGGCATCACCATTACCCTGGTCGCGCTGTTCGGCATCATTCCCTACATCGCGCTGCAGCTGAAAGCGGTCAGCCAGGGGCTTGCCGCCCTGCTCGGTGATCAGTTCGCGCCCGTCGGCTGGCAACTGGACATGTCGTTCTGGTTCGCGCTGACGATGGCGGCGTTCACCACGCTGTTCGGCGCACGCAAGGCGTCGGCCACCGAACACAACCGCGGCATCGTGGTCGCGCTGGGGCTGGAGTCGCTGTTGAAGCTGACGGCACTGCTGGCCATTGGCCTGTATGCCGCGCGCTCGGTACACAAGGCCGGCGTGCCGCTGCTTGAGAAGATGGCGCACCTGCCGCCGCCGGCAGTGGTGCCGGATTACCTGACCATGGTCGCGCTCGGTGCGATGGCTGCGTTCACCCTGCCCCATCAGTTCCATGTGGGCGTGGTTGAACTGCGGCAGTCGTCGGACCTGAAGACGGCGCGCTGGCTGTTCCCGGTGTACCTGCTGTTGATCGGCCTGCCGTCGGTGCCGATGGCACTGGCCGGCGCCGCACAGTTGCCGTCTTCGGTGTCGCCCGACCTGTATGTCCTGGCCCTGCCGCAGGAACGCGGCCACCACCTGCTGGCACTGCTGGCCTACCTGGGCAGCCTGAGCGCGGCCACCGGCATGATGATCCTGTCCGGGCTGACCCTGTCGATCATGCTCGGCAACCACGGCGTGGGTTCACGCCTGCTGAGCGGGGTCAGTGGCTTCAGCAGTGGCGCCGATCTGCGACCGCGGGTGCTGGCCTTCCGTCGCGCCGGCATCCTCGCCGTGTTCCTGATGTCGTGGCTGTACAGCCGCGCGATGAGCGGCACCGAGGCGCTCAGCGATTTCGGCCTGATGTCGTTCACCGCGCTCTCGCAGCTGGCACCGGCCGTGCTGCTGGCGGTATACCGGCCGCGCACGCCCTCCCCGGCCATCATCGCCGGCATCGTGCTGGGTTCACTGGTCTGGCTGTGGCTGGTACTGCTGCCGATGGTGATCCCCGCCCCGCCACCGTCGGCCAGCCCCGACGGGTTGCACTGGCTGGCGATGTTCTCGCTGCGCATGCAGCCGGGCCATATCGCCATCAGCATGGGGGCGAGCCTGGCGGTCAACCTGGCGACCGTTGTGCTGGTGTCGCGTGCGGTGCGTCCCTCGATGCCACGGCAGCGCGACGCGATCGCCGCAGCATCGTTGCGCAAGACGGCCGGTCGCTTCCTCGGCCAGGAACGGGCGCGCCAGCTGATGGACGGACACGCCGGGCAGATGCTGGATGACGAGCGGGTCACCGCCATCGAGCGGGAGCTGACCGCCGTGGTCGGTGCGGGCATGGCACGCCTGCTGGTGGAGGCGGCCCGCGATGGTGGCGCTGCACCGCTGGACGCCGTCACCCGTGCGGTCGGCGAAGCCACCCAGGTACTGCGCTTCAACCAGCGCCTGCTGGAAGCCGCGCTGGAAAACATGAGCCAGGGCATCAGCGTGGTCGACGCGCAGTTGCAGCTGGTGGCCTGGAACAGTCGCTATGCCGCGTTGTTCAAGTTCCCGCCGGAGCTGCTGCAGGTGGGACAACCGGTGTCGAACCTGACGGCGTGGGCGCTGGGACAGCTGAAGATCGGCGACACCCCTGGCGACTCGCGCGACAAGGCATTGCAACGGCGGGTGGTGCACATGCGGCGCGGTACCCCGCATCTGTCCGAGCGGATCTTCCCGGACAACACCATCGTTGAAATCCGCGGCAACCCGATGCCGGGTGGCGGCTACGTGGCCACTTTCACCGATGTCACCGCTTTCCGACGTGCAGAAGACGCGCTGAAGCGCAGCAACGAAACCCTGGAGCGCCGCGTGCAGGACCGCACCGCCCGGCTGGAGCAGGCGGTGCATGAAGCCGAGCGGGCCAACGTGGCCAAGACACGCTTCCTCACCGCCGTCGGCCACGACCTGATTCAACCGTTGCATGCGGCGCAGCTGCTGACCGATGCCATGTCGCAGCACATCGAATCGGAGTTCCTGGACAGCTTCCTGCGCCAGATCCGTGGCGCGCTGGACTCCACCGACGATCTGCTGTCGGGCCTGCTTGATATTTCGCGGCTGGAAGCCGGCGGACTGGTCGCCGATCCGCGTCCGTTCGCGCTGTCGACCGTGCTGGATCCACTTGCGCAGGAGTTCGCCGTGCTGGCAGCGGCGCGCGGCCTGCAGTTCCGCCATGTGCGCACCCGCGCGTGGGTGCACAGCGACCCGTTGCTGCTGCGTCGGGTGCTGCAGAACTTCCTGGCCAATGCCATCCGCTACACCCGCCATGGCGGCGTGCTGCTGGGGGTGCGCCGACATGGCCAGACCCTGTCGATCGGCGTGCATGACAGCGGCCCCGGCATCGCAGCGGAGCAACAAGCGGTGGTCTTCGAGGAATTCCATCGTGGCGACCGCAGCAACGGCCAGGGCCTCGGTCTGGGGCTGACCATCGCGAGCCGCATTGCCGACCTGCTGCACGCGCCGCTGCAACTGCAGAGCGCGCTCGATCGCGGCTCAACCTTCTCGATCACCGTGGCGCGGGCAGCGCCGCCTGCGGCCCCGCGCACTGAACCCGCCGCTGGCAACAGCAGCATCAAGGGTATCCGCGTGCTGGTGGTCGACAACGATCCGCAGGCCCTGGAGGCAATGCGACAGATGCTGCTTTCCTGGGGCTGCGATGTCATCGCGGCGCGCGATGTCAATGCGCTGGGTGCTTCAGCGCAGGAAGCGGCACTGTGGTTGTTCGACTACCACCTTGATGATGGCGATACCGGCGTCGCACTGTGGAAGCGCCTTGTCGCCGTCCACGGTACACGGCCGACGGTGATCCTCAGCGCCGACACCGGCAGCGACACCCGCGAGGCAGTGCGCAGCGTGGGCCTGTCGCTGCTCAACAAGCCGTTCAAGCCGCTGGCACTGCGCTGGGCGATCAACCATCTGCTGGCAACGGCCGCGACGGCAACACCCTGACCAATGGTCAGGCGTCCTGCGTCTCTTCGATCTGCCGCGAGGGATCGCTCAGCCCCATCTCGTGCAGCACACGGATGGCCTGCGCACGATTACGCACGCCCAGCCGGCCCATGATGCGGGTCATGTGCGCCTTGACCGTGCGTAACTGCACGCCCAGCCGGTCCGCGATCTGCTTGTTGAGCAGCCCTTCGGCCACCAGGCTCAGCACCTTGTACTGATGCGCGGACAGGCTGGACAAGCGCGCGGCAAGATCGGCGTCCTTGTTGAAGGGCGCTACCCGTGCCACCGGCTCGCGCAGCAGCGCCGGAATCCAGCGCTCACCTTCCAACACGGTCTGCAGCGCGGACTGCAGGTCGGTCAGCCCCGAACTCTTGGGCAGATAGCCGGCTGCGCCGAGGTCGATGGCGCGGCGGATCACGTGCGGCTCTTCATTGGCCGAGACGATGATGATCGCCAGCCCCGGTTGCAGTGCACGGATGGTCGCCAGCCCGGCAAGACCATGGTTGCCCGGCATATGCAGGTCCAGCAGCATCAGGTCGATCTGCTGGCTCTCGATCGCTTCCAGCACGCTGTGCAGCGAATCGGCCTCGCTGATCTGCAGGTCAGCCACCGCCTCCTCGGCCGCACGATGCAGCGCCGCGCGGAACAAGGGATGGTCGTCGGCGATGAGCAGGGTCGGCATGTCCAGCGGAGGTTAGCAAATCGCCTGCGGTTGGGCACGGGTACCAAGGTACGCTGGCGTGCGCCGCCCGGATCGTTAGGGTGGAGCCATGAACATCCACCGCCCCGTTACGCTGCTGTGCGCCACGCTGCCGCTGCTTGTGGGCAGCATTTCCGCCGCCCAGGCTGCCGCGCCCCGCCCCATCACTGCTGTTCCGGTGTTCGAGCAGTGGCGGGAAACCCTGCATCGCGGCGACGATGAACTGCTGACCGCGGGACTGGGCCTCGACGCCCTGCGCTCGGCCAGCGCGCCCCAGTTCGCCAACCCGGCCCGGCCCACCGCCGACGAGGCCCGACGCCGTGCGATCTGGAGCAGTTGGCGTGGTATTGCCGACCTGACTCCCGGCGGTGGTTTCGGCGATGTCTACGGGAGCCTGCAGGCAGTGCCCGGCCGCGAATTCTCGGCCTATGCGCGCATCGATGGCGCACGCCAACCCCACCGCGTACTGGTGCAGGTACCCGACACCTTCGACACCTCGCGACGCTGCCTGGTCGTCGCTGCGTCTTCCGGCTCGCGTGGCATCTATGGCGCGATTGCGGTAGCCGGCAGCTGGGGCCTGGCCCATGGCTGCGCCGTCGCCTATACCGACAAGGGCGCCGGCAGTGACTACTACGATCTGGACGCCAAGACGGGCTTCCAGGACGACGGCACGCCCGCCAGCCAAAGCGCGCTGGCCTTCATTCCTGCGGGTACGGCAGCCACCCAGGGAATCGCCTTCAAACATGCCCATTCGGGTGACAACCCGGAAGCAGACTGGGGCCGGCATCTGCTGCAGGCGCTGCGGTTCGGCCTGCAGGTACTGGACCGCGCCCACCCCGAATCGGCCCCGTTCACGGCGGCCAACACGCGCACCCTGGGCGTTGGCGTATCCAATGGCGGTGGCGCCGTACTGCGTGCGGCGGAGATCGAAGGCGACTGGTTCGATGCGATGGTGGCCGGCGAACCCAATGTCTCGGTGGCAGGCGCACCACCGCTGTACGACTTCGTTACCCAGGCCGCGTTGCTGATGCCCTGTGCCCTGCTGGCAGAGGACGATCTGCCGCAACCGCCGATGTCGGCGCAGGCCGTGCCGGTGTGGACCCAGCGATGTGCCATGCTGAAATCCGCCGGGTTGGTGCAAGGTGATGACACTACGGCACAGGCACGGTCGGCACGGCAACAGCTGCTCGACGCTGGCTTGAGTGCCGACGCACTTCGTGCCGGCGCGTTCTCGACCGGGTTCGATCTGTGGCGCGCCATCGCGGTCACTTATTCGTCAGCCTATGGACGCTACGACGCCGGCGAACATCCCTGCGCGTACAGCTTCTCCGCCGCTGGGGCAGACGGCAGGCCCGGCGCGGCCACCGCCGAGGCTCGGGCAACCTGGTGGAGCGAGGGCAGTGGCATTCCGCCAGGCAGTGGCGTGATGCTGGTGGATGGCAATGCCGCCGGGGCGGGAGCTGATCCCCTGCGCGGTCTGAAATGCCTGCGTGCACTCGGCAATGGCGAAAGCGCAGATGCACGGCGTGTGCGCGCTGGCATCGCCGCGGCCAACGCCCAGGCCCCGCGTCGCGGCCTGCCGATCGTGGTGATCCATGGCCTGGACGACGGCCTGGTGCCGATCAGCATGACCAGCGATCGCTACGTGCCATCTGCGCGCAAGGCGGGGGCGCAGATCGCCTATTGGCGCGTGAACCACGCACAGCACTTCGACTCGCTGCTGGGCTTCCCGGATTACCGCAAGCGCTATGTGCCACTGCTGCCCTACCTGTTCGCGGCGCTGGACCAGGTGTGGGGTCACCTTGAGGATCCAGCCCATGCGCTGCCAAGTGATGCGCTCATCCAGCCGACCCCACGCGCGGAAGCGCCCTTGCTGCGCGAGCAGCTGTCCATTCCCGCGGTCCAGGCCCCCCCGAGCCGCTGACACGCCGCCCACCAGGAAGCCCCCCATGTCGTCCGCCACCGCTACAGACACGCCCGCTGCCGAGGCCAACTCCTTTCCCCTGTTGATCAAGCAGTTGCTGCTGACGCCGCTGGCGGTGCGTCCACAGCAGGAAATCGTCTACGGCGACAAGGTCCGCTTCGACTACCGCACCCTTCAGACGCGCATCGGCCAGTTGGCCGGGTTGCTGACCTCGCTGGGGGTCAAGCGCGGCGATACGGTGGCAGTGATGGACTGGGACAGCAACCGCTACCTGGAGAGTTACTTCGCCGTGCCGATGATCGGAGCGGTGCTGATGATGGTGAACATCCGCCTGGCGCCTGAGCAGATTGCCTATACGCTCAATCACAGCGGCGCGCGGGTACTCCTGGCCAACCGCGAATTCCTGCCGGTGCTGGAAGCCATCGACGAACAGTTGCCGGATCTGCGCACGCGCATTCTGCTGGCCGATGAGGTTGGCCCGCTGCCAACGGGTTTCGTGACCGAGTATGAAGCCGGACTGCGCGAGGCCACGCCCATCACCTGCTTCCCGGACTTCGACGAGAACTCCCGCGCCACGACGTTCTATACGACCGGCACCACGGGCCTGCCCAAAGGCGTGTATTTCAGCCATCGGCAACTGGTGCTGCACTCGCTTGCGGCGATGGCCGCACTCGGCAGTGCGTCCAGCCAGGGGCGCCTGCACCGCGACGACGTCTACATGCCGATCACCCCGATGTTCCATGTCCACGCCTGGGGCATGCCGTACGTGGCTACGCTACTGGGCATCAAGCAGGTCTACCCCGGACGGTATCTACCGGGCAAGCTGCTGGCGCTGATCGCCCGCGAGAAGGTGACGTTCTCGCACTGCGTGCCGACCATCCTGCATATGCTGCTGGGCGATGCCACGGCTGCCGATACCGATCTGCGCAGCTGGAAGGTGATCATCGGCGGTGCGGCACTGCCGCGGGCACTGGCGCAGCAGGCACTGGCCCGTGGCATCGATATCTTCGGCGGCTACGGCATGTCCGAGACCTGCCCCCTGCTTACCATCGCGCAGATCGATGCGCACGCCCTGGACGACCCGGATGAGGAGCTGTCGCTGCGTACCAAGGCCGGCATCCCGGTGCCATTGGTGGATCTGCGCATCGTGGACGAAGACATGAACGACGTTGCCCACGATGGCGTCGCTACCGGCGAAGTGGTGGCACGCACGCCCTGGCTCACCCAGGGTTATCTGCACAACCCGGACGCTTCAACGGCGTTGTGGGCGGGCGGTTACCTGCATACCGGGGACATCGGCAACATCGATGGCGGCGGCTACCTGCGCGTAGCCGACCGCATCAAGGATGTGATCAAGACCGGCGGCGAATGGATCTCCTCGCTCGCCCTGGAGGACATCATCGCCCTCCATCCTGCGGTCAACGAGGTCGCCGTGATCGGCATCAGCGATACGAAATGGGGTGAGCGACCGCTGCCGCTGGTGGTCCGGCAGCCCGGCAGCGATGTGACCGAGGCAGAGATCATCGAACTGGTCGCAGTACGCAGCCGCTCAGGCGACATCTCCCGCTACGCGATCCCCGACCGCGTCAGCTTCGTTGATTCGCTGGAGCGCACCAGCGTGGGCAAGATCAACAAGAAGAAGCTGCGTGGGCTGCATGATCCAGAGGCAGTTGCTGATGACCCGGGCTCACATGAAGCGGACCGTCCCAGCCATCGAGGTACCTCGACAGCGCATCTGCAACGTCGATGACGCGCTCCCGATAGAACAGGTGCATCGTCGGCGAAAACGCTGCATCCAGCACGCCATCAGCGGCTCGAGCAACCACCGCGTTGAGAACCACGCGCATGCCCAGGCGGTTGGTTCCAAACAACACATCGCCGCAGCAGCGCCAGCTGCTACTTACTGATCGGGTCCACGCCAACGTACTGGTTCCGTCGCAGATAGACCTCACCCGTCTTCATGTCCAGCAGCATATTGAACTGCCGGAGAACACCCGCGCCGAGCGTGCCGTCGCCAGTGGAGGCGTCATCGTCGATTGGAAACGACGCAGCGGCGTTGCCGATGGCCAACCCCTGGATGCTTGCAGACGGGACGCGCACATCCACGGCGCGAATGACATTGCCTGCGCTGCCGGTGAAACGGGACGTTCCCACTTTCTGGGTGAACACCTCCATCAGCCCATGGCGCGAGCTGTACGCATAGCTGAGATCGATGGAACCGTTGCTTCCCGTATCCAGTGCCAGCCAGGGCTTGACGACGGCGTCACCCTTTCCGAGCGTGACTTCGATTGCGGGTGTGTTGTCGATCCAGCGGACGTTGGCGCGGGTATAGCCGGTTACATCCGGCAGACTACGATGGACGAGCAGCTGCTGCCGGTCGTAATCGATCTCGACCACCTTCCCTTCAAAGAACTTCCATCCCAGAACTGCATCAAAGGGACGGTTCCTGTAGTCGACCACCACCGCGCCCATGCGCGTATGCAGTCCGCCGATCTCAACGTCGTTGCGCGTGCTGTAGTCCATCGTGGTGACGCCGTCTGACCCTGTGTTCTCAGTACGATCATCGATGACCACCGATGCCTTCGGCACGATGGCGCGTGACAGGGCCAGTCCATCCGCACCGGTATCCACCAGGAATCGCAAGGGCTCGGACCTGTTGACGCTGCCGCGGACGTAGATCCGGTGGTCCTTGTCCTGCTCAAACGGGATTGCCACGGGCGTGGCATTGGCGCCGGCACTCGCGCCTGAAGTGGCACAAGCGATGGCGGCAACCAGAAGTACATGTGGGATTCCAGGCACGGGCGACTTTCCTTTCGTTTGGCGGTGGTAGCGTGGCACCTGATGGATGCCACTAATGCGGAAAGGGTTTACATCGGTGCCGGTGCTGCGGGTGATGCCGAACGACGGGGTGTCACTGCGGTGGCGCTGACGGAACGGGCGCATCGCGCTTTTCTGGCGACGGCACGTCGGCAGCCGCAAACTCGCGCGCCTTTACCCGAAACGGCGCAATGCAGCCGGTCAGGCTGATGCAGATGGAGAGGGAAAGTGCGATCAGGGCCAGTGTTTTCATCGAGCTGCCAGGTTGTGCGGGTATTCTTGGAGCGCCATGGTCAGGTGCTCGTGGCTATAAGTCCATAGCCATCTGCCACTGTCGGCATACTGCCCCGTGGTAGGCTGGCCCAGCAGAACCCGTGCACGATATCGCAGCTGCATTCCCCTCCGGGATGACGTCCATGAAGAGCCCACCCGTACCTGCCGCCGAGTCGGATCGTGCAATGGAAGGCCCGTCGCCCAACCTGTTCCTCGCCCTGCGTGATCTGCTGCTTCCCTACAAGGCCGATCTTCTCGTCGTGCATGACGAGGGCGATCACTTCTACGCCAATTGCAGGAACGTAGATGCCAAGGGCAAGGCTCAGTTCTTCAGCGCGGTGAAAGTATCGGGTCGCAGGCATTCATTCCACTTCATGCCCATCTACACCTTCCCCGAGCTGTTGGCCGGCATCAGCCCGGCCCTGAAGAAACATATGCAGGGGAAGTCCTGCTTCAACTTCGATGCCTGGGATCCATCATTGCTGCACGAACTGCAGATGCTGATCGAACAGGGTGTCTCCCGCTACCGGTCGGCCGCCAAGCTGTGAGCACACCACGCGGCATCTGCCGCCGGTGTGCCCCCGGAGCGGCCGCACCCGCCATGGCGGGCGCGGCATGGATTCAATGCAACGGCACCTTCAGCACCGATGGCGCGGACGTCGGCGAACTGAAGGTCACCGCACCGCCCAACTGACTGATGCCTGCATAGCGCAGGTCCACCGTATCGACTACCAGCGTCAGGCGACTGCCCGCCGGAATGTTCCAGCTGCTCGCTTCCAGCCGCAGATCGAGGGTGGTCGCCTGGCCCGGTGCAACGCCGCGCAGGGTGTACGGTTTGTGGCTGATCAGCTGGCCATTGCCCAGCACATCTTCCGCGTACAGGTAGGCATACAGCGTGGTGTTGGCACGGCTGGGGGTGACGGTCACCCGCACTTCCGGCGCGCCGTCCAGGCGACGTGCGTTCCAGTAGATCGGCCCCTGCCAGACACCGGCGGCGTTGCGCCCGATGAAAGGTACGTACGCTCCCGGCGGAAGGTTGATCATCTGCAGCGAGCCGGACACCATCGCCACGCCGGAATTGGCGGCGGTCGCCAGGCCACTGCCGATGCGGTAGTTCCAGCCATTGCTGCGCCCATTTTCAACCAGGCCCCCGGCGGGCAGAAGCAGGCCACCGGGTGCGGTCAACGCGTAGCTGACTGCACCGCTGTTGGTGGCCTGCCAGTTCGGGTAGCTGCTCCAGCTTCCCTTCTGTGACTTCAGCTGCACCGCCGACTCGCGGTCGATGCCGTTGGCCACGCCCTTGAGGTAATGGTCGAACCAATCGCCCACCGAGTCGTAGACCTCGTTTGGAATGCCCAGTGCGCCCAAGGCCTCGTTGAGGGCGTGGTCGCCGTGACGCAGCTGCAGCTGCTTGGGGCCCTTCAGCTGGTTGAAGAAATCCACCAGCTGACCCGGCGGGAACAGGCTGTCGTTGAAAGCGTTGGCGAGGAACACCGCCGGCTGGTTGGCGTTGATCTCGTTGATGCTGGCAACAGGGCTGCGGATCGCGGCCACCGGCAGCAGTGATTCCACGGCGCCCTGATAGTTGCCGACCACGACGTTGCGATTGATCGTGGCCAACTCGGAACCGGGGCGGCCGGTGACCAGGCCGGCGGCCACCAGCAGCGCGATTCCCTGTGCGCTTGGGGTGTCGTTGGCGTACAGCGACGCCTGCAGGTCTGCCCATCCGCTGAGGGCGGCCACCGCCTTGATGCGCGGGTCACGTGCGGCCGCCAGCAGGCTGGTGCCGGCGCCGTAGGAGATGCCCGAGACGCCGATCCGCGCCGGGTCGGCCTGGGTGTTGTCCAGCGCCCAGTCGATCAATGCGCTGACGTCCTCGACCGTGGCCGGCCCGGCAATATCGATGGCCCCGCCGGACTCCCAGAAGCCGCGCGAGCTGTAGCTGATGACCACGTAGCCGCGCTTGGCCAGCGACTGCGCCACCCCTACGTACTCCACGCTCGGCACAGCCCAGCTGCTGGGCATCACCAGCAGCGGGTACTTGCCGCCACCTGCGTCCTGCGGCTCGATGACAAAGACCCCGAGGGGCGTGCCATCCCAACTGGGAAGGGTGCGGTGGGTGGTCTTGACCGTGGCGGCCCAGGCGGTGGGCGCCAGCCCGGTCAGCAGGATCAACAGCAGCAATACCTTGCGCATCGTCGTCTCTCCCCGTCGTTGGTGGTGCAACGGGTTGGACCGTACCAGTGCGAATGGTGGCTGACACCTTGCGCCGCAGCATGGGGCGGCGGGCCTGCCACCTCACGCCGCGGGCCTGAATGCGCCTACAGCGTTGCCTGCGCCTGCAGGGTGAACACCCAGCTGTCGGGTCGGCTGGCATAGGCGCCGGGACGTGCCACGTACTGCACCGCTGGCCGCAGCACCAGCCACGGGGCGACCTGCACGCCGTAGTTCAGCTCGACGAACTGCTCGTTGCTCTGCACATCCTTTCCGGTCAGCTGCTGATGCCGTGCGAGCCGGTCGGAGATATCCAGCCGGTTCCAGGCCACGCTGAGCACATCATCCTCGCGCGACGCGATCACGCCGCGCCAGCTCACGCCCGCTTCCCACGAGTAGCGCATCAGCCCTGTTTTTGCGTCGGCACGGGTGGCCACGCCGAACACCGAGATGCCGCGCACCGTATCGCCCTCGGGCTTCCACACGCGCTGCGCGGCCTGCACGTACGAACCGCTGCGATGCGAGGCGCGAGGTGCGGCCGGATTACCGATGTCATCGGCGTTGGAGGTGTCCAGGTAGTAGCCGACCTTGTAGGTGCCGCCATAGTCCTCGCCGGACGTGCCATGGCTGTAGCCCACTTCCACGGGCAGGAACAGGCCGGTCTTTCCCTTCGTCGAAACACGGAAGCCACTGTTGGCCTGCTTGCGCGTCGGGTTGACGTCGTAGATGCCGGTCTGTGCGTACCAGCCCGAGGGATCGTTCCACTTCACCCGTAGGCCCCACTGGCCCGTCGGGTTGTCCAGCCACCCGGAGCTGTAGATCGGGCCCAGCGGATGCCCGCATTGGCCGTTGTTGTTGAAGTTGCAGGTGTAGGGCAAGCCGCCGAAATCGTTGCCCATCGAGTAGAAGCCCCCTTTCAGGCTCAGCCGCTTGTCCAGCAGCAACCGCTCGTAGGAGAGTTCGTTGAAGCGCAGGTTCTGGCCCTGGCCATAGAAGGCCTGGTTCTGGATATAGGAACCGGTGGACCGCTCGTTGATGGCGTTGCCGAAGCGATCGGAGAACACCACGCGCAGCGTGCCGTCGAAGCCGAGTGCTTTGCCGGTATCGATCGTCGCGCCCAGGTCAATGTGTTCGGCGGTGGACCAGCCACTGCCCTTGTAACCATCGCTGCTGACGCCAGTGCCGACCACGATGCGTGCGCTGGGGGTTACGCCGTGGTCCTGCAGCCACAGGCGTGCGGCCCAATCGGCACTCAGCGGCGTCTGTACGATGCTGTCCACTGGTTTGGGTTTGGCGGTGGCAGTCGCTTCGGCGGCCGACACCGGGCCATTGACCGCGAGCAGGAGCAGGCCGATGCCGCTCAAGGAGAGCAGTTTCATGCCGCAGCCCTCCTGTTCCTGCGCTTCTTCCAGGCACGACGCACCAGCAGCACGACGCCGACCAGCGCCAGCACCGCAACGATCAGCATCGGCAGCCACAAGCGTGCGATCTTCGCCAGCAGCGGCTTTTCACCACCGGCGCGGGTCAGTGCGACCTGTGCCTCGGTGACCTGGTCGCCCGGCCCGAACTGCGTGCGCACGTAGGTCGCCACCGCTGCGATATCGGCGTCACTCAGGTCCTGCACGAACGAACCCTTCGAGAAGTGCGGCATCAATGCGTGTTCGCCCTGCACGTCGCGGTCAACGCCGCCGATGATGGTGGCGATCAGGTTCTGCGGACGGGTGATGCCCACGGTGGTGTTGTGCACCAGGGAGGGATAGTAGCCGTCCCGGCTGCCCTCGCCCCGCGATCCATGGCAGCTTGCGCACAAACCCGAGTACAGCACTCCGCCCGATGCCAATGCGGCACCCGTACCGCGTACCGGCTGCTCGCCCGGCGTGGCGGTGGCGTTGCCCCAGGCGAAGGCGGCCCGCGTGGCGTCAGGTTCGGCCACGGCCGGCACCGTGCGCAGGTAGGCAACGATCGCGGCGATGTCATCGTCCTGCAGCTTGGACAGGCTGTTGCTCACCGCTTCGGCCATGCCGCCACCGGCCTGCGCCTTGCCGGCAACGCGGCCGGTCTTCAGGTACTGCGCCAGCTCGGCGTCGCTCCAACCGCCGACACCGCTGATGGGATGGGAGGTGATATTGGGTGCGTACCAGTCACCCAGCGAGCCGCCGGCGAAGGCCTTGCCGCCCACTTCCTGCATCATCAGCCCGCGCGGACTATGGCAGCTCGAGCAATGCGCCAAGCCTTCCACCAGATAGGCGCCGCGATTCCATTGCGCACTCTTTCCCGCATCGGGCTTGAACGTTTCCTTGTCCAGGAACAGCAGGTTCCACACCGCCATGGACTGGCGGATGCTGAAGGGGAACGGCAGTTCGGTCGCGTGTGCTTCCTCGTCGACCGGCGCCACCTCCTTCATGAAGTAGGTATACAGCGCGTGGATGTCCTCGTCGGTCAGCTTGGCATACGAGGTATAGGGCATCGCCGGATACAGATGGGCGCCATCCTTGCGCACGCCTTCGCGGACTGCTTTGGCGAAGTCATCTTCACTGTAGAGGCCGATGCCATGGCTCTTGGAGGGGGTGATGTTGCTGGCCCAGATCTCACCCAGCGGGGACGCAATCGCGTAGCCGCCGGCATAAGGCTTTCCCTGCTTGGGGCTGGTGTGGCACGCCACGCAATCGGCGGCGACCGAGAGGTAGCGCCCACGTTCGGCGACTTCGTCTGCGCGCGCGGAGTGACTGGCTGCAGCCAGCAGCATCAGCAGAGCCGCAGTGACGGCCTTCATGCCGCACGCTCGATGGCGTCTGCGGCCCGCAATGCCAGCGCGGCCATGGTCAGGGTGCTGTTGACCACGCTGGCCGACACCATCGGTCCGCCGCCTGGCAGCCACAGGTTCGGATGATCGTGCGCGCGGCAATCGCCATCGACCACCGAATCGCGCGGGTCCGCGCCCATGATGGTCGAGCCCATGATGTGGTTGTTGGCGTTGAGCGCCGTGGTGATGACGAATTCCTCGGCGTTGAACAGCGAGCCGATGTGACGCAACTGTTTGCAGGACTCGTCATAGCCCTTGCGGGCATAGTCGCCCAGCGAGTAGTGGATATCCGGGCAGGCCAGGCCATGGCCATCGACCCGCGTCTTCGACAGCGTCAGCCGATTGCTCGGGTCCGGCAAGGGCTCCAGGCTGATCGAAAGATCGACGCCGAAGACCGCACGGCGACGGATTTCCGCATCCAGCGCGTCGCCAACCAGGCCTTTTTTCAGGGCCTGGTCGGTGGCGATCGCCACCCGGCTGATGTTGTTGAGGATGATCTTGGTGGCCGAGTACTGCGAACGGAAGGCGCCGTCGCGCGGACCAACCATGCAGCTGGACTGCGCCGGTCCGCGTCCCAGCCAGATCGGGCGATCGGCGATGAACGAGCAGTGGAAACCGGAATGGTCGAGCATGTTGCGCCCGACCTGGTCGGAACTGTTGGCGATACCGTTCGGGTTCTGCTCGTTGGCGGCAAGCAGCAGCAGGCGCGGCGTCTCCAGTGCGTTGCAGGCGATCACGAAACTGCGGCCGGTGGCCTTGTGGCTGACCTTGTTGTTGTCATACCAGTGGACAGCCGTGACCCGGTTCTGCGCGTCGGTGTCGATCCTGTAGGCCACTGCTTCGGCCAGCACCTGCGCACCCAGTTTCTCGGCCGCTTCGATGGTATGGATGCCGTTGTACATCGCGCCGATCGGGCAGATCGGCTGGCAGTTGTTGTTGCCGCAGCAGGCCGGCCGATCATTCCACGGCGTGACCATGCGACCCTGCGGAATGGGCACCAGGTTGTAGCCGTGCGGATTGACCACCTCGGCAAATACCTTGTCGCCGTTGCCCCAGGGGATCATGTCGGCGAGGTAGGGCTTGGACCGTTCGGAGGGGCTCTGCTTGCCCGGGTCGTTCGGCCCGGACACACCCATCGCCTCTTCCGCGCGGCAGTAATAAGGCTCGATGTCGTCGTAGCTGATCGGCCAGTCGCGCCCTACCCCATAGGTGGACTGCATCTTGAAATCGACCGGCAAGTGGCGCCAGCAGGAGGCGGCCCAGTGCCAGGTGGTGCCACCCACGGCCTTGATGAAGCCCTGGTGGAAGCTGCTGGCATCGGGGCCGGTCAAACCCACGTAGTCGTTGGCCGGGAAGTACAGCGGCGCGGTGGCCAGCGGCGACTGCGGATACGGCCCCTGGAAGTCGCTGCCGATGCGTCGCTCGAAGCTGACGTTGCGCCAGTTTTCGACGACGTCGGAGCGATGCAGGCGCGGGCCCGCTTCGAGGACCAGAACCGATTTTCCGGCACGAACCAACTGATGGGCGATCAATGCGCCGACGACGCCCGAGCCGACGATCACAACATCGGCATCGGCGTCGCCATCACGGAAAACCGGAGCTTTCATGAGGGGAATCCAGATCAATTACGGGAAAGAGATGAAAGCGCAGGCTCAGCCGTGCGCACGTACCGCCGCCGGCGGTTCAGCCGTCCACCATGCCGGGCCACCTTGTGCGTAGGTCGGCGGGAAAAGGCCGTCGTCCACGGGCCGCTGCATCAGCGCATCACGATAGGAAACGGTGATGGCCTGCGGGCCCTTGCCGACGCTGCCGGTGTACCAGGCGGTGATGATGGCCAGCGCTGTCGGCCGGGCATCGCCCGCCGCCGCCAGCAGTGCTTCAGGGCCTTGCACCTGTTGCGCCTTGGCCGCGAGAGCGGGGAACTGGGCGTGCATGTCGGGATGCAGCTTGGCGAAAGCGGCTTCGATGCGCCCGGCGGTCGCCGGATCGAGATCGGTCTTGCCCGTCAGCACCTGCGAGAGCTGCAGAAAGCGCCCGTCCGCCTGCTTCGCAAGGGCGGCACTGGCAGCGGGCGCTGGTGCCTTGCCACTGCAGGCAGCCAGCAGCGAAGCCGAGCCGACCGCCAGCAGGAAGGTTCTGCGCGTCAGGCCTTGCCCACTCCCTTCCAATCCCTCGGGAACACTCATGATGTGGACTCCTGATGCGTCACGTCTTCGGCTGCCCCTGACCGCGACGCGGGGGGCACCTACGGGTGAAACTGTAACGCACCTGCTCGTCGTCGCGGGGTGAGTGGTAGCGGCCGCAGAACGGTGAAGTGCCCTGCTTTGCGGCATCAACGCAAGCAGATTTCCGCCGGCAAGCAGGGGCCCCCGTCACGCCCGCACAACACCGTCAACGCTAAAAACAAGGGGTTTCCTACTCTGGAGAGTGGCCATGCGGGTACTGCTGCTGTGTGCCGTGGCGACGATGGCATTGTCGGCCTGCAACCAACGCGAACCGACCGATAAGGCACAACATGCCGATGCGGTTCGGCAAAACCCGCCAGCGGCCAGCGCGCCGGCGCGCAACGTGCCCGGCGGCGGCAGCGGGACCGCAGCCTCCGAAGACCAGTCGTCAGGAACCGGCGCCAGCAGCGGTAAGGAGGCACCGCCGGATTCTCCTGCAAAGCGCTGAATCCAGAAGGGTCGCCGGCTTGGCTCGGACAGGCACGCCGGACGTCCCTGCGATGGGCCAACGACCCTCTGCCACAACAGTGATTCCGGCACCTCCGCAGCGACTGACCTGGACAGATTGATGCAGCGCGATGTGAAATTGGACCCCGACAGGATTCACGCCAACAACGCCTGTGCGCTGGCATGTTCAAGGTGACCCAAGAGGATTACCACATGCCTGACACCGGACTCTTCTACGTCTTCTCAGTGGATTACGCGGCCGACGCGCGCGGCGGCCCCGACCGGATCACCTCGATCACCTTCCGCTGCAATCAATGCCACCACGTGTCCCGTGCCGACGCGGACCTGAAGAGGGTGGCGGGTGGCACGCTTCTCACCTGTGGGAGATGCGGGACCCACCAGGCGGTCAGCAACGCGCGTTTTGCCGATGGCGCGCATGCCGCAGCGGCCGAGCGGCCCGCCGTCGCCGCAGGTGAGCGCTGATGCAGCGCTGCCCGTGATGGAGCACGGCGATGTGAGCAGGATGCATGCACCACACGCCCGTTGGGCATCTGCCGTTCACTGCATCTACCCCGTATCCCAACGGCCTCACGGCTACGGTGAAGTCTCCCTTCGTTCCGGAGCACACCATGGCGATCAAGACCGCTGAAGATCTGTTCATCCACGAACTTTCCGACATATACAGTGCCGAGAAGCAGCTGACCAAGGCACTGCCCCGCCTGGCGCGCGCCGCTGACAATCCTGACCTCTTCGCTGCGTTCGAGACCCATCTGGAAGAGACCCAGGGGCAGATCGAACGTATCGACAAGGTGGTCGAGCTGTTGGGGATCCGCCTGAAGCGCATCAAGTGTGCGGCAATGGAGGGGCTGGTGGAAGAAGGCAAGGAGGCCATCGACAGCATCGACAAGGGCCCCGTGCGCGATGCGGCGCTGATCGGCGGCGCACAGAAGGTGGAGCACTACGAAATCGCCTCCTACGGCACCATTGCCGCGCTGGCCAGGCAGCTGGGCTACAAGGACGCCGTGCCCCTGCTTCTGGAAACCCTGGAGGAAGAGAAGGCCACCGACCAGAAGCTGACCCTGCTGGCCAGTGGCGGCGGCAACGCCAACGCCGCGAAGGCCGGGTAAGCGCAGGTGCACTGCACATCCGTCCGGCGCGCCGCTCCCCGGAGGCCGACGCGCTCTTACCCGCCCCATTCCACTCTCCGCGTTTCAGCGCCCGGCCTTGCCGGCACCGCGCTGTGCTGCAGGCCTCGCCCGCGTGCGCTTCTTCGCGGCTGGCGGTAGCGGTAGTACTCGATAGTCAATCTGGCACACCGGGCAGAAGAAGGTGCGCCGATGCGTGGTACCCATATGGACCTTGCTGACCGGACCACCACAACGGGGACATGTCCGCCGGGTGTGGACCCGCCAGTGCTTTTTCAGCTCGAAGGCACGCTTCCAACGCAGGAACTCGAAGCTGTACTCGCGGGCCTGCCTGACCAGTTCGGCAAGCTTGCGCGGCGGGAGGTCGCCGACATGGTTGGCCGGATGGACCCGGATGCGGAACAGCACCTCGTTCTTGATGATGTTGCCCACGCCGGAGAACAGCGTCTGGTCCAGCAGGGCGTCGCAGACCAGGACATCGGGCATCGACTTCAGGCGACGACGTGCGAGCCTGGGATCCCACAGGTCGCTCATCACGTCGCTGCGCCAGTCGTATACCTCGTCCAGCGGCTGCGCGATCAGTTTTACCGAGCAGGTGTAGAAGTTCAGTTCGCCGTTGTCAAAGCGCAGCGATACCCGCGCTGGCGTCTCCTTGCGCTCGTCGATGCGCCAGCTGCCGAACATCATCAGGTGGATGCGCAGCGTGACGTGACTGAATTCCAGCAGGAAATGCTTGCCCCAGCTGCGCACGGCCCGCACCCGGCGGCCCTGCAGGCAGGCCAGGTCGAGCGTGCTGTTGCCGCTGACCTCGCGGACCGTCTTCCCTTTGAATTTGGCGGCGGCCTCGCGCAGCAGCACGATGGAAGGACCTTCAGGCATTGGCGTGCTCCAGCAAGGCCTGCAGTTGCAGTGCATCGGAAACGGCATGGCCGTGTGCCGTGTTGTCGAGGATGACCCAGGCCCCGCCCGGCCCGGCGGCCTGCGTTGCTGCGCCGGCCAGCCTGCACAGCTCCGGCTGCTGGTACGCGCTGTAGTAGATCCGCGGCTGCCCGTGCCACCGCCAGTAGCTCCAGTGCCTGGCTCCGCCCGGCTGGCCAGCCCCTGCAACCCGCGCGGGATCGGCCGCGACCCGTGCAATGTCATGGTCTTCCAGCAGCGCATCGGCCTTTGCGTCGAACCAGCTGGGGTGGCGGGGCTCGCACGCCATGGGCGTCGCGGTACGCCGACGCAATGCCCGGAAGAACGCCGACGCGGTGCGGCCGTCGCAGGCCAGACTGGGGGGCAGCTGCAGCAACAGCGCGCCCAGCCGATCACCGAGATGCGCCACCGCGTGCAGGAAGGGGTCCAGCAACGGCGCCGCGCCGCGCAGGCGTGCGACATGCGAGATCGCCTGCGGCATTTTCACCGAGAAGCGGAAATCGTCCGGCACGCTCGCCGCCCAGCGTGCGTAGGTGGCAGGCTGGTGTGGACGGTAGAACGACGAGTTGATCTCCACGATCGGAAAGCGCGATGCGTAACGCTGCAGCGCGCTGTCGCCCGTGCCGAACATGTGGGCGACATCGGTGGGCAGCGACCATCCTGCGCAGCCGACGGCGACGCGGTGCGCCGAGTGTGGGTCATCAGATTCAAGTGCCATTGCGCTACGGTGATGGCGGGACCGTAGCAGTGCGGTGAATACACGTCGGCTGCGGCGTGAAGCACGCCGCCGGGCGTGGCCGGCCTGTCGAGGAGGCGCTGCCCGGCATCGACCCTTGCTGCTCAGAGGCTGGCGCTGACCATTGCACCGTTCGGCGGCTGCCGCGCTGGCAGGGAATGTCCATTGCGTGGCGCAACGCGTTCGTGGGTGGCGGCCATCACCTGGTTCACGCGATGAAGTGTGCCGCGACCACCGGGCTCGATACCGATGATGTAGACGAAGCGGCCATCGCAGCGCGACTGCGCCGATTCGAGCCCCTCGGTCTCGGAGAGAACGCGTTTCAGCGCCTTCTCCCAGGCTCTGCCCGGAGCCGATGCCAGTTCCACCACCACTGCGGTTTCCCCGCAGTCCAGCGGCATCACCTCCACACGCAGGATGCGCGGTGTCTTGACGGTCTCGGCACTACCCATTTTCAAACCTCCTCGGCAAACGACGGCGGCAGTATCCACGCCCGGCGCCAAGGCGCCGTCAAGAAGCCATGGATACCGCGTGCAGGTCGGCTGACAGCGTTGCCCGTGATGCGTCGCGGCATTCCCCGAGGGGCACCTGCAACCGCGCATTGCCCCGGTAGCGGCCACGCCATTAGCAGGTCTTCTTTTCATGCATGGGCGCCCTGGTCTGACAGGAGCCCAGTGCTTGCGCGCAGTCACACCTTCGCACTTTGCTCGTTGACCTGCTGGCGTCAACAAATGACGCTAACGACACCGCGACAGCCTTCGTAACGCCCTGCAGCGGTCGAGATCCCAGGCAATACCGGCCACGGCCGGATCGCGTCCCCCATCCCTGCCACCGCATCGTCCTTCACACGGAAAGGCCTGGCCTGCCGTGGTGGACGGCTGCGCCTTGCCCATACCCATGGAGATCCGCAATGCGCCTTGCCACGTTCTTCCTTGCCCTTGTGTTCAGCACCTTTGCCGGGGCCGCACATGCCCAGGTCGTGACCCTCAACAGGGGCGGGTTTGTATTGACCTATGACTGCAGCATCCACAGTGCGACCCGCTACGAATACACCCTGGTGGCGGACACTGGCTCGGCCGCCCGCCCGTCCAGCTTCTACAAGGATCCGGAGCTGCCGGCCGGTTGCCTCGGCCAGACCAGCACGGCCTCCTATGCCAGCGTGCAGTCCGGCTATGACCGCGGCCATCTGGTGACGTCCAATCACATGGACTACGACGCCACTTACATCCGTCGCGCCAACTACATGACCAACATCGTGCCGCAGGTCTCCAGCTTCAACCAGGGCATCTGGGTCAAGGCCGAGAACGTGGCCGAATGCTATCGGGACATCGCCCCGGTCGACGTCTATGGCGGCGTCGTCTATGGCGATGCGTCCAATGACTATTTCCTGTCCAGCCATGGCATTCCGACCCCGGAATTCTTCTGGAAAACGATCATCACCAAGGATCCGAACACCGGCACCGCCAAGGCCATCAGCTGGATCATTCCCAATGAAGCGGGACTGGGCAGCCTGGACAGCTATCTGGTCACCATCGCCGACCTGGAAGAGCTGCTGGGCGCCAGCTACGTGGCGATCAACGCGCCGGCGTCGCTGAAGAACATGCTGCCCAGCGCCAGCTGGCCGCTGCCGAGCGGATGCGATCTGAGCTGAGCCCCCGATGGCCCGACGGAATGCGCTCCGCCGGGCCTATCGCGCCTGGCAGCTCAGCCTGGATGATCTCTGCTGGCCCATCTCAAGGCACGGCCCCGGCGCGCGCGCCTGGCGCTGCGCGCCGGTAATGCAGCGCAAACAGATACAGCCCGGTGAACAACTGCAGGAACAACGGCGGCAGCGGCGAATATGTGATCCACGCCGGGGGCTCGCCCTGCCCCATCCCGCGCGCCACGAAGTTGGCGATCACCGCCAGGGTGAAGACGATCGAGGTCCAGCGGTGCACCGGACGCGCCCAGCCACCGGCGCTCATTGCGGCTTCCTCTCGGCAGGCTTCACGGGACGCTCGATCATCTTCCAGCCATTGCCGGACGGATCACGGAACCCGGCATCCACCGCACCGTAACGCTCCACCGGCTCCTGGGTGAATTCCACGCCACGGGCCAGCAGTTGTTCGTAGCTGGCGCGGCAATCGTCCACCGCCAGCACCAGCGGCGGCATCGCGCCCTTGGCCACCATCTGCTGCAGGGTCAGCGCGGTGGCTGCGTCATGCACGGGTGGCCCCGGCTTGAACAGCCCGAGCTGGAAGCCACCCTCGTCGCCCGAATGCACCGTAAGCCAGCGATAGTCGCCGTTGCCCACGTCGGTGTGCACCTTGAAGCCGAGCGCGTTGACGTAGAAGTCGAGCGCTGCGTCCTGGTCGTGCACATACAGGCCGACCACATTCACCATGCCAGTCATAGGATCCTCCCTCAGGTGGGATCTACGCTAACAAGGCCGCTGCGGCGGCGCTTCTCCAAAACTGCGATCTTCAGGTCCGGGCGCTGCGCAGCACGCGCATGACACTCCGGTACCGGGCCCTGCACCGGAGCACGGGCGCGCTCACTGTCGCGGACGGCGCCGGGGCTGTCGCCGGTGATATCGCGGAAGATCCGGCCGAAGGTGCCCAGGGTGGTCCAGCCGGTCTGCAGTGCGATCTCGGTGATCGGCAGGTCGGTATCGCGCAGCAGAGCAACCGCGCGCTCGATGCGCCGACTGAGCAGGTAGCGGTGCGGCGGCATCCCGAAGGCGTCCTTGAAGGAACGCGCGAAATGGGCTGTAGAGACCGCACTGACCTGCTCCAACCGTGCCACCGGCCAGTCTTCGTGGCTGGCCCGGTCCATGTGGTCCTTGGCGCGCAACAGGCGGCGCAGCAGTTCGGGGCTCTGGGGCATGCGCCCAGCGTAGCGCAGATGCCGGCGGCGCTTCCGATGGATAGCGGGCAGTGGGATACTGCGCCTGCCGCAGCCGGCCTTGAAGCCGCTCCCGGCCCCCCCAACTTCAAGGATGACCCCGATGCGCAGGATGCACTTCGTCGGCACGCTGTTGAGCGTGGCCTGTCTTTCCGTTTCGCCCGCCTGGGCTGCGGAAGATCCCGATTCACTGGCCCTGTGCGAACAGGTAGCGCCGCTGATGGACGCCGACGACTTCAAAGCGCTGGATGCCATGGCCGAGCGCTTCCGCAAGGGCCAGCGCAACGCCAGCGGCTATTCCAACCTCGGCCGTTTCTACATCTGCATGTCACGGCGCATCGGCACCGCGCATCAGGACGTGCAGCAGTGGAATGACTGGACCGCGTGGGCCGCACGCTGGATCCGGCAATCACCGCGTTCTCCGTCGGCGCACCTGGTGGCCGCGCGGGTGCCGCTCAACCTGGCCTGGAGCTTCCGTGGCGATGGCTATGCGAACGAGGTGACGGCGCAGGACTGGCAGCAGTTCAACGAGTACAACGCAGTGGCAGCAGCCTATATGCAGGAGCACAAGGCGATCGCCAAGCGCGACCCCTACTGGTATGAAATGTCCCTCCTGATCGCGTTGCGGCAAGGGGTGGACGAAGCAGCGTTCATGGCGTTGGTCGACGAAGGCAGCAGTCTCTTTCCCGACTATGACCCGCTGTATCTGATCGCGATGCAGCGCTTCACCCCGCACTGGCAGGGCGATACCCAGCAGATGGAAGCCTTCGCCCGGCATGCCATCGCACGAACATCCACGCGCCGCCGCGCCAGCCTGTATGCACGCCTGTACGCATCGGTCAGCGAAGGCGTGTCGGGGCAGCAGCTGTTCCAGAACTCGGCAGTCGACTGGCCGCTGATGCGGCAGGGCTGGGAAGACATCCTGGCCGAGTACCCCACCGCATGGAACCTGGAGGCGGCAGCCCGCCATGCCTGCCTCAGCAGCGACGTGCCCGCCACGAAAGCGTGGCAGCGCCGGTCGCTGGCCGCACAGGGCATCGGCGAACCCTACCTGGGCATGGTCGTCGACTCGGCCGAGCGCCAGTGCCCGCCGGAGGGCTCCTTCGCGCGGTGACCGTGCCCGGCAGGCGGCTGGCCCCGTGCGCGCGTCAGCGCGCCATGGCCCGCGCGGTCTGCTCCTGTACCGCCTGCTCCTGTTGCTGCGCATCCTGCTGGGTGGCGTCGGTCAGCCCGGGTGCGTCCTGCAGCCTGCGTACCTGGTCCTCGACCGGCATGGCCACCGCCTGCGCGGTATCGGTGCGGGCGATCTGGCGATCCGCAGCGTGCGGCTGGCCCTGCACTGCGAATGCATAGCGGCCATCGTCACTGAGCACGGCCTCGTCGATCCGCTGCATGCCCTTGTCCTTGGCCGCGACCAGCAGCGCCATGCCCAGCCGTTCACTCATAGCATCGGGCTGGCGCCCCATCGCCTGGTCGAGGCTGCTGACCGCGCCCTGGCTCTGCAGCCACAGGCGATGGTCCGGGCTGCCGGCGTGGCGTGGATCCTGCCGCGGCAGCAGCGGTGACGGCGGCGCCAGTGACTGCAGGTGCTCGCCCTGCACCGCCGCGTCGATCTTCTGCAGATCCTTGCCGCCCGCCGCGGCAATGTGGAACATGCGCTCGGCCATGCCGTAGGTGGATTGCCCCTGGTTGCGTGCCAGCCCCTGGGCGAAGGCATCCACGTCCTGCTGCGGCTTGCCGCTGCCGTCCTCGGCAAGCACCTGCCACGATGGCCCCAGCATCGGGTTGTCCTTGACCATCGACTGGGTGCGCTCCATCAGCGTGCGCATCTGGGCCTCGCTGAAGCTCAGGGTGTTCAGCTCGCCAGCCTTCATCGGCCCGCGATCGCCGGCGGGGTCGCCGGACAGCGCCGCGTTGACCATCCCGGCAATCTGTTCGCCCTGCGCATGCCCGCGCAGGTCGAAGGTGAATTCGTAGCGGCGCTGCGCCGTGTCCTCCTGGCCATCGGCGCCGTAAGCGCTGACCCGGGTTGCCGGCAGGTTGCCGCCGTACTGCACGCTGCGCAGTTCGGTGCGGCTGCCGTCTTCGCGGCTGACCTGCACCACGTCACCGCTGTTGCGTGCACCGGCCAGGTCGACACCAAACGTGTCGCCGTAGCCGACCTTCAGCCGCGTCTGCGAACTCATGCCCAGCCGCTCGACCGTGGCCAGATCCTGCACGCCCGCGGTCTGGCTGTTCAGCGTGCCGTTGTCGATGAACTGTTCATAGGCCTGACGGCCTTCGGGTTGATTGATGTCGAAGGTCGCAGTGCGGACAGCCGAGTGGCCGAGCGCGTCCTGGCGACCGGCGATCGCGCTGAACCTGCCTGCAGTGAATCCCATGCCGTTGAAGGCTTCGACCGCCTCGTTGGGCCCGGTGGTGACGCGCACCCGGCCATCATCCAGGCGATCCACGCGGTAGCTGGCACCGCTCGCCTCGGTCGTCTGGGTTTGCATGGCGATGTTGCGGAAACTGCCTTCCAGTGCAGTGCCAGTGAACTGCTGGCCATCCAGGGTGACGCTGCCACCGTTGGGAATGGTCTGCGGATCGAAAGGATTGATGCGGGTGGGATCGACGTCCACCGCGTCGCTGGGCAGGCTGACCCTGTAGCGCCCGCGTACGCCGGTGCTGCTGGTGTCCTGGAAGCCGGCACTTTTCACGCTTGCACCGACCACCGACTCCATCGTCAGCAGGTAGTCCCTGCCACCGTCGGCTGTCGGGCTGCCGGCCATGTTCAGCGACGTGCCCTGGAACTGCGATGCAAGACTGGACGCTGCGCGTTTCTGCTCGGCGCCCACCTTCAACGCCCCATCGCCCTCGTTCAACGTGACCGAGTAACCGCCGGCGGCAGCGCGGACCTCGCTGTTGGCCGAGGTGTAGGTCGGATCGAACGACGCCGCGGCGGCATCGCCTGGCGCATCCAGGATTGCGCCTTCCTTGCTGGTCTGGGCATTCATGCCGTGACCTCCTTGAACAGAGACGCGCTGATTATAGGGCTCAGCGTGCGCAGCACGTTCACATCGCACCGCAGCGGCATCCACGATAGTGATGGTCATCTTATTCCACGCCGAGGGTCCATGCCCCGCTCCCTCGCCCCGCCGCAGCAATGGTTCCGTCACGGCCGCACGCTGCTGACTGTCCTGCTGGGCCTGTATCTGCTGTACCTGCTCGCGGGCAATGTCTTTCTCAATACGCCGCTGTTCGATCAGGTCACCAATCGCAAGCCGCACAAGTTCGTGATGACCACCGGTCCCGCGATCACGCTGCTGCCGGGACATGTCATCGCCTGGAACGTGCAGATGCGCGGCCACGTCAATCACACGGTGTATGTGCTGCGCGCAGACCGGGCCAGTGCCCGCCTGGCGTTGCTGCCACTGTTCCAGCGTGAAGTGCGCGTGCCGTCGCTGCACGCGACCGGTGTAGCCGCCGAGATCGCGCGTGTGGATGAGGCCATTCCCTCACCACCACGCGGTGATCGCGGCTGGACGTTGCGATTCGATGCCATTCACAGCGACAGCATCCGCAGCGTCCGCACGGGCAAGCTGTTGATCGTCGGCCAGGGCAGCGGCACCGTCGGCTTCGTCAAGCAATTGCGCGGCGGGCCATCGGAGCTGCTGGACTCGGAGGTGTCTTTCGCGGATGCCGATGTCAGCCTCGACGGCACCCAGCTGCTTGGCGACATGCAGTTGAAGTCGCAGTTCTCCTATCCACGACACTACCGCGACCAGGCGCCGGGCCTGGAAAAACTGGGCCTGCTGCATGCGGTGCTGGAGGTAAAGGCGCGCAGCCAGGGGTTGCGCCTGGATACGGACACGCAACGACCCACCGTTGCCAGCGCTGCCGTACCGGGGCAGTTGCAGGCCTCGCTTACCCTTGACCAGGGCGCGCTGCAGCCGGGCAGCCATGCCGTCTGGCGGGTTCCGTTGCAGGTAGGGGCCGGCGCACCGGACCGTGGAACGCTGGCGATACAGCTGGATGCCGCTCGCGATATCCGTCTGCAGGCGCGATTGCCGCAACGCGATGGCACCGGCTCTGCACTCGATGCGGATCTGATCATCGCCGGGCGACACATTCCATTTGCCGATCCCAGCGAGGTGCTGGGACGCACCTCTGGTAACGTCAAGGGCGAATGGACCTTCACCTCGCTCAACTGGATTCCCGCGCTGTTCGTGCAGAAGCCCTGGTTCCAGCTGCAGGGCGGCGGCGTGCTGCGCGCGGACCTGCGCCTGCAGAACGGCGAGTTGGCCGCCGGCAGCAGCGTCGATATTCCGGCGGCACGGGCGGTGGCCGAGGTGGCCGGCGTGCACCTGCAGGGAACGGCCAGCGCCCATGGACAACTGCAGGCCGGAACGCCTACGCGCGCCGTACTGGCGGTGAAGCTTCCTACGTTCAGCGCCCATGCCGGCGGCGCCAAAGGTGCCACGTTGTTCGATGGTCGCGATCTGGCGCTGACACTCACCGGTGACGGCCGTCTGCGCGAACTGCGCAAGGGAGTGCGCGCGCAGCTGCGCTTCGACGACGCAACCATTCCAGACCTCACCGCCTACAACCGCTACCTGGGCAACGGCCAGGTCCGGCTGCAGGGGGGCGCTGGCAAGGTGAGCGGCGACGCTGAACTTGATACCCAGGGACGGGTCGGCAACGGCAGCGTGCGCCTGCGCAGTCAACGCGCACGGCTGCAGGTGGCGGGGCTCGACCTGCAGGGCGACGCGCGCGTGGATGGCAGGCTGCGACGCGGCGATTTCAGCCAGCGCCGGTTCGATCTGGGCGGGAGCGTGATCGAGCTGCGCAATGTGCAGGTGGGTGACCAGCAGCGACCACAACCGTGGTGGGGCCGGGTCACCATCGCCCGCGGCGACATCGATGCGCAGTCACCCTTCCAGGTGGACGCACGTGCGGACCTCGCCATGCGCGACGCCGGCCCGCTGCTGGCGCTGTTTGCCGAGCGCAGCGATTACCCGCGCTGGGCATTGTCCCTGCTCGATTCCGGCCAGGTGGATGCGCACACCCGACTGCGCTGGCGGGCCGGGCATCTGGTACTGGATGGACTGCAGGCGGAAAACGAGCGGCTTTCACTGCGTGCGCGGCTGGATCTGCTGGAGCAGCGCAAGCGCGGCGACCTGTACCTGCGCTGGGGCCTGCTGGGTGCCGGCATCGAGCTGGATGGCCAGCGCCGGCAATGGCATCTGGCCGGCGCGCGCGAGTGGTTCGAGGGTCGGCCAGCGCTGCTGCCCGGTGCTGCAGCGGTCAGCGACGGCGGCACGGCCGACTGAACCGAAGGCTGCATCCAGTCGCGACGCGTTTACGTACAACGCACTACCGCAGTCCGCACTCGTGCTGGAGGAGATACACCATGAACGTCCGCAGGCAGGCAGTTGGTCTTCTGGGCTGGGCCGTCGTTACTTTTCTTGCTGCCGCGCTCGGCGCGCGCGCCTCCATTTCTGCAGCGGAGTTCTACGCAGGCCTCGCGTTGCCGACATGGGCGCCGCCTGCCAGCGTGTTTGGCCCGGTGTGGACGCTGCTCTACGCGCTGATGGCGCTGGCCGCGTGGCTGGTCTGGCGCCAGGGCGGATGGCGCGCGGCCACGCCTGCGCTGGTGCTCTACCTGCTGCAGCTGGCGCTCAATGTGCTGTGGAGCTGGCTGTTCTTCGGCTGGAAACAGGGGGCGCTGGCATTTGCTGGCATCCTGCTGTTGCTGGTGCTGATCGTGGCCACCGTGGTCGCCTTCCATCGCGTGCGCCCGGCAGCGGCGTGGCTGCTGCTGCCTTACCTGGCATGGGTGGCGTTCGCCAGCGCGCTCAACTACGCAGTGTGGCAGGCCAATCCGGCCGTGCTTTAGCCGAGCGATGCCTCAAGGCCCTGTGCCGCAGGCCGCCACTGGCGCAGCGCGCTGCCCCTGAAGGCCTGCTCACCGCAGCCGGTCGGGCAGCGCAGTACGCGTGCGGCAGAGGTGCTCACAAGCCCATCGCCTTCCTGCGCCTTGAACACCAGCTCGCAGGACAGGCAGCGCGCCACCAGCGAATAGAGATGAACGATGCGGCCGCTGCCGGGATCCTGCAGCGCGTTGACATCCAGCAGATCAAAGCGGCCGTTGTCAGGCGCGGGGCGCGATGGGCGAAGCGGAGAGGACGATGGCTGCAGGTTCACGTCGATGCGTCACAGAAGGAGGAGCCTCGACTGTAGTTGCCGCGATGTGCAGCAGATGTGCACCACGGCCTTCAGTCTGCGGAAGCAGAACCCAGCCGATTGATCTGCGCGCATTCGAGCACTGCTGGCGGCTCAGGCATCGTCGCCAGCACGATCATCGCGCGGCCGATGGCCTCGTTGCTGGTCACCAGCGAAGGCAGGATGCGGCCCGCCGCCGCCATCAAGGGGCCGCCAAAGCGATACAGCGGCTTCAATGCCGCATGACGGGTGCCGGTTCCCGCCACAGGGCGCACCCCCGCAGGACGCAGCATGACGGTGCGCACCGGGAGCTGCGCCAATGCAGTCTCGGTCTCGCCCTTGATGCGCAGCGGCATGATCCGGCTGTGTGGGTTGGCGTGAGCACCGGAGACATACAGGAACCGGCCGTCTGGATTCGTCTCGGCCCATGCTGCAGCTACAGCCAGGGTGGCATCGAGCGTGACCTTCCGATACTCATCCTCGGCGGTGCCGAACGGTGGCGCGCCGGCGCAATAGAAACAGGCGTCGAATCCGTCCAGCAGCGGGCGCACATCGCGGGCATGCTGGAAATCCGCCAGCACGATCTGCTCGATCCGCGCGTCCAGCCCGGCCTGGCTGCGGACCAGGGCTGCGGTCCGCGCCACCTGCGGCGAAGCGAGGCAGGCACGGGCAACGCCCTGCCCGACCAGTCCGGTCGCACCGGTCAGCAGAATCCGCAGCGGGCGTGTTGGGTGCATGCGTTGACCTTGAAGAAGCCTAGAGTTTGACGAAGCGCTGGATCTTCCGTGCCAGCCAACCACTGAACACCAGCGGCGCGTCCAGCGCGGACACGCAGATGCAGGGTACGCCTGGCGCCGTTACCGGCTGGTGTTCGACGTCCTCGTCCAGATCGGCAACATCGCCTGGCGCGAACAACCCCAGTGCATCATTGTAGGAGCCGCGCAGGATCTGGGTCAGTTCGCTGCGGCCATGGCTGTGCATCGGCAGGCATTTTCCCGGCGCGATCTTCAGCATGATCAGCGAAGGCATCTGTTCTGCGCGGATGCAATGCACTCCAGGGGCCATCCAGCGCCAGTGCAGGCGACCCAGCGAATCACCAAAGTAAGGATGCAGCGACTTCGGCAGATGGTCCGGGTCGGCCTCGGGCCGTTCCGGCGGCATCGACCGCAGCGGGCTCGGCGCCATGCCGGCCTGGTCCACATCGAGCTGCGCAAGCATTGCCTCGCGCAGCCCTGCCCGCCGCGCCTCAGCCGCCGACGGCTGGGTCTGCTCCAGCAGTGCGGCACCGATGGCCTCGGCTTCGCGCAGGCGCTGGCGACAGTGCGGGCACTGCTCCAGATGCGTGCCGGCGACGATGCTCAGGGGCGTCGGCAGGGCGCCGGCGGCGTAGCTCATCAGCGTCGACTCATGCAGATGGTGGTGCGGATTCATGGTGCACCCCCCACCTTCGACTGCAACTGCAGGAACGCTCGTCGCAGGTGTGATTTGACCGTGCCCAGCGGCATGCCCAGCGCCTGTGCGATCTCGCTGTGGCTCTTGGCCTCGAAGTAGGACATCCGTACCAGGCGCGCCTGCGTGGCCGGCAGCTCGTTGATGCGCTGGCGCAGGCGGGCGTGGTCGGCAAACTGCTCGGCGCTGCTGCGCTCGCTGACATCACCGGCAGCAGCGTCCTCCACCGCTTCCTGCACCTGCATCCAGCTGCGCTCGCGGCGCACCCGGTCAATGTGCAGGTTGCGGCCGATGCGGTACAGCCAGGTGCTCAGCGCGCCCTGCGCAGGATCGAATTCGGCTGCACGCAGCCACAGGCGCAGCAGGCATTCCTGGGCCAGCTCTTCGGCCACCGCTGCAGGTGCGCCAAGGCCGCGCAGATAGATGCACAGGCGCGGCATGAAGTGGTCGTAGATGCGCAGGAAGCAATCACGGTCGCGCAGCCGGGCGACACCGTCCATCTCGCCGTTCCAGTTCGTCGGCTCGTTGCTGGGCTGCTGTGAACTGGACACGATCCGCGCGGTGTCGAAGGAAAGAGAGGGGCTGGCGGGTGGACGGTACATCGGCGGGGGCAGCCGTTGAGTGAAGAGGAGTCCTTGTCTCTACGCACAGCAGCGCCGGTTGGATGCACCCGGGATGGGCGCCAGCGTGCATCCAGCCGGTGCCACCGCCCGTACAGGCGGGCAAGTCTCCCATGGATCGCCCCGATGCGTGCTGCCTGGTTGTTGATGGTCGCCCCCTGCGCCGCCGGTGCGGCGCCGCTGCTGCGTTCGGAGGGCGTTGCCACCCTGCCCGATGGAACCGCCGCCTACCGCGAAGTGCATTGGCAGCGCGGGGCCGGCGATGGCAGCGAGCGCTGGGTGGAGTACCTCTGCCCTGCAGGGCAACCCTTCGCCCGCAAACAGATGCCCGCCGCCGCGCGGCCGCAGGCGCGGGGCTATGTGCTGCAGGACGCCCGCAGCGGCCAGGCGGCCCGCGTGGTGGTCGGCCGCGACGGGGTGCAGGTCGACTGGAAGGAAGACAGGTCTGCGCCATCACGAATCAAGCAGCTGCCTCTACCGGCGGATGCCGTGATCGACGTCGGCTTCGATGCCGCCGTGCGGGGCCACTGGCAGACGCTGCTGGATGGAAGGCCGGTCAGCCTGCCTTTCCTGGTGCCCGGCCGGCAGCGCTTCTACCCCGTGCAGGTGCAGTACCAGGGCCCCGTGCGCTGGCAGGGGCTTGCCGCCCACGCCGTCGACGTCCGCCTCGACACGTGGTTCGGCGCGGTGGCCCCGCGTCTGTCGCTTATATACGCCGATGCAGATCGCCGCCTGCTGGAGTTCCGTGGCACCAGCAACCTGCGCGATGCACGTGGCAACTATCCGCAGGTGACCGTGCGCTTTGCCGCCGCCGCCACCGAGCACCCGGAGCAACGCTGGCGCGATGAACTGCAGCGACCGCTGGTATCGAGCTGTGTTACGGCCAAGTGAAAGCGCAGTCGCGTGCAATCGTCTGCATCCAACCGGCACCGCAACACGTAGAGGTAGGCAATCGACTCCCTCGGGCTTCCGTCCATGGCATCCGCAGCGCCTCCCCTCCGCAGACGTTCGCGCCTGTTGCGCACCTTCCAGCGCTGGTTCGATACCGATGCCGGAAGCGAAGTGGCGGCGGACGGCGCTCAGGGTGACCGCATCGACTGGCTGCGCGCCCTGCCCTTCGCGCTGTTGCATGTGGCCTGCCTCGGGGTGATCTGGGTTGGCGTGTCCTGGACGGCGGTTGCGGTCGCCGTGTTCCTGTACGCAATCAGGATGTTCGCCATCACCGCGTTCTATCACCGTTACTTCTCGCACCGCACCTTCGAGGCATCGCGCACCGTGCAGTTCGTGTTCGCCGTCATCGGTGCCGCCAGCGTGCAGCGTGGCCCGCTCTGGTGGGCAGCACACCACCGCCATCACCACCGCCACGCCGATCAACCGCAGGACCCGCATTCCCCACTCCAGGGTGGATTCTGGCGCAGTCACATGGGGTGGTTCCTCACCCGCGGCGCCTTTGCCACCGACCTGCAGCGCATCCCCGATCTGGCCCGGTACCCCGAACTGCGCTGGCTGGACCGGTTCGACACCGTGGTGCCCGTGTTGCTGGCCGCTGCGCTGTACGGCCTCGGCGCGGTGCTCGAGCGCGTGGCCCCGGCGTTGCACACCAGCGGCCCGCAGCTGCTGGTGTGGGGCTTCTTCATCTCCACCGTCGTGCTGTTCCATGCCACGGTCACCATCAATTCGCTGGCGCACCGCTTCGGCCGGCGCCGCTTCGAGACCCGCGATGACAGCCGCAACAACCTGTGGCTGGCCCTGCTGACCTTCGGTGAGGGCTGGCACAACAACCATCACTTCTTCCCCGGCACCGCGCGCCAGGGCTTCCGCTGGTGGGAGATCGACATCAGCTGGTATGGCCTGCGGGTGATGGCTGCGCTGGGCCTGGTGAAGGGCCTCAAGCCGATCCCGGCCTGGGTACTGGCCAAGGCGAGGCACTGACATGCGCATCGCGATCATCGGTTCCGGCATCGCCGGCCTGGCCAGCGCTTGGTGGCTGGACGGCGAGCATGACGTCACCCTGTTCGAGGCCAACGACTACCTGGGCGGCCACACCCACACCCACGACGTGACTGTGGACGGACGCAGGATGGCGGTCGACACGGGGTTCATCGTCTTCAATCCGCACCACTACCCGCTGTTGTCGGCCCTGTTCGATGAACTTGGCGTGGCCTCGCAGCCCACCACGATGAGCTTCTCGATGCACAGCGAGCGCAGCGGCGTGGAGTACAACGCCACCTCGCTCGATGGGCTGTTCTGCCAACGAAGAAACCTGGTGTCCCCGCGTTTCTGGGGCATGCTGGCTGACCTGCGGCGTTTCTATCGTGACGCCCCCCTGCTGCTCGGCGAGGAGCAGGGACCTACGCTGGGCCAGTACCTGCACAGCCAGCGCTATGGCGAGGCGTTCGTGCAGGAGCATCTGCTGCCGATGGCCTCGGCGCTATGGTCATCACCGACCGCACAGGTGCTGGACTTTCCGGCGCGCTACCTGGTGCAGTTCATGGCCAACCACCAGATGCTGCAGATGACTGGGCGCGCGTCCTGGCGCGTGGTCAAGGGCGGCTCGGCCCGCTACGTCGATGCGCTGCGTGCGCGCTGGCGGGTACACGAGCGGCTGGAATGCCCCGTGCACGCCGTCGAGCGCATGCCCTGGGGGGCGCGCGTGCACACGGCCAACGGCATCGAAGGCTTTGATGAAGTGATCCTGGCCTGCCACAGCGACCAGGCCCTGGCGCTGCTGGCCGACGCCGATCCGGTTGAGCGGGCGGTGCTCGGTGCGATCCGCTACCAGCCCAATGAGGCGGTGCTGCATACCGATGCCTCGCTGCTGCCCGCCAACCGCAAGGCCTGGGCGGCCTGGAACGCGCATGTGCCGCGCGACCCCGCTGCGCCCTGCACGGTCAGCTACTGCATGAACCTGCTGCAGGGGCTGCCCGGCGACACTCCGTTGGTGGTGACCCTCAACCGCAGCGAGGCCATCGATCCGGCCAAGGTACTGCGCCGCCTGCAGTACGCACACCCGGTACACGACCATGTTGCGGTACAGGCACAGCAGCGCTGGGGCGAGGTGCAGGGCCATCGGCACACCTGGTTTGCCGGTGCCTACTGGGGCTGGGGCTTTCACGAGGACGGCATCCGCAGTGCCCGCCGCGTGGTCGACGCGCTGCAGGCGCGCTCGTTCCACCGCGGCATCGCGCAGCAGATGGAGGTGCCTGCGTGAGCGCCAGCGCCATCTACTTCGGCCACGTCGAGCATCGTCGCTACCACCCGCATGCGCACGCGTTCCGCTACCCGATCGCGCAGCTGCTGCTGGACCTCGACGAGCTGGACCAGGTATTTGCCGGGCGCTGGCTGTGGTCGGTCGGGCGCCGCAACCTGGCAGAGTTCCGCCGCAGCGACTACTTCGGTGATCCCGCCCTCTCCCTGGCCGACGCCGTGCGTGATCATGCCGCCACGGTGCTCGGGCGGCGCCCCGACGGCCCGGTTCGCCTGCTGAGCCACCTGCGTTTCGGGGGCCACGTGTTCAATCCGGTCAGCTTCTACTACTGCTACCAGGCTGACGGGGAGACCCTGGACTGCATCGTCGCCGAGATCACCAATACCCCCTGGAAGGAACGGCACGCCTACGTGCTGCCGGTCGCAACCGCGGTGCAGCAGGGTCGCGCCCTGCGCTGGCAGTTCGACAAGGCCTTCCACGTTTCCCCCTTCATGCCGATGGATTGCGCCTACGACTGGCGCTTTACCGCGCCCGCTGACGACCTGCGTGTGCACATGCAGGTCTGGCGCGACGGCCAACGCCAGTTCGATGCCACCCAGAGCATGCAGCGGCGGCCCATTGATGACCGCGGACTTGCCCGGGTGCTGGCTTGCTACCCCTTGATGAGCGCGCAGGTGGTCGCCGCCATCCATTGGCAGGCACTGCGCCTCTGGCTCAAGCGCAACCCTGTGCACGACCATCCTTCCCTAGCCGAGAAACCGCGATGAACGAAATGACCCCCTCGGCCACCCTGCCCCAGCCCGGCACCCTGGACGCGTTCCTGCGCCGGCGCCTGCTGGCCCAGCTTGCGCCGCTGCACAACGGCCGCCTGTGCGTGCGCGATGCGTTTGGCGATGTGCAGCTGGGCAACGAAGGCAGCGACCTGCAGGTCACCGTGACCATCGATGACCCGGCGTTCTACCGCAAGGTGGCCGCGAACGGCAGCGTTGGCGCCGGCGAGAGCTACATCAACGGTGATTGGCGCTGCGATGATCTGGTGGCACTGGTGCAGCTGCTGGTACGCAACCGCGACCTGCTCGATGGCATGGAACGCGGGCCGGCGCGCATCGGCGGCTGGCTGCTGCGTGGCTGGAACCGGCTGCGGCGCAACAGCCGCGAAGGCAGCCGTCGCAACATCGCCGCCCACTATGACCTGGGCAATGATTTCTTCGCCCTGTTCCTGTCGCCGGACCTGATGTACTCCTCGGCGCTGTTCACCGATGCCGGCGACTCGCTGGAGCGTGCGTCGCGACGCAAGCTGGACCGCATCTGCCAGCACCTGCGACTGCAGCCGGGTGATCGCGTGGTCGAGATCGGCACCGGCTGGGGCGGCTTTGCCGTGCACGCCGCGCAGCATTACGGCTGCCACGTCACCACCACCACCATCTCCGCGGAACAGCACGCACTGGCCGCACTGCGCGTGCGCGAGGCCGGCCTGCAGGATCGGGTGACGTTGCTGATGCAGGACTACCGCGATCTGCAGGGACAGTTCGACAAGCTGGTCTCCATCGAGATGATCGAGGCCATCGGTGCCGAGTATCTGGATACCTACATGGCCACCCTGCAGCGGTTGTTGAAACCCGATGGGGTGGCCCTGCTGCAGGCCATCACCATCGAGGACCAGCGCTATGAACAGGCGCGGCGCAGCGTGGACTACATCAAGCGCTTCGTGTTTCCGGGCAGCTTCATCCCGTCGATCAACGCCATCCTGGCCGCCAAGACCCGGGCCAGTGACCTGCAGCTGATCGCCCAGCAGGACTTCGGCCACTCCTATGCACTGACCCTGCGCGCGTGGCGGCAGCGCTTCCTGGCGCAGTTGCCGGCGGTACGCGCGCAGGGCTTCGATGAGCGCTTCTGCAGGCTGTGGGAGTTCTATCTGGCCTATTGCGAAGGTGGCTTCCTGGAACGCTCCATCGGCGTGTCGCATCTGCTGCTGGCACGCCCTGGCTACCGCCCCGAAGCAGATGCCCACGGCGAACGGATCGACTGACATGCGCCGCAACTGGGCCAACGTGATCGGCAACCAGATGGTGTGGCTGTGCGCCGTTGCCGGCGCCGGCCGTGGCTGGCAATGGCCGGCGGTGCTGTCAGCCAGCGTGTATGTCGGCAGCCAGTTGCTCACCTCGCCGCAGCCGCGCCTGGATGTTCGCCTGCTGTTGCTCGCGCTGGCCTGCGCCTGGCTGGTGGATGGCAGCGCTGCCGCCAGCGGTGGCGTGCAGTACGCCGCTGCGCCGCTGGGATGGGTGCCGCCGCCGTGGATCTTCGCGCTGTGGGCGGCCTTTGCGATGACGCTGACCGCATCGATGGCCTTCCTGCAGCGGCACTGGCTGCTGCCGGTGGCCCTCGGCCTGCTGGCGCCGCTGGCGTATCTGTCTGCGGCGCGCGGATTCCAGGCGGTGCACTTCACCACCCCGGCCTGGCAGGGCGTGGCAACCCTGGCGCTGGGCTGGTGCATCGCGCTGTCGCTGCTGTGCGCGGTGGCCCGCCGCGGAACGCCCGGCAACCACGACACCCCATTGATTGGAGCAACCTGATGAGCAGCGTGTGGTGGGTACTGCTGTATGCCGTGCTGATCATGGCCTGGGGCTGGGCCTGGCAGCGCAGGCACCGCAACATCGGCATCGTCGATGTCCTCTGGGCAAAGGGCGTGGCGGCCGGCGCGCTGCTGCTTGCGTGGCTGGGTGATGGCGCGCTGCAGCCCCGCATTGCGCTGGCGGTGCTGGGTGGCCTGTGGGGAAGCCGACTTGCCCTGCATCTGTGGCGCCGTGTGCGCAGCGAGGCGGAAGACGGTCGCTACCGCTATCTACGTGAGCACTGGCACGGCCATCAGGGAAAGATCTTCGGCTTTTTCATGGCACAGGCCGCGTTGGTGGTGCTGTTTGCACTGCCGTTCGTGGCCGTGGCCAGCAACCCACGCAGCGACATGCCTGGCTGGATCGCAGCGGCCGTTGTGGTGTGGCTGCTCAGCGTGGGTGGCGAGGCACTCGCCGACCGCCAGCTGGCCCGCTTCCGTGCCGACCCGGCCAACAAGGGCCGCACCTGCCGCGAAGGGCTGTGGCGGTATACACGCCATCCCAACTACTTCTTCGAGTGGCTGCACTGGTTCACCTATGTGCTGCTGGCAGCAACGTCGCCCCTGTGGTGGCTGGCCTGGTCCGGGCCGGTGCTGATGTATGTGTTCCTGCGCTACCTCAGTGGCGTTCCCTTCACCGAGAAACAGGCGCTGCGCAGTCGCGGTGATGACTATCGCGACTACCAGCGCAGCACCTCGATGTTCTTCCCGTGGTTTCCGCGCAGCCCCAAGGAGTGATTCCGATGAACAGCACCCCGTCCCTTGCTCCGGTTGCCGATACCGAGGGCGGACTCACCGGCTGGGCCGAGCGTGGCTGGCTGCCTGATGCGGCGCTGCGCGCGGGCATCCGTCGCCTGTGCGCACAACGCCTCGCCGAAGAATCGGCCGGCAGCATCGAGGAGCAGTCGCAGCGCTTCAGCCGCCGCATTGCCGAACTGGCCAGTAGCCCGCTGGCCCTGCACGTGGATGCGGCCAACCGCCAGCACTACGAGGTTCCCGCCGCCTTCTTCCAGGGCTGCCTGGGGCATCGCCTGAAGTACAGCAGCTGCTACTACCGTACCGGCAGCGAGACGCTGGACCAGGCCGAGGACGCGATGCTGGAGCTGTACGGACAGCGCGCCGAGCTGGCCGACGGCCAGCACATCCTGGAGCTGGGCTGCGGCTGGGGCTCGCTGACGCTGTGGATGGCCGAGCGCTTCCCGAACGCGCGCATCACCGCCGTGTCCAACTCGCACAGCCAGCGCAGCCATATCCTGGCGCAGTGCGAGGCACGCGGGTTCGGCAACGTCGAGGTGCTGACCCGCGACGTCAACCAGCTGGAGCTGCCTGCAGCGGCATTCGACCGCTGCGTATCGGTGGAGATGTTCGAGCATGTGCGCAATTACGACCGCCTGCTGGGTCGCATCGCCCGCTGGTTGAAGCCGGACGGCGCGCTGTTCGTGCACATCTTCGCCCATCGCACGCTGATGTATCCGTTCGAAACCGAGGGCGACGACAACTGGATGGGCCGGCACTTCTTCACCGGCGGCCTGATGCCGGCTGCGGACACGCTGCTGCACTTCCAGCGCGAGCTGGTACTGGACCAGCGCTGGCTGCTGGACGGCACCCACTACCAGCGTACCGCCAACCACTGGCTGGCCAACCAGGATGCCGCCCGCGAGCAGCTGCTGCCGATCCTGGCGCAGACCTATGGCGACGAAGCCGCTGCACGCATCTGGTGGCAGCGCTGGCGCATGTTCTGGATGGCCTGCGCCGAGCTGTTCGGCTACGACGACGGCCAGCAATGGCTGGTCGCCCACTACCTGTTCCGCCCGCGCTGAAGGAGACCGCCACCATGCGCATCGCCCCACTGTTCACGCTGTTGGCCGTGGCCCTGTTCGGCGCAGGCTGCAGCAGCCACGACACCCGCCCCATCCCGCTGCCGCCGAAGGTCGACGTGCCCCGTTTCATGGGCGACTGGTATGTCATCGCGCATATTCCGTCGCGGCCCGAGCGCGAGGCCTTCGATGCCGTGGAAAGCTACGCGCTGCAGGCCGATGGCCGCATCCAGACCACCTTTACCTATCGCAAGGGCAGCTTCCAGTCACCGCAGAAGTCGATGCACCCGATAGGCCGCGTCGAGAAGCATGGCAATGGTGCGGTCTGGGGCATGCAGTTCATCTGGCCCATCCAGGCCGAATACCTCATTGCCTGGCTGGATGAGGGCTACACGCAGACCATCGTGGCCCGCAGCAAGCGCGACTACGTGTGGTACATGGCGCGTACGCCGCAGGTAAGCGAGGCGGAGTATCAGCAGGCGGTCGCCCGCATCAAGGCAATGGGGTATGACACTGGAAAGCTGCGCCGGGTACCGCAGTCGGTGCGCTGAGACGCCTGCAAGTGCTACGGGCTGCGGCTGGGGCGTCAGGCGGGCCAAGGCCCCACAACCAGATGAATGGGGACTCGTCCGGCCGCTAGCCGGGCGTAGCCTGCCTCCTCTATAGTCAGCCGAGCACGACAGGCGTGGTGCCTGTCCGGCAACTACAGGGAGTGGGTCATGGGTCTGGTACAAGCGGTGAAGGGTGCAGTCGGCGGCGTGCTGGCGGACCAATGGAAAGACTTCTACACCGTGCCGACCGGCCTGCCGTCCACGGCAGCCCTGTTCGCAGCGGTGCCGCAGGGCACCAACGCCGGGCGCGGCTCGAACACCAGTGGCTCCTCCAACATCATCAGCAACGGCTCGAAGATCGTCGTGCCGGAAGGCTACGGCCTGCTGCTGTTCCAGGATGGCGCGATCACCGCCTTCGTCGCCGAGCCGGGTGGCTACGAGTGGCGCTCGGACGATCTGAACTCACAGTCGATCTTCGCCGGCGACGGCCTGGTCAGCACCTTCATCAAGCAGAGCTGGGAGCGCTTCAAGTTCGGCGGCCAGCCGGGCTCGCAGCAGGCCGCCTTCTTCATTTCGCTGAAGGAACTGCCGGACAACCGCTTCGGCACCCAGTCGGAAATCTACTGGGACGACGGCTTCCTCAACACCCAGGTCGGCGCGGTCACCCGTGGCTCGTACACGCTGAAGATCGTCGACCCGATCCTGTTCGTGAAGAACTTCGTTCCGGCCAGCTACCTGCAGCCGGGCCAGGTGTTCGACTTCACCGACCTGGACAACGCCGCTGCCAGCCAGTTGTTCAATGAAGTGGTGGGTTCGCTGGCGCCGGCGTTCAGCCTGTACACCAACGATCCGGGCAAGGGCAACCGCATCACCAAGCTGCAGCAGGATTCGCTGGGCTTTGCGCAGAGCCTGTCGGCCGCCGTCGAACAGGGCTACCAGTGGAAGTCCGATCGCGGCCTGGCCATCGTCAAGACCGCCATCGTCTCGATCGAGTACGACGCCAACACCCGTGAACTGCTGAAGACCGTGCAGCGCGCCGATGCCCTGTCCGGCTCGCGCGGCAATTCCAACCTGCAGGCCAGCGTTGCCCAGGGCATCCAGTCCGCAGGCGAGAACGGCGGTGCCGCCGGCCTTGTCGGCGTGGGCATGGCGTCGGGCATGTTCGGCGCGGGCAACCTGCAGCAGCCGGCAACCCCGGCCGCGCCGGCTGCCGACGACCCGGTGGCCAAGCTGAAGAAGGCCAAGGAAATGCTGGATCTGGGCCTGATCACCCAGACCGACTATGACGCGCTGAAGGCCAAGGCGCTGGGACTGTAAGCAGACGCAGGACGCGCAACCACCATGTCTGATCCCAGAAACACGCCGCCGCCGCTGCCCCGCTCCGCTTCAGCACCGCCGCCCCTGCCGGCGGCGGTGCTGGACGGGCCGGGATCGCCGCAGGACGTCCCTCCCCTGCCCGGCAGCTTCCCGCTCGATACCTCGACGCTGCCTGAGGCCATCCGCAACGACGTCGAGGCGCCCGACCCGGTCGCCATCGATACCTCTTCGGCCGAACTGAAGGACGGCCTCAACCGCTGCCCGAAGTGCGGCGCTACCGATATCCGGCCCAAGCTGGGCACCGATATCCTGGTCTGCCTGTACTGCCGTCACGAATGGCATGGCGCACGGGTGGAAGAAGAATTCGGCCTGGGCGAAGCCATCGACCAGCTGCGTGGCACCGTCATCGCATCGGGCGCGCGCGATATCGATGCCGACACCTCGGCACTGATGACCTTCAAGTGCACCGGTTGCGGCGCCGAAGTCACGGTCAACACCGAAAGCACGATGACGGCGCGCTGCCACTGGTGCCGTCACGTATTCGGCGTGAACGAACAGATCGCCAATGGCGCCGTGCCTGACGCCGTGCTGCCGTTCCATATCAAGAAGGAGGATGCCGTCGCGCGCATCCGCCAGTTCGTCGACAAGCGCCGGATGTTCGCGCTCAAGGCGTTCAAGGAACAGTTCACCCCGGAAAACGTGGTGGGTGTATACCTGCCCTACATGATCGTCGACGGCAATGTCAGTGCGGCGGTGGCCGGCAAGGGCGAGATCAAGACACGCGAATACACCCGTGGCAGCGAGAAGAACAAGCAGACCTACTACGACGCGGACATCTACCAGGTGGAACGCCAGGTCGATTTCACCGTGGACGACCTGCCGTTGGAATCGTCAGCCGAGCGCGGCAACCTGGACACGCGCGCCAACACCAACAACATCATCAACACGATTCTGCCGTTCGACACCAAGAACGCGGTGAAGTGGAACGCCTCCTACCTGGCGGGCTTCACCTCGGAAAAGCGCAACCTGGATGTCGAAAAGCTGCGGCCGCGGCTGGAAGACCAGCTGCTGTCGATCGCCCGCGCGCAGGTGGAAGGCACGGTGCGCCGCTACGACCGTGGCGTACGCTGGGAACAGGAGCAGCTGGAGGTGCACGGCACCCGCTGGGTGGCCATGTACCTGCCGGTGTGGCTGTACTCGTACCATCAGCCCGGCAAGAACGGCGGCATGCTGCACTACATCGCGGTGAACGGCCGGACCGGTGAAACCATGGGCAGCGTACCCGTGCAGCAGTGGAAGATGCTGCTGGCGGCGCTGACCGCCGGCACGATCATCGAAGCCCTCGCAATTGCCTTCCTGGTGGCCAGCACATGAGTGATGACAGTGGTCTTTGGTTGTTGGCTGCAGGCCCGGCCGGCGCGACCGCGCTGTACTGGGCGCTGTACCGGTTCTACCGCAACACCGACAAATCGCATTCGTTCGAACACGAAACCGAGATCGATGCCAAGCCGGTGACCGGCTCGGATCGTCGCGTGGACAGCATCAGCGGAACGCAGGAAAAGCGGATCCGCGGTGACAACGTGTATGAGTATCGAAAGCGGGTGGCCCGGGTGAAGACCGGCCCGGAATAGTCGACCCGGCCGGCCAAGGCCGGCCATGACTGTGGCGTACTGCCCAGATCCGGGCGCAATGCCGTGCCTATACTGCTGCCGCCTGGTGCGGCGGCGCGTTCGCGGCCGTCGATCCGGGCGGCGGGGCTGGATGTCCCCGTCCGGCCCGTGGCAGCAGCCGCGGGCCCTTGCAGTGATTCGTAACCCGTCGCGGTTGAACCAATCACCAAGGAGGACGCTATGCGCTACACACGCCGTGATTTCCTAGCGACCACTGCCACCGCCTCATTGGCCTCGCTGTTCGCGCCCAGTGCCCTGGCCAGTGGCCAGAGCACGGCCGACGGTACTGCAGTGGCGCGTTTCCACCGCTACAACGTCACCAGCGCGAAAGGACAGCAGATGCTGGCCAGCTATGCGCGCGGCATCCAGGCAATGCTGGCGTTGCCGGCTGACGACGCGCGCAACTGGTTCCGCAATGCGTTCGTGCACCTGATGGATTGCCCGCACGGCAACTGGTGGTTCTATGTCTGGCACCGCGGCTACGTCGGCTACTTCGAGCAGACCATCCGCGAGCTCAGCGGCGACCGCGAGTTCGCCATGCCTTACTGGGACTGGACCGAGCTTCCAAGGATTCCGCCAGCCATGTTCGATGGCCTGCTGACCCCGACCCACACCGCCTATACACCCTACACCCGCAATCTGGCGGTGTTCACCCAGTTCATGAAGCCTGCTTTGCAGCGCCACTGGAATACGCTGGACACCGGCCAGCGCCAGCAGCTGTCACTGCGGGGCTACAACAGCGCCGAAGACGTCTGGAACGATGTCACCGGCTACAACGCAAAGGAGCAGACCGGCATTTCCGGCAATGCGGCGTACGCGGTGACCTGTGGCGCCCGTTATCTCTGGCGGGAGCACCCGGGCTTCGACCCGAAGACGGCCTCCGCCGTGTCCGCCGACACCATCCGTGCCGGCCTGTCACCGGTGGAGTTCAACAACCCTGACATCAGCCGCAGCTTCACCAGTTCACGCACCACTTCGCACGTGCTGCAGCCCGATGGGGCCACCAAGTTCTCGGTACTGGAGGGCTTCCCGCATAACAAGGTGCACAACTGCATTGGCGGTGTCGGCGCCGTCGATCCCGGTCCCTACGGCAACATGACCAACTTCCTGTCGCCGCTGGATCCGATCTTCTACCTGCACCACGCCAACATGGACCGTCTGTGGGATGTGTGGACCCGCAGGCAACAGGCCTTCGGCCGCCCGATCATGCCGACCGACCCTGCGGAGAACAAGCAGTTCATGGAAGAGCCGTTCCGCTTCTTCGTCAATGCGCAGGGGCGTTACGTCGGCACACGCCCGGCCCGGGAGTTCTTCTCCACCAGCGCGTTCGACTACGACTACGACTATGTCTATGGCAGCGGCGTGCGTGCGGCAGAGCAGGCCGCAACGGCTCCCACCACCGCCAAGGCCGCGCGACTGGTGCGCGGCAAGCGGGCTGATGGCGCCGTACGAGTGGCTGTCCCCAACGAAGCGGTTCGTGCACATCTGGCGGCTACCGGGCCGCGCGTGCTGATTGCGGAGGTTACCCTCGAGCGTCCCCATGGACTGCACAACACGCGCGAGTTCGACGTGTTGATCAATGCGCCGGCAGATGTCACCTCGGTGAGCGCGGACAGCCCGTACTACGCCGGCACGGTCTCGTTCTTCGGGCCGAGCATGGCGGCCATGGGCCACGATCATCCAACGACGTTCGCCGTGCCATTGCCGCAGACGCTGGGGGCGCTGCGCGCGGATGCTGCCGGCGTCGGCTCGACGACGCTGGAGATCCGCCTGGTCGCCTCGTCGGGCCAGGCACCGCAATCGTTCCCGGTGCTGGATGCAGCGATTCTGGTGTCCCCGAACTAGCGCACCCTCGGCGGCTGGCGTCGCCACGGGGCGATGCCAGCCGGGGCTCCCGGGAAATGTGACTGCACACCAAGGCAGCGCCAGCATCGGGGCCTCGTCACACCGCCCCTGCCATGCGAGGCCTATGCTCACGCGCACACACCCGCTGTTTCCGTTGTTCCCAACGAGGATTCGACGATGGCAACCGTGCTTCCCCGCTTCGCGCTGCTGGTGCTGTGCAGCTTCGCCGCCCCCGCTACCACCCTTGCCCAGGACGCCTCCATCGGCTTCGGCCAGCACTCCAGCAGTACGCAGTCGTCCAGCGCATCGCAGACCACGGAAACCACCCGTTCGACCTCCGGGTCAACCAGCGATGACACGGCCGGGAACAACAATGGCGAATCGGCCTTCGGCAACTTCGGGTCGATAACGACGCAGTCCAACAGCAACAGCAGCGCGCATTCCCAATCCCGCAGCGAGAGCAAGGACGTCGGGATCCATATCAGCTTTGATGACAGCAACAACGATGACGGAAGCAACGACCGCCGTCGCGATGGCAGCAGGGTGATCGACAGCGATTTGTTCGGCCGTTGGACGCTGGGCCAGGAGAACAGCAAGAGCTGCACCATCGAACTGAAGGACAGCCCCTGGTTTGGTGGCTATGGTGCATGGGTGCCGGCCGGGTGCCCGGACGATTTCTTCTCGGCCAATCGCTGGCTGCTTTCAGGCAACCAACTGCTGATTACCGATACCGACAACAAGGTGATCGGAAGATTCCGCCAGACGGGTGGCGGGCGCTGGTCGGGGCGACGCGAATCAGACGGTGCACGGCTGTATCTGAATCAAGTCGGGCGCTGAGAGCTGATGCTGCCCTGAAGGAGCGCGTTCTTGTCCACGCAAGGATATGCGTGGATCTGGATTTCGATTCAAGCGCTTTCGCGAACGGCCGATATCCGGGGGTGAAGCCCGACTCATGGACGATGCGCGATGCCGTTGCAGGACCCCCGCCCCGACACCCTTTCGCCTCCTTCCGGCTCGCCTTGGCCGGCAGCGTCCAAAATCCTGACCGATCTCTACGCTCACAAGGGGTTGTTCGCGCTGGCGGGGACCCTTGCGATGGTCGTCTTCTTCTGGCGGATCCACTACCTGCCCAGCCTTGCATTGACTGATATCGCTCTGGTGGCGGCGGCCATCGTCTTCTTTTCGGTCGTGATGGTCATCGTGGTCGTCCTTACGCTCATGCTCCCCGCCGCTGTGCTGATCGAGTGGCAGAAGTCAGGATTCATCACCGACAGAAGCAGCGTCCGCACATCTGAGACGCACTGGCTGCCGTCCGCTGGCCTCAGCATGAGTATGGCCATGCTGGGCGCGGGCCTGGCAACAGGCTGGATGTATGTATGGTTTTTCACTCCGCTCGGCGACGCTGCACCCATCTTGTTCGCAGGTGTCATGCTGGTCGGTGCCGCTGGCGCCTTCGCGCCGATGGGCGTGAAACTCAAGCCGATTGATGAACCCGTCAACAGCGTTGTGCGGAAAAGGAAGATCTGGTGGGCACTGAGGCTGACGGTGCTTTCCGCTTGCCTCTACCTGTTCACGCTCCCCTTGATCGCGCTAGTGGTCTTCGGCACCCATTCCGCAGCCGCCACGATGAACGGCTGGGAAGTGCTCCTGGTCTCCCTCGGGCTGCCGCTCCTTCACTTGATTATCCTGAGCATAAGGACGCTCCCGCTCTGGATCCGGATGGTTGCACTTGCCTTGGTAATAACCCCGATCCTGCTCATTGCCGGCACTCCGTTCGAGTCACTCGACCGCGCTGCCAGCACGTTCCAGCTGGGGATGCTGCGCGACCAGAGCGTGGTGGTATCGAGCGAGGGCTGCAGAATGGTTCGGGCATCCGGGGTATCAGGCAACTGCCGCAGGATCGACGGCCCAGGGAAAGAGCTGTACGAGATCCGGGATGTCTTCGTGCTCAATCGCCTTGGCAGCCACACCGTCATCGCCGAGCCGGGCTGGACGCCGAAGACGCGAACCCGGTCGATCCCCCTGCCCAGCAGCGAAGTGTTCACCTGGTACAAGACTCCTGAAACTCCCCGTGCACCTCCCCCGTCGCTGCCTCCGGAACCACGCGCGCCGGCATCCGTCACGCCGCCACCCCCGATGAAGGCCACCTCGCGTGCGGTGCGCAGATCAAGGCCGCGGCAAAGGGCTCCTGCCTGCTAGCCCATAGGTGGGCAGAGGTGTGAAGGACCTTCCCCTGCACACGCCGGGCACAAGCTGGACGCGATCATCAGTGTTCCGCGCCGCCTTCTCTCTGCCATGTCCTCGCCCACTGGCTCCCGCCTCGTCATCTACGCTGCACTGGCAGGCAACCTTGCCATCGCCATTGCCAAGTTCATCGCCGCCGGCCTGTCCGGCAGCTCGGCGATGCTCAGCGAGGGCGTGCATTCGCTGGTCGATACCCTCAACGAAGTGCTGCTGCTGTACGGCCTGCGCCGTGCCGAGAAGGCCCCCGACACCCTGCACCCCTTCGGCTACGGCCGCGAGCTGTACTTCTGGAGCTTCATCGTCGCCCTGCTGGTATTCGCCGCCGGCGCCGGCGTCTCGGCCTACGAAGGCATCCAGCACATCCGCCAGCCGGAGCCGGCCAGCAATCACGCCATCAGCTACAGCGTGCTGGGCATCTCCATCCTGTTCGAAGGTGCTTCATGGTGGGTGGCGCTGCGCGAATTCCGCCGCAGCAAGGGCTCGCTGGGATACTTCGAGGCATTCCGGCGCAGCAAGGATCCGTCCACCTTCACCGTGCTGCTGGAAGACAGCGCCGCCCTGCTCGGCCTTGGGTTCGCGCTGGTCGGGCTGCTGGCCGCGCAACTGCTGGAGATGCCTGTGCTGGATGGCGTGGCCTCGCTGTGCATTGCCGGCGTACTGGCGATGACCGCGTTCCTGCTCGCGCGCGAGACCAAGGGCCTGCTGATCGGTGAGCCGGCCCACCCGGCGGTGGCGCAACGGATCATGGCCGTGGCCGTGACCGACCCGGATCTGCGCCGCGCCAACGGTGTGACCACCCTGCAGATGGGCCCGGAACAGGTGGTGGCGATGCTCAGTGCGGAGTTCGAGGACGATCGCACCACGCCGCAGATCGAGGCCTGCATCACCCGGATCGAGTCTGCGGTGAAACAGGAGTTCCCGGAACTGGTGGCCCTGTTCATCAAGCCGCAGACACCGGAAGTGTTTGCCGCGCGCCGGGCCGCGCTCGATCGTCCAGCCACGGCGGACTGACGCCGCGCTGGCGACAGCCTCACCGCTGACAGGCGATGATTGCAGCATGCCGAAGCAGACCGGTCCAGACGCGCCGTTCACCGTGCAGCCCGTTGACGGGACTCGACTACCGCGCGCCTTCTATCAGCGACCTTCAACGGTGGTCGCCCCCGAGCTGCTGAACAAACTGCTGGTGCGCAACGATGGCCGCGTCGCACGCATTGTCGAGGTCGAGGCGTATGCCGGCAGCGACGATCCGGCGGCGCACTCCTGGCGCGGCATGACCGCGCGCAACGCCAGCATGTTCGGCGAAGCAGGCCATCTCTATGTCTACTTCACCTATGGCATGCACTGGGGCAGCAATGTCGTCTGCGGAGACGTCGGCGAGGGTGTTGCGGTTCTGCTGCGTGCCGCCGCGCCAGTCGCCGGGCAGGAACTGATGTACCCGCTGCGGCCTGCCGCCCGCCGCGACCACGACCTGGCCAGTGGCCCCGGCAAGCTGTCGCAGGCGTTTGGCCTGGACCGGCACTTCGACGGCGCCGACCTGGTAACCGTCAGCCACGGCATCACGATACTGGACGACGGCATGCCGCCGCCGCAGGATCCGGTGGTGGGGCCGCGCATCGGCATCACCCGCGCCGTGGATTTTCCCTGGCGCTGGCATGTGCGCGACCATCGTCACGTTTCGGTACGCGCGCCCCGCGCGGCAACGCGAAGGAAACCTGCATGAAACCCATCATTGAAAGAGCATTGACACCAGCATCACTGTTCCACGCAACGGCATAACGTGCCGCGCCCTAGCGTGATCGCTGTGACCTGCCCTTCCCTGCCGGAGACGCAGTGCCTGCCATGGATGAAGCTTCCAGACTTCTCGAGATCGATCGCCTTGGTGTTCTCGATACACCGCCTGAGCCCGTGTTCGATGCCATTGTTGCCGCCGCGCTCGCTGCCACCGGCATGCCCATCGGGTTGATTTCCATCGTTGCCGCGCAGCGGCAATGGTTCAAGTCCAGCATCGGGCTGGGCGACATTACCGAAACGCCCCGCTCCATCTCTTTCTGTTCGCATGCCATCGAGCAGGACGAGCTGCTGGAGATTCCAGACGCGCGGCAGGACCCGCGGTTCGCCAGCAGTCCGCTGGTCACCGCAGGGCACCGGGTACGCCACTACGCCGGGATTGCACTGACCACCGCCCATGGCGCGCGCATCGGCACACTGTGCCTGCTCGACACGCTGCCCGGGGTGCTGTCGCCGTCGCAGCGGGAATTGATGGTCCATCTTGGCCGGGTCACCACGCAGGTGCTGGAGCAGCGCAGCGCATTGCTGCGACAGGTCGACCAGGCGCAGGCACTGCATCGCGATCTGAAGCGCAGCGAGGATTTCCTGCAGCGCACCAACACCGCCGCCAAGGTCGGCGGCTGGGAACTGGACCTGGACACCGGCGAGGTGCGCTGGACGCGCGAGACCAAGCAGATCCACGGTGTCCGTTCCAGCTACCAGCCCACCCTCGAATCCGCCTTGTCGTTCTACCGCCAGGACAGCCGCAGCATCATCCAGACTGCCGTGCAGCGTTGCGTGGAGGATGGCACGCCCTGGGAGGTGCAGCTGCCGATGCGCACGGCCGACGAACGCAGCATCTGGACCCGCGTGGTGGGCAACCGGCAGCAGGTGGAGGGCCATCCACGGTTGGTGGGCGCGATCCAGGACGTCACCGAAGAACGCGCGGCGCTGGACGCCCTGGAGGCGAGCGAGGTGCGCTATCGGCGCCTGTTCCACTACAGCCTGGGGCTGATCTGCACGCATACGCTGGATGGCACGCTGACCTCTGTGAACCCGGCGGCACTGCAGTCACTGGGCTACGAGGAACGCCAGATCATCGGCCGCAGCCTGTGCGATTACATGCCGCCCGAGCGCCGAGAGGTGTTCAATGCCTACCTGAAGCGCATCGAAGCCAACCACACCGATGCCGGAGTGATCGAGCTCATCGCCGCCGATGGAACGCTGCGCTACTGGGCCTACAACAACGTGCTCGACAGCGAAGGACAGCCGCCCTTCGTACTGGGCCACGCCCAGGATGTCACCGCGCTGCGGCTGCAGGAGCAGCGCCTGCGCGAGCTGTCGCTGAAGGATCCACTCACCCAGTGCCACAACCGTCGCTACCTGCACCGGCTCGATGAGATGACCGCCGGAACGTGGGCATGCCTGGTATTTGACCTGGACGACTTCAAACGGATCAATGACGCGCAGGGGCACCGCCGGGGCGACGCGATCCTGATCGACTTTTCCGCGTTCCTCAGGGCGCCACTGGGTGCGGGAGAGACCGTGGTCCGCCTGGGCGGAGACGAGTTCCTGGTGGTGCTGACCGCATCGGCGTCCGCGCGCCTTCCCCTGCTTGAGGGCTGGTATGCCGCCAACGCGGCGCAGTCGCCGACAGCGTTCTCCATGGGCGCGGCGCTCAGTGCGCCGGGTGAATCCGTGGCCGACACCATCCATCATGCGGACAGCCAGCTCTATGACGCGCGCGCACGGGTACGCACGGAGCGACGCGACGACTAGCTGCAGCGCCCGCTGTCGTCCCAAGGCAAGGCCTCAGCCAGCGAGAAAGCGCGTCATCCGCTCCAGCTCGTCATCCAGCGCATTGCGGAACAGAACGTCCTTCATGGGCGAGGCGCTGGCGAAACCAAGCTCCGGGTGCAGAGCGCCATCCCTGGCGGTGACATTGGCCCAGCCGACCATCTGGTCGCGCCACAGCAGCGGCAGTGCGTAGTAGCCGAAGCGACGCTTGGCCGCCGGGGTGTAGGCCTCGAACCTGTAGACCCAGCCCCAGAGCAGTTCGAATCGTCGCCGATCCCAGGCCACGGGGTCGAACGGGGCCAGCAGCCGCACCTGCTCATCGGCCTGATAGCGCCGCGAGCGGGGGTTCTCCTCGGCCGGCCAGTACCACTGTGTTCCGTCGATGATGCAGCCAGCCAGGCGCTCGCGTGCCAGCCGCAGTGCCTGCTGGATCTCAACGGACAGATGTGGAGCGCCGTAGCCCAGCAGCCGTGCCAGATAGGTGAGGCTGGCCGAAGGCAACGGCGCGTACTTGCGCACCACCAGATCGATCAGCGCGGTGGCGCGCTGCAGGCGCGCGGCCTTGCCGCCCTCGGCGAGTGCATGTTCTGCAACGGCATAGATGCGGGTGCCGCTGTCACGACGGGCGATGCGCAACATGCCGCGATAGTGCATGCCATCCAGCAGATGGGTGCTGGCATTGCTGGTGCCGCCCCAGTAGTTGGTCACCCGGCCATGCGCGAACGCCTGGTCGACCTCGCGCGGATGCACCGCGCCCCGCTCCTGCACGAACGCCAGTACCTCGGCCGCCTTGCGCCGCGTGCTGGCGTCCCACGGCCTGCGGGACACCCGCGGATGCATCAACGACAGGTGTTCGCGCGGCAGGAAACCGTAGTTGACCAGGAAGTCTTCCTCGATCGGCAACCGGCTGTAGCGGCGCTCCAGATCTCCAGCCTGATAGCCCTTCACCCGGTGCCGCAGGGTCAGGTCCTGGGCACGCGCAGGCGCACGGATGGGATCGGCCTGCACGAAACCCAGGCGACGGATCGCGGTCAGCAGCGTGGTGGGCGTGAACAGCGTGCGGGCTACGGCGTAGCGACGCAGATCGTCGAGGGTGGGCGTGGCAGGCATGGGCCGATTGTAGAGGCGAGCGTGCCCGGTGTGCGTTGCGCACTGGAAAGGCAACCGCGACGTGACCGTGGCAGCTCACCGCTACGATGGGTGCCGTTGCGATGGGTGCCGTTGCTCAGCGCAGCCACTGCGCATAGGCGGCCAGAACCGCCAGGTGCCCCACGTAGTACACGTAGAACGCCCAGCGTGAACGCGGAACCGTCCACGGCACCCTGGCCAACGCCAGCACCAGCGGGATGGCCAGCAATGCCCATCCGTTGCCATTGACCCAGCACAGCCCGCCGAATCCGAACGCCAGCAGCCAGTACGCCCGGTGGCGGAACGCGATCCAGCCCAGCACCACCAGGGCCACCCCCGCCCATTGGTAGTCCACGAAGAACGGCAGCAGGCCTCCTGCCACCAGCAGCAACAGCTGCCGGTTGCTGGTCAGCGCATGCACCGCCACCGCAGCCAGGCCGAAAGCCAGCAGGATGTTCAGCGGCAGCCAGTGGCCGAAGGCCAGCATGTGCAGCGGCTGCGCGACCACGCCCCAAGCGGACAAGCGCCGGATCGACTTGCCCAGATCGGCGCCCGGTTGCGCCAGGTTGCAGGCCATCACCAGTGCGAACAACGGGAAGGCGATGCGCCCCAGCTCGCTGACCACCGGCACATAGCCACCGAACACCACTTTGGCGACGTGATCGCCGGTCATCGACAGCAGCGCGATCCACTTCAGCAGCTCGCGGGCGCCGCTGCTGAGGGTGCCGTGCGCCGGCGGGGCGTGTACGGCGACGTCCTGCGCGCTCATGTCATTCATCCTTTGCGTCCTGCCGGGTCCATCTCGTCAGGAATCGACGACGTTGCCCCTTGAACGCAAAGAGTACTTGAACCTGACGCGGATGACGCTGGCGGATGTGCCCCGCTATCCTTGCAGTCCCCGCTTGTGAGGCACCGCCATGCGCACGCTGTATCCACCGATCACCCCGTACCGCGAACACACGCTACCCGTCGACGCGCTGCACACCCTGCATGTCGAAGAGTGCGGCACGCCTGAAGGCATTCCGGTGGTGTACCTGCATGGCGGCCCCGGCGCTGGCATCTCGCCCACCCATCGCCGCTTCTTCGACCCGACGCGCTACCGCATCGTGCTGATCGATCAGCGCGGCAGCGGCCGCTCCACGCCGTTCGGCGAGCTGCGTGACAACACCACCCAGGACCTGGTGGCCGACATCGAGAAGGTGCGCGAACACCTGGGCATCCAGCGCTGGCTGGTCTACGGTGGTTCCTGGGGTTCGACGCTGTCGCTGGCCTATGCACAGGCGCATCCCGACCGCGCTACCGGGCTGATCGTGCGCGGCGTCTTCCTCGGTCGCGAGGAAGAGAACCGCTGGTTCGCCGAGCGCGATGGCGGTGCCCGCTGGATCTTCCCGGAGCGCTGGGATCGTTACCAGGCGCACATCCCGGAGGACGAGCGCGGCAACATGCTCGAAGCGTACTGGAAGCGCCTGGACCATGCCGACGAAGCCGTCCGCATCGCAGCGGCACAGGCCTGGCTGGGCTGGGAAGACAATGCCGCCACGCTGCTGCATGAGGTCGACGCGGTGTCCGCTACCGATCCGCTCGATACGCTGGCCAAGGCACGCATCGAGGCGCATTACTTCCGCCACAACACCTTCCTGGAACACGGCCAGCTGCTGCGCGATATCGATCGCATCCGCCATCTGCCGGGCGTCATCGTGCAGGGGCGCTACGACATCATCTGCCCGCCACGCAGTGCCTGGGATCTGGCCAAGGCCTGGCCGGAAGCCACCTTGCAGATGGTCATCGCCGGCCACAGCGCCAACGAAGCGGCCACTACCGATGCCCTGGTGCGGGCCACCGACGCTTTCGCGGACCGCAGCTGAACAGAAGGGGCCAACGGCCCCTTTTTCTATACCAAGGTATAGCCGGGCTAACCCACGGGCCTCTAGGCCTGCTGAATACGAGCGCGGACAATAGCGCCACTGGCCAGCCACTGGCCGCCCCACGCGGAGACGCAGATGGATCCCGACCCTGCCGGGCGCAACGCGCGCCCCTGCCTGCCCCCTTGTTCACTGCTGGCGACTGACGGCCGGTTCCTGTCCGTGTAAGCGATGGGAGCCCCGGGCAGCGCCTGCCCGGAGGAATCCCATGTCCTACAAGATTCTCTACATCACTGTCCGCCGCCTGATCGGTGAGCGCGATGTTTCCGCCCTGCGCAGCCTGCTGCTGCAGCACGGCCCTGTCCTGTTCGCCCGTTCGCTGGCCCTCGGCTCGCCACGGGTGGTGGCCGACGCCCTGTCGCTGCTGCCGATCAGCGAGCGCATCAACGTGCTGCGCCACCTGCCCTACCCGCTGCGCGATGCGATGAAGCCGCTGTGCATCGGCGGCAGCCAGCGGCTGCGCATGCAGCCCTGGTCGCCCGCGGTGCTGGTCATGCGCCACGCCTGACGACCCGCCCCTTCCGCTCCACGCGCCGGCGCCGCCCGACGCCGCTCCACGAGGACCTCCCCCATGAGCCTGCTCAACGCCTGGTTCAATACCTTCCTGCGCAGCCGACGCGCGGCCAACCTGTTTGGTCGTCGTGCCATGCCCGAAGCCGGTTACGGCCGTGGCAGCACGCAGGCCGCACCGGCCGCGCTCACCGCCGGACTGCTCGCGCTGGCACAGGGCAGCGAAGCCGATGCGCTGGCCACCCTGCAGTCGCACGTCGACGGTCTCAGCCCGCATGAGGCCGAAGAGCGCCTGCTGCGTTTCGGCCCGAACGAGGTCGACCACGAAAAGCCACTGCCGTGGTGGCGCCATCTGTGGCAGTGCTATCGCAACCCGTTCAACCTGCTGCTGACGGTACTGGCCGCGGTGTCCTGGCTGACCGAAGACGCCAAGGCGACGGTAGTGATCGGCGCAATGGTGGTGCTGTCCACCTTGATCCGCTTCGTCCAGGAGGGCCGCTCCAACCGCGCTGCCGAACGGCTGAAGGCGCTGGTGGGCAATACCGCACGCGTGCTGCGCCGCGCTGCGGGCACCGAGGCGGCGGAGGTGGCCGACCAGTATTTCGGCGCACAGCTGCACAGCCGGCGGCCGGCACGGCTGCTGGATCTGCCGATCCGTGATCTGGTGCCGGGCGACCATATCGTGCTCTCGGCCGGCGACATGATCCCGGCCGATTGCCGCGTGCTTGCGGCCAAGGACCTGTTCGTCGCGCAGGCTGCGATGACCGGTGAATCCTTGCCGGTGGAGAAGTTCGTGCAGCCGGGCAATGCCGAGGCTGGCCTGATGGAACAGGCCAACCTGTTGTTCATGGGTACCAATGTGGTGTCCGGCACGGCAACCGCGCTGGTGCTGGCGACCGGCAACACCAGCTACTTCGGCACCCTCGCCCAGCGCAGCAGTGCCAGCGATCGCGCGCCGACGGCATTCCAGGCTGGCGTCAACAGCGTCAGCTGGCTGCTGATCCGGTTTGCCCTGGTGATGGTGCCGTTCGTGCTGCTGGTCAATGGCTGGACCAAGGGCGACTGGACCGAAGCCTTCCTGTTCGCGCTGTCGGTGGCGGTCGGCCTGACCCCGGAAATGCTGCCGATGATCGTCACCTCGACTCTGGCCAAGGGCGCGGTGCTGCTGTCGCGGCGCAAGGTGATCGTCAAGCGCCTGGACGCGATCCAGAACTTCGGCGCGATGGAAGTCCTGTGCACCGACAAGACCGGCACCCTCACCCAGGACAAGATCGCACTGGAGCGGCACACCGATGTGTTCGGCCAGGATTCCGAGGATGTGCTGACCTTCGCCTACCTCAACAGCCACTTCCAGACCGGCCTGATCAACCTGCTCGATCGTGCGGTGCTGGAGCATGTGGAGCTGCAGAGCTCGCTGCGCCTGTCACAGGACTACCGCAAGGTCGATGAGATCCCGTTCGACTTCGAGCGCCGCCGCATGTCGGTAGTGGTATCCGAGCGCGAGGACCATCACGAACTGATCTGCAAGGGCGCGGTGGAGGAGATGCTGGCGGTGTGCAGCACCGTGCGCGAGAACGGCCAGGACATGCCGCTGGATGAGCAGCGCCTGGCCCGCGTGCGGCAGACCACCGAGGAACTGAACGAACAGGGCCTGCGTGTGGTGGCGGTGGCGATGAAGGAGACCGCGGCCAGCCAGAGCGTGTACTCGCAGGCCGACGAGCGCGAGCTGACCCTGGTGGGCTACGTCGCCTTCCTCGATCCGCCGAAGGAGTCGGCCGCGCAGGCGCTGCAGGCGCTGGCCGCGCACGGCGTGGAAGTAAAGGTATTCACCGGCGACAACGAGCTGGTTACCGCCCGCGTCTGTGCCCAGGTCGGCCTGGATGCCGACACGATCGTGACCGGCCCGCAGATCGAGCGCATGGACGATGCGGCCGTGGCGCATGCACTGCAGGAACACCGCGTGTTCGCCCGCCTCACGCCGCTGCACAAGGAACGGCTGGTGCGCGAGCTGCGCGCACAGGGCAAGGTGGTTGGTTTCCTCGGCGATGGCATCAACGATGCTCCCGCGCTGCGCGCGGCCGATATCGGCATCAGCGTGGACAGCGCGGTGGACATCGCCAAGGAGGCGGCCGACATCATCCTGCTGGAGAAGAACCTGATGGTGCTGGAGGAAGGCGTCATCCAGGGGCGGCGCACCTTCAGCAACATGCTCAAGTACATCCGCATGACCGCCAGCTCCAATTTCGGCAATGTGTTCTCGGTGCTGGTGGCCTCGGCGTTCCTGCCGTTCCTGCCGATGCTGCCGTTGCAGCTGCTGGTGCAGAACCTGCTGTATGACATCTCGCAGATCGCCATTCCGTTCGACAACGTCGATGAGGAGCTGGTACGCAGGCCGCTGAAGTGGAACCCGGCGGACATCGGCCGCTTCATGGTGTTCTTCGGGCCGATCAGCTCGATCTTCGACCTCAGCTGCTTCGCCTTGATGTGGTACGTGTTCGATGCACGCACGCCGGCCGACCAGAGCCTGTTCCAGTCCGGCTGGTTCGTGGTCGGCCTGCTGACCCAGACCCTGATCGTGCACATGATCCGTACGCCCAAGGTGCCATTCGTGCAGAGCATCGCCGCGCCGCCGCTGCTGCTGATGACCGGGGCGATCATGGCCATCGGCGTGATCCTGCCGATGAGCCCGCTGGCCGGCTACTTCAAGCTGCAGGCACTGCCGGCCGGCTACTGGCCGTTCCTGGTGGCGATCCTGTTCGGCTATGCGGTGCTGACCACCCTGCTGAAGAAGCTCTACATCCGCCGTTACGGTTGGCAGTAAGCGCATCGGCGCAGGGAGAACCCTCATGGACTTCAACCCCCACCTGCCGGCGTTCAACGCCGGCGCCACCCTCAGCTCGCTGATCAGCCTGTCTGTCGCCTTCGTGCTGGGCGCGCTGATCGGCCTGGAACGGCAGTTCCGCCAGCGCACCGCCGGCCTGCGCACCAATACGCTGGTGGCAGTGGGTGCCGCGGTGTTCGTCGACCTGGCCGTGCGCTTCCACGACATGTACGGCGGTCCGCCATCACCGCTGCACGTGGTGGCCTACGTGATCTCCGGTGTCGGCTTCCTCGGTGCCGGCGCGATCATGAAGGATGGCGCACAGGTATCGGGCCTGAACACCGCAGCCACCTTGTGGGGCTCGGCGGCGGTCGGCGCCTGTGCCGGCATCAAGCTGCTGCCCGAGGCAGTGCTGGCTGCGGTGTTCGTGCTGGCCGCCAACACCCTGCTGCGGCCGGTGGTGAACCGCATCCAGCGGCAACCGCTGCCGGAAGCTTTCAGCGAGGCGACCTACGCGATCAACGTGGTCTGCCAGCGTGAGCAGCAGGCCGAGGTGCTGGACCGGCTTCTGCTGTTGCTGGAACAGGCGCAGTACCCGGTGCGCGCGGTCGACCAGCGCCCGTTCGGCGAGCGCGATGTCGAGATCGAGGCGGTGCTGTACGCCACCACGGTCGATGGCGGCGAACTGGATGCCGTGCTGGCGACGTTGGCGGCCACGCCGGGTGTGCTGCAGGGGTTCTGGAACGCCAGCCTGGAGGAATGACGCCCGGTAGTGCCGGCTGCTGGCCGGCAACCAGCAAGAGCGTGCACACCAAGCTTCGGTAGGTGCCGACCGTTGGTCGGCACGGATCTTCAGATACCCCGGCTTCCTGCTGCTGTGCCGACCAACGGTCGGCACCCACCGCGGCACCCGCGGCCGTTCGAGGGCATGGGCTCACCTTTGCTATCCTCTCCACCCACGCCAGGGAGCCCCCGATGCCATCGCTGTCGCCCCGCCGCCCCCTGGTCGTGCTGGCCCTGATCATCGTGATGGCGGCCATCTTCCTGGTCGATACGGTTACCGATTACGCCGTAGCCGCCGCCTGCTTCTACGCTGCCGTCATCCTGGCGGCGTCGCGGCAGCTGCCCGCACGCGGACTCATCGCGCTTGCGGCAGTCTGCATCGCATTGACCGGCATCAGTTTCTTCCTGACCCGTTTCGGCACCTACCGCATCGGCCTGGTCAATTCGGCCATCGGCATGCTGGTGATCGGCATCACCACGTATCTGGCATTGAAGATGGAAGCGGCCAAGGCTGCGGTGCAGGATGCACAGGCGCGCCTGCTGCGGGTGGCCCGCGCCTCCACCGTCGGTGAGCTGACCACCTCCATCGCGCATGAAGTGAACCAGCCGCTGGCGGCCATCGCCAGCAGTGCCGAAGCCAGCCAGCGCTGGTTGGCCCAGCAGCCACCGAACCTGGACAAGGCACGGCAGACCATCGCCCGTATCGTCGCCGACGCCCATCGCGCCAGTGACGTGATCGCCCGCATCCGCGGCCTGACCCAAGGCGCCGCGCCCGAGCGCCAGGCCTTCGACCTCAACCTGGCCGTGGAGGAAATGCTGGCGTTGTCGCGCAGCGAACTGGAACAGCATGGCGTGACGGTCGCGCTGCTGCTGGGCAACGAGCTGCCCCCCGCCCATGCCGACCGCGTGCAGGTGCAGCAGGTGATCGGCAACCTCATCCTCAACGCCGTTGACGCGATGGCCGTAACGCCCATGGGCGAGCGCAGGCTGTCGCTGCTGACCGCACATGATGGGCAAGGCCACGTCAGCCTGAGCGTGCGCGATCGCGGAATCGGCCTGCCGGTGGAGCAGCCCGACCGCGTGTTCGATGCATTCTGGACCACCAAGGCGAATGGCCTCGGCCTGGGTCTCAGCCTGAGCCGCTCGATGATCGAGGCCAATGGTGGCCATATCCGCGCCGAGCGACCCTCAGGCGGTGGCGCCTGCTTCATCTTCGAGCTGCCCACGGCCACGGAGGATACGGATGCGTAAACCCACGACAACCCCCGTGGAACCGGCACCGATCGTCTATGTGATCGACGACGATGCCTCGGTGCGCGCCGCGCTGGAAGACCTGCTTGCGTCCATGGGCCTGCAGGTACGGGCCTTCGCCTCGACCGCCGAATTCCTGGCCCACGCGATGGACGATGCGCCGGCCTGCCTGGTGCTGGACGTGCGCATGCCTGGCCAGAGCGGACTGGACTTCCATCGCACCATGGCCAGCCACGGCCTGCACCTGCCGGTGGTGTTCATCACCGGGCACGGCGACATCGCCATGGGCGTCAATGCCATCAAGGAAGGTGCCATCGAATTCCTGACCAAGCCTTTCCGTGACCAGGAGCTGCTGGATGCCATCCACAAGGGCATCGGGATCGACCGCCAGCGGCGCCGCGAGGGCGACGTGCTGGGCGCGTTGCAGCAGCGCTGGGACACCTTGAACACCGGCGAGCGCGAGGTGGTCGACGGCGTGGTGCGAGGTCGCCTGAACAAGCAGATCGCCGCTGACCTTGGGGTCAGCGAGATCACGGTGAAGGTGCGACGCGCGCAGGTGATGCGCAAGATGGGCGCGCGCACGCTGGTTGACCTGGTGCGCATGTACGATCGGTTGCAGGCCGCCGCGCCCTGATCGAATCCCGCGGCGGCGCGGCACGCCCCGGGCAGATCCCGCATGCCCCTCTGCGAGGCATGCGGGACGGTGTTACCAGCTGAAGCCAGCGCCGGCCGAAACGCTCTGGTCACTGCCGCTGAAGGCGCCGCCGAGTGAAACCGACATGTTCCTCTTCTCACCCACGATGCGCTGATAGCCGACGGCCAGAGCCGTACGCCCGTTCTGCGCACCCACACCGGCGCCGACACGGTTGTCGCCACTCAGCCCAGCGGTGTTCAGGGCCATGCCAGCGTAGGCCGCGCTGATCGCACCCATGCGGTCGAAGCGCTTGTCGATCGCCTGGAAGCGGCTGTTCGACCAATCGCGCTCGGCCTGGAAGCGGTCTTCCATCTGACCGACATTGACGGCATCGGTCGCACGGGTACCGTTGGCCACGTTGCTGATGACGCGTTCATTGCCCTGGGATCCCACCGACACTTCCTGATCACGATCGGCGACCGAACCGGCGCCGATCGCCACGGAGCCGTTGCCGGACGCCGAGGCACCGTCACCGATGGCGACTGCCCCTTCGCCGGTGGCTGCAGCACCGCTGCCGATACCCACCGAACCGCTGCCGGCGGCCTGGCTGCCGTCGCCGATGGCAACCGAGCCCTCGCCGGTGCCCGGCGAGGTCCCCGGCCCGCCAGGATTGCCCGGGCCACCGATGTTGCCGTCGGCGATGCGCTCCTCGACCACGCCCACGCGGCCATCCAACGCCGCCCAGCGCGCTTCCCAATCGGCCTGCACCTGCCACAGCTGACCGCCATTGATCGCCTCGCGGCTGCCCGCAGCAATCAGGCCGTTGCCCAGGTTCGCGATGACGGTGCCCTGGCTGCCGCCCAGCGTAGCGCGGTCCAGTGAGACGTCGTCGTAAACCAGTGCGCCCAAGGCGCGGCCATCATTCGGATCAACCAGGCCGGACGCCTTCAGCTGGGCAATGGTGGCCACGTCGGCGTCGTCAACACCATTGGCCACGCCACCGATGCGGCGGGCACCGGACGTGCCTGCCATGTCCACCAGGCTTCCACCCTGCTGGCTGCCGACCTTGATGCTGTCCGAAGTGGCGTCGTACTGGACGATGCCGGCCGAGCCGTTCGACAGATTGTTCACGTCCTGGCTGAGCTGGGTCAGGTTGCCTTCGTTGATGGTCACGCGCCCATCGAGGTTGCTGATATCGCCCTCGGCAACCGCGACGCGGTCGTTGGTCGCCTTCAGCTGCGCGCCATTGACGGCCTCGTCGCTGTCGTCGTCAACGCGGCCCCCGCCAACGCCCTTCACGACGCGGTTGCCATCCGTACCGGACACGTCGACAACACCACCGCTCTGCAGGGCAGCCACACTGACCACGCCCGTGCTGGCGTCGTGGGTCACCAGGCCCAGACCGCCGGCCGCCAACTGGCTCACCTGCGAGGTCAGATGGGTGATATCGCCCTCATTGGTGGTTACCCGCGAATCCAGCCGGGTAACATCACCCTGGATGAGGGAGATGTTCCCTTCCGCCGCGACAACGCGCTCATTGGTGTCGTGCAGCTGCCCGCCATTGACCGCTTCGGTGCTGCCGTTGGAGACATCGCCGGCAGCAACGTTCTTCAACACGGTGCCCTGTGCGCCGCTGAAGCGCACCGATGCCTTGTCGGCACCGTCGTAGACAACGGCGCCTTCGAGCGTATCGCCGATCGCACCCATGTCGTTGCGCAGCCCCTGCTCGGTCGCCTGCAGCTGTGACAGGTTCACCGCATCGTTGGCCGACACGCCGTCGTCGACACCGGCCAGCACGCGATTGCCGCTGGTGCCGGCGAAGTTCACCGTGCCACCGTCATTGCCACCGGCAACGGTAATGGTCCGGGTAGTGGCGTCCTGGCGGACAAGGCCGACAGTGCCGGCATCGAGGTCGCTGACCAGGGTAGTGACCCGGTTGTCGACGTTGGTCACGCGCCCGTCCAGCGTGGTGATATCGTCGGCGTTGCGCGCCACCCGCTCGTTGGTCTGGTGCAGCTGGCCACCATTCACCGCATCGGTACTGCCATCGGCAACGTCACCGTCGGCGATGTTCTTCAGCGTGGTGCCATCGGCGCCACCGAAACGGACGGACGACTTGTCGGCACCGTCGTACATCACCGCACCGTCAACAGTGCTGGCCAGCGTGTCCAGTGCCGTGGTGTTGGCTGCGGTGCGGCCGTCGAGGTTGGCCAGTGCGGCACCCACGTTGCTGTGCGCGCTGCCGCCCACGTTGTAGCTCGGCGCGGTCACGTTGCCATTGGCATCGACGGATGCGCCCCCGCCCAGCGCGGCTGCCGTGCTGCCGGCGCTGGCCTTGAGCTGCGCGAGGTTCACCGCATCGGTATCGATCGTGGCGGCACGCACGTTGACGATCTGCCGTTCGCCGCCCACCGTACCAACCGACACACTGTCGGCACGGTTGGCCACCGTACCCTGGCCGATTGCCACGGCATTGATGCCGGTCTCGGTGACCTGGGCATTGCGACCCAGGGCAACGCCATACTGCGCGGCAGCGTCGACGTTGGCGTTGGCGCCCAGCGCCAGCGAGCGTTCGCCCTGCGCCCGTGCCGTATCGCCGAACGCCGAAGCGGCGACACCGCTCGCCAGTGCGGCATTGCCCGCAGCGGTCGCATTGTTGCCGGTCGCCTTGGCGTCAGTACCCACGGCCGTAGCGCGGGCCGCGGTCGCGCTGGAACCTCCGCCCACACTCAGGCTGAAGTTCCCGGTCGCGGTGGCGGCATAACCCATGGATACGGAATTGAAGCCGTCGGTTACCGCACGATCACCAATGGCGACGTTTGCAAGGTTGTTGGCCACCGCACCATTGCCAACAGCGACCGAGTTCGTAGCCAGTGCCTGCGAACCCGGCCCCACCGCAACGGCATTGGTACCGGGAGCGACGCCGCCATCCATGCCACCCAGTACGCCGATGCTGCGCGATGCCGGGGCATCGGCGATGCACTCTGCGCGCTCGTCCTCGCTGCCAGGGGTGCCATCGGGCGTGGAACAGGTCTGCGCGGCCATGGCGCTGCCGGCCGACAGGCCGACGGCGATCGCCAGCAGTGCACGACGACCACCGGCGCTGCGCTTGCCGCGGGCCGTGGTCAGTTCGGATGCGACCATCCAACGGCCGATGGCCTGGTTCCAGACGATTCGATAGATCTTGTTCATGGCGGTTCCTCGTAGTTGATTCGCGCGGTACATGACGTTGGCCGCGGGGGGTGGACAGTGACCTCGTAGTGCTTGAGGCCATGCTCCTATCCCCCCCCATCCGGAAACATCGGACGCGGCCTAATCACGCATCCGGAACCCAGGCCCGCGTAGGCATGCCGCGGCAATTCAGCTGCATGAGGACGGCCTTGCACAGCCATCTATGCAGTGGCAGAAAGGACGATGCGTGGCGCCGTGCGGCGCGCTATGGCTCCACACTCGGGGGCGTTGTAGCGGCCATCGCAGCCGCCCTGCCTGGTCGGGCCGGTCGAATGGCGGCCGATGCCGCGTCTACGGACAAATGCTGGAAAGCAGCGGTCCTGCCCCGAATCGGACAGGGCCTGAATGGCGGCTGTGGCAATGGCTGAACGCATGCCGTTCAGCCTGGCGGGGCCTCAGTTGTAGGTCATCGACACGGTGATCGGCCGGCTTACCGTTCCCGCTGCCACGGTCGCTGCGCTCTGCAGGAAACGCGCACGGAAAGCGTGGGTGCCGGCGGCGGTGGTCATCTGGGACAGACCGCCGGGAGGCAGCCGGGTACCGTTGCTGGTGCGCTGCAGTTCGATGCCGATGCCGGCAACACCCTGGAACAGCGTGCCATCGTTGCTGTCGGCGCTGCCGGTGAAGCGCAGGCCGACCCGGGTCACCAATGGATCGCACTGGCTGACCACCACGTTGACGGCCTGGAACGGCGTACTGAAGGCGCCGGTGAACTGGGTAGCCTGGTAGGTTCCCAGGTCGACATCGGCCACGGCAATGCGGCACACGCCCGGCAGGATGGTGCCGGTGACGTTGAAGTTGGTGGTGGTAGCGGTCTGTGCCGATGCTGCACCGGACAGCATCAGCAGAGCGGCCAGCCACAGGCCTGGAATCGAAACACGCATGGGGGTTCTCAGTTGTAGGTCAGGGAAACCGTGATCGGTCGCTGGATGCGCCCGACGGAGACCGGCATCGCCGATTGCAGCAGGCGCGCGCGGAACGGATAGATGCCTTCGGCCGTCACGTATTGCGTTCTGCCACCGGGCGGAATGGGCACGTTCAGCGTCGACACCACCCGCACCAGTTCCACGCCCACGCCGGGCACGCCCTGGAACAGGCGGTTGTTGTCGATGTCGGCGGTGCCGTCGAAGGTCATGGCCACCCGCAGGATCAAGGGATCGCAGTCACTGACGGTCCCGCTGAAATCAACGTAGGCGGTGCCATGGCTGCCAGTGAACACGTTCGCCAGGTGCGACCCGAGGTCGACGTCCGGGAACGTGATCCGGCATGCACCGGGCAGGATCTCGCCGGAAACGGTGAATGGCTGGGTGTCCTGCGCCTGCACGCTGAACGTCAACATGGCCAGCACCAGGAAAAGAGCAGTGCGATGCATGATGCGCCTCAGTTGTAGGTGACCTGTACGGTCACGCTGGTGCGGATGGTGCCAGCCGTCACCGTGCCGGTGCGGACCAGGCGAGCGTTCAGCAGGTGACCGGCCGCCGGCGTTCCATTGGTAAGCCAGTCGAACCCCGCCTGGTTGGGTGCCAGTGTTTGCTGGGCGGGCGTGTACAACCACACGGCCAAGCCGCGCACGCCACCGCTGGCGGGTACCGCGAAGTAACGCGCATCGCTGCTGTCGGCGGTGCCCGCCATGCGCACGTGCAGCACGCGCAGATCGCTGGCGCAGCTGCTGCGGTTGAGGGTGAAGCTGACCGCGGGCGACTGCGGATTGGCGGTGAAGTACGGCGCGTCAAAGGTACCCACATCGACATCGGCGACGCTGAACTGGCAGGTGCCGGGCTGGAAACGGCCACTGAAGCGCAGGGTCAGGTCGGCCGCATGCGATGGCAACGGCAGCAGTCCGGCGAGCGCGGCCAACAGCAGGACAGCGCGCATGTCAGTTGTACTCCAGGGTGATGGTGGCCGCGCCATTGGCCTGCCCGGAGGACGCCGCGGCTGCAAGGCGGTAATAGCGCGCGCGCAGCATGATCGTGTACTGCGCGTTGTTGACCTCGGTCAGGGCCAGGCCGGAATCACGCAGGGTGTTGAAGCCGACCGAATCCTGCGCCTGCGTTCCGATCTGGATACCGATGCCGGTGGCGGTCAGGTTGACGCCGTCGTCCTGCAGCGCCATGACCGAGCGCGCACGGTCGGCAACCGCAGTGACCGGATCGACACGATAGCGGATGCGGTTGTCCACCCGCCCGTTGGCGGTCTGCACCGTACCGGTGGTCAGGTGGCCGCGGAAGCGGCCGAAGAACGCAGGACAGTTGCGCAGCACCACGGGCACATTCACCCAGCCCGTGGTGGTACCGGCCGCAGGGATTTCGCTCATCTGGTGCACGCCCAGATCCACCGGCACGTCGCTGGTGCTGCACGTGCGCGAGACAATGTTCAGGCTGCCCTGCACGCGCCCGCTCCAGAAGAGCACGTTGCGGTTGGCTCCGGTCATCCGGTACTCGAACTGCGGCAGGCTGACGCCGGTCACGGTGCCTGCGTTGATGGGACCGATCTTGATCAGGCTCACATCGAAGGCCTGTGCCGGTGTGAACAGCAGGACGGTAGGTGGCGGAAGGTTGGTTTCGTCTTCGACCAGGAACGGAAATCCTCTTCCGCTGTACCACACGGCCACACCCACGCCCGGTACATTGGTCTCATACACGGTGCCGTAGCTCGGGTGCACGTAGCTCGAAGCGCGATACGGCAACGACGTGTACTGGCGGATGCGGTCCATCCGACCAGGTGTGCAGGTAATCTCGTTGCCGGGGCCAGGGTAATAGGTTGCCCGGAAGATCTCGGTTCCCACCGGCACGTCCGGACCGACGGTGATCGAGCCATTGAGGTTTGCGATGTTGACCAGCGGCGCATTGCCGTCGGACATCCGGCAGTTCTGCGCCCAGACAGGCGCACTGGCCAGCAGCATCGCGGCCAGCAGGAATCGGGCCATCAGCATGATCGGGTTCATGGCGCTTTCTCCAGAGTAACCAGGTGAGGAAGAGCGCCGGGGCCGGGCTGCTGTGCAGCGGCCGCGGTCTGGCAGCGCGCTTCCACTACGGTGTAACCATCGCCGGAACGTGAGGTCGGCACCTGCACCTGCATCACGCATTGCTCGTCGCTGTCAGGACCCCATTGCACATGCACCGGACCGGAAGCCTGCAGGCCGGTGAGCAGCAGGCGGCTGCCCTGCCCCACCACACCGACATTGGTGCCCTGGGCGTCAGTGGCCTCGGCACCGAACGGCAATGGCCGACCGTCATCGGTACGTGCGTCGACCATCAGGCCATGGCTGGCGCGGGTACTGAAGGCCAAGCGCACCAGCGAGCCGGCACGCGGCGCGACGCTGCGTGCCGTTTCCTGCAGTTCCACGTCGAAGCCGGTGCCCTTGGGATCGATCGAGATGGTGTTCAGCTGGTAAGGCGTCAGGAACGGGACCACGGCGTAGCCGCGCTTGTCCAGGCGCGCACCCCCACCGTTCTCGATGCGCGCACCGGCCGCACCAGCGGCGTGCACCAGTGCTGCCGTTTCGCCCAGTGGCGGGGACAAGGTCAGCCCATCCCCATGCAGCACCATGCCACCCGCTGCGCCCATGCCCAGCTGGGTATAGTCGCTGCCCCTGCTGATGCTGGCCGTCCACTGGCCGCGCGCACCGCGGTAGCCGGTGTTGAGATCGACGCTGTTGCTGCCCGCGATGCGCGACAGGGTGGCGCCATAGCTGAAGCGGTCGTCCCGCGCGGAGAGGCCGTTGGTCGACAGCTGCGTGGCCGGTTCGCCATTACGGCTGCGGGTATGCATCAGGTTGCCCAGCGGCGCCCGCGGCGACCTGCCCAGCGGCAACGACACCATCAGCATCAGGCGGTTGTCCACGCGTGCCTGCTGGGCTCTTGCGGCCGGCACGTCCGCGCCGGGAATACTGTCCTGCAGATAGCCGCGACCAAAGTCGATCGAGTCGCGGGTGCGCTGGAAGTTGAGGCTGTAGCTCAGTGCTTTCCACTGGTTGCTGTAGCCGATGCTCAGGTCGAGCTGGCGGCCGGGTGCGTTCCAGAAATCGCGACGGGTGCCGATCACGAACAGCTGCCCGCCGCGCTCCCCCAGCTGCTGGTTCATGCTCAGGTCCATGCGGTTGCGCTGGCGGGCCACGGTGTCGATGTCCAGGTCGCGGGCACGCGCGTCGCGCAGCGATGCCCAGTCGCGCAGGCTCACGTAGTCGCGGGTGGCATAGCGGTAGGCGGCCACGGCAAAAGACGTTCCGGTGCGCACCACGTTGCGGTTGTAGGCCAGCCGGAAGCTGCTGCCGGACATCGGCGGCAGCCCCTGCACGGCCATCCGCGCCAGCGACCCGTCTGCGGCCACCGCGCCGAAGGACGTGTTGATCGCCGCACCTGCAAGGGCGGCGCGATAGTCTTCACCCACGACCATGCCGCCGTAGGTGCTGAGGGTGTTGCTGAGGCCGCGCTGGTACTGCAGCTGCAGCAGTTCCGGCGCTGCACGCAGCGAACTCTCGTCGACACGGCCGGCCGACGCGCTCCAGCGCGACTGGCCTGGGCGCAGCAGCTGCGGCACGGCCGAGTACGGCACGGTGAAGCGGTGCGAGCGGCCATCCGCTTCGCGCACCTCCACCTCCAGGTCACCGGCATAGCCGGTTGGATACAGATCGTCCAGCTCGAACGGCCCCGGAGCCACGCTGGCCTCGTGCAGCACGCTGCCGCGCTGGCGCACGATCACCCGTGCATTGGTCTCGGCCACGCCGCGGATCACCGGTGCGAAGCCACGCTGCGACTGCGGCAGCATGCGGTCATCGCTGCCAAGGCGCACGCCACGCAGGCGCACGCCTTCGAACAGGTCACCCGGCGTGGAGGTGTCACCCAGCATCAGCTGCGCCTTCCACGGCACGATATCGTGCTGCAGGTAGGCGGCCGTGGAACGGTAGCGCTGCGGCTGGCTGCCGCCCAGGGTCATCGCGCCCTGGTGCACCAGCTGCCATCCGGCAACGCGGCCGGTGGCGTTCAGGCCCAGGAAGCCCGAATAGCGGGCCGTGCTGCCGTTGTTGTAGTGGTACGCGTTGGCGTTGTAGCTCAAGGCGAACGCGGGCACGCCGGCATCCCACTGGCTGGGATCGACGTAACCGCGTGCTTCGCTGCGCAGGTAGAGCTGCGGTACCTGCAGGTCCAGCGTCTGGCTGCCGGCATCGAACGTTGCCGTTGCGCCCGGCACCAGGTCACCCAGGCTTGCGCAGACCAGCTCCTGCGGCCACGGCAACGCAGGCAGGTGCTCCGGGTCTGCCTGCAGCCGATCCACGGCAATGCCGTACGCCTGCAGATGTGCAGGGTCCAGGCACAGCCGGGAACTGCCCTCCACCTCGCGGTAGAGGATGTCCGTCCGTGCCTGCCACTGTCCGTTGAGACGGACATCACCACGGTAGGTACCCGGCGCGACGTAGTCAGCCTGCGCGAAGCGCTCCAGGTCAAGGCGGGCCGACGCACCGGCCGGCAGGAACGCCGCATCGAACGTGACCGCTTCGTCGACGCCGGATTCCGCCGCCGAAACGCTGTGGGCGAACAGGATGGTGGCCACCAGCATCGGCAGCCGGGCATGCCGCAGGCGGCAGGCGCCGTTGCCCGGCGCCCGGATCGGGGCGTTCATCAGGGTGTCTCCGCGGGGACAGGGAAAGGCGCGCAGGCGGTGCGCGCTGTACTCAGGGCTGCAAGGCGACCTGGGTCGGCACCAGGGCGCCGAAATCGTTGATGACGGTGATCGCGCCCTTCAGCTCGCCCTGCGGAGGAGCGGTGAGCCCTTCCAGCGCGAACTCGGCCTGTGCGAACGGTGCGACCATGCCGCCCCCCTGCATGCCTTGTTCCTTGCCATTGGCCCACAGGCCGACGCTGGCGAAGTTGACGTGGTAAGGCGTCGGGTTGTCCGCACGCAGCACCAGTCCGGAGGACGCGGAGTGCAGCGACCAGCGCACCTTCTGATGCGCCAGCACCGGCTCGCCGGCCAGGTTCGGCGGGCGGTAGAAGACCTTGATGCGGGTACGGAAGGCGAACTGCAGGATGTTGGCCGTGCTGCCACCGGTCTTCGGCGGGATCTCGAGCATGTTCAGCCAGTACAGCGTTTCACGATCGGCAGGCAGCGTGGCACCGGTGAACAGGATGCGGGCCGTCTGCTGCTTCTTCGGGTCCAGGCGGAACACCGGCGGCGCGACCGCGAACGGCGCCTTGGCGCTGTCCGGCGTGGACTGGTCATCACCATCATCCAGCCACACCTGGACCAGCGCGGCGCGCTCGCCTTCGTTCATGAATTTGAGCGTGACTTCCTTGTCCTGCGCGGGATAGACCACGCGGGTGCCACCGATCACCACCGATGCGTCGGCAGCCTGGGCGAACAGTGTGCCAAGGGCGAGAACGCCGGCACAGAGCGTGCGGTTGAAGGAAAGCATGGATCACCTCATCGATGAGGCCGGCCACAGGGCCGCCGGCAAGTGCCGACGGCCCTGCGCGGCATCAGTTGTAGACAACCTTGTAGTTGACGTACGACTGCACGAAGCCGGGCGCAGCAGCGCCGTTGACGGCGACGTACTGGCTGGCCATGTCGATCACGGCGGTGTTGTTGGCGATGGTCACCGGATCGGTCTTGAAGGCCGGGTCACGCAGATCGACCACGGCGTTCTTGTACAGCACCTGGATCTGGGTGTTGACGGCCGGTGCATTGGCTTCCTGGTTGCGCAGGTTGCCGTTGCCCGCGTCCACCTGGCCAGCGGTCGGGTCGAAGTACAGTTCGGCGATCTTGCCGTTCTGGCAGGTGCCCTGGCCCGGGCCGCCGATGACCAGCTGGAACGGATGCAGGCCCGCGACGTCACCGGCCGCTGCCAGCTGGTTGGCCTGGACCGGGTCCATCGGCACGGTGATGTTGGTGGTGCCGATGGCGCCTGCACCGCCGGAGATCGTGCAGGTCAGGTCGGTCACTTCACCGGTGAATTCGATGATGCCCGAGCCGTAGGACTGGGCATTGGCGGCCGCAGCGGCCAGCAGCAGGGTTGCAGCGGAAGCAATCGGGAGGAGCTTCATGGTGTTGGATTCTTCTTCACAGGTGTGATCCGCGCGAGGCGGTGAAAAGGCCCCGCCGCCGGGGAGGACGGCGGGGCCGGGAACGGGCGGGACACCTGGGGAGAAGCGTCCTTCCCGGCAGACCGGTTCATTGGCCTACGGGAGGAATGCTAGGAAGTGAAGGCGATTGCCTCCATCGGACCCGGCCGAGATTTCGGCTGTGATCGCTGAACGCGGTTTGCCCGCCGATCACGCATCATCACGCTCGTCGTCGGCGGGCGCATGCAGGTGCCAATGACGGCGCAGCTGGCTGCGGCGCCTCGGCGAGGCGAACAGGTAGTGATTCAGCAGTTCGAGGAAGTGCGCCTGCGCGGCTGCGGGCAGCCGGGTGAAGTGCAACAGCAGGGCAGTCAAACGGGGGTCGTCTCGAACGGACACATCATCACCGCAGCAAGGGATACCTCTCCGAGCCTAGGCATGGACAGCGGCGGGTCCATCGGACCCGTCCTCAATCAGTCGGCAGATCCTTCGCCACCGGCACCCGCGCGTGCGTTCTGTGACGCCTGCACAAGGCCGTGCGTCAGTGCGTACTCGAAGATCTCCGCATCGCGCTGCAACCCAAGCTTGCGCATCGCGGCGATCTTCTGCGTGCTGATGGTCTTGCGGCTGCGGCCAACGCGCTCGGCGATCTGCATCACGCTCAGCCCCTCGGCGAACATCCGCAGCACTTCTGATTCGCGCTTCGACAGGGCCTCGACCTCCTGCACATCGTCGTGCGGGTCGTCCTCGACGATCAGCCGCGCGATCTCCGCTGAAATGAAGGCCTGCCGGCGGCTGGCGGCATGCACGGCGGGAACCAGCTGCTCCAGCGGATCGCTCTTGCTGACGATGCATGACACCCCGGCCCGCTGGATCGAGCGCAGGACCATGGGACTTTCCATGCCGGTCAGCACCACCAGGTGCAGCGCCGGAAAGCGACGCTGCAGGAACCGCAGCAGGGTAACCCCATCCCCATAGCGGCCGTTGGGCATCGAGAAATCGCAGACCGCCACATCAACCGGTGTGCGGCTGAGCAGATCGACCAGTTCGGTGGAGTCGCGTACCAGTCCGGCGATGGCCAGGTCCGGCTCGGCCTCCAGCAGGTGCTCCATGCCGGCCAGCAGGACCGGATGGTCATCGGCCACGACGATGTTCAACGGCATGCTCGCTTCCTCTCCTGATGGTGAACCGCACGACCTGCCCGGGGACGGTCGGCTGCCTTATAGTGGTCCGCGCCAATTACGGCAATTTCTGTCTGTTTAATCAACAGAGACCCTCCATGTCCCATCCGATCATCCGCGTCGCCATCGCCGACGACCATCCGGTCATCCGCATGGGTATCGAAGCTGCCATCGACGAGATCCCCACCCTGTCCTGCATCGGCGCGGTAGGCGATTCCTCGGCCCTGGTCGCGCTGCTGCAGCAGACTGCCTGCGATGTCGTGGTGACCGACTACGCAATGCCCGGCGGCGCCTTCGGTGACGGGCTGCAGCTGCTCGACCATCTGCGCAAGCACTTTCCCGACCTGCGCCTGATCGTGATGACCGGGCTCGACCAGCCGGCGATGATCCAGGCGCTGCACGCCAGCGGCATCGACCACATCCTGAGCAAGGCCGATGACACCAGCCACGTGCCGGCGGCGATCGCCGCAGCATGGGCCAACCGTCGCTACCTGTCGCCGTCGATCACCCAGCTGCTGCCTGCACGCGGGGCGCCGCGCGCCATCGCGGCGCTGTCGCCCCGCGAGCACGAGGTGCTGGTGCTGTTCGTCTCGGGGCTGAGCGTCAATGAAATCGCAACCCGGCTGGACCGCCGCAAACAGACGATCAGTACCCAGAAGACCGCCGGAATGGCCAAGCTCGGTATCGACAAGGATGCCGACCTGTTCAAGTTCGCCAGCGAACTGGGGCTGCGCACCCCCAGGCCGGATACGGAGTAGCCGCAGCCTGCTCACACGTCGTCCCGCAGGCCATCGCGATAGGCGTCGATCAGATCGCGCAGATCGGACAGCAGAGCAACGCGTTCGTCCTCCGGCAGCGATTGCCCTTCGCGCAGCAACCGTTCGGCATCGCCAAAACGCGTGCCAAGCGGTTTCTCACCCATCATCAGCAGCACGCCCTTCAGCGCATGCAGCTGCTCCAGCAGCGCCTCGTCGTCGCCGCTCTCGCCTGCGGCGTGCATCCTGTCCAGATCGCGGGCACTGCTTTCCACGAACAATGCGCGCAGCTTGTGCGGCTTGTCCTTGCCTGCCGGCGAAAGCGAGCGTGGTGGCGGCGGCAGCGCCTGCAGGTAGCGGTCCAGCATCGCCAGCAGCCGGGCCAGGTCCAGCGGCTTGAGCAGCAGGTCGTCGATGCCCGCCGCACGGCAGCGTTCGCGTTCGCTTGCCAACGCGGTGGCAGTCACGGCGAGGATCGGCAGCGTTTCGCCGCGACCGCGCAGCGCCCGTGCAAGCTGGTAGCCATCAAGCACCGGCATGTTGATGTCGGTCATCACGATATCCCACGCCCCCGATTGCCAGCCGGTCAACGCCACCTGTCCGTTCTCCACCGCATCGACCTGGCAGTCCAGTTCCTCCAGCTGCTGCTGGATCAGCTCGCGATTGACCGGGTTGTCCTCCACCAGCAGGACACGGCCACGCGTGCGGCGTACTCCGGCCTGCGGCGCAGCGGCGGGCACCCGCGGCACAGGCATCCACTCCCCGCGCAGCGCCTGCAGCAGTGCCGGGCTGGCATAGCACGAGACGTGCACTGCATCATCGCGCTGCTCCGGCGACAGCGGCCCTCTGGGATAGGCCCGCACGATCCTGGCATAGCTGGGCAGCACCGCCAGCTCTTCGTCATCGGTCCAGGCGCGGCGCTCGCCGAAGATCAGCAGCGTGGCTCCGGGGGCGCCGTCGGTGGGTCGCTCGATCACCGTTACATCGGCGCCCCAGCGGTGCAGCAGCTGCCCGATCTCCTGCCGCCACTCCTGCGCCGACGACAGCAGCGCAATGCGGCGAGCGGACAAGGGCTGGTCCGGCGCTGTCGCAACCGCTGAGCGCTGAACGGGGACGTCGAGGGTGAACACGCTGCCTACGCCCAGCGTGCTCTGCACCTGGATACGGCCCCCCAGCAACTGCGCCAGCTGCTGGCACAACGCCAGGCCCAGCCCGCTGCCGCCGTAGCGCCGCGAGACGCTGGCATCGCCCTGCTGGAAGGGTCGGAACAGCGTGGCCACCTGTTCCTCGGAAAGTCCAATGCCCGAATCGACCACCTGCAGGCGCAGCTGCCGCTGCTCGCCTGTTCCGGCACCCGCCTCGGCGCGCAGGGTGATGCGACCGGAGGCAGTGAACTTCACCGCGTTGCTCAGCAGGTTGTTGAGGATCTGGCGGATACGATGGACGTCGCCGATGAAGACCTCATCCAGCGCTGGATCGATGGTGAAATACAGCTTCACGTCCTTGCGCTGCGCTTCTGGGGCGTACAGCAGCGCGGCCTGTTCGATCAGCGGACGCAGCGCGAACGGCAGTGGATCGATGTCCAGCTGCCCTGCTTCGATCTTGGAGAAATCCAGCACGTCGCTGATGATCGCCATCAGCGAATCGGCCGACAATCGAATCCGCTGCAGGCGCTCATGCTGGTCCGGCTGCAACGACGAACGCGCCAGGAGTTCGAGATGCCCCAGCACGCCATTCAGCGGCGTGCGGATTTCATGGCTCATCGTCGCCACGAACGCGGTCTTGGCACGACTGGCAGCCTCGGCCGCTTCGCGCGCACGCTCCGAGTCCTGCCGCGCCTGTTGCAGCGTATGCTGGAGTTCCACCTGCGCGGTGGCGTCGCGCATCGCACACACCCAGACCGGCTGGTCGTGGTAATTGGCTGCCGCCAGGGCGACCTGCAACTGACGGGCGTCGTCGGTGCCGGCGCCCAGCGCCCAGTTGAATTCACCGCCACGGGCTGGCAGGCCACGTGCATGGGCGATCAGCTGCGCATAGAGTTCCGGCACGGCGTGGTCCTGACCGGATTCGCCAACCAGTTCGCGCGCCACCTGGTTCTGCAGCAGTGCCGCACCGTCGCGTCGGCGCAGCAGCGCCAGGCCTACCGGCGCGGTACCGATGATGGCCTGGCTCAGCGCCTCGCTCTCATACACCCGCGAGGCATCGGCCAGCGCCGGTGCGAAGACGCGACGGTCCATCCGCCACAGCAGCATCCACAGTGCTGCCAGGATCAGCAGTGCGGTGAACACCCGCAGCAGGATCGCCGCATGCTGCGCGCGCCACAGGTCTGCCCAGCCGTACAGGTGGGTCAGGCGCCAATCCACCCCGCGCAGCGCGCCGCTGACCAGGAACCGGCCATCGTGGTACTGGCGCTGCCCCGCGGCTGATCGCGCATCTGCCAGCGTCGCGGCCAACGCAGCGGGTGATCGCGCGAGCGCCCCGCCCGCCAGCACCACACGCCCGTCGCCGGTGGTCACCAGGTAACTGCCGGGATCGGTTGCTTCCAGTCGACCCTTGAGATTGTCGATGGATTCGAACACCACGCGACGGAAGTACGGCACGTCCGCACGCGCCATCGTCATCACGCCGACCAACGCAGGTTGGCCGTTGAGCGGGTTGTCACCCAGGAACGACACCAGGCGGCGCCCCTGCGCTGCACCTGCCACTGGACCGGGCGCGGGAACCCGATCGCCCACAGCCGCTTCCATCTGCATCAGTCTTTCGAAGGCCTGGGCACGGGTCGGCACCTTCAGCGTCTGCAGCAGCTGGGCCTCGTCGATCACGCCGGCGACGGCCAGCAGCCGTCCCTTCGGCTCATACGCGTACATGGTGATCGGCCCCTGTGTCTGCAGGGCAGTGATGGTCGCAGCCGTGTATGCCGAGTATTCGTGCAGCATGCCCAGGTAGGCTTCGAGCTCGTCCTGCGGCATCGGCTGCGCGGGATTGCCCAGCACCAGCCAGGGCACCGATGCGCGCCCTTCCGCCCGCACCACCCCCTGCTGACCCTGCGACAGGAAATCACTCAGCAGAGGGGCACCCAGTCGTCGCAGCTCGGCCTGCTGGTCAGTCCACAATGCGTCGTTGGCATTGATGCTGCTCGCATAGGCGCGGTCGCGCTGGGACAGGAAATAGTCCAGCGCCGACTGCGCCTCCTGGAAGGTCTGACGCTCGCGCGAATGGAACTCGCCGATACCACCGACGAGGCTGGCGACGGCCGTCAGCACGATCAGGATGCTGATCAGTCCGCCACCACCGAACAGCAGGCGTCGCTGCAGCCTGCGCAGGGCATCTATCTGGTTGATGGGCGCTGCAGGCGCGGCCGGATGCATGGTGATTCCCCTTGAATGATGTCGTGCGCTGGCGCCCGCGATGAATCTAGTCCAAGCCCTGCCCGACCGCCAGCGGTCGCTGCCCCGGTCGGGCCGGCGCCAGCAACGCCTGCAGCAGCGACTCGCCGGAATAGCAGGATACCCGCCAGGTGGAGCCACGCCGCTGCGCACGCAGGGGGCCATCGGCACTGACCCGCACCACGCACCGCCCGTCCTCGCCAAGAACCGGCAGTTCCCGCGCCGGCCCGCGCTCGAACAGGACCAGCGGCGTGGCCGCATCGACATCGTGCTGGGCCAGCAGAGCAGGATCATCAATCACCTGCACATGGGCGCCCCACGCCTGCAAACGCCGGCTCAGTTCATCGCTCCAGCCGGCCGCCGCCGAGGCAAGCACCACGCTGCGTCCTGCCAGTGGCCGAGGCGACGCGCCAGCCACGCGCCCCACCGGCACCGCGAAGGTAAACACACTGCCCACGGCGGGCGTACTGCGCGCCTGGATCTCCCCGCCCATCCGCAGGCACAGCTCCCGGCACAACGACAGCCCCAGCCCGGACCCGCCGAAGCGGGTGATGATGCTCGCGTCGGCCTGCACATAAGGCTGGAACAGCCGTTCCAGCTGCGACGGACTCAGGCCGATGCCGGAGTCAGCCACCTCCATCTGCAGCATCAGGGTCTCGCCCTGCGCTTCCACCCGCGCCCGCAGCGCGATGCGCCCGGAAAGGGTGAACTTCACCGCATTGCTGACCAAGTTGCGCAGTACCTGCTCGATCCGCGCCTGCGGGCCTTCCACCTGCGCAGGCACTGCCGCATCCACCGACAGGTCCATCACCAGTCCCTTGGCCTCTGCCAGCGGCGAGAACAGCACGGCAACCCGCTCCAGCAGCGCGATCGGCTCGAACGTCTCGGCCTGCAGCTCCAGCTGCCCCGCTTCGGCACGGGAAAAGTCCAGCACGTCGTTGATGATCTGCAGCAGCGAGTCGGCCGATTGGTTGATGCGGCGCAGTCGGGCCTGTTGGTCCTCATCGAGCGAGGACCGGCCAAGCAGTTCGAGGTGGCCAAGGATGCCGTGCAACGGTGTGCGGATTTCGTGGCTCATGGTCGCCAGGAAGATGCCCTTGGCGCGGCTCGCCGCTTCAGCGGCCTGGCGTGCCTGCGCCTGCTGCTGTTCGAGCTCCACGCGCGCGCTGAGATCGCGCAGTGCGCACAGCAGCACGCTGCGCCCCTGGTAGGTGGCACCCACCGCACCGACCAGCAGTTGCCGGGCGGGAGATTTGTCGTTGGCGGGAACAGGCAGCTCGAACTCCACCGGCGCCTGGAACACACCGGCCCCGGACTCGTGTTCGGATGCCAGCTGCACCAGCTGCAGATACAGCGGCACCCCGCTGCGCTCGGCGGCCGCCGCATAGTGGCGCATCAGCTCGTTCTGCAGGACGGGGCGGGCCTCGCCGCGATCGATCAGGCACAGGCCCACCGGCGACAGCTGGATGAGGGAGCGGCTGAGCTGCTCGCCCTGGTAGACGCGTGCTGCACGCGCCAGCGCCGGGCCGAACACGCGCCAGTGCAACCAGGCAAGCAGCGTCCACAGGCCCAGCAGCAGTCCGCCTCCGAGCACGGCGGCCACAACGTACAGGCGCCTGCCATCATGGGCAATGTCGCCCACGCAATAGGTATTCACCAGCAGCCAGTCGGTGCCGGCCACACGCAGCGCCTGGTAGAAGCGGAGCCCTTGCCGGAACGCCACCACGGAGCCGTCGCCTTGCCTGCCAGCGCGCAGCGCCCGCATTGTGCTGCGCATCGGCAATCCGGTGACATCCGCGGTACCGGCAACCACCCGGCCGTCAGCGGTCACCACGAATGACGTGCCACGATCTGCAACCGCCATCACCCGCGCGAGCCGGTCTGTCGGTTCCAGGGTCACGAATGTACCGATCGCGCCGCCCTTGTCGTGTGCCGAAAGCCGTACCGCGATCGAAGCGGCGGCGCTCACGGGATGGCGCACCAATGCGATCTGCATGGCGCTGTCCGCGCCGGGCGCAGCAGTTGCGGAGGGCGCCGACAGCCGTTGCAGCTGCTGGAACAGACCAGCGCGGTGGCCGGCGCCGGTGGCAGCCAGCAGGCGCTGTTCGGTCAGTCCGTCTCCCAGCACCAGGAACTGGTGGCTGGGATCGAAGAAGAAGCCACTGGCGGCCGTATCCGGTTCCCCCTGGGGCGTACTCAGCCTGCGGATCACCGACAGCGAATGGGCCAACGTGAGATAGCGGTCCAGGCGGGCCAGCGGCCAGGTGTCGGTACCGACCCCCAGCACCATCTGCGGAGCGCTTTCGGGCCCTGCGCTGACGATCATCCGCTGGCCACCAGACAGGTAGCGCTCGCGCTCCGCCAGGCGGGTCGCGGCATCGCTGTCCGGGCGATGCCGCCAGGCATATTCGGCCATGTTCAACATGCGCTGGTGTGCCGCATCTGCCGCCACCAGATGCGCCTCGACCGCGGCATGGGTGCGCTGCAGTCCTTCCAGACGACGTGTCTGGAAGCCGCTGGCATGCAGCAGCACCAGCGCGACCGCCCCGGCAACGATGGCGAGGCTGAGCAGGCAGCCGCCCCACAGCAGCACCCGGTGCTGGTAGCGGCGCAGTGCACTGACGTCACAGTCCTCGTCGTCAAAGGAGCCGCGTCCGCGCAACAGGGGTGGAAGGGAGGGAAACCAGGGCATGGGAGCAGGAGGCGCCCCCGGCGCACAACGCCGGGGTGGCGCTCTCGTGGAAGGGCCGGTGATGGAATCACGAGGCTATCGGCGCCCTGCCCCCCTCCCCATAGGACAGGGCTGAGTTCGCTCCGTCGCGATCTGCCTGGCACCCTCGTGGAGGGCGGTCAGTCCCGCAGCAGGCGCCGCTGCTTCAACCGTGTATCGGCCAGCCCCACCACCAGCAGCACGATGCTGGTCAGCCACCCTGCGGCCAGCAGGTGCATCCATGGCAGCACGAAGCCGAGCACCACCAGCGCCGCCGCCCCCAGCAGATGCGAGCGCGGCACGTGGCCGTAGACCGCACGCTTGTACAGCGCGCTGCCCAGCAGGTAGATCAATGGTCCCGCCGCCAGCATCGCGGCATACGGCAGGGTCACCACCGCTTCCGGTTCGTCCATCACCAGGTCATTGCCGACGGCGGTGGCGATGATGCCGGCGATCAGCAGCGCGTGCACGTAGTGGAAATAGGCGCCGATGCGACCCGGGTCGTCGGAACGGGTGATGGTGTCGGTGGCGTCGCGGCTGGAGATGCCGAAGTACAGCCACCACATCGCGATCGTACCGGCGAAGGTCGCCAGCACCGCCGAAACCACCGCGCCACTCCAGTGCTCCACTTCGCTCAGCACGCCGCCGGTTGCCAGCAGCGTCTCACCCAGTGCGACGATCACGAACAGCTGGCAGCGCTCGGCCAGATGCCCGCCTTCAATGGTCCACTCGCGGGTCCGCGAACGGCCGAGGCCAGGAAACGCGAAGCCGAACATCGGCGAGATGTATTCGCAGGCGACGGCCAGCGCCCACAGCGCCAACCGCGCATTGCCTTCGACCGCCGCACCGGCCAGCCAGAAGCAGGCCGACACGCTGACCCAGGCCAGCATGCGCCTGAAATTGGCGGCCAGCGGATGCGCGCGCCCTACTTCCAGCAGGACGAACAGTGTCCGCCCCACCTGCATCGTGGCGTACGCGCCGGCGAAGATCCATGCGCGTCCGGCAAAGGCTTCGGGGATGGACGAAGACATCAGCAACGCCAGCAGCATCGTCACGAACAACAGGCCGCGGATGCGTGGCGCCTCCGGGTCGAACCAGTTGCTGACCCAGCACGCGTACTGCCAGCCGAGCCAGACCGCAAACCACAGCACCAGGGTCTGCAGCACGCCCAGCAGGCCAAGGTGGTGCAGCAGGTGGTGGCTGAGCTGGGTGACGGCGAACACGTAGACCAGATCGAAGAACAGTTCTTCGTAGGTCACCCGCGCATGATGGCCGTCGCGGCGACGCAGGGCAGGAAGACGGGGTGTTGCCGGCATCGCGGATCCTCGCTTCAGCGGCCCAGCCGCCAGAAAATGACACCGGCCACCAGCGCCGGAACGGCAAACACCAGCAGCAGGATCGGCAACTCCTCGCGCACTGTATAGCCCGCCCGGCTGACCCCCACCCACAGATTGGCCACCGACACCAGCAGCCACGTGCCGATGAAGGCCAACAGCGCCGTGGGCAGCTGCGAGCTGCCGGTGCTCCAGAGCCTGCCGAACAGGGCGAAGACGCCCAGCAGCAGGAACCCGCCGACGATCACCAGAAGCACGTGCATGGTCACTCTCCCCGATGGCTGCCCTGCAGCCTATCTGCGGCCGAGTGTGCGCGGCAGAGGGTGATCGTGGATTCACTTTCCCGAAGCGGCGAACAATGCCGTTGTCCGTCACCAGGGCCACACTGGATGACGCTGCACTGGCGTTGCCGCACGGGCCCATGGCGCCCTTATGGGTGCCATGAAATCTATGCGTGACGCGACGAAGGAGGCCCATGCTAGTTTCTGGGCCTCTTTCATCGGTGTCCTCCCATGCGCCTGCAGACCCTCGCCATCTCCCTCGCTGCCCTGCTTCCCGCTGCGGCTTATGCCGCCGAACCGCAGCTGCCGCAGCTGCGTGCCTACACCGTGGATGCGTCCTGGCTGCAGCCGATGGCGCCGCTGCAGATTGCCGACCACACCTGGCAGATCGGCACCGAAGACCTGACCGCGCTGCTGGTGCAGACGCCGCAGGGCGCGGTGCTGCTCGATGGCGGCATGCCGCAGATGGCCGACCACCTGCTGCGCAACATGAAAGCGCGCGGTGTTGCGCCTCAGGATCTGCGCCTGATCCTGCTCAGCCATGCCCACGCCGACCACGCCGGCCCGGTTGCAGCGCTCAAGCGCAGTACCGGCGCGCAGATCGTGGCCAATGCCGAATCGGCGGTGCTGCTGGCGCGCGGAGGCAGCCACGACCTGCACTTCGGCGACGGCATCACCTATCCGCCGGCCAACGCCGACTGCATCATCATGGATGGCGAAGTGGTCACGGTGGGCGGCATCGACTTCACCGCCCACTTCATGCCGGGACATACGCCGGGCAGTACCGCCTGGACCTGGACCGACACCCGCGATGGCACGCCTGTGCGCATCGCCTACGCTGACAGCCTGAGCGCACCGGGCTATCAACTGCAGGACAACCCGCGCTACCCGCACCTGATCGACGACTACCGCCGCAGCTTTGCCACGGTGCGCGCCCTGCCCTGCGATATCCTGCTGACCCCGCATCCTGGTGCCAGCAACTGGAACTACAGCGCTGGCGCCAAGGCCGGTGCCAAGGCCCTGAGCTGCAAGGCCTATGCGGATGAGGCCGAGAAGAAGTTCGACGCGCAGCTGGCCAAGGAAGCGGCCGGGGCCCGCTGATCCTGTAGAGCCGAGCCGATGCTCGGCTCGCCGGCCGAAAGCAGCCGAGCGTGGGCTCGGCTCTACACACGGCGCGCCGAAGAAGGACTACGTGGATGCAGCCGAATGGGCGCTCGACACGCAGCTGGCCAAACGGCCGGGGCCCGCTGATCCTGTAGAGCCGAGCCGATGCTCGGCTCGCCGGCCGAAAGCAGCCGAGCGTGGGCTCGGCTCTACACACGGCGCGCCGAAGAAGGACTACGTGGATGCAGCCGAATGGGCGCTCGACACGCAGCTGGCCAAACGGCCGGGGCCCGCTGATCCTGTAGAGCCGAGCCGATGCTCGGCTCGCCGGCCGAAAGCAGCCGAGCGTGGGCTCGGCTCTACACACGGCGCGCCGAAGAAGGACTACGTGGATGCAGCCGAATGGGCGCTCGACACGCAGCTGGCCAAACGGCCGGGGCCCGCTGATTCCGTAGAGCCGAGCCGATGCTCGGCTTGCGGGCAGAAAGCAGCCGAGCGTGGGCTCGGCTCTACACGGGCCGCGTGGAAGGGTGCCGGTCAGACCGACCGGCACTGCCACTGAATCTCAGCCTCCCTGGCCGTGCTGGGCGAAGGGCTCGGTGCTGCCATCAGCCAGCACCAGCTCGACGGTGTACGGCTGCACGTAGCCATCCGGCATTTCCATGCCCGGCGAGCCGGCCGGCATGCCGGGCAGCACCAGCCCGCGCGCCGTCGGCCGTTCCTTCAGCAGCCGCTTGATGTCCTCGACCGGAATATGGCCTTCCACCACGTAGCCACCGATCTCGGCGGTATGGCAGGACGCCTTGCCGGCCGGTACGCCGAGGCGCTGCTTGACCGGATGCATATCATCGGTGTCGCGTATCTCAACCGGGAAGCCGGCAGCCTTGAGGTGGTCGGCCCACACGCCACAGCAACCACAACTGGCCGTCTTGTGCACGATCGCCAGCGGCAATTCGGGATCGATCGTCGCCTCTGCCGTCACCGCCGCTGCCGAGGCGGTTGCGGTTGCGGTTGCGGCTGCGGTTGCCGTGGCGGGCGAGGACACGACCTCTTCGGAGGCGCGCGCGCAGGCGCTGCCCAGCAGAACGGTGGTAAGCAACAGGCTCAGGGAAAGCGTGCGGTTCATGTGTCAGGTTGTCCTTTGCAATCGCAGGCGCGAGCGCCTGCCACCCACACGACCGATGCGCGTGGGTCAGGTTGATGAGGGGGATACTGCAGGACGGCAGGCATGCACTGCCTGCGCGCGATCAGGCGATAGGCGGACGGATCAGCTGCGGCAGCGCAGGCGCGGGATGACCGGGTCGCAGCGCCTCGCCGGGCACTGCACGCAGCGGCCATGCAGCAAGGCCTCCCGCTGTCGGCAGCATGGCCACACTGGCCGGCACACACTCACAACCCTCGCTGATGCACGCGCCTGCGCCCTGGTCATCGCAGCAGGCGGGCGCTGCAGAAATCACAGTGTCAACGCTCTCGTGGGGTGCACTGCAATGACCCTCGCTGGCCTGGCCGTTGATGCCGCCCGAGGCAAGCGCCAGCGCCGGTGCATTCAGCACCAGGGTCAGGAGCAGCATCAGTCGCAGCAGCAGGCCGGATATATCCACGGCTTGATGATAGCCGACGCACGAGGCACCCGTCGCCGCTGACTGGTGTCATCATGGATGACGTTCATTGGAGCTTCTCCATGCCTGCCCGCTGCGCCTCTGCTGCCCTCCTGCTGTCCGCGTTGCTGAGCCTGCCGGTCATGGCAGGCGAACGGCAATGGACCGTGCTGTCCAGCGGCGATACTGACGACACCCATGAGCGCTGGCAGGTGAGCGCGACGCGGTTGCATACACTGCCCGCCTTCGACCCGGCACGCGCCGAGCCGCCGCTGTCGGTGCATCAAGCCACGGCGGCAGCGCTGGCCCACGCACGCCTGCGTTATCCGGGCGACGACTTCGTGGTCTCCGAGGTCAGCCTGCAGCGCTTCACCGCCGGCGCGGCGCCGCCTGCCGAAGACGCAGCGCGAGGCTGGGTGTACCTGGTCAGCCTCGACTACAACGCCAAGGGCTGGACCCAGATGGTGCCGGTACTGCTGGATGGCAGCATCGTGCTGAGCGACAACGAGGAACCTTAGGTGCGGCGTCTCACGCGGGCACCTCGACCTGCGCGCGCATCCGTACCGGGATGGATTTCGCCGCCGGCGTACCGCTGATCCGATCGTAGTGGTCCAGCGGCAGCAGCGGATTGAGCTCAGGGTAGTAGCCCGCCAGTGCACCGCGCGGCATCGGATAGTCAAGCACGGTCAGGCCGTCGATGCGCCGCGTCACGCCATCGTCGCTGATCGTTTCCAGGCTCACCAGGGCTTCCTTGCCGAGCCCGCGTGCCAGACGGTCCTCAATGTTCATGAATACCACCATGCGGTCGTTGTACACGCCCCGGTAGCGGTCGTTGTAGCTGTAGATGGTGGTGTTGTACTGGTCGTGCGAACGCACCGTGGCCAGTCGCAGCATCTCCGGGTCATCGACCACCGTGTTCACTTCCAGGCCCGGCATGACCAGGATGTTGGCCTTTCCGTTCGGCGTCGGCCACACGCGCCGGCGCGGTGGAATGTCCAGGTGGAAACCGTGCAGTGCCTGGATGCGTTCGTTGAAGCCTGCGTAGATGTCCGGGTAGACGGCGGCAATCAGGTCTCGGATCGGACCGTAATCATGCATGTACGCGGCCCAGTCCACCTTGCTGTCCGGCAACGCCGCCATCGCCATGCGGCAGACGATCTCGACTTCCGGCAGCACGTGCTCGCTGGCCGGCTCCAGCACGCCGCGCGACGCGGTCACGTTGGACATCGCATCTTCGATGGTGACGAACTGTTCCCCCAGTGGCGTGCGGATCCACTCCGAGCGCGCCACCACCGGAAGAATCAGCGCGTCGCGGCCATGCACAAGATGACCTCGGTTGAGCTTGGTGGCGATGCCCACGGTCAGTTCCAGCTTGCGCATGGCTTCGTAGGCGCGTTCGGTATCGGGCACGGCATGGATGAAATTGCCGCCCATGCCGATGAACACCTTGGCGCTGCCATCCAGCATCGCCGCGATCGACTCGACCACGTGGTGGCCGTGTTCGCGTGGCGGATCGAAACCGAACACCTGCTGCACGCGATCCAGGTAGCGCGCCGTGGGCTTTTCATCGATGCCGACCGTGCGGTCGCCCTGCACGTTGGAATGCCCGCGGATCGGGCCGATGCCCGCGCCCGGCTTGCCGAAGTTGCCGCGCAGCAACAGCAGGTTGGCCACCTGCTGCAGCAGCCGCGAACCCTGCTGGTGCTGGGTCAGGCCCATTCCATAGCAGATGACCGTCGCGCGCGAACGGATGTAGATCTCCGCGCAGCGCCGTATCTGCTCCTGCGCGATGCCCGACACCCGCACGATCTCATCCCAGTCCTGCGCCAGCACGTCTTCGCGTAGTGCCTCCAGGCCAACGGTATGCTCGGCCAGGAAGGCATGATCCAGCACCTGCTCGCCCTGCGCTTCGCGCTCGAACATCACCTTCATCATGCCCTTGATCAGCGCCAGGTCGCCGCCGATGCGCACGTGCACGAACTCGCTGGTGATCTCGGTGGAACCGAACGTGGCCATCTGCACCACGTCCTGCGGTTCGGTGAAGCGGATCAGCGCACGCTCGGGCATCGGGTTGACCGCCACGATCGGCACGCCGCGTTTGCGTGCTTCCACCAGGTTGCTCATCATCCGCGGCGAGTTGGTGCCGGTGTTCTGGCCCATCACGAAGATCGCCTCGGCGTGTTCGAAGTCGTCCAGCACGATGGTGCCCTTGCCCACGCCGATCACCGGCGGCAGGCCCCGGCTGGTCGGCTCGTGGCACATGTTCGAGCAGTCCGGGAAGTTGTTGGTGCCGAACTCGCGCACGAAGATCGAATACAGGAACGCCGCCTCGTTGGGCGTGCGGCCGGAGGTGTAGAACTCGGCCTGGTCGGGGTGGTCCAGCGCCTGCAGATGGCGGCCGATCAGCGCGAACGCCTCGTCCCATTCGCAGGGCACGTAGTGGTCGGTGGCAGCGTCGTAGCGCATCGGCTCGGTCAGCCGGCCCTGCAGCTCCAACCAGTAATCGGTCTGCGCCATCAGCTCGGTGACGGTGTGCTGGGCGAACAGCTCCCGGGTCACCCGGTGCTGGGTCGCTTCCCAGGCCAGGGCCTTGGCACCGTTCTCGCAGAATTCCAGCTTCTTGCGGTGGTCGGCATCGGGGAATGCGCAACTGGGGCACTTGAAGCCACCCGGCTGGTTCATCGCCAGCAATGCCTTCGATCCTTTGCTGATCACGCTCTGCTGCAGCAGCACCTTGGCGGTCGCACCGGCGGCCCCCCAGCCGCCTGCCGGTTGGTTGTAGGGCTTGTAACGCGGCGGCTTCTGTTCGGACATGGTCGGGAACCTGCGTTGGTGGAGTGCCTGCCTGCAGTGCCGGGCCCGCGCCCGGCTGCCGTGGCCAGTCAAGCACGCCGGCAACCGCGGCGCCATAGCCCAGCCGTGGTACAGCAGGCTGCCATGGCAACGGTTACCGCCGCGTCTTCACTGGAGGGCTGCGCTATTCTGCAGGCGTAGCCTGCCCTTCTGCTTTGCCCAGGATGTGCCGCATGCCCGGATCGACGCAGCCCTCCCCTCCGCCCGCCGGTACGGCACTGCGCACGTTGCAGCGCTGGCGCAGCACGGGGCAGGAGCATCAGGTCGACGTGATCGCCGAAGAAGTGCCGGTGGTGATGCGCTACAACGGTGCCGCCTTCGCGGTGATGATGGCCACGCCGTGCGACCTGGAGGATTTCGCCTTGGGTTTCTCGCTCAGCGAAGGATTGATCGAGCGGCCCGATCAGCTGCTGTCCGCCGAGGTGCAGCCACAACTGGAAGGCATCGAGCTGAAGATGACCGTGTCCGCCGACGCCCCTGGCGCCGCACTGGATCTGGACAACGGGCGCCTGCTGCCTGGTCGCGGCGGTTGCGGGTTGTGCGGCGCGCGTCAGCTGGAAGACGTGCTGCGTCCGCTGCCGCCGGTGAAGGACCGCCGCACGTATCAGACGGCTGCACTGCAGCGGGCACTGGCCGGGCTGGCCGCGCAGCAACCGATGAATGCTGCCAGTGGTTCGACCCATGCAGCGGCCTGGGCCGATGCCAGTGGCCGCATCGGCTGGGTGCGCGAAGACGTGGGCCGTCACAACGCGCTGGACAAGCTGATCGGTGCGCTGCACCACAACGAGCACAGCATCGATGGTGGCCTGCTGGTGGTGTCCAGCCGTGCCAGCTACGAAATGGTCAGCAAGGCAGCGCGCGCCGGTGCCAGCGTACTGGTTGCCGTTTCGGCCCCCACCGCGCTGGCCATCGACCTGGCCCGCAGTGCCGGTCTGTGCCTGGTAGGGTTCGCCCGCGAAGGGGGCTTCAACGTGTATACGCACCCGGAGCAACTGCAGGGGGATGGCCTGCACGGCCATCCGCCTGCCTGACGCGGCGGCCTCAGCGCAGCGCCACCTTCGGGAAGTCCACCGGCACGTCAAAGGCCACGTTGACGTAGTTGGTGAACAGATTGAGCGCTACGTGGGCCAGGATCTCCACAATCTGCTCGTCATCGAAACCAGCCGCGCGCAGCGCCTGCACGTCAGCGTCGGCAATCTGCGCACGCTGCTCGACCACCTTCAGCGCGAAGTCCAGGGCAGCGGCGGTGGCCGGATCGCTGGACTGGCCGATCTGCGCAGCGGCCATCTGTTCGCCACTGGCGCCGGCCTTGCGCCCCAGCGCCGTGTGCGCGGCCAGGCAGTATTCGCACGCATTGCGGTTGGCGATGGCCACCGCGATCTGTTCACCCAGCAGCGGCGACAGACGGCCGCCACCGAGCGCGCCAAATGCGCCCCACATGCTCTGCAGCGCGGCGGGCGAGTTGGCTACGGCACGGAACATCGCCGGTGTCGCGCCGAAGGCGGCGTGGACCTGGCCCAGCAGGGCCTGGCGTTCGGGCGTGGTCGAGGTCGGATCGATCAGGGGAATGCGGGACATGGGAGTACTCCTTGCGATAGCGCCCGGGATTGGACGATGGGCGCATCGTAGGTAGACTCTCCGGACGAATAGAGCATTTATCTCCAGACATGTTGTCCATTCATCCATGACCACCCTCCCGCCTCCGGCCCGGCCATCCGACGACGTGCCCGACCGGCTGTCGACCCTGCTCGAACGGTTCCGGGTACAGGCAGCGCTGTTCCATTCCGGCCCGTTGTGCGGACGGCACGTGTTCGAACCGCAGCCGGGGCGTGCCTTCCTGCACATCCTGCGCAAGGGCGAGATGGAGGTGCATCACCCGGACGCGGACTGCATCACGCGCCAGTTGAAGGTCACCGCGCCCAGCTTGCTGCTGTACCCGCGGCCCCTGCGGCATGTGTTCCTCAACGCGCCGCTGGACGGTCCTGATTTCACCTGCGCCACGCTCGATTTCGACGGCGGTGCACGCAATCCGGTCGTCCAGTCGCTGCCGCCGGTGATGGTGGTGCCGCTGTCGGCCATCGGTGAACTGGACGGCACCCTGCACCTGCTGTTCACGGAAGCCGACCGCCAGCGCTGCGGGTCGCGCCTGCTCACCAACCGGCTGTTCGAGGTTGCCCTGATCCAGGTACTGCGCTGGGTGATCGATCATCCCGATGCGGCGGGGGTAAGCCACGGGTTGATGCGCGGGCTGTCCGATGCGCGCCTGGCACGCACGCTGGTGGCCCTGCACCAGTCGCCGCAGCAGGCCTGGACCCTGCCGAAGATGGCGGCCATCGCCGGCCTGTCGCGCAGCGCGTTCGCGGCGGTGTTCAAGGACGTGATGCAGACCACACCGGCCAGCTACCTGCTGGACTGGCGCCTTAGCCTGGCCTGCACCCAGCTGCGCGCGGGGGCAGCGGCCAAGCAGGTGGCGACCGAGGTCGGCTTTGCCGATACCGCGTCATTGTCCAAGGCGTTCCGCAAGCGCCTGGGGCTCTCGCCCCGCGCGTGGCTGGCGACGCTGTAGCCCGCGGCTAGTCCTTAGGGGACTGCCCAGGAGAGAGCAACCCGCCGATCCGCTCGGTCAACTGTGCGCGCACCTTCTCGTCCAGCTGGCCTTCGTACATCGCCTCGTAGATCCACAGGCCGTCGGCAGCCAGCCGCGCCACGAAATTGTCCAGCGCCGCAGGGTCGTCGCTGCCGGCGGCCGGTGGAGAAGGTGCCCAGCGCTGCACTACCGGCGCCCACGGCCGGTCGCTGGGGAACTCAGGGTCCACCGAGTCCAGCATGAACATCAGCTCGGCACGGGTGGCACTCTGCGCCGAAACCCGCACGAACGTCTGGTAGCGCTCCAGCGCAGTGGCCTCGCCGGCCGACTTGCCCAGCAGTGCCTCCATCGATGCTTCCCAGCTCTGCACCAGGTGCTCGTCGATGCCGCGCAGCAACGCCTCGCGCGACGGGAAGTGGTACAGCAGGCCGCCACGGGTCAACTGCGCCTCGGCCGCCACCGATTCAAAGGTGACCGCACGCACGCCGTCGCGGTTGATCACGCTGACGGCGGCGTCGAGGATGCGCTCGCGCTTGCTGGTTCTCATTGCCGCTATTTTACGCGATCGGCAGCGCCGTCGCGGCCACCGGCACGTCCGAGCAGCAGGCGCGCGATGATCACCGCGCCGGCCGCCAGCACAGCGCTGATCACCAGCAGCACGATCTGGTAACCGCGATCGTAGGCCGCGGTTGCAAGGGCGAACCACTCCCCCTGCCCCGTGTCACGCGCCACGTGCAATGCCTGGGTGAACCCCTCGCGCGCGGCGGCCGGAATGTCCGCCGATTCCGGCAGGAACGCGCCGTACATCGCAGCGCTCAGGCTGCCCAGCAGCGCGACCGCCAGCAGGCCACCGAACTCGTAGGACACCTCTTCGACCGATGAGGCCATGCCCGCACGATGCGGCGGTACGTTGTTGAGGATGGCGGTGGACGCCACCGAGATCGCAGCACCCATGCCGAAGCCGGTGATCGCCATGCCGGCCACCACCCAGCCCAGGCCGTGCGGGAAGCCCAGCGCCACCACGCCCACACCTACCGCGCCAGCCGCAAGGCCGCCACAGATCAACGGACGCAGGCCGACCCGATGCAGCACGCTGCCGCCCAGCAACGCGCTGGGCAGGCTGCCCAGCGCCGCCACCGATACCAACAGGCCCGCCTGCAACGGGCTGAGGCCGGCCACCAGCTGGAAACGCTGGGTGGTGAGCAGCTGCAGCCCGGCCATCGCAAACAGGGTGAACACTGCCGACAGCGTGCCTGCGAGGAACGCCGGGTTACGGAAGATGGTGAAATCCAGCAGCGGATAGGGCAACTACTGCTGACGGCGGCTGAAGGCGAAGCCGGCGATGACCGCCAGCAGCAGCGAGACCGCGCCGACACCGTACGAGGGCGGCGTAGCGATCAGCGACTTGATCGCCAGCACCAGCCCGGACAGCGCGGCCAGTGCCAGCAACGAGGACAGCAGGTCCCACGGCCGCGTGCTGTCGCGCTGCCCTTCCGGCGCCAGCACCAGGGTCGCGATGAAGGCGACCACCACCACCGGCACGTTGATCAGGAATACCGAGCCCCACCAGAAGTGCTGCAGCAGCCAGCCACCGATGATCGGCCCCAGTGCCGCACCGACGATGGCCACCGAACCCCAGATCGCGATGGCGATGTTGCGCTCGCGCTCTTCATGGAAGCTGAGCCCGATCAATGCCAACGTGGCCGGCATCATCGCCGCCGCACCCACGGCGAGGAAGGCACGCGCTGCAATCAGCTGCGCGGCAGTCGCAGAGAACGCGGCCGCCAACGAGGCGATGCCGAACACCACCAGGCCGATCAGGAACATCCGCCGGTGGCCGATGCGGTCACCCAGGGTGCCCGCACCCAGCAGCAGGCCGGCCATCACCAGCGGATAGGCGTTGATGACCCACAGCGCCTGCCCGGCACTGGCCGAGAGCTCTTCGGTCAGGGTCGGCAGCGCCGTATACAGCACCGAGTTGTCCAACGTGACCAGCAGCAGGCCGGCGGCGACGGTGAACAGCAGCGACCAGCGACGGGCGCGCGACAGGGACGGAACACCGTCCAAGGGCTGGGAGAGAGCCATGGGAACCTGGATGGGAAGGGGTACACTCATAACTATACAGGACGTCCTGTATAGTTATAGATCTTCCAGGGAACGTTATTCAGCTTCCGGGAGGCGCAACGCCTGCTGCGACAAGGCTTGTGCCTACCTGCACTCCGCCGGCAATGCAGCGACCGCCTGCACGACCGGGTCCTGCATGGCCTCGCCCACCGCAGCATCCAGTTCGCCACGCAGATGGCCGTGCTGCCGCTGCATCACGTCTTCGCACAGCGCACGCACCCGCGCACGAGCGTTGCTGCGCAGCGTGCTGCAGCGCCAATCCACCCCTCCCAGCGGCAGCACCGAATAGACCACGCTGTTGCAGGCGTTGCCGGCGCGCTCTGGCAGCGGGCGCCCGCCGAAGTCACGCGGCGCACTGCTGCGCTGCGGGTCGAAGTAGCTGTCCGGGAAGGTGCGTGCGTACTGTTCGATATCCACCTCGATCCTGCCGCCATCGCCTGCAGGCAAGCTCAGTGGCTGCCCGCAGCCAGTGGCATCGGCGCGGTGCTGGATGTACTGGTAGATCGGCCGGTCCAGGCTCGCATCCTGCGTGGTCACGGCGCTCACCGCCGCCAGCACCGGCAGCGATGCACGGTTGGCCATGCGTGCCAGCACTCCCGCCTGCGTCGGTTCACAGCGGTCGCGCAGCGTCGCCACCAGCAGGAACAGCAGGTCATCACGAAAGGCTTTGTCGGCAGCCAGGTGATGTTCGATGCGTGCCTGCGCTTCCGCCGCCGGTGCTGGAAATGCCACTGCCGGTGGCAAAGGCGCGTGCGTTGCGTTCCACAGCAGCGCCACGCCGGTCCCTGCCAGCAGCAGCACCATCAGCAGCGCGACGCTGCGGGCGCGGAGCTTCGTCATCGGGTGTTCGTCATCGGGTGATCGCGGAAAGCGTCGCCGCGGCTGCGTCATAGGACGCGCTGGCGATATCCGCCTCGAAGTGCTTCACCTGCAGGCGCCCTGACAGCCGGTAGGGATCCCACAACGCGCCCATCGTGATCGGGGTGGCCAATGTCACATGGATGATCTGGTTCGGCGGTGGCGGCGGTACGTGGATGCACGCGCCATAGAACGGCACGAACAGCAGTTCGTCCACCTGCCCCGCGTCGTTCATCGCCAGCGGCACCACGTAGTCATCCAGGTCCAGCGTCCGTCCATCCACGCCATCGACCACCGCCGACGAGCCGAACTGCTGCGCGCGCAGAGGGCTGGAATGATCGATGGCCTGCCCGGGCAGCGAGCCCGATCCCGTGTCGTCGATCAAGCCGCCTACCCCATCCATGCCGTTGCCACGCGACAGCCCGATCTGCGGCGGTGGACGCTGGAAGCTGTCCTCCCCGGGCATCAGCGCGTCCCAGCGGTCGATCACTGCGAGTTTCGCCGCTGGCGAAGCGGCAGCGGCATCGTCCCGTGGTCGCGGCACCTCCACGGGCGGCCGGCCACAGCTGGTCAGCAGTACACCGGCAAGCACAGCGGCAAGCACCTTCGCGCTACGGTTCATAAGGCCTCAATTCGGCGTCGGCCATGCTGTAGGCCGAGCCGGCAAGATCATCGTCCACCCGCTCGGCACGCAGCACCCCGGCCAGGAAGAACGGCGAGTACATGTCGGGCATGGCGATCGGCTGCGGCAGCACCACGTGCACGATCTGGTTCGGTGGCGGCGGTGGCACGTGGATGCACGCGCCGTAGTACGGCACGAACAGGAATTCGAGCAGTCGACCGTCTGCCGCATTGGCCAAGGGCACGACATAGCCCGGCAACCGCACCGCGCGATCCAGTACCGCGTCCACGGTACGGAAGGTACCGAACTGGGCCATGCGCCGGTTGCCGCTGTGCTTCACCTCCGGCCCCTCACCGCGCTCCAGTGCGGCCAGTTCATCGCCCGGCAGCATCTGCAACCAGTCCAGCTCCTGCTCGCTTTCGGTGCCGGCACTGTCCTGCACCGGCGAGGGAGACAATGCCTGCACACCAGTGTCGGTCGGCCGTGTGCAGGCAGCCAGCAGCATGGCCGCAGCCAGCAGCAACCCGCGGACACCCGTGCTCATGACGCAGGCGCCAGGCCATCGGCCAGGGTGCGCCGGTAGGCCAGCAGCGCAGGCAGCAGGCCTGCGACCGCGCTGATCAGCAGCACGCCACCCACCCAGGCTAGTTCGCGCGCGTCCGGCCAGACGTGGGTGATCGACAGACCGAAATTGGCCAGCGCCCAGCTGCGCCCCACCACGCTGGCGCAGGTCAGCACGGCCAGCGCCAGCGCGCAGGCCATCGCTGCGGTAGCCACGGCTTCAACCACCAGCAGGCAGGCGACATAGGCCGGACGCGCACCGGTAGCGCGCAGCACCGCCATCTCGCGACGCCGCTCCTGCAGCGTAGATACCAGCAGCGCCATCAGCGAAACCATGCCCAGCAGCACCACCATCGCACTGATCAACTGCAGCGCGCGCTCGGCGGTCCCCAGCGACTGCCACAGCTGCTGCAGGGTCACGCCGGGCAGGATGGCCTGCAGCGCTTCGTCGGGATACTCGTTGATGCTGCGCTGCACGCCGAAGGTGGCGATGCGCGAGTTCAGGCCGAGCATGAAGGCGGTGATGCTGGTCGGGGTCAGGTCGAGCTGGCGTGCCTGTTCGGCGCTGACATGCTGGCTGCGAAGCTGCACGCCGGAGCGCCAGTCGACATGGATCGCCTCGATCGCCGGCAGTGATACCAGCACGGAAGAATCCACCGGCGTGCCGGTCCGCTGCAGGATGCCGACCACACGGAACGGCTTGTCCGCATGCGTGGCCAGCGTCACCGCACCGGTGCCATGGGCCAGCACGATGTCAGCGCCCACGCCGATGTGCGCCGCCTGTGCGACTTCCGCGCCGACCACCGCGTCATAGAGGTCGTCGAACGGCTTGCCCTGCGCGAATGCCAGCGGATGCCCTGCGCCATGCCGGTAATGTTCAAAGTAGCCGGCAGTGGTGCCGATCACCCGATAGCCCCGCCAGGAATCGCCCAATGACAGCGGCACTGCCCATTTCACCTGCGGCAGCGTGGACAGTTCCTGGTAGGACTGCCAGGACACGTTGTTGGTCGGATCGCCGATATGGAACACCGAATACAGCAGCAGATTCACCGGCCCCGAGCGTGCGCCGACGATCAGGTCCGTACCCGAGACGGTGCTGGCAAAGCCCTCGTGCGCCTGCGTGCGGATGCGTTCCACGCCCAGCAGCAGGACCACGCTCAGGGTGATGACCAGCACGGTCAGGCTCACGCTCAGGGCGCGGCTGCGCAGGCTGGCCCAGGCCAACTCAAACATGTGCACCCCCTGCCCGGTTCAGATCACCCAGCGACAACACCTGGTCGAACAACGGCTGCAGGCGGTCATCGTGGCTGACCACCAGCGCGGTGGTGCCGGCGGCGCGGCACTGCGCGGACATCAGCTGCAGGAAGGCCGTGGCCGCGTCGGGGTCCAGCGCCGAGGTAGGTTCGTCGGCCAGCAGTACCGCAGGGCGGCCGATCAAAGCACGGGCAGCGGCAACGCGCTGCTGCTGGCCGACGCTGAGCGTGCCTGCCGCACGCGGCATCAGTGCCGGGTCCAGCTGCAGCGCGCGCAGCAGCCGCGCGATTTCGGCGTCCAGCCCGCCGTCGATGCGCGCGTTGCGCAATGGCGAGAAGCGCACGCCCAGGGCGATGTTGTTGCGCACGCTCAGGAACGGCAGCAGGTTGAACTGCTGGAAGATCACGCCCAGCTGGTCGGCGCGGAAACGATCACGCGCGGCCGCGCCCAACGTGTTCACCGCATGACCGGCGACACGGATGCTGCCGCTGCCCGGCAGCAGGATGCCTGCCAGCAGGCCCAGCAGCGTGCTCTTGCCCGAGCCGCTGGTGCCGCGCAGCAGCACGCTGCTGCCCGCGCTCACCTGCAGCTGTGCGATGTCCAGAACTGCTCGGTCTGCGTAGCCGAACTGCACGCCCTGCAGATCGATGATGGTCGCTTGGTTCATGGCGCCAGCGGCACCCGCAGGCTGTCGGCGGTCACCACGCTGCGGCCTTGCCCGGTCGACGTTGCGGTATTGACGATCACCTCATGCAGACCTGGAAACAGCGTCGGCAGCGGCAATGCCAGCCCACGCAGCGCCGCCGGGTTGGCACAGTGGTAGCGCAGTGCTGCGGTGAATCCGGCGTGCGTGTGCTGGCCAGGCTGCGTTGCCACTGCTACTGGCGCAAAGCCCTCCGCAGTGGCCTCGGCATGGTCCAGCCGGCACTGCGCAGCGCTCGGCAACGTGACCCAGCTGCCGCTCTGCAGGATCGATCGCGCCCGCGCCACTGCGGCCTGTTCGCGGCTGTCGGCAGGTGGTCGTTCGAAATCGAGGATGCCGATCCCCGGCGCACGCAGTGCCAGCTCCAGCGTTCCCTGGTCCACGGCCAGATCGACATCGGCCTGGCCATGGACATGCGCATCGTGATGGCGCACGTCGTGGGCGTTCGCAGAATGGGCAGCAAGCAGCAGCAGAAGGACGGCAGAACGTTTCATGGGGGAGCTCCGTATTGTTACTATGTAACATTATGGACCACATCCCGACCTCGCCCGCAAGGGCCCGCACCCAGCCGCCAGCTTCGGCACGCTGGCATCCCCGCTTCGATCTGGCAGGCGCCTGGCTGTCGCTGGCCTGTGCCGCGCATTGCGTGGCCCTGCCCCTGCTGCTGGCCTTCACGCCCGCGGCGATGATGGCGCTGCGCTCGTTCCAGCACCCTGGCCACGCGGCGATGACCGCGCTGCTGGTGATGTCACGCTGGGAATGGCTGTTCGCGCTGCTGGCCTCGACGATCGCCGTGCTCAGCACCGCCGCCGGCCGGCGCCGCCATCAGCGGGCACTGCCGCTGTGCGTGGCCCTTGCAGGCGCGATCCTGCTGCTGTCCGCCTCGCTGTACCTGCCGTTGAAGGAATCGCTGCTCTGGCATGGCGCTGCCACCGCCTGCGGAGGGGTGATGCTGGCCGTCGCACATCTGCGCAACCGGCGGGCCCTGCGGTCCGCCGGTTGATGCTCCTTCAGAACCGGTAGCCGACCTCGGCACCGACAATGCGCGGGCTGTCCACTGGACCGTAGTAGTTGCCATCGCGGCCGAAGGCCAGGTTGTCGAAGATCAGGCCGTTGATGCGCCGCTTGTCGGTCAGGTTCTGCACGAACACGCGGGTGCTCCACGGGCCCCGCTCGTAACCCAGTTGCACGCCTAGTACGGCCACGGCCGGCTGGAACGCGCGGTTGCGCTCGTCCAGCGCACTGGAACCGGTGAACTGCGATTCCACCCGGGCATAGATGCCGGAGTCGAACTGATACCGCACGGCCAGGTAGCCGGTGTAGTGCGGCGTCAGCTTGACCCGCTTGCCATGCAGGTTCTCCTGCGGGCTGACCCACAGCTTGGTGTACGTCGCATCGACATAGCCGACATTGGCCATCACCGTGAACCCCGGCGCAACTTCAAATACGCCTTCCAGCTCTGCACCACGCGAGCGTATCGAGGCATCCGAGCCCACGTAGTCGGAGGAGATCGGCCGGCCGTTGGCATCGGTGGCCACCTGGATTTCCTGCCAGTTGTCCGAGCTGATATGGAACAGGGCACCGCCGAGATGGCCACGGCCGCCCGCGAGGTTCATCTTGAAGCCCACTTCGTGGCTCCACATGCGTTCGGATTCGTAGCGCAGCACCTTGTCGTTGATCACATCGCTCTGCGCGGCGGCCAGGTTGAAGCCACCGGGGATGTAACCCTTGGCCGAGGCCGCATAGAACGACAGATCATCGCTGGCGTCGTAGCGCAGCGAGACGCGCGGCAACGTCGCCGAGAACGTATGTGCCAGGGCGGCGTCGCGGTAGCGCACCAGCCCTCCAGCGCCGAGGTCGAGGAATCCAGCCCGCTGCTCGGTGGAGCGGCGGGCCTGCTCGTGGCGGATGCCGAGGCTGGCGGTCAGCTTCGGCAATGCCGGCAGCGTGTAGCTGGCGGTGGCGAACACACTGTAGTCCTCACCCTTGGAGGTCTGCCGCGGCGCCAGGTTGTAACTGTCCAGGCCGCGCAGCGCCGGGCCGACGAAGGTGCCCTGGATCGAATCCTTGTCGATGCGGTAGGTCGATACACCGGCCATCCAGGTCAGCGCCTGGTCGCTGGGCGAGCTGAAGCGCGCCTCGGCATTCCATGCATCCTTCCTGTCGTAGATGTAGCCGGCCAACGCGGAGCTGGCGGTCATGTCGAAATCATAGCCAGCCGAGGTGGTTTCCTCGCTGCGGTACGAGGCGGCAACATCCAGGGTGCCTGACTGCAGTTGCCACTGGGCGCTGAGGCCGGCAACGGTCTCGTCCTTTTCGGTGCGCTTGGGCGCATCGTTGATGTAGGTGAAATCACCGGCGTGGCGGCCACCGTTGAGGCGATCGCCATAGGTGCGGTTGTACAGGCCGGTATCCAGCGGCAGGTACTCGTACTCGAACATGCCCGGTGCGCGTGTTCGCAGGTGATAGGCCAAAGCGTTGACGGTCACGTAATCGCTCGGGCGCCAGCGCAGCTTGCCCTGCAGGTAGCCCTCTTTCACTTCGCCGCGCGCGCCGTACGGGGTCAGGTTCTTCAGGTGGGCATCCTCATCGGACCCCATGAACGCCACCGAGCCCGACAGCGTGCCGTCCTTGCTAAGCGGGCCTGCCAGGAAGCCATCCACGGCCGTACCGTTGCCATTGCCGAACCAGGTGCCGCGCACGTTCACCTCACCCTCGCGGGTATCGGCCGGGCCGCGCGTGCGCACCAGCACCAGCCCCGATTCGCTGTTGGCGCCGTACAGGGTGCCCTGCGGCCCCCGCAGCACCTCGACCGATTCCACCTGGTTGAGTACCGCGTTGCTCAGCTCGCGGAACGGAATGCCATCGATGTACACCGACGCACGGTTGACCAGGAAAGGATTGGATTCGATGCCACGGATGGAAATGAACAGGTTGCTCAGCTGGCCCATCACGTTGAACTTCACGTTGGGGGCCAGCTTGTCCAGGTCACGGAACTCGGTGACACCGGCTTCTTTCAGCGCCTGCCGGTCAAGCACGGTCACCGACAGGTCACTCTTCAGGTAGGGCGTGTCGCGCTTGGAGCCGGTGACCACCACGCCATCGAGGGTGGTGGCATCGGCGTGCTGCGCGTGGGCGGGAAGAACAGGAACGAGCAACGACGCTGCGACGAGGGCAACGGAGGAAACGGGGGCTTTCAAGGGCAACCTCATGGGGAACGGAAACGCGCCTGGCGGGCCGGCTGGCGCAAACTGTTATCCTGTAACATTCCGCGTTCGCCGCCACTCCATTGCAGTCAGCGCTGCTCCATTCCTGGACCCGCCATGCCCGCCCTCGCCGACCAGTTGCACCGGGAAGTCGCCCAGCCCATGGCCGGAACCGTGACCAGCGAGGATGGCTCGGTCGTTCTGCTGCGCCACGGCTTCCAGGCCAGCGAAGGCCCCATGGGGCACCCGCACCAGCTGCGCCTGGGCCTGCTGCTGGCCGGTGGCGGCAACCTGTACCAACGCACCACTGGCGGGGTCCTGCAGGCACGGTGGCATCCGGGCCAGTTCAACGTGGTACTGCCCGGCGATCATGGACACTACGCCAGCCCAGCGGTGGAGCTGCTGGGAATGGCCGTCGATACCGCGCAGTGGCGTGATGCGCCTGGCGGCTTCCCGGACATTCCTTCCCTTTCCCTGCGGCTGCATCGCGACCCGGTCATCGCCTCCGTGCTGCAGGCGCTATGGTCCAGCGCGCAGGTTGACGCCTGCGTGCCCGGCTTCCTGCAGTACGGTGCAGAGGTAGTGGTGCGGCGATTGGCCCAGCTTGCCGGCCATCCGCCCGCCCGGCCACGCATGGCCGCACCGCTGTCATCGCGGCAGCTGCGCCAGCTGCAGGGCTTCATCGATGAACACCGTTCGCAGCCGCTGGATGTCGCAGCGCTGGCCGGCGTACTCGGCATGGAACCAACCACCTTCAGCCGTGCGCTGCGCGCCGCCACCGGCACGCCACCGTATGCCTACCTGACCCAGCGCCGCATGGACTGGGCGCAGCAGGCGCTGCAGCGCGGCCTCAGCGTGACCGAGGTGGCCATGGCCTGCGGCTACGCCAATCCCAGCAAGTTCAGCGCTGCCTTCCGCCGCGTTGTCGGCACCCTCCCGTCAGCGTGGCTGCCGTAGATCCACGCCATGCGTGGATGGGCCACCAAGCGCGCGCTCCGCCTCGAACACACCCGCCACCCAATCGATGAATACCCGCAACCGTGGCGACGGCGTGCGGTTGCGCGGATAGACCAGGCTGACCGGGCTCGGCGTGGGCGGCATATCCGGCAACAGCTCCAGCAACTGCCCACGCGCGATGTACGGGTCCATCCGGTAACGCGGTGCCTGGATGATGCCCAGCCCGGCCAGCGCGGCACCCAGGAAGGCGTCAGCACCGGACACCCGCACGCGCGCCGGCAACGGCACATGGCGTACCTGGCCGCCCTGCTGGAACTCCAGCGGAATCAGCTGGCCGGTGGCGCTGGAACGGTAGCCGACCATCTGGTGTCCCGCTGCCAGCGACGCGATGCTCTCAGGCTGCCCGTGCGCCTGCACGTAGGCAGGCGACGCCACCGTGGCCTCGCGCAGCAACGCCAGGCGCCGCGCGGCCAGATCGCTGTCGGCCAGGGTGCCCACGCGGATGGCCGCATCCACGCCCTCGCGCAGCAGGTCGACATAGCGGTCGCCCTCGCTGACCTCCAGTTCGATGTCCGAGTAACGCTGCAGGAAATCCGGCAGGTGCGGGAACAGCAGGTGACGCCCCAGCGTTCCGTGCACTTCGATGCGCAGTGGCCCGCGCGGTGGAACGTCACGGAACGCGGCTTCGGCATCGTCCATGTCCGCGATCAGGCGCAGACAGCGGCCGTAGAAGGCCTCGCCTTCCAGCGTCGGCACCACCACGCGCGTGGTCCGGTGCAGCAGGCGCACGCCCAGGCGCTGCTCCAATGCCTTGATCGCATCGGTCACCGTGGCCCGCGGCAGCCCCAGGTCTTCGGCGGCCCGGCTGAAGCTGCGGCGCTCGACGATCCGCACGAAGGCACGCAGGGCGGTGAATCGATCCATTGTTCGGTTGGCCGGATGATGTTTCCGAATTATCCCTGATTATCCGCGACGGCGGAGAGACGAAGATGGCCCTGCGCCATGCCGGCGTGCCTTCCTGGAATGTGCCATGACCTCCCCCGCTTCCCGCCCTGTCGCCCTGGTCACCGGCGGCTCCCGTGGCATCGGCGCTGCGATCTCGCGCCGCCTGGCCGCCGACGGCCACGCCGTGGTGATCAACTATGCCGGCCGCCGCGACGAGGCCGAAGCCCTGGCTGCCGAACTGAGCGCCCATGGCGGCCAGGCCGTGGCCCTGCAGGCCGATGTCGCCGACCCGCAGGCCGTGCATGCCCTGTTCGACGCGATCGAGGCGCGCTTCGGTGGCATCGATGTGGTGGTCAACAGTGCCGGCGTGCTGCAGTTGGCTGCACTGGCCGACAGCGATGATGCATTGTTCGACCGCGTGATCGGCATCAACCTCAAGGGCGCATTCAACGTGCTGCGCGAGGCTGCACGCCGCGTGCGCGACGGTGGCCGCATCGTCACCCTGAGCACCAGCGTGGTGGGCATCAAGCTGGAAAACTACAGCGTGTATGCCGCCAGCAAGGCCGCGGTGGAGACGATGGGGGCGATCCTCAGCAAGGAGCTGCGTGGGCGGGGCATCACCGTGAACGCGGTGGCACCCGGGCCGACCGCCACCGATCTGTTCCTGGACGGGAAGTCGCCGGAGCTGATTGATCGGCTGGCGAAGACGAATCCTTTGGAGCGGCTGGGTACGCCGGAAGACATCGCCGGTGCGGTGGCGTTCCTGGCCGGTGCCGATGGCGGCTGGATCAATGGCCAGGTGCTGCGCGCCAATGGTGGGATGGTGTAGATCGCATGCCAACCAAGGTTGGCATCTACCAGATCACGCCACATCGGTAGTCGCCCACCTTGGTGGGCGCTGCGTCACGGGCTCATCGAATACGGCGCCTGCGCGCCCTGCCCCGGCCAGTCCTTGTTCGGTTCGGCCTGCATGGTGAAGTGCAGCTCACCACCGGCCAGGATCTCATCGTGGCGCAGGAAGGTGCGCTGCAACGGCTTGCCGTTGAGGGTCACGCTGCCGACATAGGTGTGCTTGTCGCCCAGGCCTTCGGCCACGATGGTGAAGGTCTTTCCGTTCGGCAACCGCATTGCGGTCTTCGGCAGGAACGGCCGGCCGAGGATGTACTCGCCCGAGCCCGGCGCCACCGGGTAGAAGCCCAGCGCGGTGAACACATACCACGCCGACATCTGGCCCACGTCATCGTTGCCAGCCAGGCCATCGGGGCGATCGGCGTACTGGGTGTCCATGATCTGCTTCAGGCGTGCCTGCGTGCGCCACGGCTGGCCGGCATACGAGTACAGGTAAGCCACGTGGTGGCTGGGTTCGTTGCCATGCGCATACCAGCCGATCAGGCCGGTGATGTCTTCCATGTGTTCGAAGATGGCCGGATCGACCTTGGCGTTGAACACTTCATCCAGGCGCGCCAGCAGCTTGTCGCTGCCACCGTGCGCGGCGGCCAGGCCTGCCACGTCCTGCGGCACGTACCACGAGTACTGCCAGGCATTGCCTTCGGTGTAGTCGGTGCCGTAACCACTGGCGCTGGGGTCGAACGGCGTGCGGAAGCTGCCATCGCGCTTGCGCGCACGCATGAAACCGGTGTCCTTGTCGAAGGCATTGCGCCAGTTGCCGGCACGCTTGTCGAAGGTCGCTGCCACATCGGCCTTGCCCATCGCCTGCGCCATGCGCGCGATGGTCCAGTCATCGAAGGCGTATTCCAGCGTCTTGCTGGCCGCTTCACCTTCTTCGTCGATCGGCACGTAGCCCAGCTCACGGTACTGCGCGATGCCATCGTAAGGACCGTAGTTGGCGGTCTCCACCATCGCCTTCAGCGCCTTGTCGGCGTCGAAACCACGGATGCCCTTCACGTAGGCATCGGCGATCACCGGCACCGCGTGGTAGCCGATCATGCACCAGTCTTCCAGGCCATGGAACGACCACACCGGCAACATGCCGTAAGGGCTGTGCTCGTGATGGGCCAGCATGGAATTGACGAAATCGCTGTTGCGCTTTTCCGGCTGCACCAGGGTCAGCAGCGGGTGCAGCGCCCGGTAGGTGTCCCACAGCGAGAACGTCGAATAGTTCGTATAGCCCTTGGCCTGGTGCACGGCGTTGTCGGCGCCGCGGTACTGGCCGTCGGCATCCATGAACAGCGTCGGCCCCAGCAGCGTGTGGTACAGCGCGGTGTAGGCGCTGCGACGTGCATGCTCCGGCGCATCGATATCCAGCACCGACAACGCCTGCGTCCACTCCTGTTTTGCCTGCGCACGCACGCGGTCGAAATCGAAGCCGGCCACTTCGGCATCCAGGTTGGCGATGGCGCCCGCCTCGCTGACCGGCGAAATGGCCACCTTCACCACCAGCGGCGCGTCAAGCTTGCCGAAGTTGAAGGTACCTACCAGCTGCCGCCCCTCGATCTGCGCGCGCTGCTTCGGGTCCTTCTCGCCCGGCGGCGCAAAGCCCTTGTAGACGATGTCCTGTTCGGTGTTGTGCAGTTCGTGGCTGGACAGCGGCCGCGAGAACCGCATCGCGAAATACAGCTGGCGGCCAGCGGCCCAACCGCGGGTCTCGCGGAAACCGGTGACTGTGCCATCGTCGCGCACGCGCACCCGCGACCACAGGATCTTGCCCGGGTAGTCATACATGCTGGTACGCATGTCCAGCAGCACCTTGGCCTCGGCGCCCTTCGGGAACGCATAGCGATGCACGCCCACGCGCGCGCTGGTGGTCAGCTCGGCGCGCACCTTGTAGTCGTCCAGGGTGACCGCGTAGTAGCCCGGCTCGGCCTTCTCGTCGTCGTGGCGGAAGCGCGAGGCGTAACCGCTGCGAGGCTTTTCAGGGTCGCCGCGCTCCAGGCCCGGGCTGCCGGTGAACGGCATCAACAGGATGTCGCCCAGGTCTGAATGGCCGGTGCCAGAAAAATGCATGTGCGAGAAGCCGACGATGCTGCTGTCGTCATAGCGATAGCCCGCCGCCCAGCCGTAGGCCTTCTCTCGCGGCTGGATGCGCGTATCCGGGCTGAGCTGGACCATGCCGAACGGCACCGTCGCACCGGGGTAGGTGTGCCCCTCGCCGCCGGTGCCGATGAACGGATCGACCGAAGCATAGGCCTTGTCGGCGGCGGTCTTGGCCGGGGCAGCCGCAGCCAAGCCGGAGGCGAACATCGCCGTGGCGGCGACAGCGATCAGGAGACGACGGTCCAGCGTGGGCATCGGCATTTGGATCGATTCAGGTGGTGGTCAGATCCTAGCACCGGGGTGGCGGTGTCGCATGCTGCAGTGCGGATGCCGCCTTCAACCTGTGCCTCTGCAACCAATTGAATGGATCGGCGCTGGGATTGAATGGATGCTGGCGAGGCTGGCACGCCAATTTCGATGCGAAAGCGCAACCGGTTGTCGGAATGGGCACTACTGAAAAATATCAGCCCGTAAATGGAGACTTCCAGATCCAATGCCTATTGGAACAGACCGCCATTGCGTGTGCAGGATGTCCGCGCAGCGCGAACGCACGCTGCCGGGTGTGGAACCCCGAAATGAGCCTTGGGAGCTGCTTGCCGTGACTACGGCGGGCGGTGCGCGGCGGCCGCATGGCCCTCCGGCTTTTCCCAAAGCTCAGCCGAAGTTCCAACCCCGCACCGCCCGCCACCCTTGCGGTGGCCACGTCCCCTCAAGGAGCCATCGCATGTCGCATGAACCGCCCATCCTGACCCCGGAAATGGAATCCCTGTTCTTCCGCATCGAGCACGCCCTGAACACCGCGGAGGGCATGGCGATGATGATCGGCGAGAACGAACCGGCCGACCCGCAGGCGCATCTGCGCCCGGGCTACAACCTGCAGAAGATCACGGTGGCGATGATGGCACTGAGCCAGCATGGTCGGCGGTTGCTGCATGAACTGCGCGAGCAGCATGTGCGGGTGACGCTGCATTGACGCGTGTAGAGCCGAGCCCATGCTCGACTCTGGTGTGATCGAGCACTACGGTTGGTGACGGAGCACGCCGAGCATGGCCTCGGCTCTAAGGGAGGCGGTCAATCCGGCAGCGCGCTCTGCAGTGTGGCGAGATCTGCCGCATCCACCGGCCGCACCACGCGCGCCACTTCCTTGCCGTCACGCAACAGGACCACCGTCGGCCACAGCTTCACCTGGAACGAGCGGCCCAGCGGTTTGCCCTTGCCATCTTCGATCTTCCAGTGCGGCAGATCATGCGCATCCACGAAGGCCTGCAGTGCCGGTTGCGCGGCCTGGCAATGGCCGCACCACGGGGCGCCGAATTCCAGCAGCAGCAAACCGGCCTGCGCATCCACCTCCGCGCGGGCCGGTTCGGCTGCAACGTGATCACGCATGAAGGGCATGCGGTTACGCCTGCAGCGTGCGCTGAATGTCTTCCAGCGGCGCGTTGGTCAGATCCTTGGCGATGTCGACCAGCATCCGCGCCTGCGTCTCCTTGTGCAACAACGGACGGATGCGACCCAACGTGGTGGGATCGGCGATCAGCACCAGATGCGCATAGCGGTTGTTGAGCGCGTCTTCGTTGAGCTGCTCGGCGACCTGCTTGGCGAAGGTCGCTTCGTTGAGCTGCGAGATCGACATGTCCTTGGGCACCGCGCCCGACGGCCCCTGTCCGGACACACCCTGCTCGCTGATGTCCTGCAGGCGCAGCTCGCCTTCCTGCTTCAAGGTGAGCTTCTGCTCGCTGCCGACGTTGGTGAACACGCGGGCCGAGCCACCATCGGCGACGATAACCAGGGTGCCTTCGGGAATTCGACGGGTCATGCGTTACTCCTTGCGTTGGTTCGTAACCACCGTAAAAGGCGTGGCGTGAGCGAGGTGAGCACAACATGTTCATTCGATGTGCGTGGGTCATCTGCATGAACAGGCAAGATGGAACGCTGCGTTCGTACCAGCGCGATTCTCGGCACGCTCACACTGTAACCGTTATCATGAACGCATGATCGACACGACCCACTGCGCGTCAGCACTTGTTGCTGGCATGCGGGAAGCACTGCCGACCGGCGCTTCGCTTTCCATCATTGCATCCCCCTCGCCTTTCCATCGCCTCGCGCTGGATCCCGGCGGATGACGCCTGCGGGCCCCGCCCGCCTGTCCCCTGCGGCTGCCACCACCACACGTGCACTGACGCGGCCTGACACGTAATCGGACCCATCCGATTGTCCCGCGTTCTGGCAGCGGGCAATGCTTGTCGCGTGCGCGGCGTTTGATCGCACACACCTTTCGCCCCGTTCCGGGCCTTCCATTCGATGCCCCTGCGCCTGCTGCGCCAGCATCGCCGTTTCCGACTTTCGGGACATCCGTACCGCCCATTCCACTCCATTTCCATTCTTCCAAGGGAGTCCCCATGCAGGACAACTCCGATGCCCATGCCCATTTCGGCTGGTTCAAACGCCGCCGCCATCTGAAGGTCGACGAGATCACCGTTGTCGACAAGCCCATGCTCAAGCGCGCCGTGGGCGCCGCTGCACTGGGCAATGCGATGGAATGGTTCGACTTCGGTGTCTATGGCTATCTTGCCGTCACCATCGGCCAGGTGTTCTTCCCCTCCAGCAACCCCACCGCGCAGGTGATCGCTGCGTTCGCCACGTTCACCGTGGCCTTCCTGGTACGCCCGCTGGGCGGCATGGTCTTCGGGCCCCTGGGCGACCGCTACGGGCGCCAGAAGGTACTGGCCTTCACCATGATCATGATGGCACTGGGCACCTTCGCCATCGGCCTGATTCCCTCTTACGAACGCATCGGCATCTGGGCGCCGGTGCTGCTGCTGCTCGCGCGCGTGGTGCAGGGCTTTTCCACCGGTGGCGAGTATGGCGGCGCGGCAACCTTCATTGCCGAGTACTCCACCGACCGCAACCGCGGCCTGATGGGCAGCTGGCTGGAGTTCGGCACGCTGGGCGGTTATATCGCCGGTGCCGGTACGGTCACCGCCCTGCACATGCTGCTGAGCAGCGAACAGATGCTGGACTGGGGCTGGCGCATTCCGTTCCTGGTGGCCGGCCCACTCGGCCTGCTGGGCCTGTACATGCGCATGCGGCTGGAGGAAACGCCGGCGTTCCGTGCCTATGCAGAGGAAGCGGAGAAGCGTGACCACGAACGTCCGGGCCTGGGTGAACTGCTGCGTGTGCACGGTCGCCAGCTGATCGTGTGCATGGGCTTGGTGCTGGTGTTCAACGTTACCGACTACATGCTGCTGACCTACATGCCCAGCTACCTGAGCGTGACCATGGGGTACGCGGAGAGCAAGGGCCTGCTGCTGATCATCATCGTGATGCTGGTGATGATGCCGTTGAACATCGTCGGTGGCCTTTTCAGCGACAAGCTGGGCCGGCGCCCGATGATCATCGGCGCCTGCATCGCGCTGCTGGTGCTGGCGGTGCCGAGCCTGCTGCTGGTGGGCAGCGGCAACGACTGGCTGATCTTCCTTGGGCTGATGCTGCTGGGCCTGGCGCTGGTGTGCTTCACCAGTTCGATGCCGTCCACGCTGCCGGCACTGTTCTATACGCCGGTGCGCTACAGCGCGCTGTCCATTGCGTTCAACGTGTCGGTGTCGCTGTTCGGTGGCACCACGCCGCTGGTGACCGCCTGGCTGGTGGAGCGCACCGGCGATCCGCTGGTGCCGGCCTACTACCTGATGGGCGCGGCGGTGATCGGCCTGATCACGATGATCTTCGTGAAGGAAACCGCCGGCCTGCCACTGCGCGGTTCGCCGCCGGCCGTGGGCTGCAACAAGGAGGCGGCCGCGCTGTTGAAGAGCGATGCGCCGGTGACGGTGGACCGCGCCCTGCCGCCGTTGCCGGACCTGGCCGAGCCGGAACAGGTGACCCCGGCCTAAGTGCCAGGGGCAGCGCCGGGCAGTGCCTGGCGCTGCCGGCTGCGCAGCGCTAGTCGGCGCGGGTCAGCTTGCCCGGGGTCCAGCGCAGGGTCCAGACATAGTCGCCATCCGGCGGGCAGACATGCTTGTAGCCCACGACATCGCAGGTGCTCGCACCGGCAACGACCTTGAACGCGACGATGATGCGGTCACCTTCGATCCTGATGGAATGCACGGCACCCGGAATCTGCTCGCCCGCATCATCGCCGTAACCTGACGCGCGGATGGCGGCGAAGTCCTCTGCCTCCACAGGCGACAGGCTCTTGGGGTTTTCCTTGCCGCGTGGATCATCCGCTGCCAGCGCCGTCATCACCGCAATCACATTGCTCTGTGCGAACGAGCCACCGGTATAGGTCGACGTATAGAGATATATGACCTCCGCACGACCATCACCGTCCAGGTCGGCAACGGCGGTCCACACCGGGCGGAAATCACTTTCGATGTCATCGCCGGGGATACGCCGCAACGAGGCCTCGGCTGCGTGGAACGCCTGTACCAGGCTCGGTGGCGATGCCTTCGATGCCGCAAATACCGGGTCACAACCGACCAGCGCCCAAAATGCGAATGCGGAAGGCAACAGGATGGAACGGGAAAATGCAGATCCGTGCATGGTGTTCTCCTTGGTGAATGGCGCAGCCGGTAATGCGGTTACTCGGCGCGGGTCAGCTTGCCCGGGGCCCAGCGGTACACCCAGGCATGCTGCCCTTCCGGTGGGCAGGTCACCTTGCCACGCACGCACAGCTTTGAATTGCGGGTGCTGTTGAAGGTGACGCGGATACGGTCGCCGTCCATGGTGATCGTTTCCATTTCGCCGGGAATGTGCACGGCAGCGTCATCGGCGTAACCGGATGCGCGGATCAACGCGTAGGTTTCGTCGTCATAGGCGGATTTGCCCGGCGATGCGGCCTGGCCCCGTGCATCGCCTTCGGCCAGCGGGGTCATCACCACCAGTTCGTTGAGCTGCATTGCGCTGCCGGTCTGGGTCGCGGTGTAGAGATAAACGATTTCCGGGCGGCCATCGCCATCGAGGTCGGCATTACCGGCCCACAGCGGGCGGTAGTCATACTGGCTGTCGGTGCCCGGGTGCAGGCGCAGGGACGCCTCGGCGGTACGACGTGCCTTGTCGTAGCTCATCGGCTCGTTCTTCGCCTCGTCCTTGACGTCGGCCGGCGTTGCATCCTGGGCAAGCAGCGGCGCCGCCACCGTCAATGCCATGGCCGCCACCAGCGCGCGCAGGCCGATGGCCTGCCAGTGCTTCCGCTCGTACATCCCTGTTCCTCGATCACTGAATCTGCGGAGTCGGATCATCGCACAGGCGGGCCGGCGAGCGGCGTGCTGTCGGCATGCAGTTCCATCGCGCGCATGACGATGGGCTTGGCCCAGTCCGGGGTGTGCAGCAGTTCCACCACTGACACCGGATACTGCAGGCCCTTGCGATCCAGCGCCAGCACAGGCAAGGGGGCAACACGTCCGTAGCGATCGGCCGGCGCGCTGTTGTCGTACACGTGCAGTTCGGCCAGGTGCGGCATCAATGCCAGCAGGTTCTCGCGCGCGGAATCGAAGCGTGCGCGGATCTTGTCCTGCGGGATGTCGTGGCCACCGCCAGCAACACGCGCCGCTACGCGCGACACATGCAGTTCGACAGTGGCCAACCCGCAGAACCAGATCGCCACGTCGTGCTGGCTGCAGGCCTCGCGCAACAGACGCGGAATGGTGTTGCCGCCCAAGGTGGTTTCAAAGGCAAAATCGCTGCCGTCGGCGATCGCCTGGCGCAGCCGTCGTGCGCCTTCCTGCCACGCTTCAGCGTTGGCTTCGGCCAACGGCCAGCCCGCCTCCACCAGCCGTCGGGTAAAGCTGTCCGGGTTGTACCAGCCCAGGCCGTCGGCCTCCAGCCAGGTACCGAGCAGCGAACTCTTGCCGGCGCCGTTGACGCCGGCCAACGCCAGGATCCGCCCCATGAGTCAGAGCGGACGGCCGAGCGCGACCTTGTGGCCGCGGCGGATCGGCTTGCCCATCACCTTGCCCAGCCCCTCACCCTGCTGCAGCCCGGCCAGCGCCTGGTCGAACTCGGTACGCAGGCGCGAGAGCACGTCGCTGCGCTCGTCGGTATCGCTGCCACTGGCCCTGGCCAGCAGCTCCTGGTAGGTCTTGATGTCCACGATCACCGCTTCAGGGTGGTTGTGGTTGGTGATGACCAGCGCCTGCTTCTCGCGCACGGTACGCATCAGGCTGGGCCAGCCACGGGTCTTGACCGAGGACGCCGGGGCCTTGTCGAGGCCGGGCAGGTCGAGCGGGAGGGTCATGGCACGGCTCCAGCGGAAGGATAGGAGGCCACTATACCCAATTTGGCCAAATTGGGGATAAATGCCCCCCCGCCCTTCCGCCCCGGCGGACGGGCGCGCACACGACTGGCAACGGGCTCCGCCGGGAGGGGGAACTGACATCCGCTCAGCCAGCATGCCGCCAATGCGTACGTGCAGCAGTGCGATTGGGTAGGCCAGCCGCAGTGTGCCCCGCGGTGGCACGGCCGGCATCCAGTTCTCGTACGATCGTACGGAGTGATTCCGTGGCGGCTCCGGCTCCGGCTGGCGCCGCCCTTTCCTGCAGCCGAGCATGGCTCGGCGCTACAACCGGGGATTCCCATGGCCTACGCACGCATTGTTTCGACCGCCGACAACTACCTGCACCACATCAGCAACGGCCATTTCGACGTCGCGGCCGATGAGCCGGCCTCGCTCGGTGGCCAGGGCAAGGGCTTTGCCCCGTTCGACCTGTACCTGGCCTCGCTGGCCGCGTGTACCGCCATCACCCTGCGCATGTATGCCCAGCGCAAGGGCTGGGAGCTGGGCGAGTTCCACGCCGAGCTGCGTTCCGAACGTGATGCGGACGGGCGCTTCCACGTGCACCGTGTGCTGCATGCCACTGGCGAACTGAGTGATGCGCAGTGGCAGCGCCTGTTGGAGGTGGTGGAGAAGACCCCGGTGACGCTGGTGATGCGCGAGGGTGCACGGATCACCAGCGAGCGCGGGGCGGCAGCATAAGCGCATCCACGCATGGCGTGGATCTACTGGCCCCTCAACGCCGTGAATGCAGCACGGTGCGCTGGCGCATGGCGTTGAATTCCTGTTCGACCTGCTGGATGTCTTCGGCCTGGAAGCCGGCGGCATCCAGCAGCTGATCGGCGGCCGCGGCAGCCAGCGGATCATCCTCGCGCTGGCGCCAGCAGCGTGACGGCAGGAAATAGCCGACCTCGCTGCGCCCGCGCATGATGACGACCGGGCGCCCTGCATACAGCAGGAATTCGGCCAGGTGCTGGCGCAACCCCTCCACCGAGACATAGGCCGGCCCGATGCCCAGTGTGTGTGCGGCGGGCTCGGAACTCTCGAACAGCTTGCGACGGCTCATCCACTCCTCCTTTGTGCAACGCGTGGTCTTCCTTCCTTAGACGGGCGCGTCGCCGCGCCCCCGCCACACGTGTCGTGACTGCGATCACGCTGTCCGATCAGAAACCGGTGTTGAACTCCAGCTGGAACACGTCGATCGACAACGGCGGGCCCGACACTTCCTTGGCCGCCATCCACTTGCCGCTGATCCAGCTGCGCGCATCCAGCGCATAGGCGCCGCCGACGTAGTAACCGCGCGCATTGGTACCGCCAAGGTGGAAGTTCGGATCGTTGTAAGCATCAGGCAGCGCATCGGCCTCGATCCGCTTGTAGCCCAGCAGGGCCTGCCACTGGCCCTTCTCCTTCAGCTCGGTGGCGCCGAAGGTGGCCTGCAGCATCCAGGCGGTGTCGCCGCTGCGGAAGGTATCGATGCTGGCGCTGCCACCGGCGCCGTAGTTGTTGACGATGCCGTTGTTGGCCCGGGCGAACATGGCCTGCTTGTCATAGGCCAGGTTGCGGATGTAGTCCGCGTCCAGGCGCATGCCGATGTCCTGCGCGAGCTGTGTATCCCAGCGCAGGTTGAAGGTGGCCAGGCGGAATGCCGAGGCCAGGCCCACGTACTGCGGTGTGGGCGTGTTGGCCGGATCCAGCGGATTGCGGGCGATGTCGCGGATCAGCATCAGGGTGTTGCCCTTCTGCATGAACGCCGGCCGCGACCAGTCGGTATCGCACCCAACCGCGCCTGCATACAGCGCGCACGGCGACGACAGGCGGCCACTGATGTTCTTGAAATCGTAGTAGCCCAGCGCTGCACGCAGGCTGTTGTCATCGTTGAAGCGCCAGTTCACCCCCACCTGTGCACCGGACAGCCACTTGTTCTCGTTCGGGGTCTTGACCCGGCTCTGGCTGGGAGCACTGTCGGAGGTGTACTCCAACGGCACCACCGCCAGGTTGCCGAACAGGCCGACGTCCTCAGCAATGTCGTACCTGAGATTGGCCGCCAGGCCATCGAAGTTCAGGTCGTTGGAGAACAGCGTGTCGCTGGTCCAGAACGGATTGCCGAAGCGTCCGCCGCGCACCGTCACCCAGTCGGCCGGGCTGTAGGCGAGCCATGCCTGGTCCAGCCACACGTCCTTCTTGCCCAGGCCGCCGCCAAGCTGTTCGGTGGTGGACACCGGCCCGTTGCTGCTGCCACTGGCCAGGCGCACGCCTGCGGTGGTGTGCTCGCCGATCATCGCTTCGATGCCCAGCCGTGCACGGATGCGCCACAGGTTGCGGCGGTCCTGGCGGGTGTTGAGCAGCGGCGGCAGCTGCAGGTTGGTGTTGTTGTTGGTATCGAAACCGCTGCCCGCATTCACCGAGGCCCAGTTGGTTTCGATGTCGCTGTTGCGTTCGGAGTAGAAGCGCGACTCACTGCGCACGCGCATGTCACCGGTCACCTTGATGCGCTTGGTCCACTCGGCCACTTCGTTCGGCGCGGCCCAGCCCTCGGCTTTGGCCTGCGCCATCACGTCCTGGCGCACTTCATCGCGGATGCCATCACGCACGCTCTGCGGCACGTACGGCACACGCACGTCGCCGGCTTCCAGCGCCACACCGCCGCTGCTGGCTGCGCCACTCGCAGTGACACGTTGCGCAGCCGCCGCTTCTGCTTCCGCCTGTACCAGCAGCGCCTGGCCGTCTTCGGGCTTGAGCGCGCCACTGGCAATCAACCCCTTGATCAGCTTGACCATGGTGGTTTCGGCAGCCATTGCACTGGCCGGCACGGCCAGGCTGAGCAGTACGGCGCAGCACAGCAGCGCCCGTCGGGCCGGCCGCGGGCGGCGGGATGCGGTTCGAGCGCGGTCGTGGTCGTTCATCACGGTTCTCATCGAAAGAAGGGAAATCACGGAAGTCATCGGTCAAGCGCCGGGGCGGCGCCCCTGGATCAGCACGCGCGCGGGGAAATCCAGCGACGCCGGTGGCATCTGGTCGACTTTGCCGATCTGCCGCAGCGCATCGAGCACGGCCACGTCGGCCTCCTCGTTGCCGCTGCCACGCACCAGCTCGACCTTCTCCAGCCGGCCATCCGGCGCCAGCCACACATTCACCTGCAGCTGGAAGGCCAGGCGCTTGACCCGCGCATCGCGCGAGATCGCCTGTTGCATCAGATAGCCCAGGTAGCGGCCATAGCTGGCATTGCCGGCACCGCCACGGCCGACACCGGACGAACCCCCGCCGCTGCCCGACTGGATGCCGAAGCTGTCGCCGCCGGCCTGCGCATCGGCGTCCATGGTTACCGGGTCGGCGTTGTCCGGCGTCGGCGTCGGCTCTTCGGCCGGCGTTGGCTGGTCCAGCGGTTCCGGCTCAGGCACGGTCTCTTCCGGCGGCGTCTCCGGCTCGGGCGGTTTTTCCGGTGGCGGCGGTGGTGGTGGCGGTGGTGGCAACGCCAGCATCGGCGGCTGCACCACCGGCCGGCGGGTGCTGGCGGTGTCCTTGAACAGCAGCCACCACAGGGCAATACCCAGTACCAGCAGCGCCGCCAGTACCAGCGCGATCGTCACCAGCAACTGGCGTCCGCGCGTACCAGGCTCCTGCAGGGGTGGTCGATGGCCGGCCATGCCTCAGCCCTGCGCCTTGCCGGTGACCAGGCCGACCTGGGCCAGCTCCAGCCGCCGCAGCAGGTCCAGCACCTCGACCACGCGCGCGTACTGCACCTGCGCATCACCGCGCACGATCACCGGGAAATCCGGCGAGGTTGCGCGTTCGGTACGCAGGCGGTCCTCCAGCTCGGCCATCGTCACCGGGTAGGCATCCAGGAATACCTGGCCGCTGGGGTCGATGGTGATCGCCTTGGTCTTGGGCTTCTCAAGTGCGGTGCTGTTGCTGGCCTTCGGCAGGTTGACCTCGATGCCGGGAATGGAGGCGTTGCTGGTCAGGATGAAGATCACCAGCACCACCAGCAGCACGTCGACGAAGGGCGTCACGTTGATGCCCTTCTCGCGTTTCTTGATGCCGAACTTCGCCTTATAGGCCATGGCCGGTCCCTCAGCCCTGGACCGCGGCCGGGCCGCGTCCGTCCTGCTCTTCGGCCAGGCGGGCGGCGAACTCGTCGATGAACACCGCCATGTCGGCGCCGATCGCTTCGGCGCGTGCCCCCAGCCAGTTGTAGCCGAACAGCGCCGGAATCGCGACGCCCAGGCCGGCGGCGGTACACAGCAGCGCTGCCGCCATGCCCGGGGCCACCGAGTTGATGTCCACCGCACCGGCCATCGCCGCCACCACGAACACCAGCATGATGCCGATCACGGTGCCGAACAGACCCACATACGGTGCACCCTCGATGGTGGTCGACAGCCAGTTCATGCGTCGCGCCATCGCCTCCTGTTCGCGCACCATCACCGCGTCCATCGACGCGCGGATGGCGGCGATGGTGGCCGCGCTCAGATAGCCGGAGTTGCCGTCGCGCTGATGGCGCTGCTGCATTTCATCGATGGCCACCTGGTAGATGCGCCACAGCGAGCCGTCGTGCATCGCCGTCGGCACCTTGCCCTGCCGGTCCATCTCGGACAAGGTGCGCAGCGGCACGCCGGAGAGCTTGCTGAAGCTCTCGGTGAACACCGCATTGGCCTTGCTGGTGCGGCCGAAATGACGGCTCTTGGCGATCATGATCGCCCATGACAACAGCATCATCAGGCCGAGGATGGCGACCACCACCCAGGCGTCGAACGGCATCGCCTTGAGGATGAAGGCGAAGTGGCTCTGCCCGGCCGACTGCTCGTCGGCGCCGTAGCTGATCAGGCGCGAGTCGGCGCCCTGTGCGGTGGCATCGGCCAGCAGCAGCGCCGCCGGGCGCGCCACGCGTGAGATCCGCAGTTCATCCAGCACCCCATCGAAGTTGGCCAGCGGCTGCGTCGCACCCGGTGCATCGGCGCCCACCACCGCAGCGGTGCTCAGTGCCGGCAGTTCACCACTGAGCTGGGCCACCACGCGACCGTTCAGAAACAGCTGCAGCGAACCCTTCTCGGCAGTAAGCGCGAGATGCGCCCACTGTCCTTCCGGGACCGGTTGTGCTGGCGTGCTGCGTTGACCGTTGAGCTGCACGAACGGCACGCGGTTGTCGATACCCAGCACCAGCTCGGCGCTGCCATCGCGCCGGGCGTAGACCGCCTGCGCGGTGGTCTGCGCGCCCGGTTTGATCCAGGCCGAAACGGTGAGCGGCGCGCCCGCTTCCTGTGCCAGCGAAGCGCTGGCCGGCAGCGGCAGCGGACCCGCGCCCAGCTGCACGCCACGCCCGATCACCGTGCTTTCCGCCGCAGGCACTACCGCACCGGCCGTGTTGCCGTAGGCCGTGGTATCACGCGCCGGCGCATTGGCTTCGGCAAAGTGGTAGACCAGCGTGTAGTCCGGATCGAACACCTGCTGGCCATTACCGCTGGCCGGTGCCTTCGCGTTTCCGTAGTACATCCAGATCGTCTGCGGCGCGCTGGCGGTCAGTGCTGGAACGTCCACCCAGACCAGGGCCAGGCCCAGGTTCGGGTCGAACTGCTCGATCTGATGGGCCAACACGGTGCGCCCGTCGGCAGCAACGAAGCGCAGGTCGTTGCCACCCTCCTGGGTGCCATCAAACCCGAAGTTGCCGGTATGCAGGCGCAGCAGCAGCGGGGTACGCCCGGGATTACCGGCCAACCCCGCGCCCTGTGGGCCGGCGTCGACGGTGATCGGCTTGCGGTACTTCCATTCGGCCTGCCACCAGTTGGCATCGGCCGCGGCGGCGGGCAGCGCGATCAGCGCAGCCAGCAGCAGCAACATTCGGGAAAGCAGACGGTCCATGCAAAAGGTCTCCGGAGAACGCATCTCAAGGGAAGGGTCAGTAGCTGGTGCTGATGTTGAAATGCAGGCGCGGGTCGTCCTTGCGCGTGACCGGGCCATCGGCGTAGGGCCAGGCGTAGTCCAGGCGCAACTGGAGGTGTTCGCCCAGGCGCAGCTGCGCGCCCAGCCCGACCGAGGCCAGGTTGTACTTGTCGCGCTGTTCCGGCAGCGGCTGACGCAGGCGCAGGTAGGCCGCGTCAGCGAAGCTGTACAGGCGCAGGTCGGTACCGCTCCACAGCGACCACGCCGGGGTGCGCCATTCCAGGTTGGCCAGGCCACCGTAGTCGCCGATCGCTTCGGCCGAGAGGTAGCCACGCACGGTGTACATGCCACCGGCGGCGAACTGCTCGGCCGAGACCAGCGGTGCATCGGTCGCCTGCAGCGAGCCACGCGCATACCACTGCCAGTCGTTGCCGAAGGTGTGCGTATTGGAGACATCCGCCTTGAACGCCACGAAGCTCGGGTCGGCCCAGTAGCGTTTCTGACCGAAATCGGTGGCGTTGCTGCCATAACCGAACAGGCGCCGGGTTCCCGCCACCAGCTGCGTGTTGATGCTCAGCTGATCGTTCTCGCCCTGGCGCACACCGACGAAGGCCAGGGTGATCGGCGCGTACTTCAACGGCGTCTTCAGGCTGTCCTTGCCCATCTGCGTGTCTTCTTCGGTGTCCTTGAAGTCCACGCCGAGGCTGAGCTGGCGCCACCACTGGCTGCTGCCGGCCAGGCGGTAGTTGAGCTTGAGACCAATGGAATGACCGTTGCCGATCACGTTGGTGCCGGTGCCGGTACCGACCTGCCCGCCTGCATTCAGTACGCGGCTGTCGGACTTGTAGCCCGATGCCTCCAGGCTCCACGGCGTGCCCTCGAAGGGGACCGTGTAGGACGCAGAGAACACCTTTGCCTGGTCGGTGTCTTCCGGCGCGATGAACACGCCGATGCTCGCGCTGTGTCCACGCCGCCACAGGTTGTCGTGGGCCAGCGATGCACTAAGCCGTAGCTTCTCGGTGTCGGCACTGTGATCGTTGTTGAGTGCCGCGCTCGCGCGCCACGGCGACTTCTCTTCCACCTGCAGGTCCACATCCATGGTGCCCGGCACCTGGCCTTCGCGCACCAGCGGCAGCACCTGGCGACGACCACCTTCGTTCAGCGCAGTCAGTTCCTTCTGCGCCTGGTCGAAGTCCGGCACCCGCCCCTCAGCCAACGCCGGTACCCGCTCGCGGATGCGTTCGGGTGAGTCATGGCGGGCACCGACCACGCGCAGCTGGCCAATGGGCGTTTGCTGCACCTTCAGCAGCACCACGCCCGCGTTGACCTGCTGTTCGGGCAGCTCCACATAGACCGATTGGTAGCCGGCCTGCTGGTACAGCGCGTTGACTGCATCACGCGCCTTCTCGACATCGGCGAGCGTTTTTCCGGGGCCGAGGAACGGTTCGACCGCGCGTTCGATCTGGCGCGCATCGAGCACGGTGTTGCCGCGCACGATGTACTCGTTGATGTTCACCGTGGGCGCTGGCGCGGCGTCCTGCGCGAGCACTGAAAAGGGCAACGACGCCAGGGCCAGCAACAAAGGATGCAGGCGCAGCGGAAGGCGAACGGCACGGCACGGAACGGGAGTCATCGAAGGCATCGCGTCGTATCGAAGGGAATGGCCAGGGAGCGGCGCGTGGGTCTACCAACAGGACGTGCAGGCCGCGTCAAAACCGCCAACAGTTTTGTGACAGCACTGTCATCTGTTGACGATGCTGAAACAGGCGCAGGCGGACACTTCGCCTGGTGCACGTCTTCATTGCAGAGCGCCTGCTGCCTCGGGAGATTCAAGATGCACGCCACCCTGCTTACGCCGAACCGCCGTGCCCTCTGTATGGCGTTGGTCCTGGGGCTGGCTTCGCCTTGGGCGCGGGCCGACCAGGCCGCCAAACAGGCAGACGCAGCGCCATGCATCGAAGTACAGGTCAATGGCGAGCGCATCCCCGCCTGGGACTGCCTGCAACGCAAGCTGGCGCCGACGGAGAGCGCAGCCGCCCGCCCTGCTCTTCCCGAAGCCGAACGCGTGATGCGCAAGCCCGGCAACCAGATGCTGCAGTACAACCTGGAAGGCACGCGGCAACGCATGGGCGATGCGTTCGGGCGTTCGGTGGTGCCACAGCGCCCGGCGCGCTGAGCCGTGTTCAGTGCCGCCCCAGCGCGGCGGGAACGATGCCATCGGTGGGCAGGGGCGGCAGTTCGGGCACGGGCAGCGAGCGCGGCTGTCCTGCCTGCTGCAGTTCAACCGCGTTGGCGCTGATCGCTGCCAGTACGGTAGATGGACCCAGCCGCTGGCCTGGAGCATAGGCCTGCGCAGGCGCCCCATCCACCGACAGCAGCGCCAGCGGCGCCTGCCGCCCAGCCATTACGCCCAGCACGCTCACATCGGTCTGCACCGCGCCGGGCGAGAGCAGCCGCACCAGCGGTGCGCTGGCAGCGTCGTCGACGGCCGGGGCAGCGGGTACGGTAACCTGCACCGCGGCCGCGGCCACGCGAGCCGGCGCCATGAACAGGGCCATGCCCCAGTATCCCGCCACGGCCAGCAGCAGCATGGCCGCCAGCAGGGTCAACGTGCGATTGCGATCCCAACGCCTGCCGTCCATGTTCCGCACCTTCGCCAGGGTCCTGTGCGGCCACGCTAGCAGCTGTCGCTGACGCTTTTGTTTCATCATCCGCACCTACGCTGGCAGGTATCGGCAAGGACGGGAGGCGATGTCCGATGCAACGCAGGCCACGCGGCTTCACCCTGATTGAACTGATGGTAGTACTGGTCATCATCGGCATCTGCACGGCGGGTATCGGCCTTGGCCTTGGCAGCCTGCTCGACCCTGCGCGGCAGCTGCGCCAGGAATCGGAGCGGTTGGCGCAGCGCCTGCAGGTCGCGCGCGATGAAGCACGCATCGATGGTCGGCCGATCCGCTGGCAGGCCAGCGCAGAAGGCTATCGCTTCAGCCGCCGCGACAGCGAGGGCTGGGTCGAGCTGCGGCGCGATGACCTGCTGCGCCCCCAGCAATGGCAGACCCGCGGCATTGAAGTGCAACCAAAGGCTGCCATCGAGTTGAGCCCCGAATGGATCGGCGTGCCGTGGGAGCTGGCGTTGTCGCTGGACGGCCGTCGACTGCGTCTTCGTGATGATGGCAGCGGACAATTGCAGGTCATGCAGTGAAGCGGACGCAACACGGATTCACGTTGATCGAGGTGCTGATCGCCTTGGCCATCGTGGCCATCGCCTTGGCAGCGGTGATGCGCTCGGTGGCGGTGGCGACCGATGACCAGTCGCGTCTGCGTGACCGTCGGCTGGCCCTGCTGTGCGCGCAGGACCGCTGGCAGGAGCTGCGCCTGGCCGCGCAACCACCCGGCGATGCACGCCTGCTGTGCCTGCAGGGGCGCACCCGTTTCCTGGTGCAGCAGCACCTGGGCAGCGGCGCCGACGGGCAACCGCAGCTGGAGTTGGGCGTGGTGGCCGAAGATGCACCGAAGCAGTCGCTGGCGCGCCTGCAGCTGCCATGGACGGCGGCGCCATGAAACGCGCTGCGCGGGGCTTCACCCTGATCGAAGTGATGATCGCCATCACCATCATGGGCGTGCTGGCGGTGATCTGCTGGCGCGCACTGGACAGCGTGGCCAACACTGACCAGCGCCTGCGCCAGGCCGATGCCGAGACCAGTACGGCGATGCGGGTGCTGCAGCAGTTCCAGCGCGATATCGAGATGCGGGCCGACGATGCGCTGATGAACGGTGCGGTGCGCCCGGCCGATCAACCCGCGCGGCTGCTGCCGCCGTCGTTGACCAGTGAGCGCCACCCCGATGGTGGCTTCACCCTGGAGATCACCCGCAGTGTCGGCAGTGATGGGCTGCAGTGGCAGCGCGTTCGCTGGTGGCGGCAAGGCAGCACGTTGTGGCGTGCCAGCGGTGCGCCGTCCGATCATTATCCGCTGCCTGCGCCTGAGCCGACGCGCGGGCTGCTGGTGGCGCGTGATGTACAGCGCTTCGAGGTGCGCGCATGGCAGCCGGGGGTGGGTTGGGCGATGCTGCCGAGCCAGGGCGAGGTATTGCCGGCGACCGGTCTGGAGTTGCGGTTGGGGTTGCGTGATGGACGCGGGCCGTTGAGTTACCGGCGGGTGTTGGCGCTCTGAGAGGAGCATCCACGCATGGCGTGGATCTACTGAACTGCATCCACGCATGGCGTGGATCTACTGAACTGCATCCACGCATGGCGTGGATCTACTGAACTGCATCCACGCATGGCGTGGATCTACTGCCCCGGTCGCCGGGCGCTGTCCCGCGCCCGGCGACGCCGTGTCGGTGGTCCTCACCGCTGATGGCTGCTCCCTGCCCTCCGTGCCGTCCTGGCTGGGGCCGCCACCGCTCCCTGGCAGCTGGCCCGATCCTCTGTTCTGCGCGTGGTCGGTGCGGACCTTGGTCCGCACCGCTCCTCATCCACGCATGGCGTGGATCTACTGGGTCGGCTGCTTGCCTGCTTCCGCACGTGCCTGCGGGAACTGGAAGGCGCTGTTGACGTCGTAGCCCGTGGCCGCTGCCGTGTTTCCGCGTGCTGGCGGGTCGATGCTGCTGCTGGCACTGCCGAAGCCGAGAATCTGCACGCTGATCACCGACGGCTGGTTGCGCCGCGCATCGTCCTGGCTCTTGCGCATCACGTCCTGTGCGGCCTGGCTGGCGCTGTTGGCCGCAGCGCTGGCCGACGCCAGCGCGTTGACGTTCACCGAGGCCAATACCGGCAGGCCCTTGCTGTCGCCCTGCACCTGGATGTTGGCGGCGTTGAGCACCTGCAATGCGGCCAGGTTGATGTTGCCCGACACGCGGATACCTGCCTCGCCCGCGTCGATGGTGCCCAGCGGCGCGATCAGGTCGACATCGCCCGGCGCCACTTCGGCGATCGGGTTCAGCGTTGCAATGCCCGCGCCGCTTGCCGGTGCCTGTGGCGACAGGATCACGTTGCCCCAGGTGTCGTAGACGCGACGCGGCGGGGTGTACAGCAGCGTGGTCTGCGAGCCACGGCCGGCGTTGATGTCGCCCTGCTCGGACCACGCCAGGATGTCGCCACCAAAGGTGGTCATCACCCGCGACAGGCCCAGCAGCACGCTGTCCTGGCTGAACAGACGGATGTCGCCCTGGCCCTGGGTGACCAGGCCCGCGCTGGCCGGAGGCACCACGCCCTGCACGCCCACCACGATCTGCCCGCCCGGCGCCATCAGCTCGATGTTGCCACCCGCTTCGGTGCGCACACCGGAACCGCCGTACATCACGATATCGCCAGTACGGTTGATGGTTGCGCCATTGGCGTCCTTGTCCGGCATCAGCGTGGCGATCGCTTCGCGCCCGCGCAGGTAGGAACCGAAACGCGGCCCTTCTGCGTTGGTGTACTCACGCCCTCCTTCGCGCAGTTCAGCGTAGTAGACCTGGCGCAGGAAGATGCGCTGCTGCTCCTTCGGCAGCGCATCGAACGCGGCCAGTGCATCCGTACCTTCGGCAGCGGTGCCGAAGCGCTGCTGCAGCCACTGCTTCAGTTCCTTGTCGTAGATCTTCACCGCCTTGCCAGGCTGCGATGCCAGCGACTGTGCCGGGTCGGCCAGGCTGGCCGGGTCGAGATAGCGCGCACGCAGCGCGGCGAAGTCGATCTGCTGGTTGCCGGCGGTCAGGCCGACACTCGCCCCGGGGCGGGTATCGCCCTGCACGATGCCGCCCAGCGTCACGATGCTGCCTACGTCCTCCTGCCGCAGCTGACGACCTGCACTGACCTCCAGATTGCCGGGACCGGCCACCACGGCATCCAGGTGCACTATGTCGCGCCCTGCCTCCACCACCGAAATATCGGTGGCCGTACTGTTCAGGGCGGTCAGCGAAACACCCAGGATGTCGCGCCCGGCGCGCATCTGCACCGCACCGGCCGCCTCGAACAGAGCAAACTGCGTGCGCTGGCTGCCGGAGCGCTCCAAGGTACGCTGCGCGCCCGATTTCAGGCCGATGATGTCGCCGCCCACGGCATAGAAGCGGCTGGGCGATAGCGCACCCGGCAGATTCGACAACGGTGTATTGGGACCGAACGCGAACAGCGGCAATGCCGCCTCCGGCGTCGCCGAATGGCCATCCACCGACAGGTTGTGGTGCGGCCGCGTAAGGCTGCCGCTGCCATCGCCCACCTGGGCCATGAAGGCCGGATCGAACGGCCCCGGCACGCGTGTATCCGCGGCCGAACGTGCGATCTGGGTAGCACCCGGCTGGGCGAAGATGCCGCCGCCGGCCAGTACATCCAGGCGGCCACTGGCCGAGGGTGCCAGCAGCAGTACGTCCTGGGTGTTGTCCTGCATGCTCAAGCGGTCGAAGGTGATGTTGCCCTGCGCGGCAACCGCGCTGAACCGCGAAGGATAGAGCCAGTACTGCAGCAGATCGCGCCCGCCGGCCTGCAGCTGCACCTGCTCAGGCGCGAGGTTGCTGCCGCTGAGATTCAGGGGGCCGGACACGCCCGGCGAAAGATCGCCTCCGGCGCTGAACAGGTCCACGGCGGTGGATGCGGTCCACAGCGAGAACCAGGTGGTGCCTGCGGCGCGGCTGCCGTTGTCCTGGGTCACACCGCTGTAGTTGGCCACCGCTACCCGGCCGGCATCGCCAACACCGCCCAGCACCACATCCCCGCGCGCCTGCAGCGATGCCGTGGCATCGCCCAGCACCAGCACCGGACCGCCCATCGCGCGTGCACTGTCGGCGGCGAACAGGTCGGCCGCACGCTGGCGGCCGAGCGTGCCGTAGTTCTCCAGCGTCACGCCCATGCCACCGATGCGGCCGGCCTCCAGCAGCAGGCTGCCCCGCAGGTTGCTGAAGGTGCCGTTGAGGTCAAGGTCCTGCGCGGCCCTGGCCGTGTTGAGGCTGGAGAACGTGGCGGTCAGCTGCGGATTCAGCACACCGCCGGTGCGCAGGCGCAGATCGCCGCCGCCGGTCAGGTGCAGCTGGCCATCGCTGACCCGGCCGGTCGAGCCGACTGCGGCAACGATCGCACCCGAGTGCGGCGCGGTCATGAACCCCAAGGCATCGCCCATCGCCTCGCGCACACCGGCGTTGCGGCCGGCATCGAGCGTGAGATTGCCGCCACCGAGCGTACCGAAACCGGTGAAACCCACCATCCGCGGCGTGCTGTCTGCGGTGGCCGAGACGTTGGTGTAGGTACCGAAGTTGACCCACCAGCTGGTCGGCACCGGCGTCACCCCGGTGGTGCTGCCGGTACCCTGCCGCCAGAGCCAGTTGCCCACGGCGGCACTGCCATGCAGTGCCATGTCGCGGTCGCTGCTGCCCGATTCGGCGCGCGCGGTCCACACATCGCCGACGATGTCCCGCCCGGCCTCCACGCGCAGGTTGCCACCATGGTCGGGATACCACGCCTGGTAGCCCGCCAGTGCAGCGTCGTAGCTGCCGGGCACCACGTCCTTGCCGAGCAGAGCGCTGTTCCAGGGCGCCGGCGCACGCGGCGAATTGAAGGCCGCATCACGCCCGTTGCCAAGCGAGGTGGGTGTGCCGGCGGTGTAGACGCCGAATCCGGATTTCATCACCACGTCGCCTGCCGCCAGCAGTTCCAGGTCGCCCTTGCCGGTGCGCAGCACGCTCCACGCGGGTGTGCCGGGGCGCTGGCCATAGGTGGTCACCTCGGTCTGCGTGCCTCCGCCGAAGCAATAGGTGGGCGCCGAGCCGCAGAACTCGTCTTCGGTCATGCCGAAGATCGCCGCGAAGTCCTTGGCCGATGTGCCGACGTAGGATTCATCGCCCCAGAAATCCAGCGAGCCCTGTGCGGCCACCTGGCGCGGTGCGGGGCCGCAGTAGCCGTCTGCCAGCGCACAGAACTCCTCTTCGGTGTAGCCGAAGATATCGGCCAGTTCGGCGATCGGTCGACCGGCATAGGAGGTATCGCCCATCCAGTCCAGCGAGGCCTGCTCGGTCAGCACGCGGTCGCCCACGAAAATGATCTCGGTCTTCACCGTGCCCACCGATCCCTGATGGGTATCGGCCAGCACCACGCTGCCGTCACTGCCCCAGCGACGCGTGCGCGGATCGGCAGCGTCGCTGTCCGCGCCGGCCACGGCGGTCAGGTCCCACGACGTCGTGCCTTCCGCCAGCATCGGCGCCAGCGCCCAGTTGCGGCCCTGGTTGCCATTGGCATCGGCAGGTCGCAGCTTCACCGGTGCATCGCCGGCCAGCTCCACCTTGGTCATGGAGGGAATGTATGCGCCCACTTTCAGGTCTACCGCGCGTGCCAGCCGCAACGCGATCGGCAGCACGGCACCGGCCGGCCACTCCTGTGCGGCCATCTGCACGCTGCTGCGCAGACGGAAGCCGCCGCCCAAGCGCGCGCCTGCCTCCAGCTGCAACGGCTGGTCAAGCAGGGTGCCCGCGGCGAAGGTCTGCCCATCACGGGTGGTAACCGCCGCACCGAGCACGGTGCCGGCAGGCAGTCGCAGGCTGTCGGCCAGTGTCATCGCTGCGGGCAGCACGGTACCGGCGGGCAGCACGGTCGATTCCACCGGCACCGCATAGTTCAGCGTGGTGCCCGCCGGGAATTCGGTACCCGGCTGCAGCTGCACGCCATCCACCGGCACCACCAAGCCGCCACCGAACGGTGTGTTGGCGCCGCCGCTGCTGCGACCCTCGATCAGTTCCCAGCCTGCTTCATCCGGGTTGGCGGGCGGTGGTGCGAAGCCATCGTTGATGCTGCCATGGATGTTGATGTTGCCTTCGGCCCGAAGCACCAGCGAGGCCGATTCGCCAAACCCGCGCCGCGCCGCGTCGAGACGGTCGGCGTCGGGACCGTAGCGATAACCGGACAGGTCGATGTCGCCGGAAACTGTCAGGTCGCCGCCGGGGTTGTCCGCACTACGGTGCGCCACCACCTGCACACCCGGACGCAGGCGGTGGCTGCCCAGCGCTGCGGTGCGCTGCTGCAGATCGGCATTGGCCAGCGCCCCGTCCATCCACGTGCGGTTGTCCGGATCGACGATCTGGTCCAGCCACTGCTGGGTGACCACCTGCGGCCGGTTGCCGTGTACATCCACGCTGGAGGCCAGCGGAGCATCGTCATAGCGGCGCACGCCGTTGACCTGGATGTCGGCCGCACCGGTGATGCGCATACCGTTGGCAACGGCAATGGCCGCATCATCAGTACCGATCCGCGGCACGTCGATCTTCAGCGTGCCTCGCGCAGCGCCGTCGTTCTGCCCGGGCTGGCTGCCCACGGCGACGCCGCTGCCCGCACGCAGGTCGATGGCGGCGCCGGCGCCGATGCTGACCTGGCCTGCGGCGCTGCCCAGTTCGACCGTCGCCCGGTTGGGGCTGTCGATGATCTTGCCGTAGCTGTCCACGCGCAGGCCACTGCCATGCGCGTCGAGCGTGCCGTTCACCTGCAGCGCGTCGCGGGCGTACAGGCGGATGCTGCCGACCTGCTCGCCGCTGGCGTCGATGCGCCCGGCCACGGTCAGGCTGCCCTTGTCCACGCTGATGTCGACCCGTCGCGCCTTCACCTCGTCGCCGATCTGCAGATCCCCCTCGCCGATCTGGAAGGTGCGCGCGCCGGTCACGCCGCTGCTGTTCAGCCGCTGGTTCAACCCTGCGAAATCCTGCAGCTGGCGTGCACGCACCACCAGTTCGCCCGCGTCGTAGGGCACCACGGTGCCACCGGCGTCGTAGCGGCCGCTGGCCGCGCCGTCCACACGCCCGGCCAGGTCCGCGCGACCGGCCAGGGCATTGACCGTCAATCGCCCACCGCGGTTGTTGCGCGCCGACACATCGATGCGCGAGGCGGCATCGGTGGTCACCGCGCCACTGTCGCTGGACAGCAGCACATCACCGCCCCAGCTGTATTTGTCCACGTCGAACAGGCTGACCTTGCGACCCGCCAGATCCAGCGCCGCATGCGCACCCACGCCGATGCCCTGGCGCGCACTGGCCGACAGGCGGCCGGAGGCCAGCGCGATCGTGCTGTCCAGCAGGATGCGATCAGCGTCGATGCTGAGCTCACTGCCCAGCGCATCACCGCCAGCCCTGCCGTTGCCCCCGTGCAGGGCGAAACTGCCGCCGGTGCGCAGGGCGAGCTGCGCGCCCGGGTCTGCGGTCAGCAGGGGCGTGCTGATGACCACGCTGCCACCGCTGTACTGCCAGCCCTTGTCGGCCAGGTACTCGCCGCGCTGCTGGTACGCATCCAGCGTTCCCTTCGCCGAGAACACCATCTGTTCCGACGCCCCGAGGTTCAACGCGCTGAAGCCAAGTACCTGACGGTTGGCCGCGACCTCGGAGCTGGGCCTGCTGTACGGCGCACGCCCCAGCGTCAGGGTGCGCGTGACGATATCCAGCTGGCCATCGCCCAGGCGATCCACCATCGGCTCTGCCGGCGGCACGGCCGCGTTGCTGCCCGTGGCCTGCGTGGCCGCCAGCGCACCATCCCACACCAGCGTATCCACCAGGATGCGCGCACGGTCGCTGGCGTTGCCATAGCCGTGGATCGCCTGCGCGCCCAGCACCAGGGTGCGCAGGCTGCCAACGCCGGTGGCGCTGTCGCGCGCATCCAGGTCGACGCTGCCGAACACATTCACCGAATCACGCGCCACCAGGCTCAGCGTGTCCAGCGCGGGTGCGCCGGTAGCCGCGTTGCCACGCAGCAGCTGCTGCAGCACCGTCTGGTTCATGGTCATGCCGGCGGGCAGTGCACCCGCTGCCGCCGCCTGTGCGATGGCTTCGGCGCTGCCGAGGTTCAATGCAGCCATGCTGACGCCCAGCTGGCGCGTGCCGTAGCTGGCCGAATCGCGCAGTTGCAGGGTGCCATCGGTGGCGACGGCGATGCTGCCGTCGGACACCAGCCGCGCTTGTCCCTCGCACGCGTCCTGGCAGCCGCCGATATCGATCGCCACCGGGCCGGCGGCAACGCCGGTGGTGCCGGTGATCAGGTTCAGGCGCTGGTTGGACACCGCCAGCAGGCCGCCCGTGACCTGGTAGGGCAGCGTGTCGACGGCGTCGCCACCGGCGCGTGCGTACGGCAAGGTGTTCACGGTCGCCCCGGCTTCGACCAGAATGCCGGCGCCACCGGCGGCGGCCGCCACCAGGATTTCCGGTGCCTGCAACGTGGCCCCGGAACGGATCGCCACGCTGCGGGCCTGGCCGTTCACCGTCACCTGCGACGCCACCTGGTTGATCTGACCACCGATCACCATGCGCGCCGGCTGGAATGCATTGAGGGCCTGGTCGCTAAAGGTCACGCCTCGGTCGCGCGTTTGCGCAACGCCGTCGGCAGCGATGACCTCCAGCGTGCCGATGGCCGGATTGGCCATCGAAGCCACCAGGGTGCCGCCCCGCCCCTTGTCACTGGCCGCGGCAAACCGCGCGGTACCGGCGAAGTCGATTGCCGCCGCACTCTGGCGTCCGGCGCCCTCACCCAGCGCCAGGGTCAGGCCCAGCGCATCGATGGTCTGCCAGCCGCGCGATTCGCCGCGGCGGTCGGCCGTTGCCTGCACGAAGGCGTTGTAGCTGGTTTCGTTGTAACCCGAATGCCGCCGCACCACCGCCGCCGGTGTCAGCAGCAGGTCGGTCAGCAGCGGCGATTGCACACCGCCCAGACCGCCACGCTGGTGGCCGGACACGCGCCAGGTGCCGGTGCCGGTCGGCAGCGGCTGCGAAACGCCGGACGCACCGGTCGCGCCAAGCTCGACACGGAACGCACCGGGCTGCAGCGCGAAGTTGGCCGGCAGCAGCGTGTAGGTGCCCGCCGGCAACCCGGGAACACCCGCCGGCACGGTGACCTGCTGACCGATGCCGGGCGCGGCGAAGCCGTCGGTGCTGGTGGGCGCGAATGCGCCCGTATAGCCGGGCACGATGGCATACACCGGGTTGCCCGAGGCACTGAACGCGTAGCGGGGGTTGGCATCGGCCAACGCGGTGCGCAGCACGTCCACCGAACCACCCCGACCGGAGATGAATGCTGCGCCGGTCAGGTCGCCGCCACCGGACATGTCCAGCAGCGCGCCCGGGCTCACGTTCACCTGGTTGGCTTTGAGGGTGACGCCCATCGAGGTGATGCCACCGGCGGTCAAGGAATCCACGCTGCGGCTGCCGATGCGCCAGTTGACCCCATCGGCGGTACCGCCATAGGGCAGCGCCAGGCCGGCACCGCTGGTGGAGGTGATGCTGCCGGGCAGCAGTTCCACCCGGCCGCCGGCCGTACCGCCCATGGCCAGACCACCCAGCTGCAGGGTTCCCATCGGCGCCCACACCACACCGCCCTGCTGCACGGTAGCGGCCACCAGTCGCAGCGAGCCGAACGCCGATGCGGGGACACCCGCTGCCGTGCCGTTACCCTGGATGCGCAGCACCGCATCCGGGTTCGCCCAGTAGTCGACGGTGTCCACGGTCTGCGCCGATGCACCCGCCACCACCCGGCCCACCGCCCCGGACGTCGGATACAGGCGCGCCGCGGTCAGGTCGATCGAGCCCGGTGCCAGCAGCGAACTGACCGCCGCGTTGCTGGCGATGCTGGAAAGAAGGCGCACATCGCTGCGGCTGTTCAACGAGAGATGGTCGAAACTGGGCAGCCAGGTGACATCGCGAAGATCGATGAGATCGCCATTGACCGCCAGCGCATGATCGCCCGCAGTCGCTGACACCGCACCCTGGGTGAACTGCAGGCTCTCGCCCGACAACTGCTTCCAGCGCGCCTGCGCCAGGCGCACATACGGTGCCGACAGCGAGATCGCGCTGGGCGTGCTTGCGCTTGCGCTTGCGCCTGCGGCCACGCCCAGACTGGACTGCCCCTGCCCATAGATGCGCAGGGACTCGGCCATACGCAGGTCGACATTGCCGAGCGTGCGGAGGTCGCCGAAGACCGAGAGATTGTCGAATCCGCCGGCCTGGATCTGCTGCACCGACAGTGTGGCATGCCCATAGTCCAGCCGCGCTGGCAACGACGTCTCGGCCGCGGTCTGCTGGCTGAGCGTGATCGCCCGTTCGCGCAGCACCTCCTCGGTTGCTCCGCGTGCATGCACGCTGCCGCCAAAGGCGAGGCCCAGCGTGCCACCACGCGCCCCACTGCCACCGGCCGCCGCATCCATCGCCCCTTGCAGGTACAGCGCATTGGCCGAACGCAGCACTATCTGGCCGCCGTCGCTGTCGACCCGGGTACGGCCCTGTCCATCAATATCCAGCTCGGCCGAGGCACCGCGCGCGTCAAGGCGTGCACCGCGTTCGACTACGACGAAGGCTTCCGGCGGCCGGTTGTCGACGAAGGCCGACGTCTCCCAGTCGAGCGCGCCACCGATCTCGATGCGCCCGCCCGTCCGCACCTGGCCGCGCAGCCGGCCAGCAGCATCGACCATCGAAACCGAATCGGCGCTGGCGTCCAGTACCGCCAGGTCACCGATCCGCCAGGTACGCTCGCTGCGCTGGCTGGCGTACAGCGCCGTGTCCGGGCGCACATCGTCGATGCTGATGCGGCCGCCGCGTGCCTGCAGCGTGCCCTCCACGTCGATGTTGCCCGCGCCCAGCAGCGAGATCGCCTGGCCTGGATCCACGGCGATACGCGCGTCGCGTCCCACGCGCAGGTCACCGCCCACGCTGTTGCGGTCCGAACGCAGGGTGATGCTGGCGCCGCTGCGCTGGCGGATGCGCCCGTTCTGCGGATCAGCCGCGTACAACGGCGCCGACCATGCCTGCAGCGCACTCGTCCGATCCTGCGCCGTGCGCGCGTCTTCGGCCAGGCGCAGACCCGGCGTCTGCACGACCAGCTCGGTGCCGTCGGCGATATCCAGGCCCTGATGGGCGTTGATGTCGTACTGCGCGAAGCCACTGCCGAACAGCGCCGTGTCCAGCTGCAGTGCGCTCGCGTCCTGCAGGGCTGTGCCGACCGCAACCTTGCCGCCGGTGCCCAGCGCGAACGTGCCACCGCCCTCGCCACGGCCGCTGAAATAGCTGCTTTCGCCCAATCGCACGCGACCACTGCCATCTGTCGCCACCTCGGCAGTGTTGGCCTGCAGGTTTACGCTCCCGCCCTTGCCGATGCGGCCTTTCCCTTGCATGTCCAGCGCAGCACCGGCGTCGACATCGACAGCCACCTGTCGGCCCACCGTCACGTCATGGCTGCTCTGCAGGCGCAGGCTGCCACCCTCGGTCCACGCCGCGCCGCTGTCCAGCCCGATGCCACGCGCCGAATTGCTCCAGCCACCGGCCAGATCAATCCGGGTACCGTCGGCAATGGCAACGTCGGCGCGGCCGTTGCGCAGCAGCGCCGTCGGCCGGCCCAGCACATCCAGCAGATTGCCCGCGTGCAGCCGGCCACCCACGATGTGGATGTCAGCGGCCAGGTTGACGGTGCTGCCGATCAGGTTGAGTGCGCCGCCAGCCTGCAGCGTCAGCGGCGCATCGACGGAGGCGCGGCCGGCAGTAGCCAGGTCGATGGCACCCCACTGCTGCGCGTTGAGCAGCCCGGCATCAAGCCACACGGTGTCGCGCCGCTCGCTGCCGATCGGCGACTGCAGCGTCAGGCCGGGGATCGCTGTACCGCCCTGCACGCGCACATCTGTATCGAACGCGCCATTGCGGCCCAGGCCGTCATAGCGCCCCAGATACAGCCCGGCGTTCCGCGCCACCGCCGTCTGCGCCTGCGCATAGCCTTCCAACGCAGCATCGGGCCGTCGCCCCTGCTGCGCGCCCTGGAAGGTGGTGGTCTCCACCTGGCCGTCCAGCACTGCGGTCGGCGCGGACACTACAAGGCGCCCGGCATCGCGGCCGACGGTGTAGCCGTTGTCAGTCCGCTGCGCAGCGAAAACGATGGGGTTGCGGAACGCCTCGGTGACACCCCAGCGCTCCTGCTTTACCTCGTAGCCCTTGTACAGACCATCGAACAGCATCTCCGCCGGCGCGTCGTCCAGCCGGTATACCTGCCCGTCGACACCGCGCAACCAACTCTGCTGTATCGCCCCGCTCTGCACGTCCAGGCTGCCGCCCGCCAGATTGATCCGCGAGCCTGCGCCGGTGACCACCTCGCTGCCGCCCAGCAGTACCGTGCCGCCCTGCGCCGCCCATTCGCTGATCGAGTGGCCCTGGTTGTCCAGATAGCCGCCCACTTCCAGCAACCCGCCGGCGGCATACCAGCGATCGCCCTCGTAGCCGCCAGTGCCGGCCGGCACGTGGATCAGCTGCCGACGGTCGATCCAGACTTCGCTGCTGGTCAGCTTGCCGCTGTCGCGGTTGTCGGGCGAATCGCGCAGTTCATTGCCCTGCACCTTGACCTGTACGTTGTTGCTTTCCATCGCCACCTTTACACCCACCGCGCCGGAGACATCCACACGCGCGGCGTTGTCCAGGTGGCTGCGACGACCGGCATCGGCAATCACCTGGCCGCCGGTGGCCACCGTCAGCGAGTTGCCCTGGAAATGGATGTCGCCCCCGGAAACGATCTCCACCCGCGACTGGTCGCGTCGATCGCTGTGCAGGGACAGATTGTCGAAGGTCGTCGTCCGCGACGCTGCACGAAGCGCATCCTGTTCGGCCGACTCCTTCAGCAGTGCATCGCGCTGGGTATCCAGTGCGCTGGCCTTGCCATCGTCTTCGATCAGCACCGCCGTGGTCGAGCCTTCGGCCAGGGTGACCCTGGCCCGGGCGTCACTGGCCGAGGCCAGCAGGTGCACGGTGCCGCGCTGGCCCAGCGTGGTGCTGGCCACGGCCACACCGGCCTGCTCGACGCTGCGCCCGGCCAGGGTGATGTCGCCCTCGCGGGCCAGCAGCAGGCCGGTGTTGCGGACGCTGCCGGCGCTACTGTCGGTGAGCAGGCGCGGCGCGATCTCGTTGCCGCGTGTGGTCGAAGCGGTATTGGCCGCCGTACCCACGCCGCGACGGATCACGAAGCTGTCGCCGGCCGCCATCTGGGCCTGGCCTTTGCGCGTCTCGATCTGGCCCGCGTTCTCCACACTGTGGCCGGCCAGCAGCACATAGCCGCCGCCACGCGTTGCGCTGGTAGGTTCATGCGTGGTGATGCGCGCGCCCCGTTCAACCATGACCTTGCCCACGGCATCGGTGAGGGCCGAGGTGTTCGCGTCGGCACTGTACAGGCCGTTGTCACGGAACTGCGCGTCGCTGATGCGTGCTGCAGCAGCAACCAGATTGCGGACGTTGACCTGGCTGTTGTTGCCGAACACCACGCCGTTGCGGTTGGCCACGAACACCGTGCCGTTGGCCTTCAGCTGGCCAAGGATCTGGCTGGGCCGCGCGTCCGGATCATTCACCCGGTTCAGCACCGCCCAGTCGGGGTTCTGCAGGAAGTTGAGGATGGTGTTGCCACCGATGTTGAAGGATTCCCAGTTCAGGATCGCCTGGTCAGCGGTCTGCTCGATGCTGACCTGTACGCGGCCATCGCTGCCCTGCGACTGGATCGCCTCGCGCGCATTCACCCAGCCGCGCGTCAGGGGGTTCTCATCGACCTTCAGTCCATCCTTGCCCAACCCATCGGCCACCACGAAGCCGGCCTCGCGACGCGACTGCCGGGCCTGTTCCTGCATGCGTTGCTGCAGAGCGATCGCCTGCGCCGCGGTACCAAGGTTGTCGATCGACTGCTGCAGCTTCTGCCGCGCGGCGTCCTGCTGCTGCGCGGGCAACTGGAACTGGATGGGCACGCCATTGGGCATGCGACCGCTCTGTGCGGCCGCGCCCTGCGCCGCGCCGCGGTCGGCGAACCAACCCGGACTGAACGCCTGTTGCGCGTGGCTGGCGGGGGCAGCCAGGGTTCCCAACGCCACCGCGATGGCCCAGGCCATCGGGTGGTTGCGGCGCATCGGCGCAGCCGAATGAACAGCGGACGTGTGCGGGAGCGACATCGGAACCTCATCAACCTGGTGGGCCGCAACTGCGGCAGCGATCGGGAGGCACGCGCAACGCATGCCCTGCCACTGATAGACGGTTCACGTGACATGAAGCCGACAGCAATGCACTGCACTGGCCCGTACCGCCGCCGGAAACGGAGACGCCGGCCCAAAGGGCCGGCGTCGGGTAACGCAGATTTCAACTACCGGACGCGATTACAGCGGACGGCCGATGCCGGCGCAGGTGCTCGGGTTGTTCAGGCCAGCGGCGTTGCCGGCGAGCACGAAGCGGTTGCGGATCGCGTCGCGCCACACCTTGGTCAGCGGGATGAAACCGTGGTCGGTGATCGCCTTGGCATGGGCCACCAGCGCCGGGGTGGCGGTGTAGTCAGTGGCGTAGTGGCGCATCAGGAAGCCACGCAGGCTGTTGGCGACGGTCGAATCCTTGTAGCACTGGCCGATGACCAGGTTGGTGTAGCCGGCGATCGGATAGCCAGCCGACGGATTGCCGAACACCGGCACCCAGTTGGCCGGATTTTCGGCAGCAGTGCCGGTCGGCGGAGCGACGGTTTCCAGGGTGGCCTGCACGCTCACCTGGTCCGGCGAGAAGCCCTTGACCTTGGCAACCTTGGTGGCATCGGTCAGGCTCGGGATCACGTCCGGACCGACATAGCCGATGCGGCCGGCCTGCGCGTACACGGCGTTGTACAGCGCGGTGCCGCCGGTGGCCGGCGCGGCCACCAGGAAGGCCGGCAGGTTGTTGTTGGCATCACGCTTGTACAGATCGGCGAAGGTCGACTTGATGGCGAACTTGCCATCGACCAGGTTCGAGGTGGCGGCAACTTCCGGCGCACAGGCGGCGGTCAGGAAGCGGGTGAACATTTCGCTGGTGCCGCTGCTTTCCGGACGGTAGACCACCTGGATCGGGCCACTGCGGTTGGCATCGATGGTCGACCAGTCAGTGATCGCACCGGAGAACACGCCGCAGATCTGCGCCACGCTCAGGTCAACCGCCGAACCGGCCTTGTTGAACGGAATGGTCACCGAGGTAGCCACCGACGGCACCTGGATCAGGTTGCCATAGCGGTTGGCATTGCTGGCCTGGTTGTAGGTGGCGGTGTAGGTGCTCAGTTCGGTCGAGCTCAGCACCGAATCGCTACCGGCAAAGTGCACGGTGCCGGTGGTCGAAAACAGCTGAGAATCATTCTGCAGGAAGGCCTTCTTGCCGGTGCCCGAGCCGGTCACGGCGTAGCTGAAGTTGCTCGGCAGGATGCTGTCAGCCTGACCCTTGTAGAGCTCGGCCGGCAGCGAGGCGCCGCCACCGGTAACGGTCTGGGCCGAAGCGGCACCGGCAGTGGCGAGCAGCGCGGTAGCAACCAGCGCGGCCAGGGTCTTGTACTTGTTCATGATCTTCTCCTGAAGGGTTTACTGCGAAGGTGAAACACCAAGGGAGGAACGGTCACTACACGCCTGCTGCCGCCGAGGGCCTCCCAGCCCACTCTGCGGCGACAGGGTCATGCTGGTCGTTGCCGATGACAGGCCGCTTAAGAAACCTGTGGAAGATCTGAAAAAGGTGTGGAGGATTGTGTGGAGAATCCGGACGTCGTTGGATCCACGCCACGCGTGTATGCACGTCATTGCACCAGCTGGTTCATTTCCATGATCGGCATCAGCACGGCCAGCACGATGGTCAGCACCACCCCGCCCATCACCAGGATCATCGTGGGCTCCAGCAATGCCGTGAGTGCCATCGCGCGGCGTTCGATCTCGCGCGAGATGGTCTGTGCAGCGCGGTCGAGCAACGGTGCCAAAGAACCGGTCTTCTCGCCACTGGCCACCAGGTGCACCAGGATCGGCGGATACACCTTCTGCACCTTCAGCGCAGCGCCAAGCGACGTACCTTCGCGCACGCGTGCGGCCACATCATCGGCACAGCGCGCCAGCAGCGCGTTGCCCAGTGTCTGTCGTGCGGCGTCCAGTGCACGCAGCAGGGGCACACCGGCATCCAGCAGGATTGCCAGTGTCGATGCAAAGCGAGCACTGTTCACGCCCAGCACGAAACGACCCACCATCGGGACGCGCAACAGCAGGCTGTCCCAGCGCAGGCGCAGATCCGGCCGCCGCAGTGCCAGCCGCCAGCCGACCACGAGTGCGCCGATGCCTATCCCCGTCCATACGCCCCACGCGCGTACGAAAGCACTGGCCGCCAGCATCACCTGGGTCAGCATCGGCAGCGTCTGCCGTGCCTGCACGAACGCGGTCACTACCTGCGGCACCACGTAGCTGAGCAGGAAGATCACGATCGCCACCGACACCAGGCTGATCGCCGCCGGGTAGATGAACGCCGTCAGCACCTTCGCCTGCAGCGCGTTGCGCTCTTCGATGTAGTCGGCCAGGCGTTCCATCACCCGCGCCAGATCGCCGGAATCCTCGCCGGCACCCACCAGGGCACGATAGATCGCGGGAAAGTCGCGCGGCCGCGCCGCCAACGCCACGGTCAACCGCTGGCCCGCGCGCACATCGGCACGCACTGCGGTGAGCGCCTGCGCAACGTGCGGGCGTTCGGCCTGTTCGATCACCGCGCTCAATGCGCTTTCCAGCGGCAGGCTGGCGGCCAGCAGGCTGGCCAGTTGCCGTGTGCCCCAGGCCAGTTCGCTGGCCGACAGTCTGCGCGCGCCCCAGCCGCTGCCGGCAGTGCGTGCGGCTGATACCTGTACCGGTGTCAGCCCACGCCCACGCAGTTGCTGGCGCACACCGCGCGCGGTATCGGCGTCCAGCTGTCCCTTCTCGATGCGCCCCTGTGCATTGGCGGCCTGGTAATCGAACAGTGCCATGCGCGCCTCAGTCGTCGCCGGTCACACGCAGGATCTCCTCCAGCGTGGTCACCCCGCTGTCGACCCAGCGCTGCCCGTCCTGGCGCAGGGTGCGCATGCCGGCACGCCGCGCCGCCTCGCGCAGCGCGGGTTCGCCCTGCCCTTCATGGATCAACGCGCGCACGCGCTCATCCACCATGAACAGTTCATGGATGCCGGTGCGCCCACGGTAGCCGCTGTTCGCGCAGGCCGAGCAGCCTACGGCCCGCCACACGGTGCGCCCCTCTGCATCGAGTTCGGCACGCCGACACTGCAGGCACAGCCTGCGCACCAGCCGCTGCGCCAGCACGCCACGCAGCGATGAGGCCAGCAGGAACGGCTCCACGCCCATGTCGGCCAGTCGGGTCACCGCCGAGATCGCATCGTTGGTATGCAGCGATGCCAGCACGCCGTGACCGGTCAACGACGACTGCACCGCGATCTGCGCCGTTTCCAGGTCACGGATCTCACCGATCATGATGGTGTCCGGATCCTGGCGCAGGATCGCGCGCAATGCCGTGCCGAAGCTCATGCCGATGCGCGCGTTGACCTGGATCTGGCCGATGCCGGCGAAGTCGTACTCCACCGGGTCCTCCACGGTGAGGATGTTGCTGGTGCTGCTGTCGAGCTGCCCCAGTGCCGCATACAGCGAGGTGGTCTTGCCACTGCCGGTCGGCCCGGTCACCAGCACGATGCCATGCGGCTGGCGGATCAACCCGGTGAAGGTGGCCAGCGTATCGTCGGCCATGCCCAACCGCTGCAGCTGCAGTCGCCCGGCGTCCTTTTCCAGCAGGCGCAGCACTGCGCGCTCGCCATGTCCGGTCGGCACCGTGGACACACGGATGTCCAGCGGTCTGCCCCCCACGCGGATGGCGATGCGCCCGTCCTGCGGCAGGCGCTTCTCGGCGATATCCAGGTGGGCCATGATCTTGATGCGCGAGACCAGCGCCGCATGCAGCGCACGCCGTGGCTGCACCATGTCACGCAGGGTGCCATCGACGCGGTAGCGCACCACCGAATGGGTTTCGAAGGGTTCGATGTGCAGGTCGCTGGCGCCATCGCGCGCGGCCTGTGCCAGCAGCGCGTTGATCATGCGGATCACCGGCGCATCGTCCTGCGCATCCAGCAGATCGGTCACCTCGGGCATGTCCTGCATCAGCCGGTCGAGATCGACTTCGCTTTCGGCCGCGCCGACCACCGCAGCAGCGTCGCCACCGTCACGATACTGCTCGCCCAGGCGCTGCTGCCAGGCTGCCCCTTCCAGTATCTGGAACGGCAGCGGCCCGTGCCGGCGGCGCAGCTCGGCCACCGCCCAGGCGGCGGTCTCAGTGGTCCCCAGCAGTACCGGCGCGCCCCCTGCTTCGGCCAGCATCACCCCGTGGCTTCGCACCCAGGCATACGGCAGCAGTGGCAACGGCACGGGCATGCTCATGGCCCGATGACCAGTTCCGGGGTGTAGCCCAGCCCGCGCAGCTGCTGCAGCGCCGGGTCGAGCGTGGCCGGGTCGCGCGCCACCCGCACCCGCAGGCGCTGTCCCGTTTCACCCGGCGTGGTCTCGGCATAGGCCTGCAGGCCAAGCGCACGCACCTGTGCCACGGCCTGGGTCGCACGCGCCGCATCCAGCCCCTGCGCGAACTGCACCACCTGCACATTGCCCTCGCTGGCCGGGTACAACGCCGCAAGGCTGCCGTTCTGCAACGGCTGGCCCTGTCCGTCCCGCGCATTGCCCTGGCCAAGCACGGACAGGTTCTGCGGCGGCAGCTGCGGTGCCGACAGTGCTGGCAGCGCCCAGCTCTGCACGGGCTGCGCAGCGGCCTGTGCATTGCGCATGTAGTCGTAGCGGTCGCGGGTCAAGCGTTGTCCGGCGGCCGGGTCGCGCACCACGTGCGGGCGCAGGAACACCATCAAGTTGGTCTTGGCCCGCTTGCGCGTGTCGCTGCGGAACAGCGCGCCCAGCACAGGGATCTTCCCCAGCCCCGGTACGGCATCGCGGCCATGGCTGACGCTGTCTTCCAGCAGGCCGCCCAGCACCATGATCTGGCCGTCATCGAGCAGAACGCTGGTATCCAGCGCCCGCTTGTTGGTGATGATGCCGGCGCTGCCCGAGCTCTGCGCATCGATGCTGCTGACTTCCTGGTAGATGTCCAGCTTCACCGTGCCGCCCTCGGAAATCTGCGGGCGCACCCGCAGCTTCAGGCCCACGTCCTCGCGTTCGATGGTCTGGAACGGATTGTTGCTGCCACCGCCACCGTCGGTCACATAACGGCCACTGACGAAGGGCACGGTCTGCCCGACCATGATGCTGGCCGCCTCGTTGTCCAGGGTCATCAGGTTCGGCGTGGAGAGGATGTTGGCGCCGCCTTTGCTCTGCAGGGCGTTGGCCAAGGCCTTCATGTTGAGGATCTGGCCGACGCCCGGCAGGTTGATGGTGCCGTCGATCACGCCGATGTTGAGGCCGTCCTTCGGCAGTACATCCAGCGTGGTGCGCGCGGTAGTGCTGATGCCGCTGCCACCGGTGGTACCACCGAAATGGGTTCCACCGAACGTGCGGCCGTTGCCCAGCATCCATTGAACGCCCAGTTCAGCGGCATCGGTCTGGTTGACCTCCACGATCAGGCTCTCCACCAGCACCTGCGCCCTCCGCTGGTCGAGCTGGTCGATCACCCGCCGCAGGTTGCGGTACACCGGCTCCGGCGCGGAGATCAGCAGGGTATTGGTGGCGATGTCAGCCTGCACCGAGATGCCGTTGTGGCTGAAACCGCTGCTGCCGGCATCGATTGGATCACGACGGCCCGGGTCAAGCCGCGGCGATTCCAGCGCATTGCCCTTGCTCTTGCCCTGCGCAGGTTGCGCCGGCGTGCTGGCGCTGCGACTGGCCTCGCCCGGCAATGCGGTGATGCCGTCGCTGCTGCCCATCGCCGGCGCGTCGCTCTGCCCTGCCACAACACCACGCAGCACCCCGGCCAGCTGGGTGGCCTGGGCATTGCGCAGGTACACCACATGCAGGTTGCCGGACTCGTCCTGGGCCTTGTCCAGCTTCTCCACCAGCTGCCGCGCAAGGCGCGTGCGGCCCGGGCTGCTGGAGCGCAGCAGCACGCTGTTGCTGCGCGGGTCGGCCATCACCACCACCTTCTGCGCCGGCTCCGCGCCCTGCGCATCCAGCAACGGTGCGACCATCGCCGCCACGTCCACGGCAATGCCCTGCTGCAGCTTGACCACGTCGGTGTCCATGCCGGCCGGCGTATCCACGCTGGCGATCACCCGCGCGATGCGCTCCAGGTTGTCGGCGTAGTCGGTGATGACCAGCGTGTTGTTGCCCGGGTTCGCGGTGATCGGATTGTCCGCGGTGATCATCGGCCGCAGCACCGCCACCAGTGCTGCTGCGCTTTCGTAGCGCAGGGCAAACGTGCGCGTGGCTATCTCGCCTCCCGCACCGCCGGCACCCACACGACCGCCCAGCAGCTTGGCGTCGGCCTGCGGCACCACCCGGCTGACGCCTCCACTTTCAACCACCGCAAACCCGCGCATGCGCAAGGCACCCAGCAGCAGCTGATAAGCCTGCACACGGCTGACCGGCCCATCGGAGACCACGGTCATCTTGCCGGTCACCCGTGGATCGACCAGGAACTGGCGGCCGGTGAAGCGTGCCGCCATGCGCAGCACCCCACCGATATCGGTGTCCACCAGGTTCAGCTGCACCGGTTCGCCACTGGCGTCCTGCGCCTGCACCGCCGCCGGAAGATGGGCCAGGCCCACCACCAGTGCCAGTGCCGCGCTGCAGCCCAGGCTGCGCATCGACTTCATGGATGGCCACCGCCATTGGCGGCCATCACGATGTTTCCGGAAATCCGTGCCGCCGGCATGTTCGCGTCCCCTGTGCGTTGCAGTTGCAGTTGCTGCAGTTCGATGGCCGGGTCGGCCAGCAAGGGCAGCAGCCAGTTCCAGAGCGCATCGGCGGGCACGCTCTGCACCCGCAGGTGCCAGCGCCCGTCACGCGGTTCGATATGCAGGCTGTCGGCCAGGCCCGCAGCGGTGATCTGTTGGCGCAGCCCGGCAAGCGTCGGCCGCTGGCCGTGTGCCTGCCGCTGTTGTTCACGGGCACGCAGCAGCGGTGCAAGTGCCGCCGACTGCGCCTGCAGCCGTGGCAGTTCAGCCTGCCAATGGCTGCGCTGTTTCAGCAGCGGCTGCAGCCAGCCCAGCCACAGTGCGGCCGCCACTATCGCGGCAGCCATCAACAGCAGCATCGCGCGTTCGCGCGCCGCCAGCCGCTGCCAACGGTGCTGCAGTCCACGCAGGGAATCCGCTGGGCGCAACCCGGCTGCGGTCACGGCGCAGCCCCGCTGCTGATCCGCAACCGGCCACCGGCTTCGCGCGCAAGCTGCAGCCCCTGTGCCTGCGTCGCCTGCTGCCAGCGCTCCAGCCGCTGCGCGTCCTCGGCCAACGCCTGCGCGTCGGCATCCAGCTCCATCTCCAGCTGGCCCGGCTGATAGCGCAGGCTTCGAACCTGGCCCGCCAACTCAGGTATGGCCTGCAGCACGCTGGCAACCTGCTGCTGCACGGCAGGAAGTGCCCGTGGCGCTGCCGGCACCGCCAGCGCCCGCCGTGCCTGCAGCACCGGATCGACCACATCGTGGATCTCCGGGAAGTGCGTGCTGAAGCCCTGCGCCATGTCCTGCCGCAAGGCTTCAGCCTCGCCATGCCAGCGCGATACCTGCAGTTGCAGACCCAGCGCAGCCAGCACCGCCGCCGCCAACGCAAGACCGATGGCCAGCCGCGGCGCGCCTGCACCCATGGCCGGCAACGGCAGCGACCAGCCAGGCAGCGGACCGCTGGACTGCAGTGCCTGCGCCAGCACGCTGGCTGGCAGGCGCTCGGCCCAGGCAGCCGGTACGGCATCGATCCACTGCACCGCCTGCACCCCGGCCTGCTGCAAGCGCACGGCCAGCGAATGCATCACCGAGCCCAGGTCGCGCCCGCTGCACCACTGCACGAAGCCACGATCACGGCCGAAGCGAACCAGTACATGCTCGCCACACAGCTGCAAGGTGGCCTGCCCAACCGACCAAGGCAGCAGCAAGGGCGTCGGATGCAGCGCCTGCAACTGCAGCCCACAGTCCTGCATCTGCTGCTGTAGGCGCGCGATCGCCTGCAGGCCAAGCCATGCCACCGCCACCATGCCATCAGTGGCCTGCGAGCCATGGCCCAGCGCTACTTCCTGCAGATCATCCAGCAGCATCGCTTCCACTTCGCCCTGCAGGGCCGCCTGCAGGCGTCGCCCGGACAGCGGCGGCAGCTGCAGCTCCAACAGGATCAGGTCCTGCGGGTCCAAGCTCGCGTGCACCATCGCCTGTGGAAAGCGCTGACCCAGCGTCGACAGGCGGTCACTGCCCGTTGCCAGCACACGTTCCTTGTGCAGCTGCGCCCATTCGACCGCGCTGTCCCTATCCAATCGTTCCAGCGCCGGCAGGCGCATTCTCAGTTGCGTGCTCATGCACCGATCCTTGTCCATATCCGTTGCACACGCACGCTGTCGTCGCGGTACTCGCGCCAGATCAATGCGCGGAAATCCACCGATGCGCCGTCGGCCTCTACCTGGCCTACCGCCAGGAACCATTCGCTATGGATACCCAGCGGCATCAACGCCATCTGTTCGTTGCTCAGCTGCAGCCGGTTGGCGATGTCACCGCGATTGAGCAACCAGTGGCCACGATCGCGCTCGCCCAGCAGCGCCTGCAGGCGCCCGGCATCCACCCCGGGTGCAATCGCCTGCAGCACGGCGATATCACTTGTATTGGCGTTGACCAGGGTCTGCGCAGGCAGCACCACCGTGCGCCGTTCCAATGCCTGTACCGCCAGCGGATCGGCGCCGGCCAGCACCTGTTCGATCAGCGACTCGCGCGGCAACGGCGCACGCGCCTGTCGCTCGCCATCGCGCAGGCGCGACTGGATCTGTGTTGCGGCGCTGGCACAGGCGGCGCGAGGCAGCCCCTGCCCGGCACACAGGGTGGTGAACGCACGCAGTGCCTCCGCTGCAGGTTGGCCGTCGGCCAGCAGCGTGCGCAGGTTGAACTTCGACTGCGCGTCCACCAGCTGCAGATGCACCGGCAGTGGCACCTGCAGCTGCAGCGGGCGCGCCCAACGTCCGCTGCCCACGGTAGTCAACTGCTCGCGCGCGTCGTCACGCAACTGCTGCGCCGCGCGCTCCAGCGTGGCGTCCACCGCCATGCGCACCTGCATGCGCAGCTGATCGCTGCGTACCGCACGCAGCTGCGCCGCCTGACGGGTCAGCAGCGCTGTGGCGATCACCGCCACCAGCGCCACCACCAGCATCGCCACGATCACCGCCATGCCCTGCTGGCGGGCACACGAACCTGGAATGTTCCGACGTGCCATCGTCTGGCCTCACAACTGCCAGGAGCCGATGTCCGCGTTGCCGGCCTCACCGCCGGGCTTGCTGTCGGCCCCCAGTGAGAACACGTCGATATCGCCGTGCGTGCCGGGGTTCTGGTACTGGTAGGGGTGCCCCCACGGGTCATCCGGCAGGCGGTCGAGATACGGCGTGACCGGCATCGCAGCACTGCCCTGCGGTGGCTTCAGCAGCGCCTGCAGCCCCTGCTGGGCATTGGGGTAACGACCATTGTCCAACCGGTACAGCTTCATCGCCTGCATCAGCGCGGCGATGTCCTGGCGTGCCGCCACCACGCGGGCCTGGTCGGGGCGATCCATCAGCCGGGGCACGATCAGCGCAGCCAGAATGCCGATGATGACCACCACCACCATGATCTCGATCAGGCTGAAGCCCTGCTGCCGAGCCCTGCGACCACCCATCTGCGTTGCCATTGTTCCGCCCTCATCATCCTGGAAGAGACCGCTGCCCCATGGTCAGCGGCGCATGTGTCAGTACGATAAATATCCTGCGGAAATCCGCTGTTCCTGCAGCCGATCACCCACGCGACGTGCGTTCGCCATGCAGGCGGCATCCAGCAGCGACGAAGGAACACGCGCAAGCGTGTCGTCCACGCAGTGCTGCAGCAGAGGCGTGGCGCACGCCTGCAGCAGGCGCATGCACTGCAGAGGCGACCAGGCCATGCCATGGTCGAAGCCGATGAACTGCCGATACACCTGGTGATAGCGAAGATCGTCGTGCAGGCGTTGCACGCTCGCAGGCGCTCGCAGCGCGACCAGCAACACCGCACGCTGCACCATGCGCACCTCCCCGCACTCCTGTGCCAGCGTGGCCAATGCCGATTCCGGCCACAGCTGCAGGCGCGCGTCCAGCGCCTGCCGCAGCAGCATCAACGGATGGCCGCTGGCATCCAACGCTGACCACCTTGCGGCGTCGGCCCAGGCATTGCTGGACAGCATCCACACCCACGGCTGTCCGTAGCGCTGCACATTCACGGGTGCATGCCGTGCCTGCTCCAGCGACTGGCTCAGGTGGCGATCCAGCTCCAGCATGCTGATCCTGCGACTGTCGGTCATCGGCGTCGCCTGCGCTCCGCGACGCGGGAGCGTCGTACTCTGCAGAAGACGTCAGCAAGGCAGCCGAAGCGACAGCACGAATGCGATGTTGAGCAGTGCGTGGCAGCATCGCGGGAGTGTCACCGCAGCGTCATCCGCCTGCAGGCTTCCAGGTCCAGGCGCGGAGCATCGCCGCCACAGCGCCGGGCCAGCACGGCAACGTCGCTGCGCTGTGCGAATGCGGCCAGTGCGTGCATCGCATCCGGGTCATCCAACAGTGCCGCCATCGAGGCCTGCAGCAACGGCAGCTGCCATCCCTCCATCTGCGCATCGCTGGCGGCCACGAACCAGTGCCACAACCGGTGGTAGCGCACGTGATCGTGAAGGGCCGCAAGACTCTCGATGCCATGCATGGCCATCAGCAGCAGCGCGCGCGCCAGTGCAGCGGCAGGCAACGTTCCCGATTCCGAAAGCGGCAGCGCCTGCCGCTGCAACCGCAACAGCATCGCCAGCGGATGGTCCTGCGGCTCGAATTCCAGCAGCACCGCCTGCTGTCGCCACTGCGCATCGGACACCACGCAGACCCACGGCGCGCCGTAGCGGTGCACCATCAAGGGTCGGCGCTGGGTGGTTTCCAGCAGCGCCGACAGATTCCGGCGCAGATCCAACACACCGATGGTCTCGTTGCGCATCCTTGGCCTCTCCATGCATGCAGCGGCCGTGCGCGTCGCGCGCAGCCAGGGTCTTACCCCAAGACGGCAATTCCACCGGGAAAGCGACGCAGGCCGAGCGACATCGTCTGCCCGAGCTGCTCCAGCGCAGCATCCGGATCATCGATGCGGAAGCGGCCGCTGACCGGGGCGCGCGCCAGTGCCGATTCGCCCAGCAGCACCTTGCCGCGCCGGTAGCGGTTGATCTCGGCCACCACCTCACGCAGCGGCGCGCGGCGGAACACCAGCATGCCTTCGGTCCACGCGCTCACTTCGGCCGCCACCGCTTCGGCCACCACGCCGCTGAGGCGCTCGTCATACACCGTCTGCTGGCCGGCCTGCAGCTGCAGGCGACCCTGCGGATGCTCGATGCGAACGCTGCCGCGCAGGCAGGTCACACGCACCTGGCCGTCGGTGTTGCGCACATCCAGGCGTGCTGCGCCCTCGTCGGCAACAAGACAGCCCGGCCCGGCGAACAGTGCCAGGCGCGTCCCCGCTGCGGCGTCGATCGCCGCCTGTCCCTGCACCAGCTCGAAGCCCTCACCCTGCGCGTCGCTGCGCCGGCGCAGGCTGCTCTGCGTATCCAGTTCGATCTTCAGATGTGGCGTCGGCGCAATCATCAGCCGCTCGCCGGTACCGGTATGGAAATCGGCCGTCATCGCCGTCACCGAAGGCCACAGGCCCAACGGCGGGTGCAGCGCAGCCACCACGGCCAAGCTCGCAGGTGCCGCCACCGCCGCCCCCAGGAATGCGCGCCGGCTCCAGCGTTGCGCCGGGGTTGCCGCCTGCGGCTGGCGTGCGGCGGCAGGCAGCTGCTCGCCGGCCAGGCGTACCTGTTCCCATTGCCGCTTCGCGCGGGCAAAGGCCTGCCGATGGCCGGGATCGGCCTCGCACCATTGGCGGAATTTCCTGCCATCGGCCGCCGTGGCCTCGCCCGAGGTCAACCGCACCACCCACGCGTGGGCCTGGCGCTCCACGGCGTCGAGCGGGCGGTGCGGTTGATCGTCAGCGTCCATGAGGGCTCTTGCCGTCCCCGCACGCTGCGGGGTTCTGCTCGGCGTCAAAGTGTAGACGGATGCCGTGCCTCAGAACCGCACCTGCCGCCCCTGCCCGCTGCGTTCGGCCAGGTAATCCTGTGCGGCTTTCAGCTCACGCTGCACCAGCCGCAGCGACACGCCCAGATGCTCGGCCACATCGCGCTGCTGCAGGCCGTCCACGCGGATCGCCAGCAATATCCGGCGGCGGCGCTCGGGCATCCGCTGCAGCAGGCCGACCATGTCTTCCAGCGCCATTTCCTGCTCGGCCGCCTGTGCCGGCCCCGGGCCGGGATCGGCCATGTCCATCAACGTATCCACTTCTTCCAGGCTCAGCAGGCGATGGTCGGCGCGCTGGCGGTCGATCACGGTGTTCATCGCCATGCGCAGCAGATACGCCGCGGGGTTCTGCACCGGGTCCAGGCGGTGTCGGCGCGTGCTCAGGCGCATCCAGGTGTCCTGCAGCGCGTCGCCGGCCAGCTCTTCCGAGCCCAGCTTGCGCACCAGCCGGCGCTTCAGTTCGTCGTAGGCGCCCAGCAGATGGTCCATCAGGTCTACCGCCCCAGCCGTGCTGTTGCTCATGTTCGATTCCTTGACGTCATGGTTGGGGCGGGCGCCGGCCACAGTCGTGGCCCGCGCTGGAAGGACGGATCTGCAGAGTCACCGGCTGCGGCAGCGCGGCAGCATCGGCGCCCAGCCGCAGGGCCTGCATCGCCTGCAGAAGGCGCGCATCGCGGCGTGTGCTGCCGCTGCCGGCAAGCAGTTCGGGTCCCTGCACCTGGCCATCGTTGGCAATGCGGAAGCGCAGCGTCGCCGCATAGGCGCCCGGCGCCAGCTCAGGGTCGTCACAGAAAGCGGTGCGCAGCCGTTGCTGCAGGTCGCCGAAGCGGCGACGCTGCCCGAGGTCGGCGGCCACATCGGTCGGGGAGGATTCGGTGCCCGCGTGTGCACCGCGGCGCAGGACCACACGCTGTGCACCGATCAGCTCGGCCTCGACGCCCGTGTCCTGCAGCACCACCTGCAGCGCCTGCAGGGGTGGCAGGCTGGCCTGCAGCGGATGGCTGCTGCGGCCCGTACCGAGATCGCCGGGATACATCACCGACCACCCGCTGACGACACTGAAGCGCTCGACCGCCTGTTCCAGCGGTTGCGCGGGAATGTCATAGGAACGGATGTCGTCCTGTGCGGCAGCAGCGAAGGCGAACAGCAACCCGGCGGCGGCGGCCACCCTCCAACGTCTGATCGCATGCTGTCCATTCAGCCCCCTGACGTAGAACACATGACCCTCGGCAGCGACATCAGCTGCAGCGGCGGAGCGCGGCACGACCAGGTGGGTCGGCCTGCACACGGCCGGCAAGCGGGTCACACCGTAGCGGCGTCACGTGTCATTGCGATGACGGCGGCGCGCAGGGGACGCGCCGGGTCGGCTCAGACCGGCAGTTCAGTGGTCTGCTTGATCCGCTGCATCGGGATTTCGGTCTTGGTGTTCTGCACCCCGGCGATGCGGTTGAGGTGCTGGATCTGGAACTGCCGGTACGCATCCAGGTCGGCCACCGCCACCCGCAGCAGGAAGTCACAGTCGCCAGCCATCAGATGGCATTCAAGCACTTCCGGGAAGGACTTGATGCTGTTGATGAAGTGATTGGTGGTGTCTTCGTCCTGACCGCGCAGCCAGACACGGACGAACACGGTGAAGCCCCGTCCGATCCTGGCCGCATTCAGCAGGGCCACGTAGCGATCGATGTAACCGCCCTCTTCCAGCAGACGAACCCGGCGCAGGCAGGCAGACGGCGAGAGCCCCACCTGGCGGGACAGCTCCAGATTCTGCAGGCGACCGTCGCGTTGCAGGGCGTCAAGGATGCGACGATCCAGGTTGTCGAGCTGGTACTGCATGAAATTCCACTCCTTGACCAAATCACCGCATGATATTGCACATTCGGCCGAACCAATGGCATCAACGCAACCCGATTTCGCGATCGGACCGTTAGCATGGATCACCCCCACTCGTTGTTGATCCATGGACGCCCGAACCACCCTGCCCTTGCCTGATCCCGCCTGCGACACCGCACCACGCGCCGAGTTCATGCGCGGCCTGCGCGCCGCCATACCGGTGATGATCGGCTTCATTCCCTTTGCCCTGGTGCTCGGCGCCCAGGCCGCCCAGAAGGGCCTGTCGGCGCTGGAAGTGCCGCTGATGACCGGCCTCAACTTCGCTGGCGGGTCTGAATTCGCCGCGGTCGAACTGTGGACCTCGCCGCCGCACATCGCGCTGATCGTGGCGATCACCGCGCTGGTCAACAGCCGCCACCTGTTGATGGGCGCCAGCCTGGCACCGTTGCTGCAGCACCTGCCGCGCCGTCGCGTGCTGCCGGCGCTGTTCTTCATGTGCGATGAAAGCTGGGCACTGGGCGTGGCCGATGCGCGCCGTCGCGCACTGGGCTTCAGCCTGGCCTACTACCTCGGCGTGTCGGCCGGCCTGTACACCGTGTGGGTGCTGTGCACCGCGCTGGGCGCGATCGTCGGCCCGCTGCTTGGCGACATCCATGCCTACGGCTTCGACATGGCCTTCCCCGCCGTGTTCCTGGTGCTGTTGCGTGGCATGTGGCAAGGCATGCGCGCCGCCCGGCCATGGCTGGTCAGCCTGGTGGTGGCAGCGGGCACCTACCTGCTGGTGCCCGGCGCCTGGTACGTGGCCAGCGGCGCGCTGGCCGGCCTCGCCGCCGCCTGGCTGCTGGCGGAGGACGCGGCATGATCTTCAACGGCCTGATCCACTGGACCTCGGTGCTGACCATCATCCTGATGGCCGCCGCCACCTATCTCACCCGCATCATCGGTTTTCTCGCGCTGCGCAACCGCACCCTGAGCAAGCGCGCGGTAACGGTGATGGAAGCCGCCCCGGGCTGCGTGCTGATCTCGGTGATCGCCCCGGACTTCGTGGCCGACAAGCCGGCCGATCTGGCCGCGCTGGCAATCACCCTGATTGCGGCCACGCGGCTGTCGATGCTGCCGACGGTGCTGATCGGCGTGGTATCGGCGGGGGTGCTGCGGTATGTGATGGGGTGAGCGGCAGAGGACCGTCGTCGTCTGTTTGCAATGGCGTCATGCGCGCAGCGCGCACCCACTCAAATTGCGCGTTTTGCTGTGCAGGTATCGCAACTCTAAGATTTTTCAACGATTCTGATTGCCCAACTCTACGCGTGTCGCTATGGATGGTTGGCCGATGCAGGAGCTTGAGCTGGTCGGCCCCTTCGAATAGACGAATAGATAAGCGGAGAATACCGATGCAGAATCTGCGAATGATCGTGGCAACGGTTGGAATTGCAGTTGGCACGGCAGGATGCGGCCCCGTCGAGTGGCAAGTCAGCGCATCCTGCGAAGAAACGAAGAAATGTCGCATTGAGGGAAAGATCGGAGGAAAGATCGGAGGTGGCGAACGCTCGAGCATTCCTTGGTACGAGCGCCTTCTGAAATCCTCGACTTCCGAAATTCCAGACGCAGCGCAATTCGACATTGACATATCAGGCTCATCTGTCGCTTTTCCCGCCAATGGTCTAGTTACCCTTCTGCTCTTTGATAGTCGACTAGGTGCAGCTACCGCGGCCCGACAGTTCCACTGGCAAAGAAGTGGGAACTCACTGACGTTGAGCAATCCAGATGCGGTGAATGCTTGGGCCGCCGGTGCAGCCGGGACAGCGGACGAGCTGAGATACGACCTTGCAGCTTTTGACGTTGGCGCTGTTCCAGGACCGAACACGATTGCGGCTTCATCAAGATATCAGGGAGCAACCAAGGCAGCCTCAGTTTCTGACTTCCAAGTCTGCACAAAGTATCCCTCTCCCTACCAATGCGGCATGACTCCCTGATGCAAGATAGCCGGCCTGGCTTCACCGCAACCCGCCGGCGGTTTGCCGGTGGAGCCGGGCTGGCTGCTCTCGCCTTTTCAATCAGTGCCTGCCAGTCCGTTCGTGTACCACAGCGTGACCTCGTCAGCGTAGATGGCGCCTTCGCAACAGTCCTGTCAGGTAGGGGCTCTGACTTGCAGGTTGCGACACTGTCGGTATTGCCAGGCTCGGAAAACGCAGAAGAGTTCACGCAATCGTTGGACTGCGCGACTGGCCCGGTAGCAGTCCAGATAAGATCGGCTGTGCAGGCTCCTTCTTTCGAACAGATCGAACAGCTATGTGCAGGTGCCGCACGGGCTGCCGGACTAGCCCTGCAATCAGTCAACCTGACTCAAACACCGGTCCGCTATCAGGTCACGATCGTCAGCGACGGTGGCGGCATCTGGCAACAGCCCGCCAGGCCGGCACGACCAGAACTGGTGGTGGCGTTCTGGTTTCCCGCCGGCGACGATGCCGATGCACTGCGCGAGCGCGTGATCTCCACCACCGCGCACGAATTCCACCATATCGCCACCGCGATGGCAGGCCAGCGTCGATGGGGCGCGCACCGGGAACCGGAGGCATACCTCGCCGGGGCATGTGCGCTGCTGGCGATTGAAGGTGAGCTTCGGCGCGAACAGCTTCCCGGCCGCCATGATCCCCGCGCTGACAGCCTACTGCCGGCGGCTGCACGCCGCTCTGGAAATGCTGGCAACGCGATCGGCCGGTCGTTGCAGGCATTCTTCAGCGGTGATCATATGCAACGCGATGACAAAGACGGGCGCGCACTGCTGCGGTACTGCCAGCAGAGCATCGGATTCCCCGGCATCGCCCGCTAGCGCCGCCCCTTCGCCCCTCCTGCGACAGCCGGTCGCAGCCCCCTCCCGGCGCACGCTTGACCTATATCAATCCGCCCACCGCCACGGGCGCGTATCTCTATGCAGGAACCCATACGCCGGCGTCACCGGCATCCAAAGGACCTGCGATGAGCTACACCCCCGACAACGCCCAACTGCTCAACGCCATGCAGAACGTGATGGTGATCTCCACCACCGACCTGCAAGGCAACATCACCTATGCCAACGACCTGTTCTGCACGCTCACCGGGTTCGCGCGCGAGGAACTGATCGGCCAGCCGCACAGCATCGTCCGCCATCCGGACGTGCCCAAGGCCGTCTACAAGGACATGTGGGACACCATCAAGGCCGGCAAGACCTGGACCGGCATCGTGCCGAACCTGGGCAAGGGCGGCGTGCTCTACGTGGTCGACACCACCGTGCAGCCGCTGTTCGATGCCGAGGGCAACATCACCTCGTACATCAGCATCCGCCGCGTGGTGAACGACCTGATGCAGAACTACGACCTGGTCGAGTTCAGCAAGGAAAAGTTCGACGACTTCTACGAGGCTGCGTGAACGCCCTCCCCACACGCACGCCCATCAGCCGGCTGCTGGTGGGTTTCGCCTCCGAGTCGGGCAACGCCCGCGCCCTGGCCCAGCGCCTGGGCGCGGACCCGGACCTGCAGCCGCATGGGCCGCAGGTCCTGCCGTTCAATGACATCGATGTGGCCAGCCTCGGCCACGGCGATGTGCTGCTGGCCATCTCCAGCTCGTTCGGCGACGGCGAGCCGCCGGCCAATGGCGAGCGCTTCTTCGAGTCGCTGCGGCAGGCGCCCGCCCTGCCCGGTCTGCGCTACGCGGTGTTCGGCCTGGGGGATACCGGCTACCCCAGCTTCTGCGGTTTCACCAAGGCACTGGATGCAGCACTGAGCGAGCGTCAGGCGCAGCCACTGCTGCACCGTGTCGACGCTGATCTGGGCTACGAGCAGTTCTTCCAGCAGTGGCGGCCGGTGCTGGGTCAGGTACTGGAGGGTGATGCGACCGCAGGCCAGGATCTGCGCCTGCAGGTGACGGCCTATGGCGCAGACAATGCCTTCAACGCCCGCATCGTCGAACGGCGGCGCCTGAGCCACAGTGACCCTGCGGCCTGGCACCTGCAGCTGGACATCGCCGGCAGCGGCATGGTCTACCGGGCCGGCGACACCCTGCATCTGGTTCCGGAAAACGATCCGGCACTGCTGCAGGCACTGGCCATCTGGTTGGGTGATTCCAGTGCCGTCGACGCACTGCGCGACCGTGAACTGCGCCTGCTCAGCAAGGGCGTGCTGCGCGAGCTGGCAAAGCTGGGCGGCAGCGAAGAACTGAAGGGCCTGCTGAAGATCAGCCAGAAGCGCGAACTGGACGCCTACCTGCATGGCCTGGACCTGCTTGATGTGCTGCAGGACCACGCCACCCCGGACAGCGTGCCACTGGCCCGCCTGCGTGAACTCCTGTCACCACGCCTGCCCCGCGCCTATTCCATCGCCTCGCATCCGCACGACGATCAGCTGAGCCTGTGCGTGCGCGAAGTGCGCTACACCCTGCGTGGCCGCGAACGATTCGGCACTGCCACCGGCAGCCTTCTGCACGGCGGCGACACAGCCCGCGTGTACTGCCGCTCCAATCCGGGTTTCCACCTGCCCGACAGCGGCAACGCACCCCTGCTGCTGGTCGGCACCGGTACCGGCATCGCGCCGCTGATGGGCCTGATGCAGGAACTGCAGGCTACCGGCGATGCACGCGAGGTCCATCTGGTGTTCGGCGAGAAGCACCGCGAGCACGACTTCCTGTACCGCGAGCAGCTGCAGGACTGGCAGGCGCGTGGCGTACTGGCTGGCCTGCACACCGCGTTCTCGCGCGATGGCGCGCAGAAGGTCTATGTGCAGCATGTGCTGCAGCAGCAGGGCGCGCAGATGCAGGATGTGTTGGCCCGTGGCGGCCACATCTACCTGTGTGGCAACAAGAGCCACCTGGAAGGCGCGGTGCGTGCAGCCATCGACGCGATCGGCGGTGACGGCCATTGGGACGCCTTGCGCGGCGAGGGCCGCACTCACTGCGAGCTGTATTGAGGCGCCTCGCCCAGGGGTAGAGCCGGTCGCTGGCCGGCTGCTCCGGATTCCGTGGTTGCCGGCCAGCGGCCGGCACTACCACCGCTCCGGCGCATGAATATGCAACGCGCCAGGCTCTGCCGGGCATGGCCCGGCACTACCATCACAGGTCAATCGCCGACGATGCGCCCGTCCACTACCCGCGCCACCTGCTGGCCGAACACCGCCACATCCTGTGGATCGTGGCTGATCAGCAGCAGCGGAATGCCGGTTTCATCCAGCACGGTTTCCAGCTCCTGCCGCAGGTGCTGGCGCAGGTCGTGGTCGAGCGCTGCGAACGGCTCGTCCAGCAGCAAGGCCTGCGGCCGGGTCACCAGCGCACGCGCCAACGCCGTACGCTGGCGCTGGCCACCGGATACCTGTGACGGCAGCAGATCCGCCACATGCTCGATACGGAATGCCTGCAACCACTGCTCCACCGCGTCGATGCGGGTACCGCGCCGCGGATTCAACCAACCCCGCTCAAGCCCGAACGCCACATTCTGGCGCACGCTCAGGTGCGGGAACAGCGCGTAATCCTGGAACACATATCCCAGGCGACGACGCTGCGGCGGCAGGTCAATCCCTGCACCTGCATCGAACAACGTCTGCCCGTGCAGGCGCACATGTCCGTGCTCCGGGCGCAGCAAGCCGGCCACCGCTTTCAGCGTCAGGCTCTTGCCGGCGCCGGAAGGCCCGAACAGCACCACCTGCCGCTGCGTGCACTGCAGTACCACGTCCAGTTCGAAGGTCTGGCCGGACGCCTGCAATCGTCGCTGTACCTGCAGGTCAAGCCACATCGCGCAGCTCCCGGCGGCGCCCGCCCACCAGCCGTGCGGCCAGCAGCAGGATCACGATGCATACCACCGACGTCAGGATCACCAGCGCATTGGCCTTGCCATCCTGCCCCGCCTGCACCGCTTCATAGATGGCGATCGACAAGGTCTGCGTACGGCCGGGAATGCTGCCGGCCACCATCAGCGTGGCGCCGAACTCACCCATCGCCCGTGCGAACGCCAGCAGCAGGCCGGCCAGAATCCCGCGCCAGGCCAGCGGCAGGGTGATGCGGAAGAACACCGCGGCTTCGGACACACCCAGCGTGCGTGCGGCCTGCTCCAACTGACCATCCACTTCTTCGAATGCGGCGCGTGCCGGCTTGAACACCAGCGGCAACGACGCTACCGCGGCAGCGATCACCGCCGCCTGCCAGGTAAATACCAGATTGATACCGAACCACGACTGCAGCCAGGCACCGATCGGGCCATTGCGCCCGATCAGTACTAGCAGGTAGTAGCCCAGCACCGTCGGCGGCAGCACCATCGGCAGGGTCAGTATCGAATCCAGCAGCTCCCGGCCGGGAAAGCGCCGTCGCGCCAGCAGCGCGCCAAGTGCCACGCCTGCCACAAGGTTGATCGCGGTGGCCCAGCCGGCCACCTTCAACGACAATCCCAGTGCGCTCCAGTCCAGGTCCATCCGTCAGGGCTTGCCGAACCCGTGCTTCTGCAGGATCGCCTGGCCCTGCGCCGAGCGCACGAACGCCGCGAAGCGCTTGGCCTCCACCGGCTGCGTGCTGGCCTGCACCACCGCGAGCGGATAGGCGATGCGCCCGGCAACCGGAACGTCGAACGCGCGCCGCACGCGATCCGGCATCGCCTGCGCGTCGGTAGCGTAGACAAAGCCCGCATCCACCTCGCCCCGTGCCACGTAATCCAGCGACTGCCGCACGTTCTGCGTACTGATCACCTTGCCCTGCACTGCCGGCCACAGCTTTGCGGCCTGCAGCGCACCCTGCGCGTAGCGGCCCACCGGCACGCTGTCCGGGTTGCCCAGTGCAATGCGCTGCACGCCGGCACCCGCCAGATCGGCCAGTGCGCGCGGCGGCGCCTTCGCCTGCGGCGGCACCACCACCCACAGCGCGTTCACTGCGAAGATCGCACGCGTACCCGCTGCCAGCAGCTTCTGCTGCGCCGCCTGGTCCATCGTTGTTTCATCAGCCGAGGCGAACACATCCACCGGCGCGCCCCGCGCGATCTGCTGCAGCAGCACGCCGGATGCAGCAAAGTTGAAGTCGACCTTGCTGCCCGGGTTCGCCTTCTCATAGGCGGCGCCCAGCTCGCGGAAGCTCTCGGTCAGGCTGGATGCCGCCGACACGGTCAGGTTGCCGGCCCACGCAGGCAGCGTGACCAGCAGACCCAGAAACACCATTGCGCATCGCTTCATCGTCGCCTCCCAGGTCAGGTTCAATCGGGGTCGTTCTCATCTGCAACGGCCAGCGCCGCCAGCCGGTCGGGTTGCAACAGCAGGATCTCGCGCTGCTTCACCGCAATCACGCCGTCATCGCTCAACCGCCGCAGCACCCGACTGGCCGTCTCCGGCGCCATCCGCAGATAGTTGGCGATCTCGGTGCGGGCCATGGTCAGGTTGAAGCGGGTCGCAGAAAAACCACGCCGTGCATAACGGGCCGACATATCCAGAAGGAACGCGGCCATCCGCTCTTCGGTGCGGTGGTTGGCCGCCAGCGTGGCAACCTTGCCGATCTCCGCACTGAGCAGGCTGAACAGCTTTGCCTGCAGCCCCGGCATGCGGGTGGCCAGCAGGCTCAACTTGGGGAACGAGATACGGCACAGGTGCACCGTATCCAGAGCCACCGCATTGCAGGGGAAGCGCGAGCCATGAATCGCGTTGAGCCCGATCACCTCGCCCGGCAGCGCAAAGCCCAGCACCTGTTCGTTGCCCTGACTGTCATCGACGAAGGTCTTGACCATGCCTGCGCGCACCGCCGCGATGGAATCGAAAGCCTCTCCCGCGCGGAAAATGTAGTCGCCCGCATGGAACGGCCCTACGTGGTCAACCAGCACATGCAGTTCGCCCAGCGCCGTCTTGTCATAGCCCTGCGACATGCACGCATCGGAGAAGGCACAGGTGCTGCAGAAATGCAGCGCATCGCCATCATCGGCGGCGGCGGGATTCGGCGTGGTGCGGCCGGGTCTGGCCTGGGAAGGCGGAGTCGAAGACATCGGGACAGCACTCAAGCGATGGCGGCCGCCGGCCGGAAGCATGCGGCCATCATACGCCACAGCAACCGCCCTTCCTCGGCCAGGCGAAGCACGCGGCCGTCCCAGCGCGCCCAGCCACGCGCGAGCAGCGGTGCGAGTGCGGGCAGGGTCTCGGCGAAGCATTCATCGAACGGAACATCATTGCGCCACTCGAAGGCGGCAGCATCCAGCGCATGGTCGCAGGCGATGCTCTGCGCGACCTCGGCGGCCAGACGTTCCTGCTCGGACAGGATCAGGCCCGCGGCCACGCCCACATGCCCCGCCTGCAGGCGGGCCTGCCAGCACTCCAGGTCATCCTCCGTCCGGTAGAACACCTCACCGACTTGGCTGCACGCCGCCAAGCCGATGCCGATGAAATCGCTGCGATCGCGGCGCGGTATGCCGGCCAGATCGCAATGACGCTGACCGTCGCCCGGGCCGTTCGGATCCGGCAGGTCGCCGCGCTGATGATGGTCGCCACCGATACCCACATAGCCCGCCTCGCGCAGCAATCGCCACGCCTGCAACCAGCGTTCCGATGAGGGATGCTCAGGCAGCGCGCATGGCGCCGGCAGCAGCACGCGCTCGGGCGCATCTGCCAGCACGGCCTGCAATCGCCCGATGAACCCAGCATCCTCCGCCGCAGGTACACGCAACTGGTAGTAGCGCGCGGTAAAGCCCGCGTCGCGCGCCTGCGCCAGCACTGCCGGGCCCGGTGCATCGGCGCGATCGATCACGTTCAGCCGTGTGCAGCCCACCGCGCGCAGTTGTGCCGGCGCCACGGCGCTGCCGGCATCCAGCCGTACCTCCACCTGCGGCCGGGCCACGGTGCGCAGGTGCCGCGGCACTGCATCCAGCAACTGCCCCAGCAGCGCTGGCGGCAGTGCTTCGGCAAGGCCCAGCTGCAGCACCATCGCCACCACCTCACGGTCCTCGGCCAGAGTATCAGCCTGCAGGCGCAACGCGGCCAGCAACGTGTCCAGATAGCGTTCGGCCGGCACGTCGCGGCCCATGCGGCCGGTCTGGAAACCCAGCGTCAGCCCACGCGGAATCAGGTGCTCGTTGCTGGCGCGCACGGCGGCACGCCAGCCGCTTTCACCGAAGCCGGCACTGAACTGGTCGGGCGGCGGAAACAGCACGTGGCGGGGTTGCCGCAGCAATGCCGCCTGCAGCGCCGTGTCCTCGCTCGCATCAACATGGAAGCTCATGACGGTCATCCTCGCGCGTTCCTCTTCGCACAGCCCTGATTGAAATCAAGCGTGGCGCATTGCGTTGCTGGTGCCGGCCAGCGGCCGGCACTACCGTTCAGGTGCCGCGCGCACGATCGACCGCCGCCGCATCGATGGCCTCCGGCAGGTCGGTCTCGCGATCGATCTGCGGGAAGTGTCGACGCTCCATCCTGCGGATGGCGAAATGCATCCATGCCAGCGCGGCGGACACCACCACGAACAGCAGCATGAAACAGCTGCTCCAGATACCCAGCGCGTCGTTCAATGCACCGAACACGATCGGCAGGATGAAGCCACCAAGGCCACCGATCATGCCCACTACGCCGCCCACCGCCCCCACGTGCCTGGGGTAATACACCGGGATGTGCTTGTAGACCGCAGCCTTGCCCAGCGACATGAAGAAGCCCAGCACGAACACAAGCACGGTGAACATCACCACGCCAATGGCCAGGTGGAAGTGGATCGGACCATGGATGCCCTTCACCACGTACTCGGTATCGGGGTAGGCCAGCAGGAACGTACAGATGGCCGACACACCGAAGGTCCAGTACATCACCCGGCGCGCTCCCATCCGGTCCGACATCCAGCCGCCCACCACGCGGAACAGGCTGGCCGGGATTGAATAGCACGCGGCCAGCATGCCGGCGGTGCCGACGTCCATGCCGTACGCACCCACCAGGTAATGCGGCAGCCACAGCGCCAGGGCCACGAAGCCACCGAACACGAAGAAGTAATACAACGAGAACCGCCACACCTGCAGATTCTTCAACGGTGCCATCTGCTCGGCGAACGGCACCGGCTTCACCCCGTCACGGCGGCGCTGCTCCAGCGAGGGGTCTTCCTTGCTGAACAGGAAAAACAGCACCGCCGTGATCGCCAGTGCCACTGCCCACACTTTGGCCACCATCATCCAGCCCGCCGCCACCATCACCATCGGCGCCAGCAGTTTGGTGACTGCCGCACCGATGTTGCCGGCACCGAAGATGCCCAGCGCGGTGCCCTGCTTGCTGGCCGGGAAGAACTTGGACACGTAGGCCACGCCTACCGAGAAATTGCCACCGGCAATGCCCACGCACAACGCGGCGAACAGGAATTGCGGGTAGGTGTGCGCGTAGGTCAGCATCCAGGTGGCGACCGCGCCGCACAGCATCACCAGCGCCATCACCTTGCGGCCACCGAACTGGTCGGACCAGATGCCCAGGAACACACGGCTGACCGAGCCGGTCAGCACCGGGGTGGCGATCAGCAGGCCGAACTGGGTGTCGGTCAGGCCCAGCTGCTCGCTGATCTGGATACCGATGATGGAAAAGATCATCCACACCGCAAAGCACACGGTGAACGCGAACGTGCTCAGCCACAGCGCACGCTGCTGCTGCCCGGCACTGGCGGGGGCAAGGGCCTGGTTCATGCAACCTCCTTCCTCAAGAGTGGGTCAGCCGATTTCGGCTTCGGCTTCGATCTCATCCAGCCCGCGTACCGGGTAGCGCTCCTGCAGCTGCAACAGGTAGGCCTGCACTTCGCGCTGGCGCACCTGCAGCTCCAGGTAGTCACGGATCTGTGGCAGCACTGCGTCGAACGGCAGCGGCTGCCCTTCCTCGCGCCCATCGATGCTGACCACGTGGTAGCCCCAGCGTGATTCCACCGGGAAGCCGGCCAGGCCCTCGCGCAGGCGGAACACCTGGCGATCGAACTCCGGCGTGGTCTGCCCACGCTGCAGCCAACCCAGGTCACCGCCCTCGCTGCTCGACGGGCAGCGCGAATGGCGCAGGGCGAAGTCGGCGAACAGGTGCGGCGCTTCCTTCAGTTCATTGGCCAAGCGCTCGCCCTCGGTGCGCGCCTCCAGGCGCCCGGCCACATCATCGGCCGGCGCGGCCAGCAGGATATGGCGCAGGCGCACGCGGTCCGGCGAGCGGAATCGTTCCGGGTTCTGTTCGAAATACCGTTGGCAGTCCTCGTCGGTCGGCACCCGGTCTTCAATTGCGTCTTCCAGCAGTTGCTGGATCAGCACTTCCTCATCGCTTACCCGGCCGCCGGCTGGCGCCAGCAGGCCCAGGCGCTGTGCTTCCAATCGCAGCAGTTCACGCACCACCAGTGCGCGTGCCGCCTCGGCACGCGACTGTTCCGGGCGCAGCGCCCGATGGTGTTGCATCTCGCGGGCGATGTCGGCCTCGCTGATCGCCGTGTCCTCCACGAACAACCGGCACGGTGCCGGTTGCCCAAGCGAGCGCGGACCCTGCTCTGCCCCGTCATGCTGGTGCTGGTGGGCCTCGGCCGGAACAGGCTGGGTGGAATCGATCACGGTGATCGGCAGGAACTTCGGCAGGCTGCCCATGGCTTACTCCCGCGGCCCGTAACGCAGCGCCGCCTGGCGACGGCGCACCACTTGGTATGGCCGCCACAGATAGCTGACCGGAATGCTCCAGACGTGCACCAGACGGGTGAACGGCGCGATCAGGAACAGGGTCAGGCCCAGGAAGATGTGCATCTTGTAGACCCAGCTGACGCCCTGGATGTAGTCGGCGGCACCGGCACGGAAGGTCACGATGTGCTGCGCCCACTCGGCCAGCTGCACCATTACCCCACCGTCCAGATGTCCGGCCGACACCCGGATGCTGTACAGGCCAAGACAGAGCTGGGCGAACAGCAGCACCAGCACCAGGGTGTCACCGAAGCTGCCGGTGGCGCGCACGCGGGCGTTGGTCAGCCGGCGCACCAGCAGGATACTGATACCGATGAAGCACAACGCACCGAACACGCCGCCCACCACCATCGCCAGCATCTGCTTCTGCGAGGAGGTGATGAAGTGCTCGTACACCGCGTGTGGAGTCAGCAGGCCGACCAGATGACCACCCAGGATGGCCAGGATGCCGATGTGGAAGCAGTTGCTGCCGATCCGCATGCCCTTGTCCGACAGCATCTGGCTGGAACCGGTGCGCCAGGTGTACATGGCCTTGTCATAGCGCGCCCAGCTGCCGATCAGCAGCACCGCCACGGCGATGTACGGGTAGTACTGGAAAGCGAATTGATGCAGGTAGTAGTTCATGGCTGGACCTCTCGATGCACAGGGCGGGCCGGTGAGCGTGTCGGTGGCTTGCAGTCTTCGGCAGGAGCTTCGGCGCCGAAACGCACGGCTTCCTCTTCCCACAGCCTGTCCATCGCCTCGGCCGTATCGTCGCGGGGCTCTTCGCTGGCGCGTTGCCGCAGCGCCTCCAGGTTGACCTTGCCGTCGCCGGCCTCCACCAGAATCTCCAGCAGCGGCACATGCGGCAGCTTGCGCTCGGCGGCGCGCGCGGCCAGCATCCCGGCGATGTGGCCGATGTGGTGCAGCCACTCCCGCGCCTCTGCCTCAGGACGATGCGCCAGGAATTCCAGCAACAGCGGCAGGTAGTCCGGCAGTTCGCGTGCATCCAGCTCGAAGCCGTGCTTGCGGTAGGTTTCCACCAGATCGACCATGGCCTGGCCGCGGTCACGCGATTCGCCGTGGATGTGTTCGAACAGCAGCAGGCTCATCGAACGGCCGCGGTCGAAGGTTGCCAGCCACGCGGCCTGCGCATCCAACGGATCGCTGTCCAGCAGCTGCTGCACGAAGCCACGCAGCTGCCTGCGCCGCGTCGGCGTCAGTGCCACCTCGTCACAGGCCGCCAGCAGTTCCTCGCCGTGCTGCCACAGTTCCTCGCGGGGGTAATCCAGCAGTACCCCCACCAGCTTCAGAACGCTCATCAGACCACCTCCTTGCGGCGGTGGTTGGGCCCGTTGTTCACCACGAAGCTGGTGCTCTTGCGCTGGCCGAACAGGTCGGCCGGGCTGTCGCCGTTGCAGCCGTTGCCGAAGGTGAAGCCGCAGCCGCCGCGTTCGCCGAAGGCGTCGTTGGCGTACTCGCGGTGAGCGCTGGGAATCACGAAACGGTCCTCGTAGTTGGCAATCGCCAGGTAGCGGTACATCTCTTCAACCTGGGCTACGGTCAGTCCGGTCTGATCAAGCACGGCGGTGTCTTCCACGCCGTCCACGTTCTTGGCCCGGCGCCAGGCGCGCATCGCCATCAGACGTTCCAGCGCCCGCACCACCGGTGCCTCGTCACCGGCCGTCAGCATGTTGGCCAGGTAGCGCACCGGAATACGCAGCGAGGCCACGTCCGGCAGTTCGCCACTCATGCCGATGCGGCCACGTTCGGCGGCCGACTGGATCGGCGACAATGGCGGCACGTACCAGACCATCGGCAGCGTGCGGTACTCCGGGTGCAGCGGCAGCGCCAGCTTCCAGTCGATCGCCATCTTGTACACCGGCGACTGCTTGGCCGATTCCAGCCAGCTGTCCGGAATGCCTTCCGCACGTGCAGCAGCAATCACCGCCGGGTCATGCGGGTCCAGGAAGATGTCCAGGTGGGCCTGGTACAGATCCTTTTCGGCGGCCACCGATGCGGCCTCCGCAATGCGGTCGGCGTCGTACAGCATCACGCCCAGGTAGCGGATGCGGCCGACACAGGTTTCCGAACAGATCGTCGGCTCACCCATCTCGATGCGCGGGTAGCAGAAGATGCACTTCTCCGACTTGCCGCTCTTCCAGTTGTAATAGATCTTCTTGTACGGGCACGCCGACACGCACATGCGCCAGCCACGGCACTTGTCCTGGTCGATCAGCACGATGCCGTCTTCCTCGCGCTTGTAGATCGCGCCTGATGGGCACGCCGACACGCACGCCGGGTTCAGGCAGTGCTCGCACAGGCGTGGCAGGTACATCATGAAGGTCTTTTCGAAGGCGCCGTAGATCTCCTTCTGCACTTCATTGAAGTTATAGTCGCGCGAACGCTTGCTGAACTCCGAACCCAGGATCTCTTCCCAGTTCGGGCCCCACTCGATCTTCTGCATGCGCTCGCCACTGATCAGCGAGCGCGGCCGTGCGGTCGGCTGGTGCTGGCTGTCCTTGGCGGTGTGCAGGTTCTGGTAGTCGAAGTCGAACGGCTCGTAGTAATCGTCGATCTGCGGCAGGTCCGGGTTGGCGAAGATCTTGGCCAGCATCCGCCAGCGACCGCCAGCGCGTGGCACCAGCTTGCCGCTGCCGGTACGCACCCAGCCGCCGTTCCACTTCTCCTGGTTCTCCCATTCCTTCGGATAGCCGATGCCCGGCTTGGTTTCAACGTTGTTGAACCAGGCGTACTCGACACCCTCGCGCGAGGTCCAGACGTTCTTGCAGGTGATCGAGCAGGTGTGGCAGCCGATGCACTTGTCCAGGTTCAGCACCATCGCGATCTGTGCACGGACCTTCATCACACCACCTCCTTGGCAACGGCCGGTACGGCCTCGCCATCAAGCCAATCGATCTTGTCCATCTTGCGCACGATCACGAACTCGTCGCGGTTGGTGCCGCAGGTGCCGTAGTAGTTGAAACCGTAGGCCAGCTGCGCGTAGCCACCAATCATGTGGGTCGGCTTGAGCACGATGCGGGTCACTGAGTTGTGGATGCCGCCGCGGGTACCGGAAATCTCCGAACCCGGTACGTTGATGATGCGTTCCTGGGCGTGGTACATCATCGCCATGCCCGGCATCACGCGCTGGCTGACCACCGCTCGCGCGGCGATCGCGCCGTTGACGTTGAACAGCTCGATCCAGTCGTTGTCGACGATGCCGGCATTGCGCGCGTCGTCCTCGCTGATCCACACGATCGGACCACCGCGCGACAGCGTCTGCATGATCAGGTTGTCGCTGTAGGTGCTGTGGATGCCCCACTTCTGGTGCGGGGTGATCCAGTTCAGCACGATCTCCTTGTTGCCGTTCGAGCGCTGGTTGAGCAGCGGCTCGATGGTGCGGGTGTTGACCGGCGGCCGGTAGCTCATGAAGGCCTCGCCGAAATCGATCATCCACTCATGGTCCTGGTAGAACTGCTGGCGACCGGTCACCGTGCGCCACGGAATCAGCTCGTGCACATTGGTGTAGCCGGCGTTGTAGCTGACGTTGTCGTCTTCCAGCCCGGACCAGATCGGTGAAGAGATGATCTTGCGCGGCTGCGCCTGGATGTCACGGAAGCGGATCGCCTCGTGTTCCTTGCCGACCGCCAGATGGGTGTGCTCGCGGCCGGTGAAGCTGCCCAGCGACGCCCACGCCTTCACCGCCACGTGGCCATTGGTTTCCGGGGCCAGGTGCAGGATCACTTCGGCCGCATCGATGGCGGTCGAGATGGCCGGCCGGCCCTGGCTGACGCCCTCCTCGTGCACGGTATGGTTCAACTTGCCGAGGAATTCCACCTCGTGCTTGGTGTCCCAGTTCATGCCCTTGCCGCCATTGCCGTGCTTGTCCAGCAGCGGCCCCAGCGAGGTGAACTTGCGATACAGGTTCGGGTAATCGCGCTCCACCACCGTCATCGACGGCATGGTCTGGCCGGGGATGGCCTCGCACTCGCCCTTCTTCCAGTCGGCCACGCCGAACGGCATGCCCAGCTCGTTGGGGGTGTCGTGCAGGGTCGGCACCAGCACCAGGTCCTTCTCCACGCCCAGCACGCCGGGCGCCATCTCGCTCACGGTGCGCGCAACCTCCTTGAAGATGTCCCAGTCACTGCGCGATTCCCACGCCGGGTCCACCGCCTTCGACAGCGGATGGATGAACGGATGCATGTCCGAGGTGTTGAGATCGTCCTTCTCGTACCAAGTGGCCGTCGGCAGCACGATGTCCGAATACAGCGCGGTGGTGCACATGCGGAAGTCCAGCGTCACCAGCAGGTCGAGCTTGCCTTCCGGCGCCTCGTCGCGCCACTTCACTTCCTCCGGCTTTACCGCGCCCATCTCGCCCAGGTCCTTGCCCTGCAGGCCGTGGCGGGTACCCAGCAGGTGCCGCAGCATGTACTCGTGGCCCTTGCCCGACGAACCCAGCAGGTTCGAGCGCCAGATGAACATCATCCGCGGGTGGTTCTGCTGCGCGTCCGGATCGGCAAAGGCGAAGTCCAGCGAACCGTCCTTGAACTTGCCCAGTGCGTAGTCGGCAGGGGCCACGCCGGCCGCTTCGGCCTCGCGCACCAGCTGCAGCGGATTGCGGTCCAGCTGCGGCGCGCATGGCAACCAGCCCATGCGCACGGCGCGCAGGTTCAGGTCGGCCAGGCTGCCGCTGTACTTGCTGGCGTCGGCCAGCGGTGACAGCAGCTCATCCACCTGCAGCTTCTCGTAGCGCCACTGCCCCGTGTTGAAGTAGAAGAACGACGTGCCGTTCATATGGCGCGGCGGCTTGCTCCAGTCCAGGCCGAACGCCAGCGGCTGCCAGCCGGTCTGCGGGCGCAGCTTTTCCTGGCCCACGTAGTGCGCCCAGCCACCGCCGGTCTGGCCCACGCAACCGCACATGATCAGCATGTTGATCAGGCCTCGGTAGTTCATGTCGTTGTGGAACCAGTGGTTCATGCCCGCGCCGACGATGATCATCGAACGGCCATGGGTCTTGTCGGCGGTACGCGCGAACTCGCGGGCGATCTCGATCACCTCGCCACGCGGCACGCCGGTGATGCGTTCCTGCCAGGCCGGCGTGCCCGGCACGTTCTCATCGAAGCTCTTGGCCACATTGGCGCCGCCGAAACCGCGGTCAACGCCGTACTGCGCCAGCAGCAGGTCATAGACGGTCGCCACCAGGGTCTCGCTGCCATCGGCAGTGGCCAGGCGGCGCACCGGGATGTTGCGGTCCAGTACTTCCTCGGCCGGGGCGGCCGTCCAGCCGTCACTCTCGATGCCACCGAAGTACGGGAAGCTGACCGCCTCGATCCCATCGTTGAAATCGGACAGGCTCAAGCGCAGGCGCGTATCCGCGCCGTTGCTGGCCTTCTCCTCGATGTTCCAGCGACCCTTTTCGCCCCAGCGGAAGCCGATCGAACCGTTCGGCACCACGATCTGGCCACTAGTCTCGTCGTAAGCGAGGGTCTTCCAGTCCGGGTTGTTGGCCTCGCCCAATCCACCCAGCTCACTGGCGCGCAGGAAACGCCCGGCCACCAGGCGGCCATCGGCGCGACGCTCCAGACGCACCAGCATCGGCATATCCGAGTACTGGCGGCAGTAGTCCTGGAAGTACTGCGACGGCGAATCGACATGGAACTCGCGCAGGATCACATGGCCGAAGGCGAACGCCAGCGCAGCATCGGTGCCCTGCTTGGGGTGCAGCCAATGATCGGTCAGCTTTGCCAGCTCGGAATAGTCCGGGCAGATCGAGACCGTCTTGGTCCCGTTGTAGCGCGCCTCGGTGAAGAAGTGCGCATCGGGCGTACGCGTCTGCGGCACGTTCGAGCCCCAGGCGATGATGTAGCGGCTGTTGTACCAGTCAGCCGATTCGGGCACGTCGGTCTGTTCGCCCCATACCTGCGGCGAAGCCGGCGGCAGATCGCAGTACCAGTCATAGAAGGACAGGCAGGCGCCGCCCAGCAGCGACAGGTAACGCGCACCGGCGGCGTAGGACACCATCGACATCGCCGGAATCGGCGAGAAACCGACCACGCGGTCCGGTCCGTACTGCTTCACCGTGTACAGGTTGGAGGCCGCGATGATCTCGTTGGCCTCTTCCCAGTTCAGTCGCACGAAACCGCCCATGCCGCGCCGGGTCTTGTACGAGCGCGCCTTTTCCTTGTCCTCCACGATGCTGGCCCACGCATCCACCGGGCCCTGGGTCCTGCGTGCTTCGCGCCACAGGCGCAGCAGCGTGCCGCGGATCAGCGGGTACTTCAGGCGGTTGGCACTGTACAGGTACCAGGAGTAGCTGGCGCCACGCGGACAGCCACGCGGTTCGTGGTTGGGCAGGTCCGGGCGCGTGCGCGGGTAATCGGTCTGCTGGGTTTCCCAGGTCACCAGACCATTCTTGACGTAGATCTTCCAGCTGCACGAACCGGTGCAGTTCACGCCGTGGGTGGAGCGCACGATCTTGTCGTACTGCCAGCGCTGGCGATAACTGTTCTCCCAGTCACGGCCTTCGCTCTTGGCAAACCCATGGCCATCGGCAAAGGGCTGGGGGTCACGCTTGAAGAACTGCAAGCGATCAAGGAAATAACTCATCGGGGGTCTCCCTTTGCGGACATCTGCATCGTGGCTGTGTGTGTCATCTGGCTGCGGTGCGTTTTCATGTCAGCAGGGCGTCTCTGCGCCGCGCCGGTAGTACCACCACCAGGTCACGGCCAGGCAGGTGACATAGAAAACGACGAACCCGTACAGCGCCATATCGGGGCTGCCGGTCAACGTGATCGAAGAGCCGTAGCTCTTGGGAATGAAGAAGCCGCCGTAGGCACCGATCGCACCGGAGAAGCCCACGACCGCGGCCGACTCGATGCTGGCCTGGTGCGCCGACGCGGCCTTGCCTTCCGCATTGGCACCTGCCGACAGGCGCTCATGCAGCGTGCGGAAGATCACCGGGATCATGCGGAAAGTGGTGCCGTTGCCGATGCCGCTGAGCACGAACAGCGCCATGAAGCTGAAGAGGAAGCCGTAGAAATTGCCGCCCTGGCCATCGCTGGGCAGGAAATGCAGCACGCCGAACACCGCCGCGATCATCAACGCGAACACCCAGAACGTCAGCCGCGCACCACCCCAACGGTCGGCCATGCTGCCGCCGACCGAGCGCATCAGCGCACCCAGCAGCGGGCCGATGAAGGCGTAGGCGAGCGGGTTCACGGCGGGGAACTGGCTCTTCACCAGCATCGGGAAGCCGGCCGAGAAACCGATGTAGGAACCGAAGGTGCCGATGTACAACCAGCACATCAGCCAGTTGTGCTTGCGGCGGAAAATCACCGCCTGTTCCGCAAACGAGGAGCGGGCGCTGGTCAGGTCATTCATGCCGAACCAGGCCGCCACCGCGCAGATCGCAATCGCCGGCACCCAGATGAAGCCGGCATTCTGCAGGTACAACGGCGTACCGCCCTCCACCACCGGCTGCGGCGCACCACCGAGGGCACCGAACACGCCCACGGTGATCACCAGCGGAATCACCGCCTGTGCCACCGACACGCCGACATTGCCCAGGCCGGCATTCAGGCCCAGCGCCAAGCCCTGCTTCTGCTTGGGGTAGAAGAAGGAAATGTTGGACATCGACGAGGAGAAGTTCGCCCCACCAAAGCCACACAGGATCGCGATCACCACGAACACCCAGTAAGGCGTCGCCGGGTTCTGCACCGCAAAGCCAAGCCAGATCGTGGGGGCCAGCAGCGATGCGGTGGACAGCGCCGTCCAGCGGCGACCGCCAAAGATCGGAATCACGAACGAATAGAAGATGCGCAGCGTCGCGCCGGACAGGCTGGGCAGTGCCACCAGCCAGAACAACTGATCGGTGCTGAAGCCGAAGCCGATCTTCGGGAGGCTGATGGTCACCGCCGAGAACAGTACCCAGACCGAGAAGGCCAGCAGCAGCGAGGGGATGGAGATGACTAGGTTGCGGGTGGCGACCCGCTTGCCGGTGCGCTCCCAATAACCGGGATCTTCCGGCGTCCAGTCGCTGATGACGCGACCAGGACTGGCAGTGCTGCGGACAACAGGATCGCTACCGACGGTCATACATGGCTCCAAGGCTGTGGAATGACGTGGGTACTGCTTTCAAGTTGTAACCCGTCGTCATGCAGCCATTAGGCCGTGCCGCAGTAACGACGGGGTTGATCTGGATCAATCAGGCGCGGGTTTCCCCCCTGCCCCTGACAAATGTCAAACCGATGATGCGGAACTGCGGCGGGTCGCCCCGCGCTGGCGCACGCTGTCGCGTACATCCACATCGAACTGCAGCTGCAGCGTGGTGCCGTCGTCCAGGTACAGCGCAAAGGCCAGGCCATCACGGCACGGCAGGCGCCCGGCCAGGTCCTCCACGGAAGACCGTGGCAGCACCAGGCGGCAATCGGTGCCGCTGTCGAGCAGCACGGCCGATTCGCCACCATGCAGCGAAACGGCCGTACCCCAACCACCGCTGCCACCGAACCGGGTCACGTTTTCCACCGTTTCACCGGCCAGCAGCTGCGCGAGCTCGGCCTCGTCCAGGCGCAGGCGCATCGTCTGTTCGTGCAACTGCACCTTCATGAGGCAACGTCCTCCCATTGGGCGGGGGTATTGCAATTGACCAGGGCGCTTTCATCAGCCTGGGCCAGGCGCAGGGTCTGCGCGTCCAGCCGGTGTTGCAGGGCCTGCAGGGAACGCGGACCGAGGGGATCGTGGATCATGTTTTCGAGGATCGTGCGACTTTCATTGTCCACATTAAACAGCATCGGAAGCGGATGCCCGTCAAAGATCGTGCAAGCGCTGCGATGCCCGTCACGCAATTGCCGCAGCAGATCCGGGGTCAGACGGGGCGTATCCACCGGCACCACCCAGGCGGGGCCATCGGGCATCTGCATTGCCACGCTGAACAGGCCGCCCAGCGGCCCGCACCGTGTGATCTGGTCGGGTACGCCGCCGAAGGCCGGGTAACGTCCGCTCACCCAGACGCGGTCTGCCCCGGCCAGCCGCAACGTGCCGCGCATGTGCTCCAGCAGCGCGCGCCCCTGCCAGGGCAGCAGCGCCTTGTCGCGCCCCATGCGGCTGGACAGGCCACCGGCCAGCACGATGCCGGCGATGGTCGTGTTCACGCGGGAAACCCCAGTAGAGCCACGCCATGCGTGGCTGCCCCTGCCGGGCGCGAGGGGAAGGCTCCATCCACGCATGGCGTGGATCTACTGGGGTCAATGGTGGTGCTCATGTGCCGGTTCACTGTCCGCGTGACACAGCGTGCAGCCTTCGCTCCACTCGCTGTCGCCGTCTTCGTAATGTTCCTGTTTCCAGATCGGGCACTGGTGTTTCACCGCCTCGATCAGCTGCCGGCACGCGCGGAACGCTTCATCACGGTGCGGGCTGCCCGCAGCCACCACCACCGCCACATCGCCAATGCCCAGACGGCCCTTGGCATGTGCCACGTACAACTTCAGCTTCGGCCCGAACGTCGCCTCGATCTCCGCCGCCAAGCGCTGGATCTCATTCAGCACCAGCGGTTCGAACAGGTCATAGGTGATGCCGGTCACCGGCCGCCCCACATTGAAGTCGCGTACCTTGCCGATGAACACATCGATGCCGCCGAATGCCGGGTCGGACACCGCTGCGATGCCTTCGGCCGGATCGATGGCGCGCTGCGCGCGGTCCACCACTTTCGCAGTCACGTTGCTCATGGCTCAGCCCCCACTCACCGGCGGCAGGATCGCCACCTTGCCATCGGCGGGCAGCGCCTCGTGGTCACGCAGCACGCGCTGCTGGTCGGCGAAGGCCGAATAGTCCAGCAACCCGGCGCGGAAGCCGGGAAAGCGCACCGGCAACAGCTCACGCAACGCCTGGCGCAGATCGGCCACGGTGCCACCGGCCACCTCCAGCGCGATCTCGCGGCTGGCATCCAGATCGGAAAACGCACCGAACAACTGCAGATTCACCTGTTTCATCATGACTCCTGGTTCGCCAGCTGCAGCGGGTCCTGATGGCCCCAGCCCTGCACGCGCACCGGCGTGCCGGCCGTGGCAAGGTCACCCTCGCCCTCCAGCACCACCCAGGCATTGGCCTGCAGCATGGATTTCAAACGGAACGATTCCTGGCCCGCCAGCACGCGCGCGCTCAAGCGCCCCTGCGCGTCCACTTCCACCCGCGCCCGCGCGTGGAAGCGCAGGCCCGGCGGCTTGCGCACGTCGGCCTGCAACGGCAGCTGCAGCAGCGGCTCGGCGGCCAGACCCAGCAGGCGCCGCAGCACCGGTTCCACGAAGAAGCGCTGCCCCACTGCCGCCGACACCGGGTTGCCGGGCAGGCCAAAATACAGCGCGCCGCCCGGCAGCACCGCGAACAGCAGCGGCTTGCCCGGGCGGATCGCCACTTTGTGGAACACGATGCGGGCGCCACGCGCGCGCAACGCATCGGGAATGAAGTCGTAGCGGCCCGCCGACACCGCACCGGTGCTGACCAGCACCTGCGCCCCTGCCGCCAGCGCGTCATCCAACACGGCATCGAAGGCAGCCACCTCATCGCCCACCGTGCCCTGCCACACCACCTCGGCACCGGCGGCCTGCAGGCGGCCGATCAGATAGGGCCGGTTGCTGTCACGGATCTGTCCGGAGTCCAGCGCCTGCGCCGCTTCGGTCACCAGCTCCTTGCCGGTGGCAATGACAGCGACCTTCGGCCGTGCCACCACCGCGACCTCGGCCACGCCGATGGCATGCAGCAGGGTGCGCGCATTGATGTCCAGCGCCTGCCCGGCCTGCAGCACGCGCTCGCCTTCTTCCACGTCCTGCCCGCGCAGGCGCACGTTCTGGCCAGGCTTCACCGCGCTCTTCAACGCAATGCGGGTCGGCCGGCCATCCTCGCTGGCGAGGATCTCCACGTTCTCGATCGGCACCACCGTATCCAGCCCAACCGGCATGCGCGCGCCGGTCATGATTTCCCAGGCACCTTCGCCGCCCTCGGCACCGGCATCGCCTGCGGCCTGCCAGCCCTGCACCGCAAACCCGGTACCGCTTTCGAAGGGCGTGCCATTGGCGCGCAGCGCGAAGCCGTCCATCGCCGAATTGTCGAACGGCGGCAGCGACTGCCCGCTGATGATGTCCGTGGCCAGGATGCGACCACCCGCCTCATGCAGCGTCAGCCGCTCGGCCGGCAGCGGTGTGGCTGCCTCCATCAAGTGCTGCAGCGCTTCGCTGTAGGCGATCATGCGTGGCCACCGCCATCGACCATCGCCAGCGCGTGGCCCAGCACCGGCGCCAGAATGTCCAGACACTGCGCGGCCGCACGAGGGCTGCCCGGCAGTGCAAATACCAGCATGTCATCCAGCTGCACCACCTCGGCACGGCTCAGCCAGGCCATCGGCGTGTGCTGCGCGCTCAACGCGCGCACCATCTGCGCCAGGCCGTGCACCGGGCGCGCGTTCAACGAACGCAGCGCTTCCGGGGTCAGGTCGCGCGGGCCAAGCCCGGTGCCGCCGGTACACAGGCACAGGCGTACGCCCTCGCCCGCCAGCGCACGCAGGCGGCCCGCCAGTGGTTCGATGCCATCGGGTAGTACTTCGGCAGCCACCACCTCGCCACCGAGCGACTGCAGCCCGCTCACCAGCTTCGGCCCGGACTCGTCGACATACGTGCCCTCGCTCGCGCGATCGCTCAGGGTGATCACCGCGCAGGCCGCACCGTTCAAGCCCTTCGGCGGGCGCGGCCTGAAGCGCTCGCGCTCACCATCGTCCATGCCATCAGGGTGCAGCCACAGGCCGCGCTTGCCGCCTTCCTTGAACAGCAGGCGGATGCCCTCGATACGCAGCGCCGGCTCCACCGGCTTGCTCAGGTCGTACAGGGTCAGCAGTGCGGCGTTCACCCCGGCTAGTGCTTCCATCTCCACACCGGTGCGGGCCTCGCTGGCGCACTCGCACCACACGCGGATCGACTGCCGTTCTGGCACAGGCGCGCAGTACACCTGCACCAGCTCCAGCGGCAGCGGGTGGCACAGCGGCATCAGCAGCGAGGCCATCTTCGCGCCTTGCAGGCCGGCAATCTCGGCCATCACCAGCGCATCGCCCTTGGGCAGGCGGCGCTCGACAATCAGCGGGTAGGCCACCGGTCCGGCATGCAGTTCGCCCACCGCCACCGCGCGGCGGCGGGTAACGCGTTTGTCGCGCACATCGGCCATGTGGAAGGCCGCAGTCAATTCACCACTCATCGTGTTCCTCATCCTCCGATCGACGCCAGGTGCGGGGTCAACCCGGTCTGGCCCTGATGCAATCCGTGCCCGGCCGCTTTCAGGCCAAGCTGTGTGGTGATGCGTGCCAGCAGCGCGTCCTGGTCATCGTCGCTCTGCAGCAGCGGGCGCAGTGGCACGCCGAATTCGCCGAACAGGCACAGCCGCAGGTCGCCCTTGGCGGTGACCCGCAGGCGATTGCAGCCCTTGCAGAAGTCACGCGAATACGGAGCGATGATGCCCACCGTGCCGCAATGCTGCGGGTGGCTGAACTCACGCGCCGGGCCGGCATCGGCCGCGCGCGGGCGCTCATGCCAACCGGCGGCATGCAGCTGGTCGATCACGTGTTCGGCACGCAGGTGGTGCCGCTGGAAATAGGCTTCGTTGTCGCCGGTACGCATCAGTTCGATGAAGCGCACGCTGAAAGGACGGTCGCGCAGGAAGTCCATCCATTGCGGCAGCTCGTCGTCGTTCAGGCCGCGCAGCAGCACCGCGTTGAGCTTGATGGCCGGCAGGCCCAGTGCCTGCGCCATCTCCAGCCCCTGCTGGATTTCCGGCAGGCGGTCGTGGCCAGTGATGGTGCTGAAGCGCTCGCGCTGCAGGCTGTCCATGCTCACGTTCAGCGCGGTCAGGCCGGCGCGGTGCCAGCCCGGCAGGCGGCGCGGCAGCAGCGTGCCATTGGTGGTGATGGCCACCTTGCGGATGCCCGGCACGGCCGCCACCGTGGCAATGATCTCGTCCAGGTCCTTGCGCAGGCTGGGCTCACCACCGGTAAGACGAATCTTGGTCATCCCCAGCATGGCAAACGCGCGCACCAGGCGCGCGATCTCGTCCACCGCCAGGAAGCGCGGGCGGCCATCGGCCTGGTAGCCATCGGGCAGGCAGTAACTGCAACGGAAGTTGCAGGCCTCGGTCAACGACAGGCGCAGGTAGGGAAAGCTGCGCCCGAATCCGTCGGTGAGTTGGCTCATGGCTGGTCCACCTTGTTGTTCCACCGTCTTGCCTGTGCCCGGAACGGCCCGGATACCCTCGCCTGCTGAGACTGACGCCAGCCTACGCGGCAGGCATTGACAACGGGATGACTTAAATCAATCGCCGCCGGCCACGCCGCGCAGGCGTTGTGGCAGCATGCGGCTTTCCGTGCCGTGTGCGTGTGACAGCCATCATGATGATGAACGATTTCCAGCACCTGCTGCAGGCCGCAGGCGAACAGGCCGAACCGCAACGCCTGCTGTTCGTATTCGCCCGCGCCGACCTGCCCGAATCGCCCACCGACGACCAGCGTGACCGACATGACCGCCGCGAAGGCGGCACCCTGTCGCCGGTGCTGTGCGTGGACAAGCTGCCGGCCGAGGTGCCCAGCTTCCAGGCGTTGGCCAGCGAGTCCAGCACCACCGGCGTGGAGTGGGACATGGTGTTCGTGGCGGCGATGGACGGCCGTGCGGGTTTTGCCCCGACCACCGACGAGGCCACCCGCCCGCTGCGGCTGATGGTCAACGCCATCAACGACGGCCAGATCGGCCGCTTCGCCGCCTTCGACCGCAGCGGTGAGCCGATCCAGTTCTATTGAGCCACCAGCTGCAGGGTCAGGAAGAAGATCAGCAGCACCGTGTTCAGGCCCCAGGCCACTGTCAACCCGCGCGCAGCAACGCCCAGATTCGGAGTGCGCGCGGTGGGTGCCGCCCGCCACACCGCCGGAATGATCCAGCCGGTATAGAGCAGCAGCACGGCGAACATCGCCAGCACCAGCGTGGTGCGCTGGTTGGCCAGGGCCCAGAGGGCAACAGCCCAGAGAATGTTGCTGGGAATGACCCCCTGCAGCCAGAAGACGTTCCAGAGGCGTGAACGGCCTTGGGTGTCGGGCGCGGGGTGCAGAGACGCGGTGGCTGTCATAAGTCTCCTTGGTGTTTAGGAAACGTGCTGGGCAAGCCTGCGCTTGGTGGCTGGGAACGTCAAGGCACGACGGAATGGTAGCGCCGGGCCGTGCCCGGCGGAATGCATCCGGGTTCACTGTGATGTCGCCTTCGCCCCGGCCACCCTGCTCACTCCATGCCCACAACCACGACACCTGTCGCAGATTGCCTGGTCGCGCTGGACCAACGCGGCAGCCAGCACTGCCAGTACTTAACAGCGTGGTTCAATGCCGAAAGCGTCTCCAATCGTGAGCTATTTGCAACTCTTCTGATTGGCATTGCATAGCGACGCGGGCTGAGATGGCGTGCCACCGAAAACGGGTGGTCGGGCGTCGAACACCCGTGTTGTTCCTGAGTGATTACGCTTGCCAGTCGGCGTCACCTTGCGTGGCGCCGGCTGGCAATCCGTCTGCCGGCTATGGCGGGCGGTACGTGGGGGCCCCGTGCCCGCCGGCTTGGGATCAACCCGGTGTTCGAACCTCGTACCGTCCGCCACCTCTGTGTGGCGGCTACCGATTGCCTTGCACGGAGCCTCGCCATGAACGGATCTGACCTGCCCCATCTGCACGCCTACAGCGACCCGGCCAACGCCGATGACCTGGCAGAGGCTGTGCCCTGCGTGGATGCGAATACCCTGATTGCCAACCTGAAGCGCATCGGCAAAGGCGCTGCGGCCGACGGGCAGCCCTGGCCGGAGCGGCACCAGTTACCCGGGCGCTGCATGGCACTGGCCGATGCGGATTGCGCGTTGGCCGGGTTGCGGGTGGTGCAGGAGATGCTGCTGGCGGCAGAGCGGACCCGACAGAACGGCGAGCCCGAGGACTATGTGGGCGACCGGGTGATGGAAGGGCTGATGCTGGCGTGCCTGGCGTTGAGTGCGCAGGCTGTGGGGCGGTTGCAGGTGAGCGGGTGATCGCTTCTACGGGTGTCGTCTCTGGCCTCATTTCGGCCCGTCTTTTACCCGCATAAACGCGACGCCCTTCTCATTACCTCCCGTGCCATGGCCACTCCAGACTGCCGTACGCCCCATCGTTCTGGCGGTACGACAATGCTGGCAAAGGCGATCAGGGCAATTGAATCGCTCGCCCTTTCAGAGTTGCGCAGACGGAGTCATCAGAAAACCAATGCAGAATTTCAAGAGCACCTTGGCGCTGCTCGTGGCCACCGGTTGCAGCGTGGCCCCAAACATGGCGCACGCGTTCCAGCTGGTCAGAGAAGAGGCCGATGTCAGGCTCATAGATGGCACACCCGCGATCTGCATCCCGCAAAAAGCGAGGCGGTCGTTCCCGGTGGCCAACCTGCTACTGATGGAGCACTACACACTCCAACACGAAAGCTGGGCCATCAGCCTGAAGGACGACGCCAAGCCGACGAAGCTAAGGCCTGGCAATTGCATTTCATACGGCTCAACGCCAGACGGCTACGAGCGGGATGGGCCAGAAGACAACAGGGAGAATGTTCAATTGAAATTGAACACAACCTACTACTTTCAAGCAATCCGATACATTCCAAATCTCTGGTACTTTCATACCGCAATCTATGAAGCCACATTCTGCCTCAAGACGGATGCCGACGGAGCTCTCAGCATTCAGAAGAAATCAGCATGCCCCGACTACAGCAGATGAAATTTCCCATCCCGGCATCAATCCTCGCCCTCCTGCTTCTCAGCGGCTGCCGCCATACCCCGGGCAGGGAGTTACCGGACCGAGGCTTGTCGCCCACCACGGATGCAGGCGTGGTCAATGTGACCATCAAGGTCCCCACGGAGCTCGATACGATGGAAATGCGAGTCATTTACCGATCAAAGACTTGCACCTTCACCGATCATACTGCCTCCGGAATTCCCTATGATCGAGATGGCTATCAGCGGATGGACTTGAAGCCCATCCAGCAGGAGCAGAGCAGACTGTTCGAGGCTAAAGTGCCGGTGAATGGAGGTGGTGCCTGCAACTGGGAACTGAGCAATATCACCTTCGGCGCGGAGTACAAAGACACCTCCGCGTTTGGCGAGGGCATTGCATCCGGCCTTCCTGCCGGCATGACTGTCATTTTTTATGACAACAATTCGCCCAACGGCCGCTGGGATATCAAAGTCGACGGAGATCTGACAGTTGTGCGGGACTACTACCCATGGCTCAGTGAGAGGTTCCTTGGAGGCCATACAAAGTCAATGAGCCTGATCACGAACGGGGATTACTACCTAACTTACAAGGCACCTGATGCCCGCAATGTCCATTTCGAACCCATCCTACATTCGCAGTTCCTCACGCGATCCGTGGGACCTAAAGTCAAAGCCAAAGGCAACAGCACGATCTTCTATTATCCAGATGGCAGCAATTCGTTCGAAGCTTACGTCTCGCCGAATCACGCGAAACTGCAGGCAATCCGGATGGCTGCCGAAGCGCAGCGCCAGGCCCTGTCCGATTCCGAAGGGTGAATGCCATGCGCTACGCCCTTCAGCGAAGACCGCTTTCAGCAGGCGTCAGTGCTCGCTGAAAGCGCTCCTCAGATCGACGCCGATGATCGGTGAGAGGTCCACCTTGCACAGCTCCAGCTCGAAGAGCTGATCGTGATTGTCCAGACACAGGGTGACTCTCACCGGCATCGGCATCGGCATCGGCAAGCTTTACAACGGCAATGTCACAGCCTAAGACCTAAGTCGTGCTGGACAGCAACAACACGCCCCCGAATCCGACGACATCCACGCACGCCACCTGGGCGAGCACGAGATCCTTCAACAATCGTTCGGACAGTTCGAACCTATCAGGCAGTCTCTGGATGAGGGGCACCTCGCCGGAGATTAGGAATCTGGACATCGGGCATCCTTCTTTCCGGATAGAGCAACCAGGAAGATCAGAACAAGCGCGATGCACACTGTCACGTTGAACAAGAGAATCGGTCGTATGGCGAGGTAGAGCTCACCGACTCCCACGGAATACGAACCATGATTGGACTGCGAGCCCAGCGCTCTGGCAATGATCTGAATCCAGACAAGCGAAGCCATCTGAACCGCAATGATTCCAATCGCGGAGAAGAGCCTTCTGGTGGGAGTTCTACCAACCATTGCGAAATACGCGAGCACCGAGAGGGCCGCATAGAAAACAACCAACATCCAAGTCATCCCACCTCCCCTGCGGAAACTTCAGCGCTCACGCACCCCGTGCTCGCCGCACTTTGGCCAGACCTTCTCTGGCGCGATGAAACCGTTTGCTGCGCCTTGGCAAGCCACGGTCAACACCTCTTTCCACCGCCGGCATGAATCCATGCACGCCGATGTAGCGATCATACGATGCATTGGCGCTGACACGATGTTCGATCGTCAGCTGATGCTCCAACATCATGGGCGATCTGTACTGACGGAAACGGAGCCGTCCTCCCCCATCCAGACGTTCACATACGAATCTGGCGGAGGTATGCGATTGATCGACGATCCCGCAGGAAGAATCTCCCAGTTGGTGATCGAGCCGCAGACTGTTTTATGAATCAACCTGCGACCATCCAACCCCCGTCTGGCGAGCTCGGCAACAACCACTTCAGGAGGGTGGCGATCAAAGCCCTTGTAGGCAGTGCAGGTCTTTCCCGTCTGACCCATGGGGTACGTTGAACTCTCCACCTCGTCCCGGCACCCCGGCTGGGCCAGGACGAGCAGGAGGGTGATCAGTAGCCGAGTGCATCGCATTGCCTGCCGCTCCTTCGAAGCGTACATCCCACACTGGACAACCCTCTCTGGACGACATTCCGTGCGGATGAAGACGGATTCCCCATATAGCCACGAGTATAGACAATGGAAGCGGTTGCCGATCCTGTTCGGGGTCAGATCCTCTTTCCAGAATGTGCCCCACCCAATATCCGTGATAGCGTGCGCCATCACAGTCTCCAACAGGTGCAAGGATGCGCAGCAGGATTGGATATGCCCTGGTCATCACCTCCGCTTTCCTGGCGGCGGACGCGACGGCAGCACCGCCGGCCGCAACTCCCAGCGATCGGGCCCAGGACTTCGTGCAGACACAGGCGATCTCGGCGCGCTGCCAGAAGATCCTGCCTGGCCTGAAACTACAGTTGCAGGACGGCCGCGAACGTTGGCTGTCGACCTTCGATCCCGCGCAGCTTCAGGTGGCGCAGGCCTACGCTGCCAGCAAGGAGGGAAAGAGGCTCGGCAATGAGGTCGAACGTGATGCCTCCCGAGCCTTTGGCCGCAATACGCTGTCTGCCGCCGCGACCTGCATCAGCCTTCTGGGCGAGTATTCGCCGGCCCATCCCCTGCCGACTGGCTCGGCAATGCCGGCCGAGAGAGTGCAGCATTACATGTTCCATTTCACGCCGATGGCACTGGCAAGGCTGCAATGCGCGCGCCTGGACGGGATCGATGTAGCAACGCAAGCGGACGGCTCGGAGACTTGGCAGTACCGGGCCTGCGGCCGGGTGGAAACCGTGCGCATGGCGCCGGCCGGTCAATCGTGGTCGATGACCGATGCGGATCGAAACCGTCTTTTCCAGGCCTTGACCCAGTAGGTCGCGAGGCAAGGCATGGCAGCAATGACGTTCCGACAACTTGCCAGAAGCAGCACGAGGCTGCTCCTCCTCTTCGCACTCTGCTTGATACTTGCCTCCTGCGATCTGGATCTGGTGATGGACAGCTCCTACGCCACGAAGCAGGAAGCCGTCGACGCCGAGATGATTGCCAAGGGCTGGATTCCCGCGTGGGTGCCCGAGGAGGCGACCGACCTGCGTGAGGTGCACGACCTCGATTCAAACGTGAGCGCGCTTGCCTTCAGCAAACCACGCAGCAAGCAGTTGTTGTTGCCGCCCGGTTGCCGGCCCGTCGACCACAGCGCTACCCAGCCGGCGCTGTTCAATCGAAGCTGGTGGCCGAGTGAGACCGCTCTGAAGCGCTCCTATACCTTCTTTCGTTGCGAGCCCGAATTCGGCAAGTCGATCTTCGTCGCAACAAGCAGCACAGGCAATCGCGTGCTCTTCTGGCGCACGTACGCTCGCTGATGCGCATGCCCGCCCTCCCCTTCAACCCGACACTACAGATGCACATTCCAGGAACGGTCCTCACCACCCTCGCCCTTTGCCTGTTGCCCTGCCTTCCGGCCTACGCAGAGCAAAGCACGCCTGCCGATGTGCAAGCGATCGAACAGGTGATCGAGTCCTTCCGCACCTCGCTGATCAACAAAGACAAGCCGACCTACATGGCGCTGTTCTTCTCTGACAAGCCGGAAGACATTGGCTGGCAGTTGGTGTCCGAGGACCGGCGATTGGCGGACATCCGCAGGGCCAAGCCCGATGCGATCAAGGCACGAAATATCCCATCGAACAACTTCATCTCGCTCATCGATGAGGCCGTGGCCACTGCAGAGCCACGAGAGGAGAAGTTCTTCAACACGAAGATCGACACAGACGGCGATGTGGCATCGGTGTCGTTCGACTACAGCTTCCACGCCAATGGCGCGAAAGAAAACTGGGGCAGGGAAATGTGGCAGCTGGTCCGCACCGAGCAAGGCTGGAAGATCTTTTCAGTGATCTATTCGATACGCGACAAACGCAGTTCCGCGGAGAGCTGATACTTCCTTTCAGCCAGTCAACGTCAATCGCCACGAGTAGCAGAATCCTGATTCCGCAGCCGCGCCGCAAAGTACCGCGTAGGCGACTGCCCCAGCGCTTTCTTGAACATCGTGATGAACGCTGTCACCGACTCGTAGCCCAGGGTTTCAGAAACCCGCTGCACCGCCGCGCCGCCGGCAAGCTCGCGAATCGCAACCAGCAGGTGCAGTTGCTGCCGCCAGCGCCCGAACGACAGACCGGTTTCCCGATCAATCAACCGAGTCAACGTGCGCTCGCCCAGTGCCAGGCGTTTGGCCCATCCACTGATGGTGCTGCGGTCGGCCGGATTGGCCGACAGCGCCGCAGCCAGCGCACGGATCTTGGGGTGATCGCTCACCGGCAGGTACAACCGCTCGGCCGGCATCTGCACCAGTTCGTCCAGCAGCACACGCGCCAGCCGATCGGTGTGCCCGCCGCGCGGGTAGTCCTGCGGCACATCGGCCAGGTGCAGGATCATCTCGCGCACCATCGGTGAGATCGACAGGGTCACGCAGTGCAGCGGCAGGTCGACGACGCCCGGCTCGACGAACAGGTAGCAGAGGCGCGCGTTGGCGGTCGCACGGTTGCTGTGCGGCAGGCTGCCGGGAATCCACACGCCGCACTGCGGTGGCACGATCCACAGGGCATTGGCCACCTCGCAGGTTACCGCGCCATGAAGCGCCAGGATCAGCTGTCCCTTGCGGTGGTCGTGCACCGGAATCTCAGCATCGTGGTCGGCCACCTGCAGGCGGCTGGCCACTGCCGGCCGATCCGTCGCGTCCGGGTCCAGATCAAAGCCAGGCAACGAGATGCGAGTCATTCTCAATGACCAGATTCAGCGATAGGCTGGCATTCTAGCGAAATTCGGCTGCAGGCCTCGCTGAATACGATGGCGGCATGCAGATTCCCGCCCCTACCCGCCCCTGGCTTTCGCGCCCGAGCGCGCTGCTGACGTCGCCCGCATTGAAGGTCGACCGCGAAGCGGTGCTGTTCTCGCTCAAGTGCCTGCTCGCCGCGATCCTCGGGCTGTATGTCTCGCTGCGCATCGGCCTGACCCGCCCATTCTGGGTGATCGGCACGGTCTATCTGGTGTCGCAGCCGATGTCCGGCGCAACGCTCAGCCGGGGCCTGTTCCGCCTGCTGGGAACCGTCGGCGGTGCGGTTGCTACGGTGCTGCTGGTGCCGCGGTTCGCCAACGCGCCCTTGGTGCTGAGCGTGGTGCTGGCGGCCTGGATGGGCCTGTGCCTGTACCTGGCCATGCTCGACCGCACACCGCGTGCGTATGCCTTCCTGCTGGCCGGGTACACCACCAGCCTGATCGGTTTCCCGGCGGTGATGGTGCCCGGTGACGTCTTCACCATTGCCATCACCCGCGTGCAGGAGATCTCCATCGGTATTCTTGCGGCAACGCTGGTCCACGGGCTGGTGCTGCCGCGCCGGGTTTCGCCGCGTGTGCACGCGCGTGTGGCGTCGATCCTCGGCGATGCGGAACGCTGGACGCAGGACATGCGCGCAGGCGCCCAGGAGACGGTACTTGCGGAGGATCGCTCCAAGGTGGCCGCGGACCTGCTCGAACTGCACACGCTGTCCATCCACCTGCCGTTCGACAGCGCCCACGGCGTTGCCCAGGTGCAGATCCTGCGCGCACTGCATGACCGGATGCTCGATGTGCTGATGCTGTCCAGCGCGGTGGACGAATCGATGGCCCAGCTGCGCGCGCAGCCTGTTGGCACGACAGACACAGCATGGCCGGACCTGCTGCGTGCAGCGCTTTGCACACGTCAGGCCGAACTCGATGCTGCGCATCACGACTGCCGGCTGCTGGAAGAGCAGCTGCACGACGCCCGCCCGGACTGGCGCCGGCGTGTGCCCGTGCACCTTGCCAGCAAGGCGAATGGCCACGTGCTGCACCGTGATCACCGCATCGCCCTGCGCAGCGCTTTGGGTGCTTTCGTCGGCATCGTACTGAGCTGCGCGCTGTGGATCGCCACCGCGTGGTCCGATGGTGCAACCGCCGTCTCCATCATCGGCACGGCCTGCGTGTTGTTCGGGACCGCCGAGGCACCTGCGGGGCATGTCATGCGTTACCTGATCGGGTCGACCATCGGCGTGGTCATTGGGCTGTTCTACGCGCTGGTGATCTTTCCGGGCCTGTCCGATTTCGTCGGCCTGGCCATGACGCTGGCGCCCGCGCTGCTGCTGTGTGGCTCGTTCCTCGCCCGCCCGCCGTTCATCATGGCGGCGTTGGGGGTAGTGCTCACCTTCCCGCTTATTGCAGGATTGGGCGCGACCAACGCCAGCAACATCGTGGGTGCGCTCAACAGCGGCGTCGCGCTGTTCGTCGGCACGGCGGCGGCGCTGTGCAGCATGTCGCTGTTGCAGACCCTGGACAGCAATCGCAGCCGCGCGCGCCTGCAGGATGTGATCAGGCGGGACATCGCCCGTCGAGCGGCCGGGCAGGTGCGAAATGCCAGCGACTGGACCAGCCGCATGGTGGATCGGCTTGCGCTGCTTGCTCCTCGCCTGCGCGGCCGTGCGGATGCGGCCCGCACATTGCGGACGATGTTTGCAGACATGCGCGCGGCCAGTGCCGTGGCCGAATTGCGTGTGATCGGCAGGACGCTCAAGGACCGGAGCAGCCGCGAGTGGCATGCGCTGCTGATGCACAGGGCCATCGCCCACTTCCGCACTCCCGCTCCCCGCCTGGTGAATGCGCCGCTGCTGGAATCGCTCGAACGCACACGCGACGCCGTCAGCACTGGCAGCGCGCCCGGAACCGAGCATGTTCTTGCACTGCTTTCCGGCCTGCGCCGCGACCTGCTCGCTCATGAGGCCTGATGCGATGTTCTCCGATATCTCCATCGATGGCGTCTTCGTTCCCGGCCTGCTGGCGGTGGCGCTCATCGCGCTGGCCCTGTCGATGATGGCCTCGCGGCTGCTGGCAAGCCTCGGGCTGTACCGGCTGTTCGCCTATCGCCCGCTGGTGGGTCTTTCGCTGTTCGTGATCCTGGCGGAGCTGTTGATCCAGCTCGCGCCCCTGTTCGAGAAACTGAAATGAAACACGTGCTGAGTGTCCTTGGCCGCTGGAGCGCAACGCTCTGCCTGTTCGCCGTCGCCGTCATCGCGGCCCTGTCCCTGTGGAGCCGATACGAAACGCAGCCCTGGACGCGCGATGGCCGGGTGCGCGCGGATGTGATCCGCGTGGCGTCGGACATGGGCGGACTGGTGACCCAGGTGCTGGTGCAGGACAACCAGCGGGTGAAAGCCGGGCAGCTGCTGCTGGTGCTGGACCAGCCGCGCTACGCCGCCGCGCTGGAGAAGGCGGATGCTGCGGTGAGCAGCGCGCAGGCCACGCTCACCCTCGCCCGCCGTGAATCGAAGCGGGATCTGGCGCTGGGCAACCTGGTCGCCTCGGAGACACGCGAGCGCAATGCGGCCAAGGTCGATACCGAAGTGGCCGGTCTGGCGCAGGCCCGTGCGGAGCGGCGGGTGGCACTGTTGAACGTGCAGCGCACCGAAGTGCGCGCCAGCGCCGCTGGCACCGTCACCAACCTCGATCTGCACCCGGGCGACTTCCTGCAACCGGGTGCCCAGGCCCTGGCCCTGATCGACAGCAGCAGCCTGAGGGTCGAGGGCTATTTCGAGGAAACCAAGCTCAACTGCATCAGCGAAGGCGATGCTGCGGTCGCGCGCCTGATGGGCGATGGCCGCAACGTGCATGGGCATGTGGAGAGCATCGCCGCCGGTATCGCCGACGACCAGCGCTCGAGCACCCACAACCTGCTGCCGTCGGTCGCGTCGACCTATACCTGGGTGCGGCTGGCGCAGCGGATACCGGTCCGCATCCGCCTGGATGACGTTGCCCCGGACACCCGCCTGATCGTCGGCAGAACCGCCAGCGTGACCATCACTCCGCGCGTGCAAGGGGCCTGCAAGTGATCGGCACCGCATCACGCGCGGGCGTGCTCGCCTGTGCGCTGTCGCTGGCCGGCTGCGTGTCCGGCCCTGACTACACACTTCCCGCCAGCGCGGTCGCCGCCGCCCCGGCTGCCCGCCGCGCATTCGTATCGGGGCCCGAGGCGGCCTACACACAGGCCGAGCCGCCAGATCGCTGGTGGCAGCTGTACGACGATCCACGGCTCAATGCCTACGTCAGCGAAGCGCTGCGGGCCAACACCGATCTGCGCGCGGCCGACGCCAACCTGCGCCGCGCCACGGCGCTGGTGCTGCAGGCCCGGGCCGAGGGCTCGGTAGGCACCGACGCCGACGCATCGGCCACGCTGGCCCGCGCCGGGGGATACACCTCCCCTTCCTCGCCACCGCAGGTGTACGCGCTCGGCATCCACCTGTCCTACCCGCTGGATCTGGCCGGTGGCATCCGCCGCGGCATCGAGGCCGCCAACGCGGATGCAGAGGCCGTCGCTGCGGCACGTGACCAGGTGCGGGTGGTTGTCGCCGCCGCCGTCACCCGCGCCTATGTCGGCATCTGTTCGACCAACCTTACCCTGGCGGCGACGCAACGGGTGCTCGATACGCAGCGCGCCACGTTGGACGCCACCACCCGCTTGGCGGCCGGCGGACGCGGAACCGAATTTGACGTGAGCCGGGCGCGCGCGGCGCACAACCGCAGCGCGGCGGCTGTGCCGCATCTGGTTGCCGAGCGGCAGGCGGCCCTGTTCGAACTGGCAGCGCTGATGGGCCGACTGCCAGCGGACTACCCGCAGGACGTCGCCAACTGCCAACAACCGCCGCGCCTGCAGCAGCTGATTCCTGTCGGCGATGGCAGCCAGCTGATCCAGCGTCGCCCGGATATCCGTGCGGCGGAGCGCCGCTTGGCGGCCGCCACTGCGATGATCGGCGTGGAAACGGCGGCACTATATCCCCAGGTGAGCATCGGCGCGTCCGCTGGCATGGCAGGTTCATTCAAGAAGCTGCTGGGCAGCGACAGCATCGGCGCGTCCATCGGACCGCTGCTGTCGTGGCGCTGGCCGAACCGCCGCGCAACCCACGCACGGATCGACGCTGCCGGGGCCAACGCCGATGCTGCGCTGGCATCGTTCGATGGCGCGGTGCTGGATGCGTTGCGGCAGACCGAAACCGCGCTGTCGGCGTATGCGCAGGAGATCGATCGCGAGCACAGCCTTGCCCTCGCCCGCGACGACGCGGCACGTGCGAGCGGCCAGGCCGGGCAACTGTACCGGTTCGGCAGGATCGGCTTCCTTGATGTGCTGTCAGCCGAAGCCGCGCTGGCCGATGCAGAATCCGCACTCGCAGCCTCGCGTGCGCAGCGGGTGGACCGTCAGGTGGATCTGTTCCTGGCGCTGGGCGGGGGTTGGGCCGAGACAGGCAATCGGACACTCGCCCCGGGTGGTACACAGGACTGATGGACGAGCGGTTCACGTGCAGCCAACCATGCCTGCCGGAAACTTCCGCAACACACTTGCATCGGACGTACCGCGCGGCGACGATGCGGTTCGGTTTAGGGGAACTCTGCATGGAACTGCTGACGCTCGACCATTTCGCCCGCCACGTCGATCAGACCTTCTCGGCGGTCATCAACGACGGCGAGGTTCCGTTTGTGCTTGTGGAGGCGCGAGCCCTGAACCCATCGCAAGTGCCGCCCGGCGCGGCACGGACTCCGTTCTCGCTGTTGTTCCGCAACGGCTCGGCCTTCCTGTTCCCGCAGCAGATCTATCAGATGCGCCATGACGACATCGGTGAGGTGGGCATATTCCTGGTGCCGGTAGCGCGCGAGCAGGCGGGGTTCCTGTATCAGGCGATCTTCAACTGACGGTGTGCCCGCTCCGGCGGGCGTACGACAGCGTGTCGCCGGCTCAGCCCGGTGCCCAACGCAGCAGCAGATGCGAGCCTTGATCGTGGATCAGGGCAAAGCCCGCACGCCGGTACAGGCGCTGCGCAGCGACGTTGTCAGCCTGCACGTGCAGGGTCACGCCGCGACCCAGCGCGGCGGCCTCGCCCTGGCTGTGAGCAATCAGGGCCGCGGCCACACCGTGACCGCGCTCACCGGGAAACAAGCAGATATCGACGATCAGGTGATCCGGCGCACTGCGCTGCAGGTAGTAACGGCCCACCACCACGCCGTGGCGTTCGATGGCCAGGAAATCAGAGTCGCTGTAGTGCGCCTGGTAGTGCTGGTGCTGGAGTGCGAACTGGCTATCCAGAAACGCGCGCTTGCTCGCTTCGGGCCAAGGCACTGGTGCCAGTTCCTCCGCGCGGGTGCTGGCGTACAGTTCGCGCAGCCAGCTCAGGTCATCGTCGCACAGGGGCCGCAAAGCGTACCCGCGCTCGCCAAGGAGCGCGGGGACGGCCAGGTGGTCGTTGCGGCCTGCCGGAAACGAAGTGAGCTGCGACGTTGCTTGCATGTCGTCAGCCAAAGCTGGGGAATACACCCTCCAGCGCGATGCAGAAGTTCGTCGCGAGGTAGGGCTGACGGTTTTCATGCGGCTGGCCACCGCCGGACGGCGCGATCATCATGGGGCTGAACTGCGTGTTGGCAGTGTTGCCAGGCACGAAGGGTGAGCCCGACGTAGGCAGGCCAAGGTAGTTGCCCGCTGCCGGGACGCTAGTGCGCTTGCTCTCGGCAGGTTGGTTATAGATGGTCAGGGAGTGGCTGTGCGATGGCATCTCGTTCTGGGTCAGCGTCACCCCATTGCTGCCGAAAGCCTCGCCGATGCTGCGCGGGGTCAGGCCAGGGCCTTGGCCCTGCTGGGTGGCTGCGCGATTGACGAAGTTGGGCAACTGGAACGTCGTTTGTCCGTCGCCGCCATACTGAGTGCCCAGCAGCGAAAACAGGGCGGTGTTCTGCCGGATCGCCAAGGTGGCGCCATTGCAGCTGGCCCAGCCCTGTGGCGCGAAGTTGAAGCCGAACAACTGGATTTCGCCGATGAAGGGTTCGGTCATGGTCGTGTCCTGGAGGCGCGTATGCGCGGGTTGCGGCTCAGCTCTGCGACGGGAAGATGCCCGCCCACGCGATGCAGAACTGCACCGTGAGCGTAGGCATCTGGTTGTCGTGCGGCTGGTTGCCACCCATGCTGACAACTGCATTGGGCGACATGACCGCAGCATTGGCGCCGGTGATGTCGGTGACATACATGGTTTCGCCCGACAGCGCCGCCGGCAGCACGGCAGTGCCGACCGCGCCGGTGGTTGCCAGCGCCGTGGTTGCCATCAGCGATGGCGTATGCTGCGGCAACTGCGTCTGCAGCAGGGTGACACTTTCAGTGCCGGCCTTCTGCCCCATTACATAGTTGCTCAAGCCCTGGCCACGGCCCTGATGGATCGGCACGCGGCCGCTCAGGTCGGGCACGCCGAACGTAGTGACGCCGTCGCCGCCGAACGTGGTGCCGATCAGGGTATACAGCACTTCGTACTCGGCAATCGATTGAAGCGAACCATTGCATGCGAACCAGCCGTTGGGCACGCGTGCAAAGCCGAACATCCGGATTTCTCCGACGTAAGGGGTGCTCATGATTAACTCCTGTAGTGGATGCCGGGCGGTTCAGCCGCGTGACGGATAGATGCCGGACAGCGCGATCACGAAACTGATCACGGTGTAGGGCTGCAGGTTCGAGTGTGGCTGATTGCCCCCACCCGCCCCCACGCCCTGCAGTGGCACCAGGGTGCCGCTGGCGGCTCCGAAAATCGCGCTGCCATTGGTGCCATACAGGCCATTGGTGGGATTTCGCGCCGTCCCCGCGCTGGTGGTGCCATTGACCACAGGACTGTGGAGTGGCACCTGCGTGCCCTGCAGTGTCACGTTTTCCGCACCCGCAAGCTGGCCCTGGACGTAAGGTGCTGGGCTCCAGCTGGGATCCACCGAACTGCCGGCACCAACCGGGGTACACGACTGCATGTTGGGCAGGGCGAAGTTGGTGGTGCCGTTACCACCGTATTGGGTGCCCAGCAGCGAAAACAGCGCCTGATTCTGGGCAATGGATAGCAGCTGTCCGTTGCAGAGGGCGAATCCCCTGGGTGCGAACGCAAACCCCGTGAGCATTATCTGCCCGAGGAAGACTTCGGTCATACCTTTTCCCCCGAAAGGTTGGTGGCACGGACATCATGTCCGGTGCGGGAGTAACTCTGGCTCACACGCCGAGCCCGGTACAAGTAAAACTTTTGTGCAATTGCAACATTAATGCTTCATGAACCATGCGGCACTTTCTTTTTTACCATGAATGCTGCTTGAATGGTCGCCAGCAGTTCGCAAGGGGTGCGGTCCGGGGAAAATCCCGGTTACCGCGGACAGGGGTTAAGTCTCGCCGCACTGACTCGAAAGCCCTGGTGCATTCGAGCCGGTGCGGTGCCAACAGGGGCAGGACATGCATCAGTCATCGGCGCTACGCGTGGAGACGCCGCGTGCGCGTTCGCACGCTTTCTATTCCTGGTTCTGCTCCTGGATCGCCATCGCGCTGTTGTGCGCGGGCAGTCTGTGGCCGCAGCCAGCGGCCGCCGCGCCATCGACCTTCTGCCCGACGCTGAGCATGTCAGTCGCCAACAGTGGCTCGCAGACGCTCAACATCAACAACTGCCATGGCGGCTTCGGCATCTCCGCAGGGACGGCAAGCACCCCGCACGGCAGCCGAACCGTGGGCGTGCAATCCGGTGCCAACCTGCCGCTGACCTACACCCACAACGGCGACAGCGCCTCCACCGATACCTTCGTCATCCAGGACGACTTCGGCGGTGACATCACCGTCACCGTAACCATCGCTCCGGCATCAGCCATCACCCTCGCCGCCTCGCCTGCGGTCAACCTGACGGTGGGCGTGCCTTTCAGCACCAGCCTCAGTGCCAGCGGCGGCACCGGACCTTACACCTACAGCCTGGACACCGGTTCCATTCCGCCGGGCCTGAGCCTGAGCGGAAACACCATCAGCGGTACACCCACCCAGCGCGGCGCCTATGCCTTCACCATCCGCGCCACCGACAGCGCCTCTGCCAGCGGCGTGCGCAGCTTCAGCGGTTCGGCAGCCAACCCGACCCTTGCCATCGCGCCGTCGACGCCCTCTGCGGCGCAGGGCCTTGCCTACTCGGTGACCTTCACTGCCAGCGGTGGCGTGCCCGGCTACACGTTCGCGTATGAAAACGGCACCCTGCCGCCCGGCCTGAGCCTGAGCGGGGCGACCCTGAGCGGCACGCCCACCACCCAGGGCAGCTACACCTTCGGCATCCGCGTCACTGACAGCAGCACCGGCACCGGCAGCTATGCCGAGGTCAAATCGGTGACCCTGCAGGTGATTCCGCCGCCGACCATCGTGGTCAGCCCGACCACCGTTCCGGGCGCAACCGTCGCTGTGGCCTACAGCCAGACCCTCAGCGCCAGCGGCGGCACTGCGCCGTACAGCTTCGCCATCACCGCAGGCACGCTGCCCGCAGGGCTGAGCCTCAACACCAGCACCGGCGCACTGACCGGTACGCCGACCGCAGCCGGCACCTTCAACTTCACCGTGACCGCGACCGACACCAACAGTTTCACCGGCTCCCGCGCGTACACTCTGGTGGTGGCGCCGCCGGTGATCCTGATCGCTCCGTCCGCGCTGACAGGCGGCACAGTCGGCGCGGCCTACAGTGAGAGCTTCATCGCCAGCGGCGGCATCGCGACGTACAGCTATGCGATCACTGCGGGCGCCCTACCGGCGGGGGTGACGCTCAATGGCAGCAGCGGCGTCATCAGCGGTACACCCAGCGCAGGCGGCACCTTCAACTTCACCGTTACCGCCACCAGCAGCAGCACCGGCGCCGGCGCGCCGCACACCGGTTCGCGCGCCTATTCCACGACGTTCCTTCCGGCCACGGTGGTGCTGCCGGCCACCACGCTGGCCAACGGTACCCAGAACGCGGCGTACAGCGCCACGCTCAATCCTGCCAGCGGCGGCACCCCGTCATATACCTATGCGCTCACCGCCGGCAGCTTGCCGGCCGGTATCACGCTCTCCAGCGCGGGCACCCTGTCGGGCACACCCACATCAGCGGGCACCTCCAATTTCTCCGTAACAGCCACCGACAGCAGCACCGGCAGCGGCCCCTACAGTTCCGCGCCGCGTGGCTATTCACTACAGATCATCAACATCCCACCCGTGGCCAATCCGCTGTCAGCGAGCGTGGCCTACAACAGCAGCGCCAATCCGATCACGCTGAACATCTCCGGCGGTGTGCCGTCCTCGGTGGCCGTCGGCACCGCGCCGCTCCATGGCAGCGCGAACGCCAGCGGCACTTCCATCACCTACCAGCCAACCGCAGGTTACGCGGGCCCGGACAGCTTTACCTACACCGCCACCAACGGCGCCGGCACCTCTGCACCGGCCACGGTCAGTGTCAGCGTTGGCCTGCCGAGCATCACCGTGACTGCGGGCGGCCCGATGAACGCCCAGGTCGGCGCAGGCTACAGCCAGACGTTCACCTGGAATGGTGGCACCGCGCCCTATAGCGGCTTCACTGTCACTGGCCTGCCAGCGGGCCTGGGCATCAGCGGCACCACCGCCAACAGCGTGACCATAAGCGGCACGGTGGGCGCGGCGGGCAGCTTCAACCTCGTCGCCACTGCCGTCGACAGCAGCACCGGCAACGGTCCGTTCACCACCCACCAGAGCTTCACGCTGACCGTTGGCGCGCCGACCCTGAGCATGACCCCGGCGCCGGGCAACCTGCCGATGAACTACGGCGTGGCCACCACCATCAACTTCGCCAGCAATGGCGGCACCGCGCCGTACAGCTACGCACTGGTCGCCGGCTCGCTGCCGGTGGGGGTCACCCTGACGTCGGCCGGTGTGCTCAGCGGTACGCCGACTGTGCCGGGCAACTACAACATCGCCGTGCGCACCACCGACTCCAGCACCGGCGCGGGAGCGCCGTTCTCGCTGCAGCAGAACTACACCATCGTCGTTGCCACGCCGGCAATCGCCATCGATCCGCCCAGCCTGCCCAACGGCAGCGCAGGCGTGGCCTACAACGCGCAGGTTAGCTCCAGCGGCGGCGTTGCGCCATACAGCTACTCGCTGATCAGCGGTGCGCTGCCGATCGGCATGTCCTTCTCCTCCGCTGGCGCGCTGACCGGCGTCCCTCGTTCGGATGGCAGCTTCAGCGTCACGGTGGGATCCACCGATTCCAACGGCCAGACCGCCAACCGCGTGTACACCGTCACGATCGCTCCGGCGACCGTGGTGCTGGCCCCGGCCACCCTGCCCGGCGGCGCAGTGGGCACGGCCTATTCGCAGGGCCTGAGCAGCAGCGGTGGCATCGCGCCGTATACCTACGCGATCGCCTCCGGTGCCCTGCCCCCCGGCATTGCCTTCAGTTCGGCGGGTGTGTTCAGCGGTACGCCAACCACGGCCGGCAGCTATACCGCGGTGGTGCGTTCCACCGATGACGCCGGCTACAACGCCACCCAGAGCTACAGCATCGTCATCGCTGACGCCGTGCCGGTGGTAGTGGACGACAGCGCCGCGACGCCGTCGCAGCAACCGGTGACGATTCCGGTAACAGCGAACGACGGCGGCGTGATCACCTCGATCGCCGTGGCAGGCGCGCCGGCACATGGCACCGCCACCGTCAGCGGCGTGACGGTTGTCTACACGCCAACGGGCACCTACTTCGGCGCGGACAGCTTCACCTACACCGCCACCGGCCCAGGTGGCACCTCGGCCCCGGCTACGGTGTCGATCACCGTCAACGCGCTGCCGGTGCCTGCGGGGCAGCCGCGCGCGGCTGTCGCCACCGTGGCAGGGCAGCCGGTGACCATCGACACCACGGTGGGTGCCACCGGCGGTCCGTTCATCGGTGTGACCCTGGTGACGCAGCCGGCCACCGGCACCACGACGGTGACCGGTACCAACATCACCTACACCCCACTGGTCACCGCCTCGGGCACCGCAAGCATCGTCTACACCTTGAACAACGCCTACGGCGCATCGGCTCCGATCACCGCCACGATCACCATCAACCAGGTGCCGGTGGCGGTCTCGCGCCGGGTCAGTGCCAATGCGGGTGTTGCGGCGGTGGTCGAGCTGACGACCGACGCCACCGGCGGCCCGTTCACTGCGGCCACGCTGGTATCGCTGTCGCCGGCGACTGCCGGCACGGCCACCATCGCACCTTCCGGCAGCGGTGCCAGCGCGGGCTATCGCCTGACCTTCACCCCGGCGGCCACCTTCGCCGGTATCGCCACGGCCACCTTCACGTTGGCCAACGCATTCGCGACCTCGGCGCCGGCGACCATCGACTTTGATGTAATCGGCCGACCGGACCCGACCCTGGACGCGGAAGTGATGGGCCTGCTGGGCGCGCAGACCGCTTCCACCCGTCGCTTCGCCACTGCGCAGATCGGCAACTTCCAGCGCCGCATGGAAGGCCTGCATGGTGCTGGCAGAGGGGAGCGCTTCGAGAACGGGCTGAGCTTCGGCGTCGACCGCGACCGTCGCTGCCAGGATGAGGTGCGACGCATGCCCGGCGGCGATTGCCGCCAGGTCACCGCGCTGGACGAATCTATGCTGAGGGACGACGTTGCTGTCGCGCCCGTCGGCGGGGATCGCGGCAAACGTAGCGGCAATGGCGATAAAGGCGCCCTGACCCTGTGGACCGGCGGTTCGATCAACAGCGGTGATCGCGATGGTCGCTCGGGCAGCGCCGGCTTCGACTTCCAGACCAGCGGCATCAGTGCTGGTGCCGATACCCGCGTGAACCAGTCGTTCGCCTTCGGCGCCGGTATCGGCTACGGCCACGACACTACCGACGTCGGTCACAACGACACCCGCAGCCACGGCGAAAGCTACACCCTGGCTGCGTACGCCAGCTATCACCCGGGCCAGTACTTCTTCGTTGATGGCCTGCTGGGTTACCAGTTGCTGTCGTTCGATTCCCGCCGCTACGTGACTGCCAATGGTGCGATGGTGCAAGGTGACCGCGACGGCAAGCAGTGGTTCGCCTCGCTGTCGGTCGGTGGCGACTACCAGCACGACCGGTTGTCGGTGAGCCCGTACGCGCGCCTGGATCTGGCCCGCGCCACATTGAACGGCTATACCGAACGCGGCGACGCCATCTACGCCCTGCGCTACGACGACCAGGATGTGGACACCACCACCGCCAGCCTGGGCGTGCACATGGACTATCGCTTCCCGGTGCGCTTCGGCACGCTGTCGCCACAGGTGCGGTTCGAGTACCAGCACGACTTCCAGGACGCCAGCTCGGTGACGATGGGCTACGCCGATCTGCCGGGCGGTCCGTTCTACCGCGGCGAAATCGACGGGCTCAAGCGCAACCGGTTCGTGTTCGGTCTGGGGGCGGTGCTGCAGACCGAGCGCGACCTCAGCTTGCGGATCGAGTACCGCGGCCTGTTCGGCAGCAGCGAAGACACAGACCACGGCGTGCAGCTGAACCTGGAAAAGAAGTACTGATCAAGTGGGGCGCGGCGACGCGCCCCACCCTCCCGGCAACACCGGCCGTGCATGTCGAAAGCATCGGCTGAACCTGCCGCCGACCGCAGCAGCCGGGCATGGGCCCGGCGCTACGACACAGCCGTCAATTGGCCAGGGCGAAATCCAACCCCGCACACACCGCAGCCACCTGGGCGTCGTTGCATTCCTGCGGGTTGGTGCGCGGGCTGTCCGGGTACACCTCGGTGGTGGTGGCATACAGCGCATCGGTGAAGCCGGCACATGCACCAATGGAACGCGACTCGCCCCACACCACGCCCAGCGACTGCAGCGGCATGCCCACCAGATTGCCCTCGGCGTCGGCCGGGGCAATGTGGGTGATCGGGGCCACGGCGGCGATCAGCGCCTTCTGGAATTCGTGCTGCGGGTCTTCGCTGTTGCCGATCACATAGAAGCCATCGGGAATGGTGTCGCGCTCGAACGGCTTGCCATCGCGGGCGCAACGGGCCGGGTCGAATTCGTGCAGGTCGCTGTCGGTGGTTTCGTGCAGGTCCAGGTGGACCCGGATGTTGGGCTTGCGTTCGGCCACCCAGCGCATCAGCGAGGCGGCTTCCTCGATCAGGTCGCCGTCACGGAAGCTGCGGTTGGGGTCGATGGCATTGGGATTCCAGCGCTGGATGCGCTCGTAGCCCCACGGGCTCACGCACGGGGCCACGATCAGGTTGAAGCGGCCCAGGTAACGCTCGGCGTGCTGTTCCAGGAACTGCAGGGCGCCATGCACGCCGCTGGTTTCGTAGCCATGCACGCCGCCGGTGACCAGCGCGGTCGGCAGGGCCGGGTTCCAGTCGTGGTTCACCACCGCAAACAGCGGGTAGTGGTCCGGGGCGTAGTCAAGCTGGCCGTACTGGACCACGTCGAAGCGCTCGTCCAGCCGCTCCAGCGCGGTCACCACGTCTTCATGGTAGCTGCGCTGCCGCTGCTGGCGGGCCCGCCACTGCGCGCGTTCGGCGTCGCCCCAGGGCTGTCCGGGGGTGCCGATCGGGTAGAACTGCGCAACGGTCATCTCAAGCTCCAGAAGTCGGGGTGCGGTGGTACAGCCGACCATTTTAAGCCCTGTGGCCCGATCGTTGCTGCCCCCGCGCCCCGCCTTCATACGGCCGGCTTCATCTGGTTGTAAAATCAACGGTTTTTGGCCCCCACCCCCTTGATGGCGAACGCAGCGCAGCCGGTCCTGGGTGGACCGGACTTCCTCCGTCTGCTCGCCCGTCTCAGCGACGGCGCGATGCCGGCCTCCAGTCCCGCCCTGACCGATCGCCTCGGTCAGTGGGTGGACTGGAGCCGTGCCGTGGCCCTTGCGGGGGCGCTGGATGGCCGCCTGGCTGAACCGGCCGAGGCTGCCGAGGCCCTTGATGATCTGCTGGCCGACTGCGCCCAGGCCGAAGCGAGCCTGTTGGCCTCGCTGAGCGAGGACGTCGAGGCCGAGCGCCTGCTGGACCTGGCCGAGGCCGCTGCGGCACCCAACTTCGCTTCGCTGCGGCAGCGTTACCGGGTGCTGCAACAGGCCATCCAGACCGCCACCGGTCGCCTGCGCGGCCGCCTGCGCGACCAGCTGATGCTGGCCTCACCCGAGCTGGCGCGGCTGGCCGAGGTCGATGCGGTGATGGAACAGACCTTGAGCCCGCGCGAGCACAGCCTGCTTGCCACCGCCCCAGCGGTGCTGGGTGCCCGATTCGAACGCGTGCACGGCCAGCCCGGCTGGCGCGCGTCCTTCCGCCACGACATGCGCACGCTGCTGCTCGCCGAGCTGCAACTGCGCTTCCACCCGATCCAGGGGCTGCTTGCCGCCCTGCGCTCACACTGACCGGAACACCATGTCCAGAACTGTTTTCCACGTCCTTGTCTTCCTTGCTGGCCTGCTGGCCGTGTGCTGGATCGGTGTCGGCTACGTCTCGGTGCACCCGCTGGGTGCGGCCGTGGCCGCGATCATCGCGGCCTGCTACATCGCCGGTGGCGTCGAGCTGTACCGTTACCGGCAGGCCAGCAATGGCCTGCGCGCCGCGCTGAATGACGTTTCGCTGGCCAAGGACAGTCTGGCGCCGTGGCTGGAGCGTGTGCCGCTGGGCCTGCGCAATGCGGTGCGCCTGCGCGTGGAGGGCGAACGCACCGCCCTGCCCTCGCCGGTGCTGACCCCTTATCTGGTGGGCCTGCTGGTGCTGCTGGGCATGCTCGGCACGCTGCTGGGCATGATGGACACCCTGCGCGGCACGGGCCTGGCCCTGCAGAGCGCTACCGACATGGCGGCCATCCGCGGCTCGCTGGCCTCGCCGGTGCAGGGCCTGGCGGTGGCGTTCGGCACGTCCATCGCCGGTGTGGCCAGCTCGGCCATGCTGGGCCTGTTGTCGGCGCTGCTGCGCCGCGACCGCCTGCAGGTGGTGCAGCAGCTGGACCGCGCCATCGCCACTGACCTGCATCCGTATTCGCAAGCCTGGCAGCGTGCCGAGTCGCTGCGCCTGCTGCAGTCGCAGTCTGCGGCGCTGCCTGCGCTGGTCGATCGCCTGCAGGCGATGACCAGCACCTTCGAACAACACAGCGCGGCCGCCAATGAGCGCCTGCTGGCCGGCCAGGCCGAATTCCTGGCGCAGAGCCAGGCGTTGCAGGAACGCCTGGCCACCTCGCTGCAGCAGTCGCTGCGCGAAGGCGCCGAAGCCAGTGCCGCCGCCATCGGGGGCGCCCTGCAGCCGATGGCCGAAGCCACGCTGGCCGGTCTGGCCAGCCACGGCCAGGCGCTGCATTCGCGCGTCGAACACGCGGTGCAGCAGCAGTTGAACGGCCTCACTGAAGGCTTCGAGCGCAGCCGTGTGGCCACCGAGGCCAGCTGGGCCAACGTCGTGGCCGAGCAGACTGGCGCGCAGCAGGCACTGGTTTCTGAACTGCGCCAGCATCTGCAGGCCTTCAGCGAAGGCCAGAGCGCGCAGAGTGAAGCGCTGGTGGTGCGCATCGGCGAGCGCCTGCAGGCCGACGCCAGCGGCAACGCCGACGCCTGGCGTGCCGCTGCCGAACAGCAGCATGCATTGAACAGTGAACTGGTCGAGCGTCAGCAGCAGGCACTGCAGCGTGCCAGCAGCCACCTGGACGAACGTGCGCAGGCGCTGCTGCAGGCGCTGGATGAGCGCCACGCCGCCGGCCAGTCGCTGCTGCAGGACCACGAACAACAGCGCCTGCAGGACTGGCAGGCTGCACAGGCCGCCATCGCCACCGCGCATGCCGAGCTGCAGGCCGGCCTGGATGCGCGCGAGCAGCAGCGTCAGGAACGCTGGGACGCGGTGAGTACCGAGCTGCAGCAGGCGCATGCCGCGTTGCAGGCCCAGCTGGTGGCCGCGGACGAACAGCGCCTGCAGCGCTGGAGCGACGCACTGCAGAACGTTTCGACCGACCTTGCCGCGCGCCTGCAGGCCGATGGCGAACGCTTGTCCACGCAGCAGCAGCAGGTGTGCGACACGCTGGCGCAGACCGCGCAGCAGATCGGCGAGAACGGCCGCGCCCAGGCCAGCGCCACGTTGGCCGAAGTCTCCACCCTGCTGCAGACCGCGGCCGAGGCGCCGAAGGCCGCGGCCGAGGTCATCAACGAACTGCGCAGCACCCTGTCCGAAAGCCTGGTGCGCGACAACGCGATGCTGGAGGAGCGTGGCCACCTGCTCGCCACCGTGCAGACCCTGCTGGAGGCGATCAACCACGCCTCGCACGAACAGCGCACGGCCGTGGACGCGCTGGTCGGTGGTTCGGCCGAACTGCTGGAACGCGTCGGCAACCGCTTCACCGACCACATCACGGCCGAGACCGGCAAGCTCGATGGCATCGCCACCCTGCTCAGCGGCAGTGCCGGCGAGGTGGGCCAGCTGGCCGGCACCTTCGGGTCTGCGGTCGAACAGTTCGGTACCGCCTCGGCGGAGCTGTCGGGACGCCTGGAACAGATCGGTGGCGCACTGGATGCCTCGCTCGCGCGCAGCGATGAGCAGCTGGCGTACTACGTGGCGCAGGCGCGCGAGGTGGTCGACCTCAGCCTGCTGTCGCAGAAGCAGGTGATGGAAGAACTGCAGCAGCTGGCCGCGCGCCGCGGCAAGGCCGGCAGCGCATGAGCGACGAGCTGGAGGTCGATGGCGGCTCGCACGCCCCGATCTGGGCGGCATTCGGCGATCTGATGTCGGTGCTGCTGGGTGCGTTCGTGCTGATCCTGGTCGGCGTGGTCGCCGTGCAGCTGGAGCTGTCGCAGCGGCTGGACCAGGAGGTCAAGCAGCGCCAGGCCGAGGCCAAGCGCCTGCAGACCCTGGAACAGGCGCTGGCCGGTCCGCTTGCCGCCGGCCGGGTGACGCTGGTGGACGGTCGCATCGGCATCAGCGGCAACGTGCTGTTCGCGCTGAACTCCGACCAGCTGCAGCCGGAAGGCCAGGAGCTGCTGCGCAGCCTTGCCGCGCCGCTGGCGGCGTACCTGGGTTCGCGCGAAGAAATCCTGATGGTCAGCGGCTTTACCGATGACGCACCGGTGCGCGAAGGCAACCGCCGCTTCGCCGACAACTGGGAGCTGTCGGCGCAGCGCTCGCTGACGGTGACCCGGACCCTGATCGCCGACGGTGTACCGGCCGATGCGGTGTTCGCCGCCGCCTTCGGCAGCGAGCAGCCGGTCAGCTCCAATGCCAGCGAAGAGGGCCGCGCGCGCAACCGCCGCGTGGAGATCGCGCCGATTCCCAAGCCCAAGGCCCCGGATGCCAAGTAAGCCGCCCGCGCTGGAGGGCCTGCGCGCACTGGTGCGCGATCTCGATGCGGGGTCGCGCTCGCTGCCGCATTACCCGCAGGTGCCGATGCTGCAGCAGGTGCAGCGCGAGTGGTCGGAGCTGCGCAGCGAACTGCAGGTGCGCCGCTCGCTGCGTACCGAGGCCCCCGCCGACGGCGGCCCACTGAACTCGGCAGTGCTGGTGCAGCGCATGCTGGACACGATGCAGGCTACCAGCCCCGGGTATCTGCGCCACTTCATCGACTATGTCGACACGCTGTCGTGGCTGCAGGCGTTGCAGGATGGCGCCGCCAGCAGCGGTGACGCAGCAAAGCCCAAGCGCACGCGCAAGCCACGCAAAGCGGATTGAGCGCGCGTTGACGCCGACCTGGATCGGCGCTTCTGGTAGAGGCCAACCTTGGTTGGCGCTTCTCCATCAATGCTACGCATCGACAATTCGGCGCCGCGCATGCCGACCAAGGTCGGCATCTACCTTGCCCCTGAAGCTCCTTGTAGAGCCGAGCCCATGCTCGGCTGCACCCGAAAGCAGCCGAGCATGGGCTCGGCGCTACAGGTCTGCGCCTCACAACAACTGAACATGTCACCAGACAGTCATCTGTCTAGCGCACCATTTTCACGTTGATCGAACGGCGCCTGCGGCGCCGCTGATCACATCGCATCTTCCCCCTTCATCTGCCTGAGCTCCGCTTCCACGCGGCGGCTCGCGCCTGCCTGAGTGCGTGTTCCATGACCAAGACCCTGTTGGCTGCTGCGTTGTCCCTTGCCCTTGCGCCGATCGCATGGGCGCAGCAGGCGCCGTCGGCCACCGACCTCGATGCCGTTTCAGTCATCGGCAGTGGCGAGGCGCGCCAGGTGCAGCGCATCACCCGCGAGAACCTGGACATCCTGCCGCCCGGCACCAGCCTGCAGAAAACGCTGAACCTGCTGCCGGGCGTCAACGCGCAGTCGGCCGACGCGCTGGGTACCAACGAACAGTCGATGACCCTCAGCCTGCGCGGCTTCAACGCCACCCGGCTGGGTTACACGCTGGACGGCGTACCGCTGGGCGACGGTGCGTACAACAACTACAACGGCCTGACCATCAACCGTGCGCTGATCAGCGAGAACATGGCCGGCGCCGAGCTGGCGGTGGGCATCGGCAGCCTCGGCACGCCGTCCACCAGCAACCTCGGCGGCACCATTTCCTATACCTCCGACCGCCCGGCGCAGGAACTGGGCGGCCGCGTGGTGCAGACCTTCGGCAGCGATGCCAACCGCCGCACCTTCGTGCGCGTGGACAGCGGCGAGTACAACGGATTCTCCGGCTACGTGTCGGGCATGAACGCGGTCTCGGACCTCTGGAACGACCAGACCGCGTACAACAAATCCACCACCAGGCAGTTCAACGCCAAGGGCGTGTGGAACTTCGGCGGCGGCCAGATCACCGGCTTCGTCGACACCTCGCGCACCAGCCAGGCCGACTACTTCTACCTGTCCAAGGACGAGATGTCCCGCGGCCTGGGCTGGGACTGGGGCGGCTACGCGCCGGACTGGAACAAGGCCGTGGCCAAGGCCTACTGCAACACCGCCAGCCTCAACGCGAAGAAGTGCGACAACAGCGGTCCGGACAAGGACGCCGACGGCGCCTTCACTGCCGGGCAGATCCTGCGCGATGACAACCTGTACTACCTGGCCGGCGACTTCTTCCTCGCCGACGGCTTCACCCTGCGCGCGCTGGCCTACCACCACGACGACCGTGGCGAAGGCCACAACTGGAACAGCGGCGCCTGGTCGAACAAGGGCACGGCGCAGGAAATCCCGATCATTTTCCGCAACACCATCTACACCATCGACCGCGATGGCGGCACGCTGTCGTTCGATTGGGAGCTGGGTGCACACCGCATCGAAGGTGGCGTCTGGTACGAACGCAACACCAGCAGCGCCGAACGCTACCAGACCGCAGTGGACGGCCCACGCGACCTCAGCGGCATGAACACCCTGCCCTCGGACGTGGGTGTGTTCGCCCAGCGCACGCGCTGGAAGACCCACCAGTTCTTCCTGAAGGACACCTGGCGCCTGCTTGACGACCGTCTGACACTGGAATTCGGCGCCAAGAGTCCGCATGCCACCTCCGACGCGCAGGCACTGCCCGGCGATGCGAAGACACCGATCTCGCCGAGCTCGAACAACCAGTTCGCGACCGGTTCGCTGAAGGCCAGCAAGAACTTCCTGCCCAGCGTGGGTGCGAACTTCCGCCTCAGCTTGCATCACGAAGTGTTCGCCAGCTATGCGGAGAACATCGCCATGTTCCAGGGCGGCTTCAAGCTGGGCCCACAGGCGGTCAGCCAGGCCACCTGGAACGCGCAGGGCAACCTGAAGCCGGAAGAATCACGTTCGCTGGAAGCGGGCTACCGCTTCGTCACCGACACCCTGCAGGCGTCGGTTGCTGCCTACAGCGTGCGCTTCGACAACCGCCTGCTGCAGTACAACCCCTGCGACTCGCGGCAGCCGGTCGGACCGACCTGCGGCAACCGCTTCTACAACGTCGGCGGCGTCGACAGCCGCGGTGCCGAACTGACCGTGCTGTGGACACCGAACGAGCACTTCAGCTGGTACACCTCGGCGTCGCTGAACCGCTCGACGTATGCCTCCAACTACATCCAGGCGGGCGTCGAGCAGCAGATCAAGGGCAAGATCCAGACCGACACGCCCAAGCAGCTGCTGGCCACCGAGATCACCTGGCGCGACAACGGCTGGTTCGCCAGCCTGCGCGGCAAGTACACCGGCGAGCGCTTCTACACCTATACCAACGACCAGGGCTTCGGCGGTTTCACCGTGTTCGACGTGGCCGGTGGCTACGATTTCGGCCAGGTTGGCTTCGCCAAGGGCATGCGCCTGTCGCTGAACGTCACCAACCTGGGCGACAAGCGCTACGCCAGCAACCTGGATTCGAGCGTGTTCGCACCCAGCGACCCGTCGGGCAAGCTGTATGTGTTCCATGCGTCGGCACCGCGCCAGGTGTTCGGTACCATCGACGTCCGCTTCTGATCGCCGGCCGAGGAGTCCATCGATGTCCGCTACTGCCCTGCTGCTGGCCGCGCTCTCGGTCAGCGGCTACAACGCACCGCATGAAGCCCGCGGCATGCCACCACGCGCGGTGGACGTAGGCAGCTTCACCTACGTGGACAAGGGATTGGTCGCCGCCGGGCGATTGCCGGCAGGCACCGTGGACTTCCTCGGCGATACGCTGGGCTCGTTCTCGTCGTTGGCGATACAGCCGGGCACGTGGCGGCGCACCGCGCGTGGCTACCAGGGGGTGCTGTGGACGCTGCCCGACCGCGGCCGCAACGATCCGGAGGCCGGCCTGTTCTACGACTACGCCGGCCGCCTGGAACGCATGAAGCTGCGCATCGACTGGCCGCAGGGAACGTCCAAGGGCTTCGGCGTGGTGGCGATGACGCCCGACAAGGGCCTGGTGCTGAAGGACTACAACGGCCAGTCCTTCACTGGTGCCGACCCCGGTGATCACACGATCAACCAGCGTGGCGTGGTGCTGCCCTCGCCCGCAGTTGGCGCGGGGGCCGGCAAGGTCGCGCTCGACGCGGAATCCCTGCAGTTCACTGCCGACGGCCACTTCTACATCGGCGACGAGTACACCGCCAACGTCTACTACTTCGATGCACAGGGCCGGCTGCAGGGCGTGATCGTGCCGCCGCTGGCGATCCGGCCACAACGTGATGGCAAGCCTGCCTTTGGATCGTTGGCCGCGCCGCAGACCGGGCGCCGCAACAACCAGGGCGTGGAAGGCATGAGCCTGTCGCCCGACGGCACACGGCTGTTTGTTGCCCTGCAGAGCGCCTTGATCCAGGACAGCGCGCCGGGCAATGCCGCCGGCCGCATCAATACCCGCGTGCTGGTCTACGACGTATCTGCCAACCCGACGCCGACGCAACCGGTCGGCCATCATGTGATGATCCTGCCCGCCTATGCCCATGACGGCAAGGGCAAGCTCGACCGTACTGCTGCACAGAGCGAGCTGCGTGCGCTGGACAACGCGCGATTCCTGATGCTGGCGCGCGATGGCAATGGCCTGGGCAAGGATGGCGATGATCCGATCGTCTATAAATCGGTGCTGCTGGTGAACGTGACGCAGGCCTCCAATCTGGTGGATACGGAATATGAGACCGGCACGGCATCGGTGCTGGCCGATCCGGCTGATGCGATCTTGAAGACCGGCATCGTGCCCGCCAACGTCAAAGAGGTGCTGAACCTGCTCGACCGGACTCAGCTGGCCCGGGCCGGGCTGGATCTGGATACAGGGCGCGGCCCGCACCCGGGGCTGCTGTCGGAGAAATGGGAGGCGATGGACGTGCTGCCGGCGCTCGATCCAGAGCACCCGAACGACGTACTGCTGTTGATCGGCAACGACAACGACTTCATCGCCCGTACCTGCCGCATGCAGGGCGAGCACTGCGACAGTGCGTACGACAACGACAACCGCCTTCTGGTGTACCGTCTGACGCTGCCCTGACAGCGAACCGATGTCGCGCTCGCTGTAGAGCCGAGCCCATGCTCGGCTGAGGGAGGAAAGCAGCCGAGCATGGGCTCGGCTCTACAGATGCTCACCCACGCAGCGTGGCGCCGCCATCCACGTACAGATCGCTCATCGCCACGTGCCCAGCCTGCTCGGACAGCAGGAACATCACCGCCTGTGCGATGTCCTCCGGCGTGGCCAGCTTGCGCAACGGGATGCCAGCCTTGTAGGTCGCCGGATTGCCTGCAATCACCCGCGCCGCGCCCTGCTCGTCTTCCCACATGCCGGTCTGCATAGGGGTCAACGTGGAGCCCGGCGCCACGATGTTGCAGCGGATGCCCAGTGGCGCCAGCTCCAGGCCCAGGCAGCGGGTGAACATCGTCGCCGCCGCCTTCGAGGCCGCATAGGCGGCCATGCCATGCCGTGGCACGCCCGCCGCGTTGGAGCTGACGGTCACGATGGCGCCTTGCCGGCGCGGCGACATCACCCGCGCCAATGCGCGACCGACATGGAACACACCGTCGGCATTGACAGCGAACACCCTGCGCCAATCCGCGTCACTGGTGTCCACGACCTCGCCGACATGCAACACGCCGGCCACGCTGGCCGCCAGCATGATCGGCCCCACCGTGGCTTCCACCTGGTCGACCAGGGCGTCTACGGCCGCGCCGTCGGTGACATCCAGTGCGAAGGCCTGCACGCGCCCATCGTCGGCCGCCGGCGCAGGCCGCTCACGATCGGTCGCCACGACCCGGCATCCTGCGTCCAGCAGTTGCCCCACCAGCGCCGCGCCGATACCGCCGGCTGCGCCGGTCACCAGCGCCACGTTTCCTTCAAAACCCGTCAACTGCACGTTGCATTCTCCTGTTGCCTGTCCCACTGCTGCAGACGCGCCGATAGCCAGGGTGCCAGCTGTGCCACGGCATCACGCCCGGTCAGTTCGGCGTGCAGGAACGGCAGCTCGATGGCATCCACCCGCAGCGCATGGGCCTTCCACAGTGCGGACTGCAACTGCGGCCGTGCCTGATGATCGCGTCCGGCGCGCACATGCGCCAGCGTTCCCACGAAGGGTCGGTGCTGGTGTTCGCGGATCAGTCGATTGGTTCCGGTCACCGCCCGCACCACACCGTCGAGCACCACCTCGGGCAGGCTGCCCAGCGCGCTGCCGCCGCGCCGCAGGAAGGCGAGGATGCGCGCGCGGTCGTCCAGCTCGGGATGCGCGTCAGGATCGTGCCCGGCGATGGCCAACAGCGCCCGCAGCGCCGCGATCGCGTCGGGCTCCGGCTCAGCGCGCCAGCACTCGCTGGGATAGGCATCGAGCAGTACCAGTTCACCGACCTCGCGGCCGATGTCGTGCAGGCGCACCGCCATCGCCTGCGCGAGGATGCCGCCCACCGACCAGCCGAGCAGATGGATCGGCCCCTGCGGCTGCAGCGTGATCACCCGCTGCACATAGTCATTGGCCATGGCCTCGATGGTGCCTGGCAGGGGTTGCGTGGGATCGAGTGCAGGTGATTGCAGCCCGTACACCGCGCGCGTTGGCTGCAGCGCACGGGCAAGCGCGCGGTAGTTCCATGCAATGCCCCCGGCCGGGTGCAGCACGAACAAGGGCGCCACGGTTGATTCGTCGGACGCGGACAGCGCAATCACCGGTCCCAACGCGTGATCGGCACGTGCCGGAGGCTCAGCAATGCGTGCCGCCAGCGCGGCAACGGTTGGCTGCGCGAACAGCGCGCCGAGGCCCAGCTCGCAACGCCAGCGCTGCTCGATGGCCAGCAGCAGGTGCACGGCCGAAAGCGAGTCGCCACCGAGACTGAAGAAATCCACATCGACGGCCACGGGCGATTCACGCCCCAGCGCCTGCGCGAACAACCCGGCCAGTTCCTGCTCCAGCGGCGTGCGCGGTGCCTGCCCTGCGACTTCCTGCTGCGGCGGCTTCGGCAGCGCAGCGCGATCCAACTTGCCATTGGCAGTCACCGGCCACTGATGCACGCCTACGAACGCAGACGGCACCATGTAGTCGGGCACCCGCGTCAGCAGATGACTGCGCAGCACCGCTGCATCCGCCTGAGTCGACGGCACATAGGCGACCAGCCGCGCCTCGCCGGGAAGATCATCGCGCAACAGCACTTCCACCCGGTCCATGCCAGGCAGCTCGCGCAACGCCGCTTCGATCTCGCCGAGTTCGATGCGCAGGCCGCGCAGTTTCACCTGGTGGTCGCTGCGCCCCAGGTATTCGACAACACCGTCGGCCCGCCAGCGCGCCACGTCGCCAGTACGATAGATGCGTTCACCCGGCAGGAACGGATCGGCCAGGAAGCGCTCGGCCGTCAGGTTGTCGCGGCCGAGATAGCCGCGCGCCAACTGCACACCACCAAGGTAGAGGTCACCTGCCACGCCCACCGGCACGGGCTGCATACGTGCGTCAAGCACATACAGGCGGGTGTTCCAGACCGGGAAACCGATCGGCACCGGGCGCGAGCAATCATCGGCCGACGCCGGCCACCAGCTCACATCCACAGCAGCTTCGGTCGGCCCGTACAGGTTATGTAGTTCGGATTGCATCCTCGCGTGGAAGCGATCACGCAGGGCGGCATCCAGCGCCTCGCCACTGGTGAACACGCGCCGTAGCTGCAGGTCCTGTGAGGCCGGTGCAGCCAGGAACGCATCCAGCATCGACGGTACGAAATGCGCGGTGGTGATGCCATGCACGCGGATCAATCGCGCCAGCTCGGTCGGGTCGCGGTGTGCGTCCGGCCCCGCCAGCACCAGCGTCGCGCCACACAGCAGTGGCAGGAAGAATTCCCAGACCGATACGTCGAAGGTTGCCGGGGTCTTCTGCAGAATCCGGTCGTCGGCACCGATGCCGTAGTGCTCGCGCATCCATAGCAGGCGATTGACGATGGCGCGGTGCTCGATCACCACGCCCTTGGGCTCGCCGGTCGAACCGGAGGTATAGATCACATAGGCCGCATCGTCGCCCATCGGGCCCGGCCAGGGTGCGGCGAAGCTCACATCGGTCCACTGCTCCGGCGGCAGCACCGGTTCGTCTGCCATCCGGGACTGCGCGCTGGCCTCTGCCAACACACAGACCGGTTGCGCCGACGCCAGGATGCGCGCCAGCCGCTCAGTGGGATGGGCAAGGTCCAGTGGCAGGTACGCGCCGCCTGCACGCAGTACCGCCAGCAGCGCCACCACCAGTTCCAGCGAACGCGGCAGCGCTACCGCGACGATGGTGCCCGGCCCCACGCCAAGCGAACGCAGCTGCGCGGCCAGTGCGAAGCTGCGCGCCTCAAGCGTGGCATGATCCAGCGTCGTATCACCGAACACCAGCGCCGGTGCCGACGGATCACGGTCCATGCCCTGCTGCAGCAGTTCCACCAGGGTGGTGTCAGGCAGTGGATGCGCGGTGGCATTGAAGCCAAGCAGGACCTGCCTGGATTCTTCCGGCGTGGCCAGCGGCACCGCCGCGATGTGTTCGGCCTGCAGCGCCGCCGACACGAAATGCAGCAACCGCCGGGCATGCGCCTTCACCTCGTGCAGATCGTACAGGGCGGGGTTCGCTTCAATCTCCAGATCCAGCAGGGTCTGTCCATCACCACGGAAGCCCAGCGTCAGGTCGTCCACCGGACCGGTGCTCAGCACCTCCAGCGAGGCCTGCACACCCGGCAGCGCCAGCGGCTTGTAGAAGGGCTGTACGTTGATCAACGGCCCATGCAGGCGGTGCTGTGCGCCGACCAGCCCGAGGTCACGACGCAACTGCTCCCCCCGGTAGCGGCCATGCTTGCGGCCCTGGCTGAGCTGGCGCCCGATGCGCCGGCAGAATTCCTCGACGCTGTCCTCGCCGCCCGCCACCCGCAGCGGCAGTACGTTCATCACCATCGCCGGCACCCGCGCCGCAACACTGCCCAGCCGCGCCATGTACGGCACGCCGAGCACGACTTCTTCGGACGCGCTCATGCGGCGCACATACTCGGCGGCCAATGCAGCGAGCACATCCGGCCACGGCTGCAGCCACGCTGCCGAAACCTGCAGCAGGCGGTCGCGGAAAGCAGGGTCCACCGGCTGCACCCAACGCACGGCATCGTCACTGGCAGCGGCGGTTCCGGCCAGGCCGGTGGAGGCCGGCGCGCCCTGCAGTGCCTGCAGCCACCACTGCCTGTCGGCGTCGCGGCGCGCATCGCTGCGGTAGCTGGCATCGTCGGCCAGCACGCCCGCCAGCGCTGGCAACGCGCTACCGGTGCGGCCCGCATACAGTGCGCATACACGGTCAGTAAACAGCGCCATGCCATAGCCATCGGTGGCCAGGTGATGCACGCGCAGGTACCAGGCCCAGCGCTGGCCGCCCAGGTTGAACAGCACCTGCTGGCTCAGTCGGTCGCGGGTCGGATCAACTACGCTGGAGCGATCGGCCTGCATCGCGGCGCGTGCCGTCTGCTGCGGATCGGCCGCAGCAGCAACATCGCGCAGCTGCAGTGATGGCACCCGCGTGGATTCATGCCATTGCACCGGCTGGCCGTCCTCGGCCTCGGCGAAACGCAAGGCCAGCGCCTCGGCCTCGGCCGCGGCCTGATTGGCGGCGGCAGTGAACGCCACTACATCCAACGGACCCTCGATCCACACCGCATGCGCGGTATTGAATGCAGGGTTTTCCGGTGCAAGCCGCTGGGCAAACCACAGCCCGGCCTGCGCCTCGGTCAGCGGCAGCGGCGATCCGTTCATGCCGTCTGCGAAGCCTGCAGCTGCTGCACCACCGCCCACCATTGGCGCAGCGTGGTGTGTTCGGCCAGCTGCGAGAACTCCAGTGGCAGCCCGGTGTTGCCCCAGGCCAGCACCAGTCCCAGCATGCGCATCGAATCCAGATCCAGATCGATCAGGTTGTCATCGTCACCGATGTCGGCCGCTTGGCAATCCAGTACGCGGGCGACGTCGGCGCGCATGCGCTCCAGCGTCAAGGTTTCGGTCGTCGCGTTCATCACAATGCTTCCAGCAGCTTGTCGGTGGTCATCGGTACGCCGCAGGTGCGGGCAATCCAGTGCAGCGCCTGATCGTGGTCGGCACGCGAGAAATCAGCCACGGCATCGGCAGCGATGAAGGTCTCTATGTCGCGCTGGAACGCCTCCACCGCCGTGGCGGTGCATCCGATGTGCGCGTACACGCCGGTGATCAGCAGCTGATCGCGGCCACGCACGCGCATCAGCGTTTCCAGATTGCTGCGCTGGAATGCGCTGTAGCGGTGCTTGACCAGCACATGCTCGCCCGGTGCCGGTGCCAACGCGTCGATGATCGGCTCGTGGTCGGCACGACGGCCCATGCCCGGGCCCCACAGGTCTGCCTGCAGGCCGCGGTCACGGCGGTCCTGGTCGCCGTGCTGGGCGGTGTAGAAGACGGGAATGCCGTGTGTACGGCAATGCCCAAGCAGCCGCGCGATGTTGTCCACTGCCGGCCGCAGCGGCGCATTGCCCGCATCGAAGGCGGCGAGGAAATAGCGCTGCATGTCGTGCACCAGCAAGGCGACACGATCACGCTGGGGGCGCCAGGCGCCACGCGCCTGCGGCAGTTCCGTGGCGGTCGGCAGGGAATACGGGGCAATACGGGGCAGCGCCATCAGCGCGTTCCTCCTGTCTGTTGCAGATGACGCGCACGCAGCTGCGCGCGCAGTTCGCGGCGGCTGATCTTGCCAACCGCCGTGGTATCGAAGCTGTCCACGAAAACAATCTGATCGGGCACCTTGAACGCGGCCAGGCCACGTCCGCGCATCCACGCCTTCAGCGCCGGCGCCTTGATCGCCTCGCCCTGCTGGATCACGAAGGCACAGCTGCGCTCGCCCAGATAGTCGTCGGGAATGGAGACCACGGCGGCATCGAACACGCTGCCATGGGCCAGCAAATGGTCTTCGATCTCCTCGGCAGAGATCTTTTCGCCCGCCCGGTTGATGTGGTCGCCGGCACGGCCCTGCACCACCAGGTAGCCTCCGGGCAGCTGCTGCACGCGGTCACCGGTGCGATAGAAGCCATCGTCGGTGAACGAGCGCGCATTCGCCGCCGCATCGTTGTGGTAACCGCGGATGGTATACGGGCCCCGCGTGAGCAGATGGCCGACCTCGCCTTCTGCAACTGGATTATCGTGGTCATCGACCACCCGCACCTCGTCATCGGCGCTGATCGGCCGGCCCTGGCACGCAACGATCAGTTCCTGCGGATCATCCAGCCGGGTGTAGTTGACCAGGCCTTCGGCCATGCCGAACACCTGCTGCAACGTGCATCCAAGGCCATCAATGACCCGCCGTGCGGCTTCCGGCACCAGCTTGGCGCCACCAACCTGCAGGACCTGCAGGCTGGACAGATCGTGCTTGCTGGTGGCCGCCGCCTGCGCCCACAGCAGTGCCAGCGGTGGTACCAGACCACAGCAGGTCACCTTCTCGCGCGCGATCAACGGGAATGCCGCATCCGGGCCGGGGCCCGGGCTGAGCACCACGCGGGCGCCGGCGTACAGCGCACCGAAGAAGCCCGGTGAACTCATCGGGAAGTTGTGTGCCGCCGGCAGCGCGACCAGGTACACGCTGTCGCGGTCGATGCCGCAGATTTCGTTGCTGGCGCGGAACGAGTAGATGTAGTCGTCGTGCGTGCGCGGAATGAGCTTTGAAAGCCCGGTGCTGCCACCCGAGATCTGCAGGAACGCCACCGACTGCGGGTCAGGATCGGCCGGCAGCTGGCTGCGGTCGCCCTGCAGCGAGTCCAGCGCAACAAATTCGGCTGCGTCGCCATCGATCAACACGTGGCGCACCGCCGGCACCTCCACCTGCAGCGCGCGCGCCAGTCCCCGATGATCGAAGCCCTCATGTACATCGGTGCTGATGTAGGCACTGGCCTCGGCCTTGCGAGCGAAGTGCGCCAACTCGGTAATGCGGTGCGCCGGCAGCGCGTACACCGGCACCAGCCCGGCGCGGAACAGCCCGCAGATGGTGCTGATGAAACTGGCGGTGTTGCCCAGCTGCACCAGCACGCGCTCCCCGGGGTGCAGGCCCAGCGCCAACAGGCCGGCACCAATGCGCCCGGCCTCATGCCAGAGCTGCGCATAGCTCAGGCGCACATCGCCCGCCACCACCGCGATGTCGTCGGCGTGGCGCTCGGCGCGTTCGCGCAAAAAACCGGGGAAGGTCTCGCCGCGCCAATGGCCGGCAGCCCGATAGCGCGCGACCAGCGCTTCGGGCCATTGCTGCTGCAGCGGCAGGCGGGAGTCAACGGCGGACGGCGTCATGCGGATACCTCGATCAGGGGCAGCGGGTCCTGCACGCCCAGTGCGTTCAACAGCGCAGCGAACTTGGCGGCGGTCTCGGCGACCTCGGCGGCGGGCTGCGAGTCGGCGACGATGCCGGCGCCGGCATACAGGCGCAGCTGAGTGCCCTGCAGCCGCGCGCAGCGGATCGCCACGTACCAGTCGCCATCACCCTGTGCATCCAGCCAGCCCACGGCACCGGCATAGAAGCCGCGCGGCACCGGTTCCAGCGCACGGATGCGCTGCAGTGCTTCCATCCGCGGGGTACCGCAGACGGCCGGGGTGGGATGCAGCTCGGCCAGCAGGGTCGCCGCCGACGTAGCAGCGTCCTTCAGCGTGGCGTGGATGCGCGTTCCCAGATGCCACATGCTGGCGGTAGCGTGCAGCACCGGGCGCGGCTGCGCCTCGATGTGGCTGCACCAGGGCGACAGGCCATCGACGATGGCCTCCACCACATGGCGGTGTTCGTCGTGATCCTTCGCCGATGCCAGCAATGCCTGCGCGGCGCGCTCGTCGGCGACCGGATCGGCACTGCGCCGGGCCGAACCGGCAAGCGGATGCGACAGTACCTGCGCACCGCGCTTGCGCAGCAGTAGCTCCGGCGTCGCCCCCACCAGCCACGCCGGCGCCTGGCCGACGTCCACCGGCAGCGGCACGGCGTAGGTCGCCACCGAAGGATCGGTGCCCAGGCGGGCCAGCAGCATTTCCGGCGACAGCACCTGCTGCGTATGCGCCAACAGGCTGCGCGCCAGTACCACCTTGTGCAGCGCCGGGTTGGGCGCGCGCATCGCGCTGACCGCGTCGGCCACTGCCACTGCATAGTCCTGCGCGGATGGCTCGGCGGTCAGCGCTCCGGACAGCGCTGGCGCTGCCTGTGACTGCACAGGCAATGCTGGCAACAGTCGCTCGGGCTGGTACAACGCATCATCGGCACGCGGCTCGAACGGCACCGCGCCGACCAGCAGGCCCGGGCCACCGCGCTGCTGCGCGAAGAACGTCGCCACGCGCTCGGCCAGGGTGGCCAGCGCGCCCGCCGGCAAGGGGGCGCGGCAGCCCCGCGCGTGCATCTGCTGATCGGCCTGCCGCAGCAGGAACAGCGACGCTTCGGCGGTGGGCTCCGGCAGCATCGACGCAGCCTCCGGCCACGCGCCCTGCATCAGGGAATCGTTCATGGGGTCTCCTTCATCCGATACGCTGCGGCCAGCACGCACAGCATCAGCAGCAACACACCGACCAACAGGTAAGGCAGGCTGGCGCCGCCGCGATACAACAGGGTGCCGAGCATCGGCCCGGCCACCATGCCCAGGCCCTGTGCTGCCGCGACCGTGCCGGCCGCCGCACCCTGTTCGTGCGCCTGCACCGCATCGGCGGCCAACGCCTGGAACGAGGGAAACACGAAGCCCATGCCGAACGCCGCGAGCGCGTAGGCCGCCGGCAACTGCCAGGTCTGCTGCACCGCGGCCACCGAGGCGAAACCGATGCCAGCGATCAGTGCGCCGAGGATGATCCAGCGCCGGGGATGCACGTCCAGCTTCATCACCAGCCCCTGCGCGAGGATCAGGCCCACACCCACTGCAGTCAGGGCGATGCCGGCCATGCGCGCGCCTTCGGCTGCATCCAGGCCGAAGCGATCGATGGCGAAGAAGCCCACCGTGACCTGCGCGATGGTGACCGACACCATCGCCACGAACGCGGCCATCTGCGGCAGGCGCAGGCGCGGGTCGAGGCGCGACAGCGGCACGCGGTTGCGCTGCTGCGCGGCAGCCACCGGTGGCGTGGCCGGCAGGCGCCAGGCCAGCAGACCCAACGCGAGCAGCGGCAACAGCGCCGCCACGTACAGCGCCAACGGCAGGTCCTTGTAGGCCAGCCAACCAGCCGCCGCCGGACCCAGCACCATGCCCAGCGCATTGGCGCTGCCCAGCCGGGCCAGGAATTTCGCACGTTGGCCGGTGGGTGCTTTGTCGGCGATCAGCGCGGCAGCGGTTGGCGGCACGGCCGCATAGAACAGGCCGATCAGGCCACGCGCGCCGACCAGCACCAGCACCGAGACCAGCACCGGCGGTATCGTCTGCAGCGCGACATCGATGAACACCGCCAGCGCGATGTAGACCACGGTGTAGGCACTCATCGCCAGCATCAGCACGCGCTTGCGGCCGATGCGGTCGCTGAGCTGGCCCCAGGGGCGAGCGGCCAGCATCCACAACACACCCGCGGCCGTGACCGATAGACCGGCATGCCATTCAGACAGGCCCAGCAGGCGCACCACCGGGCCGATGACGGCGACGAAGGACATCATCGCCATGGTGCCGATCAGGGCAGCCAACACCAGCGCCGGCAAGCCGGGAACCACGGGACGTGCATGCATGGAACACCAACCGTAACCAAGGAGGGAACGCCGGGCGCTTCCGCACCCCGCGCGACGTCGCCCTGTCAGGCGGCGACGTCATCCTTAAATGATAACGGCTCGCATTTGCATTTGATACCCATTCGCTTAACGGGCACGCACCCGCAGGTGCATCACTGCCCGGCGCGTACCGACAACAGGCCGCGACGCTTGAACCACCACTCCAGCGGCAAGGTCACCAGCGGCGGAATCGCGGCCAGCAAGGCCAGCCCCGTTGCCCACCATGGCCAGCGCAGGCGCAGCGCCGCAAACAGGGTCACCGCCACATAGACCATGAACGCCACGCCATGCAGCGGCCCGAACAGCTTCACCAGCGCGACGTTGGCCTGCGGGCCGTACTTGAGCCACATGCCGGCCAGCAGACCGGCCCAGGTGATGGCCTCGATGAAGGCCACGATCGCGAACAGGCGTCCGGTCGGGTGCAGCGGGTTGCGGTGGGTCACGCGAGGCTCCAACAGTGGATATCAAATGCGAATGATACGCATATGCGAACATTCCGGACACCGAGGGTAGCGCCGGGCCATGCCCGGCGAACGGGACAGCTGTGTCCACCAAGGGGGACACCTACCGAGGCGTATCCGGCAGGATCTGCTCCCCGATCTCACGCAGCACCTCGTCCATCGGCCGGCCGTTGTCGACCAGGTTGAACATCACATGCGCCACGCCCTGCGCGTGCACCCGCAGCAGGTAGTCGCGCAGGCCATCGCGGCCCACCTTCAGGCCCAGCGGCAGCGGCTCTGCCGGCGCAGCAGGGTCGGCCTGCAGGTCCAGCAGCATCGACTGCACGAACGGCTTGGGCGCGCCACCGCGCTGGGCCTGGGCCTGCTGCCACAGACCAATGCGCCCTTCCTGCGCGGTCTCTTCGCGGTGATAGGTCGCCCAGCCTTCGGCTTCGCGTGCGATCCACTGCAGGCTCTGCCGTGCAGTACCGACCACCAGCATCGGAATGCGCCTGGCCGGCGCGGGAAGTACGTGGTATCCGCCGGTTGCCTGCATCACCGGCGCACGCTCGGATGGTTCGGGCGACAGCGCCGCATGCAGCAGCGACCAGCGCTCGCGGAAGGTCGCTGCCCTGCTTTGCAGATCCTCGCCGAATGCCGCGAACTCCTCCGGTCGATCACCCGAGCCCAGGCCCAGCACGAAGCGCCCACCACTGATCCGGTCCAGGCTCAACGCCGACTTCGCCACCTGCAACGGTTGCCGCAACGGCAGCACGATGGCCGCAGTGCCGATCACGATGCGTTCGGTCGCCGCGGCCAGCATGCCCAGCCACAGGAACGGATCATCCAGCGCACTGGCAGTCGCATCCGGCCCCTGCGGCACCATCAACGGCACATCCCGGGTCCACAGCGCGGCGAAACCCAGATCGTCGGCCAGCCGCGCGATGCGTCGTGCCTCATGTGGATCGGCCAGGCCGTGTGCGGCCACCGGCGTCATCAGGCCAAGGCTGAGGCCCTGCGCTGGAAACAGGCGGGCATGGGCGGGATTGAAATCAGTCATGCCGCCAGCTTAGCGTGGGGCATTGATGCCGTCCCGCCACAGGAAGTACCGCGCATGACCAGGATCCGCCCCGCCCACGTCGATGACCTGCCCGCGATCAGCGCGGTGTGCATGGCCGCCTTCACTGCCGCCGTTGCGCCCATGCTCACCGCCGAGGGCATCGCCACGTTCGGCACGGTGGCTGCCGCCTCCGCGTTCGCCGAACGTCTGCAGGGCGACAACCACATCCTTGTGGCCGAACAGGCAGGCCAGGTGGTCGGCGTGGTGGAACTGAAGGCCGGCCAGCATCTGGCAATGCTGTTCGTTGCGCCGGAACTGCAGGGGCAAGGCATTGGTCGTGCCCTGCTGCAGGCGGTGCTGCCGCAGGTGCGTGGCCCGCAGATGACCGTGCGCGCCTCGCTCAACGCGGTGCCCGCCTACGAACACTATGGATTCGTGCTGGATGGCGAAGTTGGCCAGTTCAACGGCCTGATCTACCAGCCGCTGGTGTTGACGGTGCCTGCTCCGGTGGATGCGGCCCCTGGTCCGCACTGAAGTGCAGCCCACATGCCGTGCTGCGCGTGCGACATAAGCAAACTGCATCAGCCAGCACCCAGACCGTTCCTACAATGGCCCCATCACCCTGTCCTTCGAGATGCCGCCGATGCGTGTCGCGCTTTCCATGTTGCTGCTGGCCTCGGCCCTGAGCGCCTGCTCTCCCGCTTCCGCTCCGGTACCGACGGCGCAGGCGGCAGCCACTGCCCCGGCCTCTGCTATCGCCTGGCGCCAGGGCGATGTGGATGATGCCTTCAACGAAGCCGCCGAGAGTGGCAAGCCGGTGCTGCTGTACTGGGGCGCGGTGTGGTGCCCGCCGTGCAACCAGCTCAAGGCCGGGCTGTTCAAGGATCCGGCCTTCATCGCATTGACCGGCAAATTCGTGCCGGTGTACCTGGACGGCGACGAGGAAGGCGCGCAGGCGTGGGGCGAACGCTTCGGCGTGCGCGGCTATCCGACCCTGATCGTGCTCGACCCGCAGCGCAACGAAATCACCCGCGTCGCCGGCGGCAACGACGCGGCCGAACTGACCCGGGCACTGACCGTCGCCGCCAGCCGCCGCAGCGCCGTTGCGGAAACGCTCGCGATTGCGCTGGCCACGCCGGCCAAGCTTGGCACCGAAGACTGGCAAGTGCTGGGCGACTACGGTTGGGAAGTGGATGCCAACCGCCTGGCCGGCAAGCGTAGCACGCAGGACGTGCTGCAGCAGCTGGCCAAGGCCGCACCCGAACCTGCGCTGCAGCGTCGCTTCGCGCTGCTCGCCTTGGCTACAGCCGAGAAACCGACGACAGCGCCCACCCAGGTACGCGAGCTGTTGCAGGCCGTGCTGGCGCAACCGGCGGAAGTACGTCGCAACCGCGAGCTGCTGGGGTATGCCGGCGCCGGGCTGGTCAAGCAGGCCAGCGCCGGTCCGGCCAGCAGCAATGCCCTCGGTCAGCAGCTGCTGGTCGCGCTGGAACGCGCCGATGCCGCGCGCGGCGATCGCGCTGACGATGCCTTGTCACGCGCGCTGACCGAGCTGGCGCTGGCCCGCCAGCAGCAGCCCGAAGGCGCGCTGCCGGCAGCCCTGGTTGAGCGGGTAAAGCAGCGCGTGGCCGCCGCCGATGCCGCCGCCACCGACGCGCATTCGCGCCAGGCCACCATCAGCAGTGCCGTCTACGCGCTGCGACAGGTCGATGACGATGCGGGCGCCGAGGCCTTGCTGCTGGCCGAGCTGAAGCGTAGCGAGCAGCCTTACTACTACATGCCGGAGCTGGCCGAACTGGCCGAGCAGCGCGGTGATACCGCCGGCGCACTGGAGTGGTTGAAGCGTGCCTACGAAGGCGCGCAGGGGCCTGCCACGCGCGTGCAATGGGGTGTGCTGTACGTGGAAGGCCTGCTGCGGCTGGCGCCCGATGATGCACCGCGCATCGAGAAGGCCACCGAGGCGTTGATCGCCGAGCTGGACAAGCAGCCGTCCGGCTACCACCAGCGCACGCGTCAGCGCTTCGAACGGCTGGCCGCACAATTGCAGGCGTGGAGCGCGAAGCACAAGGGTGCGGAGACGCTGGCACGGTTGCAGCAGCGGATGCAGACCGCCTGTGGTGATCAGGTTGATAGCGCCTGCAAGGATTGGTTGAGCTGAGATATTGAAAGCGCTGGCAGATGGTTCGCCGCTCCGGCGCTTTTGTTGATATCGATTGCGGCGGCGGGAGGGGCTGGACAATTTCCTGCGGGCGCGGACGGCGCATCACCACGCCGGTGAGGGTTCGAAAAGCGGTTCCCGCTTGACCTCAACCAATGTTGAGGTGCGATAACAGTCTCCCCACGGCCACACCCCTGGCCTTCCCCACGGAGACTGTCTCGATGTCGTACTCGCTTCCCGCCCTCCCCTATGCCTACGACGCCCTCGAACCGCACTTCGATGCGCGCACGATGGAAATCCACCACGGCAAGCACCACCAGGCTTACGTCAACAACCTCAATGCCGCGCTGGAACAGGCGGGTCTGCCCGCGCAGCCGGTGGAAACCCTGATCGCCGATCTGGATGCCCTGCCCGAATCGATCCGCGGCGCAGTGCGCAACAACGGCGGCGGCCACGCCAACCACAGTCTGTTCTGGACCGTCCTCAGTGCAAACGGCGGCACGGCCGATGACGAACTTGCCGCGGCCATTGATCGCGACCTCGGCGGCTACGATGCCTTCAAGGAAACCTTCAGCAGGGCCGCGCAGACCCGCTTCGGCAGTGGCTGGGCGTGGTTGACCGTCGATCGCGACGGCCGCCTGCAGGTCGAAAGCAGCGCCAACCAGGACAGCCCCCTGATGGGCGCCGCGGCGGGTGCCTCCGGCAATACCCCGATCCTTGCGCTGGATGTGTGGGAGCACGCCTACTACCTGCACTACCAGAACCGCCGCCCGGACTACATCGGCGCGTTCTTCAACCTCATCAACTGGGCCGAAGTCGGCCGGCGCTACCGCCAGGCCAGGGCCGCATGAACGCGGACTCTGGCGCATACGCCGGGCCGTGGGCAGGGGTCTTCCCCGCTCCGGCACCGGTGCCGTCGGTCAGCCTGCCGCCGCGTGCGCTGCGCCGGTTGCTCGGCCATTTCCCTACCGGTGTGGCGATCGTGTGCGCGCGTGATGCACAGGGAAAGCCGCAGGGCCTGACCATCAATTCGTTCGTGCCGATCTCGCTGCAGCCGCCACTGGTGCTGTGGAACCTGGCCCTGCATGCGCAGAGCCTGTCCACGTTCCAGCGCGCCACCCAGTTCGCGATCAGCGTGCTTGGCGCCGGACAGGAAGCGCTGGCGCGCCGTTTTGCCGACCCGCAGGTGCGCCATCGATTCACCGATGTGCCCTTGCTGGACGACGGCGAGGACGCGCCACCGCGGATCGCCGGTGCCGTCGTCCACCTCACCTGCACCCGCCACGCGCAGTGGCCGGTCGGTGATCACCTGTTGCTGGCCGGGCGCATCGTCGATGTGCAGGAAGAAGGCGGCGCACCGCTGCTGTTTCATCGCGGCCGCTTCCAGGCCGGTCCGGTGGAAACCCTGGTGGAGGTGCGGTGATGGACATCGACACGCTGGAAAACATGCTCGCCGCTGGCAAGGACAGCGCGCTGCTGCGCTTCGGCTTGGGCAAAAGCTGGCTGGACGCCGGCGATCCGGTGCGCGCAGCCACCCATCTGGGGCGCTGCGTGGTGCTCGACCCGGATTATTCGGCAGCGTGGAAACTGCTGGGCAAGGCATGGCTGGCCGGTGGCCAACCACAGGCGGCGCGCGAGGCGTGGCAGCGCGGGCTCAGCGTGGCCGGCAGCAAGGGCGACCAGCAGGCCCGCAAGGAAATGGAGGTGTTCCTGCGCAGGCTGGACCGCGAGTCGCCTGCGCTGTTGGCGAAGGCCGGCTGAACAATCAGCCGGCGTTGGCCGATGCCGGTGCCGGCATGATGTCCGGCATCGGCAGGCGGCGCGGCTTGCTCGGGAACGCGTGGCGCAGGATGCGCCAGACCACCTGGGTGAACTGCCGCGGCAGCGAGCCGTTGTTGTAGTGCTGGCCGTAACGGCGGCAGATATCCTTCACTTCCTTGGCGATCGCCGCATAGCGGTTGGCCGGCAGATCCGGATAGAAGTGGTGCTCGATCTGGTGGCTGAGGTTGCCCGACAGCACGTTGATCACGAAACCACCGCTGATGTTGGACGAACCGCGCAGCTGGCGCAGGTACCAGTGGCCGCGCGATTCATTGCGCAGGCATTCCTTCGGGAACGTTTCCGATTCGGCAGTGAAGTGCCCACAGAAGATGATCACGTAGGTCCAGATGTTGCGCAGGCCGTTGGCCACCATGTTGCCCAGCAACACCGGCAGGAAGAACGTACCGGCCAGCAGCGGGAAGAACACGTAGTCCTTCAGCACCTGGCGGATCATCTTGCGTGCCACCGGACGGGTCTGCAGCCACATCGCGCGGCTGCTGATGCGGCCCTTGAACCAGCGGCCCAGGCGCAGATCCTGCGCAGCCACGCCCCACTGGAACAGCAGCGCGAAGATCGGTGCGATGATCGGCTGCAGCAGGTAGAACGGCTTCCAGCGCTGTTCCGGGAAGATGCGCAGCAGGCCATAACCGATGTCATCGTCCATGCCACGCACGTTGGTGTAGGTGTGGTGGCGGAAATTATGGGTCTTGCGCCAGTTGTCGGCAGTGGCAACGATGTCCCATTCGTAGGTGTTGCCGTTGAGCTTGGGGTCGCCGGTCCAGTCGTACTGGCCGTGCATGACGTTGTGGCCCAGCTCCATGTTTTCCAGGATCTTGGCCAGCGCCAGCAGCAGGGTGCCGGCGATGCAGGCCGGCCACAGCAGCGGCGCCCAGAACAACGGCGAGAACGCGCCCAGGAACAGCAGGCTGCGGCCAAGCACGCCCGACCAGCGCACAGCCGCTGCGACGCGCCGGATGTAGCGGGTGTCGGACGCGCCGAGGCTGCCGATCACACGGTCGCGGATCGCATCGAGTTCCTCACCAAACGTCTGCATCTCGGCAGGGCTCAGGGCACGGTCGGTAGCGCGGGTCATGGCAGCGGGGTCCTCAGAGATCCAGGGTCAGGTCGGTGGTCGGCGCGCTCACGCAGATCCGCACCGGCACGGCCGTTTCGAACTGGGTGTCGCCGGTGCGCAGGTGGCGGGTGGTGCCACTGACGCGTTCACAGGTGCAGCTGTTGCAGATGCCCATACGGCAGCCGTGCTTGGGCGCGATGCCCTGCGCCTCCAGGCTTTCCAGCAGCGAGCGGCCACGCGGCACGATCAGCCGCCGGCCGCTGCGGGCCAGGGTCAATGCGACCTCGCCCAGGCTGTCGGCATCACTGAGTGCTGCCGGTGGGGTAAAGGCTTCCGCCTGGAAGCCGGCCACGTGCTGGGCCAGCCGCGTGCGCGCGGCGGCAACGAAACCGTCCGGGCCACAGGCCAGTACATGGCGCTGCGCCAGCGGGGTGTCGTCACCGGGTACGGCCAGCGTGTGGCTGTCGATACGCGCAGCCGGCACGTCGCCTTCGCGGGTGGTCAGCAGGTGCACGCGCAGATTCGGATGCGCCGCAGCCAGGGCCAGCAGTTCATCGCGGAACTGGAACGCCGCAGCGTTGCGCTCCCAGTAGAACAGGTCGACCGGTGCCGCCAGCGGGCGCTGGCAGGCGTCGCGCAGCAGGCTGCGCATGGGCGTGATGCCGCTACCGGCTGCCAGCAGCAATACCGGCGCGGCAGCAGGCATGTGGAAATCACCGAAGGCCGCGTCCAGCCGGAACAGGTCGCCCGGCTTGGCATGTGCGACCAGATGCTGGCTGACCTTGCCGCCCTCCACCGCCTTGACGGTAATGGCCAGCTCGCGGCGGCCCAGGCGGGTCGGGCTGTAGCTGCGGCGCAATACACGCCCCTCAAGCTCAACGCCGAGGGTGACGTGCTGGCCGGCGCGCATCCCGGTCCAGTGCCGGTTGCAGCGCAGGACCAGGGTCGCGGCGCCCTCGCCGGCCGGCTCGCGCCGTACCAGGCGGGCCATCGGCTCTCGCAGGGTCCACAACGGATTCAGCTGGCCCGCCCAGAAGTCGAACAGCGACGGCGACAGCCAGCGGTACGGAGAAAGCAGGGAAGGTCGGACGACAGCGCTCATGGGCGCACTATACGGCCGCACACACAGCTGTGTATACATGTGTATATTGCACCGGATTGGGTATGATTCAGCCTTGCCCCTCCGGAAGTGCCATGGCCGCCGCCACCGTTCTATCTCCGCCTGAAGATGCCAGCAGCCCGGCCCGCCGTACGGTGAGCCGCGAGGATCTGTTGGCCGCCGCGTTGAAACTGATCGGCCCGCATCGCAGCCTCTCCACCCTCAGCCTGCGCGAAGTCGCGCGCGAGGCCGGCATCGCACCCAACAGCTTCTATCGCCAGTTCCGCGACATGGACGAACTGGCCGTCGCCCTGATCGACGTCGCCGGGCGCTCACTGCGCACCATCATCGGCGAAGCCCGCCAGCGCGCTACGTCCAGCGCCACCAGCGTGGTGCGCGTGTCGGTGGAAACCTTCATGGAACAGCTGCGCGCCGACGACAAGCTGCTGCACGTGCTGTTGCGCGAAGGAGCGGTCGGCTCGGATGATTTCAAGCACGCGGTCGAACGCGAACTGCACTACTTCGAAGAAGAGCTGCAGCACGACCTGGTGCGCCTGGCCGCACTGGATGGCGCGGTGCTGTACAAGCCGGAGCTGGTGTCGATGGCGATCACCCGGCTGGTGTTTGCAATGGGCGCTTCGGCCATGGATCAGCCCCCGGAGAACGACCCGGAACTGGTCGAACAGATCTCCACGATGATCCGCATGATCATCGTCGGCGCGCGCACTCCCGCCGCCTTCCGCCGCGGCTGACCCCTTCCGGTGCATGACCACCGGCACGCTTCCGTGCGCAATGTGTAATGTTATAACACTCGGATTCGAGTAAAGACCCCGGTCCCGCCGGAAGCTGACACGGCAATATAGCAATTGCTATGTTGATGAGCTTCTGCTTTCCTGTGCGCCAGCCAGGTCGCCCTCGCCGCCCTCCCTCCCCAAGGACGACGCCCTCATGCGCATTGCTGCCTCCCTTCTTCGTCGGCTGCCGCTGGCTGCCGGTATCGCCGCCGCGCTGCCATTGGCCGCAGTCGCTGCACCGCCCTCACCCACCGAGTTGGACCGGGTGCAGGTGAAAGTCAGCACGGCCACCCGCAGCGAACGCCTGCTGTCGGACGTGCCGATCCGCACCGAAGTACTGCGCAAGGAAGACATTGCCCTGCGCGCGGCCACCGATTTCTCCCGCGCGGTCGAGCTGATCAACGGCCTGCGGGTGGAAAGCAACTGCCAGAACTGCAACACCAGCGAGGTGCAGCTGCTGGGTCTTCCCGGTGCCTACAACCAGCTACTGTTCGATGGCATTCCACTGCTGTCCACGCTGGGCAGCGTGTACGGGCTGGAACAGATTCCCGCCGGCTTCGTCGACCGCATCGAAGTGGTCAAGGGCGGTGGTTCGTCGTTGTATGGGCCGGGCGCGGTGGCCGGTGTCATCAATCTGATTCCGCCACTGCCTGCACGCAGCGGTGGCCATGTACAGGCCGGCGTGGATGTGCTGAAGGGCACGCCGCAGAAAAACGCCGACGTCCGTCTGGATCTGGTCGCCAGCGAAGCCGATGCGGGACTGTCGGTGATCGCCCAGCGCAACTGGAACAGCGGCATCGACTACAACGGCGACGGCTATACCGAGATCACCCGCAAGAACCTCAAGGTCGGTGGCCTGCAGGCCTGGTATGCACCGAATCCGGGCACGCGCCTGCGGCTGGACCTGCAGGTGACCGATGAGAGCCGTCGCGGTGGCAATCGTCTCGACCAGCCCGAACACCTGGCCAACATCGCCGAATCGCTGGATACGAACTACCGTCGCGGCAGCCTGTCCTGGGACCAGGAAGTGAACAGCGACGTCGACTTCCGTCTGGCCTACGCCTTCGCCGACATCGACCGCGACAGCTTCTATGGCGGTCTTGGCGATGTGGTCACCGATCCATCGGCGCCCGGCTACGACCCTTCGCAGCTGGACCCGAGCGTGCCCGGCAGTGCCGCATCACGCTCGTGGCGCCAGTACGGGCGCACCCACAACCCGCTGCACTACATCGACAGCCAGTTGAACTGGCGGCTGGGTGCACACACGCTTGCGTTCGGCGTGCAGTACAAGCATGAGGGCCTGCGTGACGACAACCGCGATGGCGCCGGCCAGCGCCTGGCCGTGCTCGAGGATGCAACCTTCCACAACCTCGGCGCGTTCGTGCAGGACGAATGGAGCGTACGCGATGACGTCGACCTGGTGCTGGGTGCGCGCGTGGACAAAAGTTCGGAACTGGACAGCGCCGTGTTCTCACCGCGTATCGCCCTCGCCTGGCAGGCGACTCCCCGGCTGAAATGGCGTGCGGGCATCGCCACCGGCTTCCGTGCGCCGGAAATCTTCGTCGAGGATGTCCACGTCGATACCCTCGGTGGCGAGCAGGTGCGCGTGCGCAACACCAGTGGCTTGAAGGAGGAGCGCGCACTGACCACGCTGTTCGGGTTCGACTGGCGCTCGGACCCGGCCGATCCTGTATGGAGCTGGGATGCCACCGCGTCCTACGCACGCATCCGCGATACCTTTGCGCTTGGCGAGATCCAGCGTGGCGATGATGGCCAGCTGACACAGCTGCGCTACAACGCGTCCGGCTCGAACGTGCTGGGCATGGAAACCAACGTCGGCTGGCAGCCCTCTGCGCAATGGCGGCTGACCGCCGGTGCGTCGTGGTACCGCTCGCAGTTCCGCGCGCCGCAACGCATCTTCGATGACACCGCCGACGGCGGCGATACGGTGATCGACAGCCGCGACTACCTGAAGACGCCGCGCTGGACCGGCGTGGCCCAGCTCAGCTGGATGCCGGCCGAACCCTGGGAGACGTTCCTGGCGCTGCGCCACACCGGATCGATGCCGGTACTCAACAATCGGCTGGGCGAACTGCACCGCACCCGCGCCTTCCTGGTCACCGATCTCGGCGCGCGCTGGCATCGCCACCTGGGCGCGCAGGCACAGCAGGAAGTGTCGGTGGCGGCCGGAGTCAAGAACGTGTTCGACCAGCGGCAGAAGGATCTGGAAAGCGGTGCGCTGCGCGACAGCGACTACGTGTACGGTCCGCGTTTCGCCCGCTCGTGGTACGTGAACCTGCGTTATGCGTTCTAGCGGGCTGCCCGCCCTGCTGCTGGCACTGGCATGGCCGGCGGCGGCGGCCGACCTGCACGCGCAGGTCTCAGCGTCGCTGATGCGGCCCGAGCCACGTGCCCTGCGGCCGATGCAGTGGTCGCCACCCCCGAAGCTGATCGCGCTGTACTTCGGTGCCGACTGGTGCGCGCCCTGCCACGCCTTCGTGCCGACCCTGCGCGGCGTGCGCGACGCGCTGCGCGAGGCCGGCGCCGATACCGAAGTGGTGTATGTCAGCCTGGATGAAAGCGAGGCGGCGTTGCGGCGCTACATGCAGCTGCAGGAGATGCCGTGGCCGGTGCTGGACCCGCGTCGCGCGAAGCGCATGCCGGCGCTGCAGGCGTTGGCCGGCCCGGCCCCGCCCAACCTGGTGCTGATCGATGCGCAGGGCACGGTGCTGGCCAATGGCTGGCAGGGGCACCATTACCGCGGGCTGCAACCGGTATTGCAGGAATGGCGGAAGCAGGCGTGTGCTCAGGAACAGGCGCGTTGCCCGCCTGAATTGTAGAGTCGAGCCATGCTCGACTCATTTCATCACCGCGCGAACAGCAGCCGAGCATGGCTCGGCTCTACAGAAAGCAGATTCCGCGAGTAGATCCACGCCATGCGTGGATGCACTCATTCCATGCCGCGCGAACAGCAGTACAGAAACCGCGACTCAGCCGCCCTCGGCCTTGCGTACGAATGCGTCGAACAAGGCCAGGGTCTGCTCACTGACATGGTGCTCGATGCCTTCGGCATCACGCCGCGCGGTATCCGGGTCCACGCCCAGCGCCAGCAGGAAGCGTTCCACGGTCTGGTGGCGCTGACGGCTGGCATGGGCCAACGCCTCGCCCTCGGGGGTCAGGAACACGCCGCGGTATGGGCGCTGCACCACCCAGCCGTCACGGGCCAGCCGTCGCAGCATCTTCGCCACCGTCGGCTGGGCCACGCCCAGGCGGGTGGCGATGTCGACCTGGCGGGCCTCGCCGCCGTCGGCCAACAGGTCGGAGATCAGCTCGACATAGTCCTCCACCAGTTCCATCCGGTGTGCCTCGCGCACTTGCCGGAAGCTCTCGACCTGGCGCTCGGCCTCGATCAAGGGGGTGCTTTTCAGCGATGTCGAATCGTCCGTCTTGCCCACGCGTGTGCCTGTCCTGCAGTTGTCATCGGGTGCGAACCTGAATTCTGGACCAGTGACGCAGTAAAGACGATTGTTTCACATTGCTATGCGATATAGCAGTGGCTATATTGGCAGCCATGAACACTGTCGCACCCACCGATTCTGCCGCCTCCACTCCGGCCAGCCTGGGTGCGCTCAACGCGTCGATAGCCGTACCCGACAAAGGTCATTGGTGGTTCCGGCTGCTGGCCTTCCTTGGCCCGGGCTACATGGTGTCGGTCGGTTACATGGACCCGGGCAACTGGGCTACCGATCTGGCCGGCGGCTCGCGCTTCGGCTATCTGCTGCTGTCGGTCATCCTGATCTCCAACCTGATGGCGGTGATCCTGCAGGCGTTGTCGGCACGGCTGGGCATCGCCACCGGCATGGACCTGGCGCAGGCCTGCCGTGCGCGCTACCCCAAGCCGGTGAACCTGGCGCTGTGGGCGCTGTGCGAAGCGGCGATCATCGCCTGCGACCTGGCCGAAGTGATCGGCACGGCCATTGCCTTGAAACTGTTGTTCGATCTGCCGCTGCTGTGGGGCGCGGTGATCACCGCGCTGGACACACTGCTGGTGCTGCTGCTGATGAACCGCGGTTTCCGCGCGCTGGAAGCCTTCGTGATCGCGCTGCTGCTGGTGATCTTCGGTTGCTTCATGGTGCAGATCGCGCTGGCCGCGCCGCCGGTGATGCAGGTGCTGGGCGGTTTCATTCCGCGCACGCAGGTGGTCACTGATCCGCATGCGCTGTACATCGCCATCGGCATCATCGGGGCCACGGTGATGCCGCACAACCTGTACCTGCATTCGTCCATCGTGCAGACCCGCGCCTATCCACGCACCGATGAAGGCCGTCGCAGCGCGCTGCGCTGGGCCGTCACCGACAGCACCGTTGCCTTGACCCTGGCACTGTTCATCAACGCCAGCATCCTGATCCTGGCGGCGTCGGTGTTCCATGCCAATGGCCGCTTCGATGTGGAAGACATCGAGCAGGCGCACCAGTTGCTGGCACCGATGCTGGGCGTGGGCCTGGCCTCGACATTGTTCGCCGTGGCGCTGCTCGCGTCCGGCCTGAACTCGACGGTGACGGCGACACTGGCCGGGCAGATCGTGATGGAGGGGTTCCTGCGCCTGCGCCTGCCGCCGTGGCTGCGGCGCTTGATCACCCGCGCGCTGGCCATCATCCCGGTGGTGGTGGTGATCATGCTGTTCGGCGACCAGGGCGCGGTGAAGCTGCTGGTACTGAGCCAGGTAGTGCTGTCGATGCAGCTTCCGTTCGCGATCATTCCGCTGGTACGGATCGTGACCGACAAGATGACGATGGGCGCGCTGGTGGCGCCGCGCTGGCTGGGCAGCATCGCCTGGGTGATCGCGCTGGTGATCGTGGTGCTGAACGTGAAGCTGCTGGTGGACACGTTCGCTGGCGGTTGATCCGCGCGCCCGGGGTCGGATCCCTTGCCACAGGCAAGGGCTCTGACCCCAGTAGATCCACGCCATGCGTGGATGCCCGCGTAGATGCGGATCGCGCGAAATGCCGCCGGGCATGGCCCGGCGCTACCGATGGCGAACTGCAGTAGATCCACGCCGTGCGTGGATGCGGCAATGTCAGGCGCTACAGGAACTCCGCGATCGCCGCTTCGATCTGCTGCGGAGACTGGAAGCCCGGCATGCGCATGCGTTCGTCACCGTCCAGGAACAGCGACAGCGTGGGGGTCTGCCGCAGCCCCAGCTCACGGAAGAACGCCTCTCCCACTACTTCCAGCTGCACCCGCAGCAGGGTCGTGCCCTGCCCTGCAGTGCCGCTGGCCACCCGCTGCAGCGACATGTCCAGCATCCGGCACCCCGGGCACTGGTCCTTGTGGAAGTCCACCAGCACGCGCGGGTGGTCGGCCAGCAACTGGTGGAACTGCTCAGGCGTGGTGGCGTCGATGATCTGCATCGGTGGTACTCCAGTAATGAGCCAGGACCGCGTCGGTCCAACGGTTGATGGCCGTGGCATGCCGCCGGCCATGGGGCATCTGTTCGATCTCCAGCGGCGGGTAGCCGCTGTGGAAATAGCGGATCAGCCGGTGCACCGCACCGCAGTAGTACTCCTGCCCCCACTGCGTTTCGCCGGTACCGAACACCGCCACCTGGCGCGGCCGCTGGCCGCGTTCGGCGATGCCTGCCACCCAGGCCTTCATCTCCGACGGCGTGCGCCCGGCGTTGTCGGTCCAGCAACCGAGCAGCACCAGGTCGGCCTCGCCCACCGGCAGCGGCGGGCACTGGCGCGGGTCGTCGGCGTCCTGCCAGTGCACGGCGTGGCCTGCGGCCCGGCAACGCTCGGCGATGTGGCGGCCGAGCTCACGGGTGTTGCCACTGAGCGACGCCACCACGATCAGGATGCGCAGCGCCGGGCCGCGCTCAGAGGTCGTCGAAGCCGTTGTCGACGTTGGTCTTCTTGTAACTTGCATTGCGCATCTCGAAGAAGTCGGTCTTGGTCTCGGTGAAGTTGTCGGCGTAGGCCTTGATCCACGGCATCACGTTGTCGGTGGTGTCGCTGTACAGGCGCTCGATGCCGAGCATGCCGGCCATCTTGTTGGCGCGGTACTTCACGTAGCGCACCATCTCGTCCACGTCGATGCCGTCGATGCCGTCCAGCACTTCCGCCGACCATTGGGTTTCCAGCTCGATGGCATGTTCGAACGACTGGTGCACGTAGGCGGTCAGCTCGTTGGTCTGCAGCTCCGGGTTCTCGCCGATGATGGCGCGGATCAGCTCGCTGATGAACTTGGTGTGGGCCAGTTCGTCACGGTTGATGAAACTGATGATCTTGCCGGTGCCGTTCATGCGGTTCTGCCGCACCATGTTGTAGAAGTAGGCGAAACCGGAATAGAAGTTGATGCCTTCCAGGATCGAGGACTGGATCAGCGACTTCAGCAGGGTTTCGGCGGTCTTCTCGCGCATGAAATCGTCATACGCCCCCATGATCGGCGCGTTGCGCTTGATGATGGTCGGATGGGTGCGGGCGATCTCGAAGATGCGGTTCTGGTTCGGCAGGTCGGTGATCGAAGCCAGCACGTAGCTGTAGCTCTCGTTGTGGATCACCTCCTGCTGGCCGATGATCGCCGCGTTGGCGTGCGCGGCCGGGTCGGTGATGTACTCGGCGACGTTGTAGATGAAACGCGTCTGCGGCGAATCAAGAGTAGCCAGCAGGCCGATGATGGAATCGTAGGCGTTCTTCTCGCGCGCGTTCAGCTCGCCGTACTGGCGTGCATCCACCTTCATGTCCACCTCATCAGGGATCCAGAAGTTGGTCGAGAGCTCCTTGTAGGCGCGATAGAACGACGGGTACGGGATGTCGTTCCAGTTCAGGATGCCGCTGGTGCGGCCGTTGATGATGCCGGTGCTGCGGTTGGGGTGGCGCGGTTCGAGGATCTTGATGCGGTCGAGGGGGGTTGCCATGGTCTTCTGCCTTCGTATTGCATGCGTTGCGGATGTAGAGCCGAGCCCATGCTCGGCTGCTCTTCGCGCCTGAGCCGAGCGTGGGCTCGGCTCTACAGGGGGCGCAGCGATCAGCTCGAGCACCACTCGCATTCGCTGATGTCGATGTCGTTGGAGCGCACGTAGTAGGTGGTCTTCAACCCTTCCCGCCAAGCACTCAGGTGCAGCTCCAGCAACGTGCTGGCGCGGATCGTGCTCGGCACGTAGAGGTTGAAGCTGATCGACTGGTCGACATGGCGCTGGCGGCGCGCGTTCTGCCGCACGCTGGCGAACTGGTCGACCTTGTAGGCGCCCTTCTCGTAGTACGGCCAGGTTTCCAGCGACAGCCCGGGCGCAGCCACCGGCCGCCGGAAGTCCTTCTTTTCCTCGTAGTAGAACGCGCTGTAGATCGGATCGATCGACGCGGTGGAACCGGCTATCTGTGCGGTGCTCATGTTCGGTGCCACTGCCAGCAGCCAGCCGTTGCGCAGGCCGTTGCTCGCCACCTCGCGTGCAAGACTGTCCCAGGCCGCGCCGCTGTAATCACGGTCACGGAAATAGTTGCCGTTGTGCCAGTCGCTGCCGGCGAACATCGGGTAGCTGCCCTTCTCCCTGGCCAACTGCGCGCTGGCCTGGATGGTCAGGAAGTTGATGCGCTCGAACAGGCGATCGGACAGCTCCTCGGCCTCGGGCGATTCCCAGTGGATCGCCTGCTGTGCCAGCAGGTGGTGCCAGCCGAACGTGCCCAGGCCGATGGCGCGGTACTTGTGGTTGGTGATGGTGGCCTGCGGCACCGGCAGTGCATTGAGATCGATTACGTTGTCGAGCATGCGCACCTGGATCGGAATCAACCGCTCCAGCACATCCGTGGCCAGCAGATCCTCGGGGGCGGTGATGGCGCGGCCGAGGTTGATCGATGACAGGTTGCAGACCACGAAGTCACCGGCACGACGGGTGGTGACGATCTGGTCGCCGCTGACGATCTCCTGGATCATCCGCGTCGGGCTCATGTTCTGCAGGATCTCGGTGCACAGGTTGCTGGAATAGACCATGCCCGCGTGCTTGTTCGGGTTCTTCCGGTTCACTTCGTCGCGGTAGAACAGGAACGGATTGCCGGTTTCCAGCTGGCTGAGCATGATCCGCTTGAACAGGTCGATCGCCTTCACCGTGCGGCGGCTGATGCGCTCGTCGGCGACCAGTTCGGCGTAGCGGTCGCGGAAGCTGCCCTGCCCGCGCTTCTCGTCGTAGAAGTCCTGCAGGTACCAGCCCTTGGCCTGCTTCACCTCGTGCGGATCGAACAGGTACCAGTCGGCCCGGCGCTCGACCGCCTCCATGAACAGATCGGGCACGCAGATGGCGGTGAACACATCGTGCGCGCGCAGGCGCTGGTCGCCGTTGTTCAGGCGCAGGTCCATGAAGGCTTCGATGTCGCGATGCCAGATGTCCAGGTACACCGCCACCGCACCCTTGCGCTGGCCGAGCTGATCGACCGACACCGCGGTGTTGTTGAGCTGCTTGATCCACGGCACGACGCCGCCGGATGAGTTGGGCACGCCGCGGATCGGCGCGCCACTGCTGCGCACGTACCCCAGGTACGCACCCACACCGCCGCCGTGCTTGGACACGCGGGCAATATCGGTGTTGGAGTCATAGATGCCCTGCAGGCTGTCATCGACGGTATCGATGAAGCAGCTCGACAGCTGACCACCGACCTTGCCGGCGTTGGCCAGGGTCGGCGTGGCCACCGTCATGTGCAGGTTGGACAGTGCCCAGTACGCCTCGCCCACCAGCTGCATGCGCCGCACACGGCCGCTCTCACCCGGCCCGCCCTCGTTCTGCATCAGGTACAGGGCGATGGTCAGCCAGCGCTCCTGCGGCAACTCATACACCTCGCGGCTGCGGTCGGTGGCCAGATAGCGCGTGGCCAGCAGGTACAGGCCGTTGTAGGCGAACAGACGATCGCGCTCGGGGTCGATCATCTCACCGGCCTGCTGCAGCTCTTCCTTCGAATAGCAGCGCAGGATGTCGTTGCTGTAGACACCGCGGTCGGCGAGGCTTTCCTGCAGGCCCACGAAGGAGCCGTACTTCAGGCTGACGTCGTAGAAGCGGTTGCGGCTGGCGCGCTTGTACAGCCGGCGCAGGTACAGGCGTGCGGCAAACTGTTCCCATTCGGGCGCGACAAGATCGACGCGCGATTCTGCTTCGCGGATCAGCAGGTCCACCAGATCATCGGCACTGATGCTGGGCTTGCGCTCGACCATCGCCAGCACCACGCGGCAGTAGTCGGTCACATCCAGCTGTGGCAGCTCGGCATGGATCGTGTCGATGCTGCGCAGCAGGCGTGCCGCATCGTAGGGCAGGCGACGATTGCCGGCTTCCTTGGTAATCCAGGTCGGCACGCGCTCGCCGCTGGCGCGCATGGCGTCGCCCGCGCCGGCCAGGTCGGCCACGCGGAAGGTACTGTCGGTCATGGTGGTGGAACTCCAGGCTCGTACGCGCGTCGGCGCCCGATGCCATGGCGGCCCTGCACGCGATACCGGCGCGCGGGGCGAACGGGTGAAGTGCCAGGGTGCAGGAACGTAGGTCGTCGGCATCTGCCTGCGCCTGCGGCCGGTATCCGGGCCGTGGGGGCGACCTGCGTCCGCACGATGGCGGCCGCGTCGACACGGCAAGCCTTCAGGGGCGGGCCGCGGGACGTTTACTGCATGTCCGGCGGCGGCGGCTGACCGGGAGTGACGGCCACAACATAGTGGGGATGCCCTGAGCCGTCAACACAAGATGCAGTAATCACGTCATGTCGCGACCATCGGTCGCAGGATGCCGTGTTGCACCGCCATCACCTTGTTGACGCCGCACACGTCCCCAGTTCGGTAACACATCAACTTTTACGGAACACCGCTCATGCGCGCTGCCCAGTACTCCTCCTTCGGCGACCCGGCCGACGTCCTTGCCGTTGCCGACGCCGCACTGCCCGACCCCGGCCCCGGCGAGGTGCGCATCCGCACCGTGCTGGCCTCGATCCACAACCACGACCTGCTGACCGTGCGTGGCCTGTACGGCTACAAGCCGACGTTGCCGGCGATCGGTGGCAGCGAAGCACTGGGCGTGGTCGATGCGCTCGGCGAGGGCGTCGATGGCCTGCAGATCGGCCAGCGTGTTGCCGCCGCCTCGGTGCACGGCACCTGGGCCGAAGCGTTCATCGCGCCGGCGCGCATGGTGATCCCGATGCCGGAATCGATCCCCGACGAGATGGCCGCACAGCTGATCGCGATGCCGCTGAGCGCGCTGATGCTGCTGGAGTTCCTGCGCGTCGAGCCGGGCCAGTGGGTCGTGCAGAACACCGCCAACGGTGCCGTCGGCAAGTCGCTGGCGATGCTGGCAAAGGCGCGCGGTGTGCACGTGGCCAACCTGGTGCGCAACGCGGAAGCGGTGGCGCAGCTGCAGGCGCTCGACATCGATCACGTGTTCGATACCTCGGTGGACGGCTGGAAGGACCGCGTGCGCGAAGCCACCGGCGAAGCACAGGCAGCGGCTGCGGTCGATTCCATCGGTGGCGATGCCAGCGGCGACCTGGTCGACCTGCTCGGTCACCACGGCACCCTGGTCTCGTTCGGCGTGATGAGCGGCGAGCCGATGCGCATTCCCGCCGGTGGCCTGATCTACAAGGAAGCCACGGTGAAGGGCTTCTGGGGCAGCAAGGTCAGCCAGGCGATGGCGGTGGAAGACAAGCGTCGGCTGGTCGGCGAGCTGCTGAAGCGCGCGGCGGGCGGTGAGCTGACCTTGCCGGTGGAGCGGATCTTCGATCTGGACCACATCGCCCAGGCCGCAAAGGCCGGTGCGGGTTCGGGTCGTAACGGCAAGGTGTTGCTGCGGCCGTGATCGTCTGACATTGCGTTCTGTAGAGCCGAGCCATGCTCGGCTGCTTTCCGGCCAGTGTGTGGAGCCGAGCGTAGGCTCGGCTCTACAGGGGCGTGCGGACCAACGGTCCGCACCCACCGGAGCACGGGCCACTCCACCAAGGGCGCTGACTTTCGTTAAGAACCTGTGATGTATAACTGAATGCGCTTTCGTCATTGGAAGGCGCACGGACCCGCGTGCGGTACTGACGACTCCTCCCCCGTTTGGCGTAGTCGCTTCCATGTATCGCTCCACCCTGCTTTCCAGCGCGGTCGCGCTGGCCCTCGTCGCCGGCACTGCCGGCGCCGCTGAAACCGCCGACACCGGCAAGGACAGCACCACCCTCGGCACCGTGCTGGTGACCGGCTCGAACATCAAGCGCAGCGACACCGCCGGCCCCAACCCGGTGCAGATCGTCACCCGCGAGCAGATCCTGCAGACCGGCCGCTCCACCCTTACCGACGTGCTGCGCAACCTGTCGGCCAACGCCGGCAACAGCTTCGACGAGCAGTACACCGGCAGCTTCGCTGCGGGCTCGGCGTCAATCGGCCTGCGTGGCCTGTCGCCGAAGAACACGCTGGTGCTGGTCAATGGCTACCGCGTGGCCAACTTCGGCTTCGCGCTCAACACCCAGGACACCTTCGTCGACCTCAACGCGCTGCCGATCAGCGCGGTCGAGCGCATCGAAGTGCTCAAGGATGGCGCCTCGGCGGTGTACGGCTCGGACGCCATCGCCGGTGTCATCAACATCATCCTGCGCCGTGATTTCCAGGGCGTGGAAGTTGGCGGTGGCTTCGGCACCGCCACCCACGGCGGTTTGAACGAGCGCAAGGCCAACCTGCTGGCCGGCTTCGGTGACCTCGAGCAGCAGGGCTGGAACGTGCTGTTCGGGCTGGACCTGCTCAAGCGCGACCGCCTCGATGCTGACCAGCGCGCGTACACCCGCGACGGCGATTTCCGCGACAAGCCCGGTGGCCGCCTCGCCGGCTGGTCCACGGCCGGTGGCAACTGGCTGTCCAATCCACGTGCGCCGCAGCCGTTCTCGCCCTGCCCCGATGGCAGCGAGCTGCGTCCCTACAGCGACTTCGGCAGCACCCTGCCCGGCCAGGCCTGCGCCTTCAACGCGCAGCCGTTCAAGACCCTGCAGCCTGGCGCCGAGCGCCTGCAGGCGTCGTTGAGCGCGACCTACCGCTTCAACGACAGCGTCGAAGCCTTCGCTGATGTGCTGTACAGCCACAACAAGGCCGACCAGATCTTCAGTGCGCCGCTGACGGTCGGCCCGGGCCTGCGTGCCTACAATCCCGCCACCGGTACGTTGACCGATATCGCCGCGGTGCTGCCGGTCGGCCATCCGAACAATCCGGGCAGCGCGCCGCTGCCGTTCGAATACACCTTCTTCGATCTCGGCCCGCGCCTGAAGGACAACACCCAGGTGTTCTACCGCGCGCTGGCCGGCGTGCGTGGCACCGGCGAACGCTGGGACTGGGAAGTGGCCGCACTGACCTCGCAGAGCGCGCAGCGCGAGTACGTGGACAACTTCGTGGACCGCTACGCCTTCCAGCAGATCCTGCGCGATGGCAGCTACAACTTCCTCGATCCGTCCAGCACGCCGGGCGCACTGGACGATCTGCGCCTGCAGACCAAACGTCCAGGTTGGTACAAGCTGCACTCGTTGAACGTGAAGGCCTCGACCTCGTTGTGGGAACTGCCGGCCGGTGCGATCGGCTTCGCCTGGGGCGCCGAATTCCGCAAGGAATCACTGGATGCGCGCACCAGCGCGCAGGTGCTGTCCGGTACCGAGCTGCGCCCGGCGATCAACATCGTCGACGGCGAACGCCAGGTCAGTGCCGCCTATGCCGAGTTCAGCGTGCCGCTGCATCGCACGCTGGAGCTGCAGGTGGCCGGCCGCGGTGATCACTACGATGACTTCGGCAAGGCGTTCTCGCCGAAGTTCGCGCTACGCTGGCAGCCGCTGGACAGCCTGCTGCTGCGCGGTTCGTTCTCGCGCGGTTTCCGTGCACCGTCGCTGCCGGAGATCGCACCGGGGCAGACCATCAGCTACGGTTCGGTGGTCGACCCGTTCGATCCGCTGCAGCCGGGCGGCAGCCGTGGTGTGACCAACCTGCGCACCGGCAATCCGGACCTGAAGGCCGAACGCTCGCGCAACCTCAATGTCGGCGCGGTGTGGTCACCCGATGCCGATTCCAGCATCGGCCTGGACTGGTACCGCATCGAGCAGGACAACCTGGTCAAGCCGGACAGCGCGCAGTTCATCGTCAACAACCCGGACCTGTTCCCCGGCCGCGTGCAGCGCGATGCACAGGGCCGCATCCAGATCATCACCAACCAGTACGCCAACCAGGGCGAGCTGACCACCTCGGGCATCGACCTGGAAGCCAACCGTACCTTCCGCACCGATGGCTGGGGCAACTTCACCGTGGCCGGCAGCTGGACCCACCTGCTCAGCTTCAAGCAGCCGCTGGTGGCTGGACAGGCGCCCTATGACGGCGCCGGCAACAATCGCCATGGCGCCCTGCCACGCACGCGCGGCACCACCTCGTTGAACTGGGCTGTGGGTGACTGGAGCAGCACGCTGAGCCTGCAGTACGTGAGCGGCTATGACCAGCGCGTGGCCACCGCCACCAGCAATCCGGGCCTGCGCGACAAGGTCAAGCCCTACCATCAGCTGGACCTGTACGTGGCCTACGAGGGCATTCCGCAGACCACGCTGTCACTGTCGGTGCTGAACCTGACCGACAAGGATCCGCCGTTCGATCCGGCCGGCGGCTCCAGCGGCTTCGACATCAGCCAGTACAACCTGCGCGGTCAGTTCGTTTCGCTGGGCGCGCGCTACCGGTTCTGATTGCCGCTGTAGAGCCGAGCCCACGCTCGGCTCTTCCCTCGGAGCCGAGCGTGGGCTCGGCTCTACAGGGGGGTGCGGACCAACGGTCCGCACCCACCACATCAACGGCTCAGGTGCAGGAACTGCAGGTGCCGTTCGTACTGGCTGATGATGTCGTTGATGATCTGCTTGCGGTTGTAGCCGACCAGGTCGTAATCCTGGCTGCCCTCGTACAGATGTACTTCGGCGCGGTAGTAGCGCTGGTTGCGCAGCTGCTGCGCGGCGAAGGACGGGGTCAGGTAGCCACTGAGGATCACGCGGTACAGGAAATCCTGCTGCTCGCCGTGGTTGACCGACAGTTCCATATCGCCCGCTTCGAAGCGCGTCTGCACGTCCCAGCCCTGCTCGCCCAGCTGCTCGGCCACCGCCTCCATCGCCGGCTTCACCGTGTCGTCCATGAAGCGGTACACCTGGTCGCGCACCGGGAAGTTCATGGCCTGGGTCAGGCGCTGGCGCCAGCCCTGGTGGTGGCGATCATCGCCGATCAGCGGCGATGGCCTGAACTGCTGCGCGCGCTTGCGGTGCGACTCGTCACTGAAAGCACGGGTCAGGCCCCACATCATCAACAGCAGCACCGCCGAGAACGGCAACGATGCCAGCACCACCGCTGATTTCAAGGCATCGATGCTGCCGGCCAGCAGCAGGCCAGCGGTCAGCACCGCGATCACCGTGCCCCAGAACACACGCAGCCAGCGCGGGCCATCATCCTCCGGCGCACCGCCATGCGAGGACAGCGTGGACAGCACCACCGCCCCGGAATCGGCCGACGTCACGAAGAAGATGAAGCTGACCAGCACGGTCACCCCGATAACCGCCTTGCTCCACGGGTAGCCATCCAGCAACGCATACAGCACCGTCGGTGGATCATCCACCGCCAGCTGCGCCAGCTGCTGCTGGCCATGGTGCAGCACCTGGTCCAGCGCGCTGTTGCCGAAGATCGACAGCCACGCCAGGGTGAAACCCAGCGGAATCAGCAGCACGCCGAACACGAATTCGCGGATGGTGCGGCCGCGCGAGATGCGCGCGATGAACAGGCCGACGAACGGCGCCCAGCCGATCCACCAGGCCCAGTAGAACACCGTCCAGCCGCCCAGCCATTCCGGACGCCCACCATAGGCGTACACGTCGAAACTCTTGCCCACCACGCTGCCCAGGTAATCACCCAGGTTCTGCATCAGCGTGCTGAGCAGGTACTGGGTGGGGCCGGCGCAGAGCATGAACAGCACCAGCGCGATCGCCAGCAGCATGTTGATGTTGGCCATCCAGCGCACGCCCTTCTCCACCCCGGACACCGCCACCGCGACGGCCGCGCCCATCATCGCCACCACCAGCAGGATCTGCACCAGGTTGGAGTGCGGCACATTGAACAGGTGCGACAGGCCGGCGTTGAGATGCAGCACGCCGAAGCCCATGTCCGCACCGATACCGAACACCGTGGCGACGATGCCCAAGGCATCGACGGTGTAGCCGATCGGGCCGTTGATGCGCTTGCCGATCAGCGGATACAGCGCCGAGCGCAGCGCCAACGGCAGGTTGTGCCGATAGGCGAAATAGGCCATCGCCATTGCCGCCAGCGCGAACACGCCCCAGCCATGCAGGCCCCAGTGCAGGAACAGCAGCTGCATGGCCTGGCGTGCACCGGCCTCGCCCGCTGCGCCATCACCCTGCGGCGGCTGCAGGTAGTGGGTCAGCGGTTCGGAAACGCAGAAGAAGAACAGGGTGATGCTGATGCCTGCAGCGAACAGCATGCCGGCCCAGGAGAGATAGCTGAATTCCGGTTCGTCATGGTCGGCACCGAGCTTGATGCCACCGTACTTGGACAACGCCACACCGACCACGAACACCAGGTACAGGGTCATCGCCAGCAGGTAGTACCAGCCGACGTTGAGCGCGGCCCAGTCCTGCGCCTTGACCAGCAGGCGACCGGCGCCGAGCGGAAACAGGCTGACGAACAGTGCGAAGGCAACGACAACGATCGCCGCGAAGGCGAAGACGGGCCGCAGGGTTCGCACCGGCTGATGTTGAGGCTCCAGTGCTTCCATGGGTAGCCATCTCCGGATCGATCAGAAAGTAAGCCGGCGGATTCTGGATGAACAGCAGTGGACACAGGATGAAGTCGTGGCACCGCGCAGGCACGATCGGCCGGTGTTCCGTGCTACGCGCGCGCCTGCAGCCCTCCACGCGCGTCCGGCGGTGATGTCACCCTGGTCCGATTACGACACACCGCGTCCAGCGCCGACGATTCAACCCATCACGTGCACCGCGCACAGCTTGTTGCCGTCCGGATCACGCAGGTAAGCCAGGTACAACTGGCGCCCGGCCTTCTGCCGCACGCCAGCCGGCTCTTCCACCGCAGTACCGCCATGGGCCACACCCGCTTCCTGCCAGGCATGCACCGCCTGTGGGTCGGCCAACGCAAAGCCGATGGTGCCACCGTTGGCGTGGCACGCCGCCTGGCCATCGATGGGCGGAATGACCATGAACATCCGGCCGTCCTTGACGTAGACCAGCTTGCCCTCGTCATCGAACACGCCTGCGCGGCCGCCGACGGCGGTGAACAACGCATCGTAGAAGCGGCGGGAGATCGCCATGTCGTTGGTTCCGACGGTGACGTGACTGAACATGCGGGCACTCCGTTGCGGGAAAGCCCGAGTGTCGGCCACCTCACTGATCGCCGCAATCAAGCCGGGTTCAAGACGTACTGAGCAGCAACACCGCCACAGTGACCAGGCCGATGCCGATCCAACCAATCGGGCGCAGGCGGTTGCCGAACAGCAGGCGGCCACAGGTGGCCGTGCCGATCACGCCGATCGCGCCCCACATCGCATAGGCGGTGGCCAGGTCCATGTAGCGCACGGCCTGGCCCAGCAGGGCGAAGGCGATCCAGACCAGCACGATGGCGCCGACACCCCAGCGCCAGCGACGGAAGCCATCGGACTTGGCCACCATCATGTTGGCGGCGACATCGATCAGCGCCGAACAGATCACGAAAAACAGGGCCATCATGTTCATCAGTGCGCCTCCCCGAGGGTGACACAGACGATGCCGACCACCGCCAGCACCAGACCGGCCAGCTGCTGCAGCGACAGGCTCTCACCGAACACGCTGATGCCGACCACGGTCAGCAGGGTCAGGCCGAGGCCTTCCCACACCGCATAGGCCACGCCGACGGCGATGCGGCGCACCGACAACGCCAGGAAGTAATAGGACAGCGCCAGCGCGGCGGCCATCACCAGATAACCGGTCCAGCCGCCATCGCGGGCGGCATGGGCCATGAAGGACGTGCCGACCACTTCGGCGACGATCGCCACGGTCAGGCAGGCCCAGGCGACGAAGGCGCCACGGGCAGGAACAGTACGGGACATGTGAAGCTCCTTGCGGGACGGGGACCGCGCCCGTCATCAATAGATCCACGCCGTGCGTGGATGATCCGGAACGCCCCCGCAGACAGGGGCGACGGCGGCCAGTATCATCGCCTTTTACGGTGGTATCAAAATGGATTCCATCGACAGGAGCGATGGATCAATGCCCTATTCCCCTGAATCCCTGCAGGCCTTCGTCGAGGCCGCCGCGCTGGGCTCGTTCTCGGCGGCCGCGCGCCGGCTGCGCAAGACCCAGTCCACGGTCAGTACCGCCATCGCCCATCTGGAGGCGGACCTGGGCATGGTCCTGTTCGATCGCAGCGGCCGCTATCCACAGCTGACCGACGCCGGTCGGCAGGTGCTGGGCCACGCGCAGGAAATCCTTGCCGCCGACGCGCGGCTGCAGCAGTTGAGCGTACGCCTGGCGGCACCGGTGGAGCCGCGCCTGACCGTGGTGTTCTCCGATGTCTACCAGCTCGATCCAGCGCAACGTGTGCTGCAGCGGTTTGCCGAGGCATTTCCCGAGATCGAACTGGAATGGCTGGATGCCGAAGGGCGGGACGTACTGGAACTGGTGGATGCTGGGCGCGCCGGACTGGGACTGCTGCCGCGCCAGGCGCAGTACCCCGATGCGCTGGTGGCCCAGCCCTTGGCCCACCACAGCGAACTGGCGGTGTACGTGGCCAGCGACCATCCACTGGCGCAGGCCGGCGTGCGCGCGGCGGCGCAGCTGGCCCGGCACCGGCAGGTGCGGCTGAGCGCGCAGGTCGACCACGCGCCGCCGATCAGCGGGCCGGCGTGGACCGCGTCGGACTACCTGATGGTGATGGAGATGGCCGAGGACGGCATCGGCTGGGCCGAGCTGCCGCGTGCGCTGGTGCAGCGCTACGACCGCGGCCGCCTGCTGGAACTGCGCGTGCCGGGCTGGCCGCGCCGCATCCACAGCGACCTGGTGTGGCGCCGCGATACGCCGCCGGGGCCGGCGGCGTTGTGGTGGGCCGAGGCATTGGGGTGATGCATCAACGGCGCCCCATCCACGCATGGCGTGGATCTACTGCACGCTGAATTACCGCATCCACGCATGGCGTGGATCTACTGCGCACTGAACTACCCCATCCACGCATGGCGTGGATCTACTGCACGCTGAAGTAGATCCACGCCATGCGTGGATGCACAGGAGGTCAGCAGATCACGGGTTGGCTAGCGCGTAATCCAGCGCCGAGCACACCGCCGCCACCTGCGCGTCGTTGCACTGCTGCGGCGTCGCCCGCGGGCTGTCCGGGTAGACCTCGGTGGTGGTGGTGTACTTCGCCCCGGTGATGCCGGCGCACAGGCCCAGCGGTACCAGCGCGTACTCGATCACGCCGTGCGCGACCACCGGCGAACCGATGATCTCGCCCTTGTCGTCGGCCGGTGCGATATGGGTGACCTTCTCCACTTCGGCGACCACGGCCTGCTGGAACGCCGGCTGCGGATTCTCGCTGTCATCCACCAGGTAGAAGCCATCGGGAATCAGGCCCGGTTCGAACGGCTTGCCGTCGCGCGCGGCAAGTGCGGGACGGAACTCGCTCTCGTCGCTGTCGGTGGTCTCGTGCAGGTCGATGTGCAGCACGAACTGGCCCTTCAACGATGCGATCAGTTCGATCAGCGCCGTCGATTCGCGGGCCGGGCCGTCAGCGCGGAAGTTGCGGTTCGGGTCGATCGCATCGAAGTTCCAACGGTTGATGCGCTCGAAGCCCCACGGATTCACGCACGGCGCGACCAGCAGGTTGGCCTTGCCGGCGTAGCTGGCGGCGTGCTTTTCGAGGAATTCCAGCGCGCCCAGCACGCCACTGGTCTCGTAGCCGTGCACACCGCCGGTCACCAGCGCGGCCGGCAGTGCCGGATTCCAGTCGCGGCTGCGCAGGGCGAACAGGGTATAGGTCTCGCCTGCGTAGTCGAGCTGGCCGTAGGCCACCTTGTCGAAGCGCCCGGCCAGTGCATCGATGCGCGGCAGCACTTCCTCGTCGTAACGGCGCAGGCGCTGCTGGCGCGCACGCCACTGCTCCCGTTCCGCCACGCCCCACGGCTGGCCAGGGGTTCCGACGGGGTAGAAAGCAGCAGTGGACATGGCAGATCTCAGCGGGTCAGGAGGCAATTGATCACTTTACCATCGGGTCAAAGCGCTGAACCGTGTGCCGATTCCAATGGCGAATGGAATCAGCAATAATTCTCATTTACGCCCTTCCACTGCCCGCAACGATGCCCATCCCTGCCCTGCAACCGGCCCGCCTGCCCCTGGCCGCCGCCCTCGCCCTGTGCCTGATCCCGGCTGCCAGCGCCTTCGCGCAGGAGAGCGCCACCACGCTCGACAGCATCCAGGTATCGGGCAGCTGGCTGGGCACCGGCCTGCACGACAGCGTCAAGAGCTTCGCCGGCGCACGTACCGTGGTTGATCGCCAGCGCATCGAGGCCAGCGGCGCCGCCAGCCTGGGCGATGCCATGCGCCGCATTCCCGGCGTGCAGGTCACCGACAACTCCGGCACCGCCGGCAGCTCGGTGTCGCTCAACATCGGCGTGCGTGGCCTGACCGGCCGCTACTCGCCGCGCTCGACCGTCCTGCTGGACGGCGTGCCGCTGGCGGTGGCGCCGTACGGGCAGCCGCAGCTGTCGTTCGCCCCGGCCAGCCTGGCCAACATCGAGTCGATCGACGTGGTGCGTGGCGGCGGTGCGGTGCGCTACGGGCCGCAGAATGTCGGCGGCATCATCAACTTCAGTACCCGTGCCATTCCGACCGCGACCGGCCTGCACGGCGAGGCCGGCGTGCGCTACAGCGCGTACGACCACGGCGGCGGCGACAGCACCCAGTACAACGCGTTCCTCGGCGGCACCGCCGACAACGGCGTGGGCACGGCCCTGTTGTATTCCGGGCAGGACGGCCGCGGCTGGCGCCAAGGCAGCGATGACCGTTTCGACGACCTGGCACTGAAGTTCGCCTATGCCATCGATGCACAGCAGGAACTGCGCGCCAAACTCTCGTACTACAACGTGCGTTCGCTGACCCCGGGCGGCCTGACCCGCGCCCAGTACGAGACCGATCCGTTCCAGAACACCCGGCCGACCGACTTCTGGAAGGGCCATCGCACCGGCATCGACCTGGGCTACACCAACACGCTGTCGGAGAACAGCGAGTTCGAGGTGCTTGCGTATTACAACGAAAGCAACCGCGCCAGCTCGCTGATCAATGCCGCCAACACGCAGATCACCGTGCAGCCGCGCGACTACCGCGTGCTCGGCATCGAACCGCGCTACACCCAGCGCCTGCACTGGGGCAGCAGCGTGCACGACATCACCGCCGGCTACCGCTTCCTGCGCGAGCGCGGCAACGACCGCAGCTACACCGTGACCCGCCGTACCGGTGCCGCCGGCGCCACCACCCGCTTCGACAACGCTACCGATGCGCACTCGTTCTACGTTGATGACCGCATCGCCATCGGCCAGTGGCGGATCACGCCCGGCGTGCGCATGGAGTGGATCGACATGGACCGCCAGCAGGCCGGTGGCGGCGCGACCTTCAGCAGCCGCAACGACAAGGCCCTGCCCTCGCTCAACGTGACCTACCTGCTGACCCCGCAGCTGACCGTGTTCGGCAACTACACCACCTCGTTCGGGCCGGTGCAGAACATCCAGCTCAACTCGCAGAGCGCGACCAATCCGCTGAACCCGGAAATCGCCAGGACCACCGAGCTGGGTGCGCGCTGGCAGGATGGCGCGCTGCGCGCGGAAGTGACCGTGTTCAAGATGCGCTTCGACAACCAGATCCTGCAGGTGCCGGGCATCACCCCGCCGACCTTCCAGAACATCGGCGCCACCGACCACAAGGGCGTGGAGAGCGCGATTGAATATCGCTTCGCCGAAAGCAGCGCGCTGGCCGGGCTGGAGCTGTACGCGAACTACACCTGGACCAAGGCCATCCAGCAGTCCGGCGACAATCGTGGCCTGGATGTGCCGTTCTATTCGCGCGATACCGACAGCATCGGCGCGCGCTATGCGCTGGCCGGCTGGACCTTCAATGTGTCCAGCACCCACCAGAGCGGCCAGTTCTCCGATGCCGCCAACACCTGGGACGAAACCGCCGATGCGCGCGTGGGCCGCGTGCCGGGCGTACGCCTATGGAACGCGCAGGCCGCCTGGCAGCTGCCTTGGCTGGCCGACAGCGAGATTGCGGTGGGCGTGAACAACCTGGCCGACAAGCGCTGGTACACCCGCAACGTGGATGGCAACGCCGGCCGCATGGTGGCCGCACCGCGCACGTTCTACGTGCAGGGCCGCTACCGCTTCTGAGTGCGGTAACCGCCTGATGCGGTGACGGTAGCGCTCACGGTGGCGGCGTATCATGCCGCCACCATGTCCTCCACCGCTTCGCCATCGCGCCTGCATCTGGCCTTCCAGGGCCTGCGCCTGCGCCTGCGTGGCAGCGACCTGTGGTTCATCGCCCTGGCCCTGCTGGTCGGGTTGATCGCCGGTGGCCTGACCCTGTTGCAGGCTGGGCTGGCACGCACCCTGCAGACGGCGCTGTATGGGCTGGACGAAGGCATGCGCCTGAGCTCGCTGCCCTCGCTGACCTGGACCGCGCTGCTGGTACTGCCGCTGGGCGGCCTGGTGGTGGGCGTGGTCAGCCTTGCTGCAACGCGCCTCAAACGCCCGCTGCTGGATGCCGTGGAAGCCAACGCGCTGCACGGCGGCCGCATGTCGATGCGCGACAACCTGATCGTGTTGACCCAGACCCTGGTCTCCAACGGCTGCGGCGCCTCGGTCGGACTGGAAGCGTCGTACACACAGATGGGCGCGGGCAGCGGCTCGCAGCTGGGACGGGTGATGCGCCTGCGCCGCAACGACGTGCGCATCCTGGTCGGAGCCGGTGCGGCCGGTGCCATCGCCGCGGCCTTCGGCGCTCCGCTGGCTGGGGCGTTCTACGCCTTCGAGATCGTCATCGGTGCCTATACGCCGGCGGCACTGGCACCGGTTGCGGTGGCCGCGCTGGCCGGCGCCTTCGTTGCCGACCAGGCCGGCGTGGAAGCCTACCTGCTGCCGGCGGCATCCACCATCGACGTGCGCGCTGCCGACTATGCGATCTACGGCCTGCTCGGCTGCTGCTGTGCCATGGTCGGCATCGTGGTGATGCGCCTGATCGCCTCCATCGAGGGCACGGTCAAGCGCAGCCCGTTGCCGCTGTGGGGGCGGCCGGTGGTGGGCGGCCTGCTGCTGATTCCGCTGGCGCTGGCCAGCCCGCAGGTGCTGTCGTCCGGCCACGGCGCACTGCATCTGGACCTGACCACCCATCTGCCGCTGATCTGGATCGGCGGACTACTGACCCTCAAATGCCTGGCCTCGGGCATCTCGCTGGGTTTCGGCTTCCGTGGTGGCCTGTTCTTCGCCTCGCTGTTCATGGGCACCCTGGTCGGCACGCTGTTTGCCGGGCTGCTGGCGATGGCCACTGGCGTACCGGTGGTCGACGCCACCTCGGCGGCACTGGCGGGCATGGCCGCACTGGCCGCGGCGGTGGTTGGCGCGCCGATGACCATGGCCATGCTGGTGCTGGAAGGCACGCACGATTTCCTGCTGACCAGCGTGGTGATGAGCGCCGTGCTGGTGTCCAGCACCCTGGTGCGCCAGTGGTTCGGCTATTCCTTCTCGACCTGGCGCATGCATCTGCGCGGGGAAACCATCAAGAGCGCGCGTGACATCGGCTGGGTGCACAACCTCAATGCCGGGCGGATGATGCGCAAAGGCGTAGCCACTGCCCCGGCCGACCTCGATGCCGCTGCCTTCCGCCAGCGCTTCCCGCTGGGCTCGGGCAGCCGGGTGATCCTGATCGACAGTGAAGGCCACTACGCCGGCATCGTGCAGATCCCGCGCCTGTTCGGCGACGGCGTGAAACCCGAGGACGTGGTGGGTACGTTCGCCGAGAACCGCGACGTAGCGCTTGCCGCCAGCGCGGACGTGGTCAGCGTGATGCAGCGGTTCGACCAGACCCAGGCCGACGAGCTGGCGGTGGTGGCCGACGATGGCCAGGTACTGGGCGTGGTGTCTGAAGCATTCGTGCGCAAGCGCTATGCGGAGGAGCTGGACAAGCGCCAGCGCGAAATGATGGGCGAGCGCGTCGACGAGTAGATCCACGCCATGCGTGGATGATGTCCCAGGCGCACCAACCCATCCACGCATGGCGTGGATCTACTGTCACCTGCGGGAGGTAGACTGCGGCCATGCGCTTCATTGAAACCTTCCAGTCCGGCCCCTTCGCCGACACCGTGGTCAGCCTGCTGGCGGCGTTCGTGCTCGGCACCCTGATCGGCGCCGAACGCCAATACCGGCAGCGCACCGCCGGCCTGCGTACCAACGTGCTGGTAGCCGTCGGCGCCGCGGCCTTCGTGGATCTGGGCATGCGTATCGCCGGCAGCGCCGAGGCCGTGCGGGTGATCTCGTACGTGGTCTCGGGCGTCGGCTTCCTCGGCGCCGGCGTGATCATGAAGGAAGGCATGAACGTGCGCGGCCTGAACACCGCCGCGACGCTGTGGTGCTCGGCGGCCGTGGGCAGCTGCACCGGCGCGGACATGCTGGCCGAAGGCGTGCTGCTGACCGTCCTGATCATTGCCGGCAATACCCTGCTGCGGCCACTGGTGAACGCGATCAACCGCATCCCGATCAACGAAGCCGCCAGTGAGGCAACCTACGAAGTGCGCCTGAGCGTGGATGCCGACGCGGTGCCGCGCGTGCGCGAGCGCCTGGTCGATGCACTGGAAGCAGCGCAGTATCCCGTCGGCGACGTGCAGCTGGTCGAGCACGCCGATGCGCCCACCGATGTGATCGCCGTCCTGGTCAGCACTGCTGTCAGCGCCGACGAGCTGGACGTGGTGCTGGCGCGGATGGAGCAGGTTCCGGGCGTGCTGCACGCCACCTGGGAAGTCAGCACCCGCGATTGAGCGTGGGCCAGCAGTTCATCCACGTGTGGCGTGGATCTACTGCTCATGCACGGGCCACGCGCTGCTGCGCACTCAGCAGCCTGCGGAACGATGCGCAGCGCCGCGCATCCTCGGCGTGTGGGCAGGCCGCAGCGCGCCGCAACCGATCCTGCACCCGCTGCAATCCGCGGATCTGCTGCTGCAACGCATCGGCCTGGGCCAGCAATGCCGTGCGGTCCAGTGCAAGCCCGGCCCCCTGTGGCATCGCCGCACCAATCTGCTGCAGCGACAGGCCCGCAGATTGCCCAAGGCCGATCAGTGCCAGCCGTTCCAGCACCTGTTGGTCGTATTGCCGGCGCAGACCACGACGCCCCAGCACCTGCACCAGGCCCAGCTGCTCGTAGTAGCGCAGGGTCGAGGCCGGTACGCCACTGCGGCGCACCACCTCACCGATATCCAGTTCCCGCATCGTGCTTGACCTCAAGTGGGCTTCAAGCGCCACCATGGTCGCACTCCCCGCGCAAGGCAAGCCCATGGCTGATTCACTCCCGCTCGATCAGAACACGCTCTGGAACGGCCCTGCTGGCGAGAACTGGGTCGCGCAGCAGGCCCTGCTGGACGGTCTGTTCCAACCGATGGCCGATGCCCTGCGCGACGAACTGCCGGCTGCCGTCACGGAACTGCTGGACATCGGCTGCGGCACCGGCGCCAGCACGCTGACCGCCGCCGCAGCGCGTCCTGAGGCCCACTGCACCGGCATCGACATCTCCGCACCCATGCTCGCCCTCGCCCGCCAGCGTGCCGCCGCGATCGGGCGCGACATCGACTTCATCGTTGCCGACGCGCAGCGCCATGCCTTCGCAACAGCGCGCTACGACTGGGTCCAGTCGCGGTTCGGGGTGATGTTCTTCGAAGACACGCTGGCCGCCTTCGCCAACCTGCACCGTGCCGCCCAAGCGGGCGCGGGCCTGCGCTGCATCGCCTGGCGCAGCGCGCAGGAAAATCCGTTCATGACCACCGCCGAACGCGCTCTTGCGGATCAGTTGGTGCTGCCGGCACGAGCAGCCGGTGCGCCAGGACAGTTCGCCTTCGCCGATGGCGAGCGGGTGCGTCGGCTGCTGCAGAGCGCCGGATGGCAGGACGTGGATGTATCGCCGCTGGACCTGACATGTTTCCTCACCCGTGACGCGCTGGCCAGCTACGTTGGCCAGCTCGGACCTGTGGGCCTGGCCTTGCGTGCACTGCCCGCCGAGCGCGCCGATGCGCTGCTGCAACAGGCACTGGCCGCATTCGCTCCGTTCATCGACGGTGATCGCGTGCGCGTGGAGACCGCCTGCTGGATGATCCGCGCCCGCGCCTAGCAACAGAAAAGGGCACGGAGGGGATCAAGTCGTTCATGCCCCGGCTGTGCGGGAAACGACTTGATCCCCTCCGTCCCCTCTTCTCTACAGCGCCTCGCCTGCATCGGCCAGCCGCGATTCGATCAGCGCGTACCACTGCTCGAGCATGTCGACCAGCATGTCCAGCTCGGCGTCGGCCCGCTGCGCGCGGCCACTGCGCAGGCAGGCCTGCGCCTCCTGCAGCTGGGTGAGGAAGCCGGCAACGGTGTCGGCCTGCAGGATCAGGCCCGGCAGCCGGCGCCCGGGAATGCGCACGACCGCATGGTTGCCGAGCTGGCCGTACACGCTGAGAGTGGCTTCCGTCTTCATGGACAAGGGCAGGAATTGGGCATTCATCAGGTGCACCAGGGAAGAAACCTGCCCACCGGCAGGCGTGGAAAACGGGGGAGACGTTTCCACGTCCTGCCGGCAGAACAGGGGGGACTCGGGATGCCGGGGCACGCCCCGGCACGGGGATTCAGTGCGGCCGGGCCACGCCAGCGATCTGCACCCGCCGGTTGGGCGCCAGGCAGGCGATCAGTTCGCGCCGGTTGCGCTGGTCGCACTGCACCAGCGGTTCTGCCGCGCCGCGACCTTCGGCACTGATGCTCGCCGCGGGTACGCCGCCCTGTACCAGCGCCATGCGCACCGCCTCGGCACGTCGCTGCGACAGTGTCTGGTTGTAGGCAGCGCTGCCGATGCGGTCGGTGTAGCCGACCACCTGGATCGACTGCACCTGGCTGGCCTCACGCACCTGCGCCAACACGCCCTGCACGGCCTGCTGACCAGTGGCACTGAGCACCGCACTGTCAAAACCGAACAGGGCATCGGCGGCCAGTCGCAGCGGCTGCTCCGGCAACGGCGCCGGCGGTGGCGGTGCAGGCGGACGCGGCGGGTCCAGCACGGCAGCGCACGATTCAGGCTTCCAGTAGCCGCCCTGGGCGATGCCCTTGTTGTCAAAGCGCACCTGGAACTGGCAGGTGAAGTATTCGGCGCCCTGTGCGGTGCGGAAGTTGAACAGGTAGTTCCACTCGCGCACGCCCCACATGCCTTCATTGAAATGCGGGGTGCCCAGCAACGTATAGAGCTGGCGCTTGCTCATGCCCGGCGCGAACCGGCGCAGGTCGGCGATATCGGGATAGATGCCTTCCTTCAGCGAGGCCTTGCTGGCCTCCGGGAAGGTGACGGCAGTGCTGCCGGCGGGACCGTCGGCGGCCGGTGCGTGGCTGCGGCACGCAACCAGCAGCCCTGCAGCCAGGATCAGCCCCAGCGTGGCGATGACGCGGCCACTGCGAGCGATGCGATGCGATTTCATGTCATTCCCCCTGTAGACGTTGGCCGCGGCGCCGGGCCGCAAGTACGACCCGGCGCGGGCAATCACCACTGGATGCCGGCACCGACGGCCACACCGGCCTCGCCACGGCTGTTGGTGGAGCCACTGAACTTGTAGATCCAGCGGCCGCCCTCGGAAACACCGGAGATGCCCAGGGCCACGCCGGATTCGCCGTTGTAGCTGCCGGCGGCGATCGAGGCCATGTTGCGTCCGGCTTCGCTGGGCTGCGGCAGCGACGCGGTTGCCATCGCCGAGGCGATACCGGCCGAGGCACGGTTGTCGGTCTTGCGCAGGTCGCGTTCGAAGCCGCCCATGCGCTCATCGGTGTAGGCCTTGGACCAGTCCAGCGTCTGCGCCATGCCCGACTTCAGCTGGTCGACATTGACCGCGTCGGTACCGGCGGTGCCGGCGGCGACGTTGCGCACCGTGGTCGGGCCGCTGCTGGTGCTGCCCAGGGTCACGCTGTTGTAGTTGGTGGTGCCGTTGGTGGTGGTGTCATAGCGGATCGTGCCCTGCTGCGAAGCCTGCAGCTGACGCACGTTGACCGCGTCCGTTGCCTGCGAACCATCGGCCACGTTGACCACCTGGCGTTCGGCACCGGCTGCCCCCACCGACACGGTATTGGCGCGGTTGGCGACCGAGCCTGCACCCAGCGCCACCGAGTTGTCGGCCTGTGCCTGCGAACCGTTGCCCAGTGCGGTCGAGTTCGCCCCGGCAGCGGTGGAGCCGGCACCGCCTGCGGCGGAGTTGGCACCGCTGGCAGACGGATCGGCCAGGTTGTTGCTGTTGTTGGCCCGGAAGCTGCCGGCGACGTTGGTGATGTTCTGGATCTTCTGGTCGGTGTAGGACTTGGACTGGTCGATGGCGTAGTTGACGCCGTTCTTCAGCTGGCCGACGTTGGTCGCATCGTGGTCGTCGGAGCCATCGGCCACGTGGGTGACCTTGCGCTCGCTGCCGCTGCTGCCCACCGCCACTTCACCGGACGAGTTGCTGGCCCCGGCTTGGCCGTAGGCACCGGTATAGCCAGTCTGCGCGCCGACGCTGGCCACCGAGCCGGCACCCAGCGCAACACTGTTGCCTGCGCTGGCATTGGCGCCGTTGCCGACTGCCACGCTGCCCGCGCCCGCTGCGCTGGCCTGCGGGCCGACCGCCAGTGCTTCGGCACCGGTGGCCGTAGCCGCGGCGGCAGTGGAGTTGACCGCCAGGTACGGGCTGCCGCCACCGTTGCTGATGCGCTGGTTGAGCACCCGCAGCGAGCCGTCCACGGCGGAGAACGCCGCGGTGACGTTGCTGTAGTCGTTGCCGGTGATGGTGCCATCGGTGGCGATGGTGGAGATGTTGAAGGTCGGCGCGGTCCACAGGCCGGTGCTGCCGTTGTACACGGTGCTGCCACCGAAGTAGCTGGCCACCGTCTGGTGCGTGCTGAACAGCTGATCACCGGTGATGGCATCGCTGCTGCCCGCCAGAATGCTGCCGGCGGCAACGTTGGTGACTTTCACCGGTGCACCGCCGGTACCACTGAGGGTCACGGTATCGACCACGTTGCCACTCCCATCCACGTCGTACTTCACGGCGCGCTTGTCGAGGTCATCGGTCTGGTCTGCAACGTTGGCCAGCGAATTGCTGACCGCATCGAAGGCGGTGCCGACGTCGTTGTAACTGCCCTGGCTGACGGTGCCATTGGCGGCGACGTTGTTGAGCGTATAGGTCGGTGCAGTGACCACGCCATTGGCATCCACCGCAGCGCCGCCGCCGAGATGGGTGGCCACGGTCTGGTTGGCCGCGAACAGCTGCGCACCGTTGATCGCTTCGCTGCTGGCCGCGCTGATCTGGCCCGGGCCAAGGTTGCGCAGCGTGGTGGCCGTGCCGGACTGGCCCAGCGTAGCGCTGCCGTAGTTGACGCTGCCGTCGCCGTTGAGGTCGTAGCGCAGCGCGCCCTCTTCCGAGGCCTGCAACTGCCCCAGGTTGACCGCATCGGTGCTGGCGGTACCGGCGGCGACGTTGGTGACCTGGCGTTCGGCGCCTGCGGCACCGATCGACACGCTGTTGGCACGGTCGGCCAGGCTGCCGGCACCGACCGCGATGCTGTTGGCGGCGGTCGCGTTGGCACCGGCACCGACGGCGATCGATTCGGTACCGCTGGCCACGGCGTCGGCACCGGTCGAATTCACGCGCAGGTACCGGGTGCCGGTGTTGCGGATGTCGTTGATCTGCGTGTTGAGGTTGACCAGCGAGCCATCCACCGCATCGAAGGCGTCGGTGACGTTGTCATACAGCCCCGAGGCGACGGCGCCACCGGTGGAGATGCTGCTGATCTCGAACAGCGGTGCGGTGAAAGTGCTGGTGAGCGGATCGAACGCTGCACGTCCACCGAAGAACTTCGCCATGGTGTCGTTGCTGGCGAACAGCTGCGCACCATTGACCGCCTCGCTGCTGGTGGCGTTGACCGCACCGGCGGCCAGATTGCCGATGGTGGTGGTGCCGGTGCCATTGCCGAGGGTGACACGGCGGTAGTCGGGGTCGCCTGCACCATCCAGGTCATAGGTGACCGCCGCGGCACCGACCGCATCGATCTGGCTGATCGCGCCCTTCAGCTGGGCCACGTTGACCGCGTCGGTGTTGGCGCTGCCGGCCGCGAGGTTGGTGATCTGCCGCTCGCCACCACCGGCGGTGCCTACCGACACCTCGCCAGCGGACACCTGTGCGGTGGTCAGGCCGTAGGCGCTGTAGCTGGCCTGGGCACCACGCAGTGCGGCGGAGCGGTAGCCCAGCGCCACCGAATTGGCCTGGTTGGAGGTGCTCTCCGCACCGAGCAGGGTCTGCCCGTTGGCGGTGCCGCTGGCACTGTCGCCGACCACCACCGAGTGGCCCATGCGTGCCGCGTAGTCGGCAGTGGGGACGCCGGTCGGATCGCTCGGATCATTGGCACCCGCACCCGGGAAGGCGACGTTGGCATCAACCTTCGGCAGCTCATGGCGGGCATTGGCACCGATCACCACTTCCTTGGAGCCGTTGGCATAGGCGCCATCGCCCATCAGCACCTGGTAGTCCTGCGCGGCGTTGACCGCCCAGCAGGAGATATCGGCCAGTGCAATGTCCAGGCACTTGGCCGCCCAGGCCGGCGAATCCTTGGGCAGCAGCAGGCCCAGCAAGCCACCGGGATTGCCGTTGTTGATGTTGTAGATGTAGCTGTCGGAGGTGACGCCACCGATCAGGGTCAGGTGCGAGCTGCCGCCGGTGACCGCGCCACCCAGGCCATTGAGCGTGGTACCGACCGGCGTGGCATTGACCACCGGCAGGCCGAGCACGTTGACCGTGGAATAGGTCTGCATGACGTTGGCGGTGCTGAGCTTGAGGTTGCCGTTGGACAGGTAGCCGGTGCCACCGAACAGGCTGGCGGTGGTCGGGCCGAGCAGTTCGGTGACACCGCCCACCAGGCCACCGGTGCCGATCACCAGGCCCGCGTTCGGGTCGGCAGCGGCCGGCGCCTTCGGGCTGGTCGGCGGAATGGCCGACGGCGAGGTCAGGCCGAGGCTGCCCAGGGTATTGCCGACCAGGCCGCCGACGGCGCCGGTCAGGTTGCCGACAGTGCCGTTGAGATCGCCGTTGAGCAGGCTGCCGACAGCGCTGCCAACGCCGTTCAGCGCAGTGCCGACGCCGTTGAGCAGGCCGCCCAGGCCAAGCGCGCTGTTCTGTGCGGCGACGGTTGCGGTGCCGGCCAGCTTGAGGTTGCGATCAGCGACGAGTTCTTCGCCGTCCTTGCCCTGTACGCGTACCTTGCCCGCCACGCCGGTATCAAACGCGGCGGTGATCGCGCGGTCATCGGTGTCGCCCGGCAGCTCTTCCTTGGCCGGCAGTGTGACTGATGCGGTGGCGCCGGCCTGGCCTTGTCCTTCGATGGGGTTGCCGGCCACGCCCAGCCGCGAATCGACCTTGCCGTCGACGGCCGCCTTCAGCCCGGACGGCGTTGCAGTCACGGCGGTGGCAACCTGGGTGCCGGCATCGACGCTGGCAACCGGCGTACCGGCGATGCCGACATTGGCTTTTGCGGCGGCGTTGGCAGACAGACCCAGCGGCGCCTGAGCGGCCGGTGCGACGTTCGCGGCGACTGCGGTATCGACACGGGCGGCGGCGACGTTGCCGATGCCGATGTTGGCGTGCACGTCGGCGCCGAGCGCCGGTGCGGGCACCTGGCGCGGCGTCGCGCCGGCGGCCAGCTTGACCTGCACGGTGGCCGGCAGGACGTCGCGCACCACCGGCAGCGAAGTCGTGCTCAGCTGCAGGCCAACGCGTGCGTTCGCACTGATCGCCGGGTTTGCCTGGGCCTGTCGTGCGGCCGCTGCCAGCGCAACCTCGGCATCGACCTTCACCGGCATCGGCTGGGTGTACTTGGCCGCCAGCGCCTGCAGGTCGCGCAGCGATTGGTTGGACTCCGTGGCCGCCGCAGGTCCGCTGGCCAGCACACACAGCAGTGCCAGGGCCAGGGTGCTGGGCACCAGGAGGCTGGCGCGGCGGTCGCGCGGTGCGGCACCACCGCTATCGCCGGTGGCCAGTTCCGAGGCCACAACCAGAGCATTGAGCTGGCGGTTCCATACACGCCGGTAGATGCGGTTCATGAGCATTTCCCCCGTAGGCGGACTACTTGAATGTCAGTGGACTTGCCGTTAGGCAGGTGACTGACATTTCGCGCCTTTCAGCGAGGGCTGAGCACTTCATTCCGGCAGGGCAATCGCGCATTCCGGCAAATCCACGGCCGGATTCGGCAGCCAGATATGCAAATCCGGCAGGGAGGGCTGGCCGGGCTGCGCCCGGCACCCGCAGAGGCCACGTCAAAGACAACAGCAACGGCAAAATCTGGGTTCCTGAGGGATGGCGGGGTGGGTCCGGTTGCGGGGGACGCTGCAAGTACGTCCATGTAAGCTCGGTCGCGCCATCCATGGCGCTCACGCCCCCGCAACCGGACCCACCCCGCCTTCGACAGTTTCCCGCGCGCGTTGTAGTAGAGCCGGGCCATGCCCGGCTGAGGGGAAAGTCCGATCACCATTTTTCATTTAGATCGAAATAATCAATCAGAATCGAAGATTCACTCACACTTTCGAATGCGCGATGGCCAATCCCACCGCCCTCGGGAAACTGTCAGGGGTGGGGCGGTGTGGGCTTGCAGGACCGTTGGCGCCATGGATGGCGCCATCGAGCCCCCATGGATGGGTTTACGGCGTGTCCTGCAAGCCCACACCGCCCCGCCAACCCACAGAAAACCCAGAGCCGGCTGTTGCTGTGGCTTCGGCTGTGGCTTCGGCTGTGGCTTCGGCTGTGGCCTCTGCGGGTGCCGGGCGGCAGCCCGGCCGATACCCTCAGGCCGGTTGGCCGAGCTGTGCGGGCGCGCGCATCAGGGTGTCGCGCGGCAGTTCGCCAAATACCTTGCGGTAGTTGTCGGCAAAGCGCGACAGGTCCCACAGCCCGCAACTGAGCGCGATGGCCTTGACCGAGCGCCGGTTGGAATCGGCCATCGACAGGCTGCGGCAGGCCGCGCACAGCCGCAGCATCGACAGGTAGCGATTGGGCGAGGTACCGAACAGATCCTCGAACGCATAGCGCAGGCCACGTTCGCTGACGCCGGCGGCGTCGCAGATTTCGTTCATGTAGATATTGCGACGCAGGTTGAGGCGCATGAAGTTCTCCGCCCGCTGCGCGATCAGGTAATGCGTGCGCCGGGCGCGGCTGCAGCTGGGTCGATCGGCGGGGCCCGCGCCCAGCAGTGCCTGGATATGCTCATGCAGCAGTCGCTCGGTTTCCTCCGGCTGCAGCCCACCGCCCTGCCCCAGCTGTGCATGCAGTTGCTGGTAATGGCGCACCAGGGGCATTGCCTCGTCGCCCAGGTTGAACAGCGAAAGTGCCTGCCCCGCCGGTGGCGTGCTGCGCAGGCTCAGTTCGGTCAGCTTGCGCTGCACGCGCGCGACCGGCACCAGCATCAGCGTCATCTGCGTGCCGGGGCTGAGCGTGAATTCACTGATGCCTTCAGGCATCACGGCCAGCGCCATGCCCGGCGTCAGCGGCACGCCATGGCACCAGCTCAATGCATCGTCGGTGGTGTGCAGGTAACCGAGCATCGCCCAGTCGGGGGGCAGCATGAATCGGCCGCGGCAATGGAAGCCGCAGGTGATGCTGCAGAACAGGGCTTCCTCGTGAACGCGCGAAGCGAATGCCGCGCGCGGACCATTGCCATCCAGCAGCAACAGTTCCACATCGCACACGCGGAGCACGCCGCTCAGCGTGGCCAGGTCGATCGACCTGAGATCGCCGTCGTCGTTGCCTTCCACCCCACCATCGACCATGACAGTGTCGTCCCCCGTTTGGTCTGCTGTACGACCCCGCCCCCACTGCCTGACAGGGCGCACGCCGTTTCCAAGAGCATCGTCCGTTGCCGTGATGGTCGCTGCGCGGCACGCGCGTCCATCCATGAAAATGCAATACCTTGAATGCGAGTATGCCCGATAATCCGCAGCCGTAAACAGGATGTTTCGACGCCAGCCGATTATCGACGACGTGAAGAAAATGTGCGCGCGGATGGCATGGTTTTCGCATGCGCGCAGATCGACCTCACATTATCTGCACGACCATGAATCGTTTTGCGCAGGAACGGATATGCGTCACAGATCCGCGCCTGAATATTCAGCAATTCACCGAATCTGCCGAATTTGCATATAGGTTCCGGTTGCAGGGAACCGCCATTCAGGCAAAGTCGAATACACGGTGATCGGGCACGCAGATAGCGGCCACACCCAGGGGGACAGCATGACCATGCACCTGCGAAATACCGTTTCGACCACCGGCCCGGTGCCGTGCGGTCGCGGTTGCGCGGCCGCTGCCCTGCCCGGGAATGATCACCCTGCTTGAGCACAGCGGGATTGCCCGCCGTGCCTCCTCCGCCAGGATGGCAGAGGCCTACGGACGGTCCCGGCGGAGCCGGGCCACCGCCCATGCAGGTGTCCTGCAGCAACTGACAGGTAGAGGGAGACAACCGTCATGAACGCATCGATCCGCAAGTTCCTGAAAGAAGAAGATGGCGTGACCGCGCTCGAGTACGGGCTGCTGGCCGCCGTGATCGCCGGCATCCTGATCGTGGTGGGCAGAACCCAGATCACCGCGTTCTTCACCACGTTGTTCACCCGCCTGCAGGCCATCGCCACCGACGCCACCACCACCTAGCCGTCGCGCGGGGTACAGCACCTGCGGTCGCTTCGATGGCGACCGCGGTGGCCGATGAAGGGGGTCTGCAACTGTCCAATGACGGACGAAGAGGGTGTGCGATGACACTGCTGGGATTGCTGGCCATGGGAGTGTGCCTGCGGATCGCGATCAGCGATCTGTACGCCCGCCGCGTGCCCAACACCTGGCTGCTGGCCGCGTGCGCGATCGCGGTGCCACTGATCATCGCCGACCAGTTCAATGCAACGCGCACGACCTGGGCGCCCCACCTGCTGGGCGCGGCACTTGGCCTGCTGGCATTGCTGCCGTTCTATGCGGTGCGCTGGATGGGCGCCGGCGATGTGAAGTTCTTCGCCGTGCTCGGCCTGCTGCTGGGCTGGAAGGCATTGCTGCCGGTATGGGTGCTGGCCAGCCTGGCCGCAGGCGCCCACGCCATGCTGGTGATCGTCGGACGGCAGTTGGCCGGTCACCTGCCGCTGCGCCTGCAGATGCAGGTCAATCGCGCCAGCACGCATTGGAATGGTCACCCTGCCCTGCGCGAGCTGCAGGCCGCCCGGCAAGGGCGACAGGGTATTCCCTACGCCGCCTACCTGGCCTTCGCGGCAATTGGCTGGGTACTGGCAACGACTTATGGAGGCGTGGCATGAAAGCGTTCGCACGTCGCCGCCAACGCGGCGTGGCCAGCATCGAATTCGCGCTGATGCTGCTGCTCGGCCTGGTGCCGCTGTTGCTGTTCACCTTTTCCGGCGTGCTGATCATGGCCGCACAGCAGACCCTGGCCACGGCCTCGGCCGAGGGCGCGCGCGCGTCGCTGCGCTATGGCAGCGCCGGCGAGCGGCGCACGGCTGCCTGCCTGGCAGCCCGCCGCTCCATGCAGTGGCTGTTGCAGTTTTCCAGGCAGAACCCGGACTGCAGCGCGGGCGGCGCCGGTGCCATCGTGGTCTCGCCGCAGGCGCCCTGCGCCGGCCTGGCGACGGTGCAATGCATGACCGTGACCGTGAGCTACGACTACAACGCCCATCCCTTCCTGCCCGGCACCGCCACGCTCTATGGCTGGGTGATGGGCGCCCCCATTCGCAGCGTCGCGGTCGCCCAGCTGGACCTTGGCAGCAACTGACGATCGGTACAGGAGACGAATTCCATGCTCAAGTTGACCCGCATCGCCGCCATCGCCCTGATCGCGCTCGCCGTGCTGCTCGCCGTGGTGGCCTTCGTGATCGGTCGCAAGCCTGCGGCTTCGGCGGACAATCCGAGCACGATCGTAACGGCCGATGCGCAGACGTTCAGTGTCGTCGAAGCCACCGCGCGGCTGCCTGCCGGCGAGCCGATCAGCGCCAATGGCGTACGGCTGACACAACGCACCACCGAAGTGCCGGGGGCGGTGGCCGACCTGGCCGCGGTGGTCGGCAAGGCGCCGGTGCAGGACATCAGCGAAGGCAGCGCGATTGGCGCCAGCCTGCTCGCGCAGGGCTTCTCGCTGCAGCTGCGGCCGGGGGAACGGGCGCTGGCGGTGCCGGTCGATGAGCTGGTCGCGGCAGGCAACCGCATCCTGCCCGGCGATTTCGTCGACGTCTTCCTCAACCTGCGCAGCGCTGCTACCAGCTACAACGGCCAGCAGGACATCGCACAGACCCGCTTGCTGCTGTCGCGCCTGCGCGTGCTCAGCTACGGTCAGCAGGACATTGCGGTGGCCCCCGGCCCTGCCCAGGGTGAGGCACCGGCCACGGCCAGCAACGACTCTCGCGCGGCCGACATCACCAGTGGTTCCAGCAGCGGCCACAGCAACGGAAACGGCAGCGATGCCACGCAGCCGGCACGCACCGCGGTGCTGGCGGTACCGGTGGCCGATGCCAACCGCCTGCTGCTCGGCGCGCAGCAGGGCAAGCTGTTCCTGGCCCTGCGCAATCCCGCCGACACCGGCCTGCCGGACCTGGCGCTGTTCCCGCAGGCGCGCGGCGTACTGGACCCGGTGCGCGGCCTGGACAACGAACAGCAGCAGGCCCTGCAGCGGCCGGAGAACAACGCCTACGCCGGCCTGGATGGCGACGCACTGGCGGGCCGCGGCAGCAGCGTGCAGCGCAACGCTCACGAAACGCCGGCGCGTGCACCGGTGCAGCGCCGCTCGACACCGCGACCGGCGGGCATCGAAATCATCCGCGGCGACACTGCCGCCCCCCGTGGCTCCCTTTGACCCTTGCCGAGAGCGCACATGACCGAACGTCGCTACTGCCTACGCCCCTCTGTCCGCCAGCGCTGGCTGGCCCTGCTGCTGGTGCTGCTGGCACCGGGTGCGAGCGTGGCTGCCGACGACCTGCTGCTGCAGACCCGCGAGCAGCGGCCATGGACGCTGCCGGCCGACCTGGAACGGGTCGCCATCGCCGATCCCGGGGTGGCTGACATCGTGATGCTGCGCGGCGCACGCCAGGCGTTGCTGGTCGGCAAGGCGCCGGGCACCACCACCCTGCTGCTGTGGCACCGCAAGCAGAGTGAACCGCAGCGTGTGCAGGTGCGCGTACAGAGTGCCGTGCAGGGCGCAGCCGATGCCGGCTCCAGCGGACTGGTCTTCACCCAGCAGGATCAGCAGGGGCTCCTGCAGGGAAGCAGCGACAGCGTGCTGGCGCACATGCAGGAACAGAAGACCGCCGTGATGGCGCTGGGCAAGGACGGCAGCCTGGCCGACGCCTCCACCATCAGCAGCGGCGGCGTGGTGCAGGTCGAGGTCAAGGTGGTCGAATTCAACAAGACCGCGCTGAAGCAGATCGGCATCAACTTCCAGAACCGCAACGGTGGTTTTGCTTATGGATTCGCCCGACCCGGTGGGCAGCTGCCAGGCAACACCGGCATTCTCCCCGGCATGAAGGAAGGCGAGTCCAGCAACGAAAGCGAATCACCGATTTCCTCGGCGTTCCGGCTGGTGTTTGGTTCGACCAAGGGCCTGTGGAACGCCGACGTCGACCTGCTGCAGGCCAACGGCATGGCGCGCGTGCTGGCCGAGCCGACCCTCGTTGCGCTGTCCGGGCAGAGCGCCAGCTTCCTGGCCGGTGGCGAACTGCCGATCCTGGAGCCGCAGGGACTCGGCACGACCACGGTCACCTACAAGCCCTTCGGCATCGGCCTGACCGTCACCCCCACCGTGCTCTCACCGAACCGCATTGCGTTGAAGGTCGCGCCGGAAGCCAGCGACCTGGACTACACCAACGCGATCGCGCTCAACGGCGTGCAGATCCCGTCGATCACCACCCGCCGCGCCGATACCACCGTCGAGCTTGGCGATGGCGAGAGCTTCGTCATCGGTGGCCTGGTCAGTTCCACCGTGGCATCGACGGTCAACAAGATTCCGCTGCTCGGCGACCTGCCGATCATCGGTACGTTCTTCCGCAACTTCGACTACAAGCGCCAGGACAAGGAACTGGTGATCATCGTCACGCCGCGGTTGGTACAGCCGATTGCCCGCAATACCGAACTGCCGCTGCCCGGCGATCGCGAAGCCAAGCCGAACATGCCCGAATGGGGCGCGTGGCTGCTTGGCCCGATCAGCCGCGATCCGGTTCCCGGTTTCTCGCGCTGACCCACATGACGTCTCCGGTACCACGCCCATGCCCTACGCCACTGCCCTGCCGCTGCACCCGCAAGGACCACCGATGAACCTGGTCCTGTACGGGATCGACCGTGAACTGCTGCCGCGCCTGGCTGCCAAGCTGCCGCCGGCCACGGCACTGCATTGGCAGGACAGCGGCGAGCCGACCTCGGCACAGGACCTGCAGCGTGGCCCGCAGAACCTGGTTCTGCTCGACTTCCGCCCGGAGCATGCGTCGGCATCGACGGTGCTGGCCCAGCAGCTGCAGCAGACCCAGCCCGATCTGACTCTGGTGGCTGTGGGTGCAACCAGCGCCGGTCAGGTTGAAGGTGTGGTGATGGCACTGCGCGCCGGCCTGCGCGATGTGCTGGACCTGGACAGTGACAACACCGGCATCGAGGCCGCCCTGCGCCGCGCCCTGTCGCCGCGGCCCGCCGCAAGCGCACAGCAGGCGCACAAGGCGCGGCTGATCGTGCTGCTGGGCGTGCGCGCCGGCGTCGGCACCAGCACCCTGGCTGCACATCTGTCGGTGCTCGCACAACAGACTCATACCCTGGCGCAAGGCGATGCGGCCGTGCAGGACGGGCTGCTGATGGAGCTGGCGCAGCCGGCCGGCGACCTTGCCCTGTACCTCAACCTTGACAGCCGCTTCCACTACGAAGACGCGCTGCGCAATGCCAGCCGCATCGATGCCACCCTGGCGCGCACCGCGATGGCGCGGCATTCCAGCGGCCTGGTCCTGCTTGATCGTGCCAGCGGCAGCGACGCGCTGCCGCCGTCCGACCCTGGCGCGCTGCTGCAGCGCCTGCGCAGCGTGTTTGCCAGCGTGCTGTGTGATGCCGGCGGCTGCCCGCTGCGGCAGTTGCCGCCGCTGCTGCTGGACCAGGCAGATGAAATCTGGCTGGTGGCCGACGCCTCCATCGCCACGCTGGTGTCGCTGGACCACGCCCTGAAGCACCTTTCCGGCCAGCGCGATCGCGAGAAGCGCCTGCAGCTGCTGATCAACCGCCACGACGACAACAGTGGCATGAGTCCCGAACAGATCGCGCGCCGCTTCGAGCTGCCGCTGCTGGCCACCCTGCCCGAGCGGCCACGGGTGCGCACCGCCGCCAGCCACGGTCATCTGCTGCTGCAGGATGCGCCGCGCGACCCGTACCTGCGTGCCCTCGCCCCGCTGGTGCAACGCCTGGATCCGGCTGCCTGCCCGGTCCAGACGCATGGCCTGCGGGAAAGACTTGCCCTTGCCCTGGGTGGATCGCAATGGAAGACAAAGTGACCCCGTTCCCGCACGTTGTCGCCCGCAACACGGTGCCGGAGCATGCACCGGGCAGCCTGCCGTTCGCACAGACCGAGCAGTACCAGAAGGTACTGTCGGCCGCGCACGAGCACCTGCTCAACAGCATCGAAGACGAGCGCATCGACATCGATTCCTGGGCCCCGGACACCATCGCCCGCTGGGTGGAGGTGCAGACGGTCAGTTTCATCCAGGAATGGCGCATCCCCATCAACGAAGAAGAAATGCAGGTGGTGGCCGAAGGCCTGGTCAAAGAGCTGACCGGGTTCGGCCCGCTTGATGACCTGCTGCATGACCCCACCATCGAAGACATCCTGATCAATGGCTTCAAGGATGTGCATGTCTCCCAGGGCGGGCAACTCAAACGCGCGCCACAGCGTTTCACCGACGACACCCACCTGCTGCGCATCCTGCGCCGCATCATCGCCCCGCTCGGCCGCCGCCTGGATGACTCCAATCCGATGGTCGATGCGCGCCTGCCCAATGGCGGTCGCCTCAACGCGATCATCTCGCCGTTGGCGGTGGACGGGCCGATGGTGTCCATCCGCAAGTTCCGCAAGGACCCCTTCACCCCCGATGAACTGCTGGCCAAGGGCACCTTCGATGCACCGATGCAGGCCCTGCTGAAGGCGATGGTGCTGGGCCGCTGCAACATCCTGGTCTCCGGCGGCACCAGCTCGGGCAAGACGTCGCTGCTCAATGCGCTGGCCAGTTATGTGCCGGCCAACGAACGCGTCATCACCGTGGAAGACACCGCCGAGCTCTCGCTCAACCACCCGCATGTGGTGCGCCTGGAAAGCCGCATCGGTGGCGCCGAGGGCCAGGGTGCGGTCAGCATCCGCGACCTGGTACGCAACAGCCTGCGCATGCGCCCCGACCGCATCGTGGTCGGCGAGGTGCGTGGCGCCGAAGTGCTGGAAATGCTGCAGGCGATGAACACCGGCCACGACGGATCGATGGCCACCATCCACGCCAACTCGCCGCGCGACTGCCTGTACCGCATCGAGATGCTGGCCGGGTTTGCCGGCTTCCAGGGCAGCGAGGACAGCCTGCGCCGGCAGATCGCCAGTGCCATCGACTTCATCGTGCAGATCTCGCGCCTGGGCAGCGGCCGCCGCGTGCTGGTGTCGATCACCGAAATCACCGGCGTCAGCGACAACCTGATCACCACCCAGGAGATGTTCCGCCACGAAGTGCAGATCGATGGCAGTGGCAAGGAAATCGATCGCTGGATCGGCCTGGGCTTCCAGCCGCATTCGCACAAGCTGGAACCGTTCCGGCAGTTGCTGCGCGAATCCCTGTACGGAGACTTCTGAGCATGAGTACCGGCCTGCTGCTGGGTGTGCTGAGCATCGTGTCGGTGCTGCTGGCGCTGGCCGTGTGGTTGTGGGGGACGGCCAACAGCCGCGAACAGCGCCAGGCCTCCCTGCAGCATGCCGAGCAGCAGCTGGCGCGCGGCACCGGCCCTGGCGCCAATACCACCGCCGACGCGGCGCGGCAGGCCCCGTTGCCTGCACCGGGTCGGCGCACCCTGCCCTGGGACGGACAGCTGCAACGTGCCGGCCTGACGCCGGGCTGGAAGCTGCCACTGCTGATGCTGCTGCCGGGCATCGCCCTGTCCGCATTCGCGGTGCTGCGGCTGGGCACCGCCTGGATGTTCCCGCTGACCCTGCTGCTGTACCTGCTGGGCTGCTGGCTGTGGCTGATGCGCCGCACCGGCAAGCTGCAGGCGCAGCTGCTGCACCAGCTGCCGGACTTCCTCGACAACCTGGTGCGCCTGACCGCGCTCGGCAACAGCCTGCAGGCCGCCTTCCAAGTCGCCTCGATGCAGACCAACGCACCGCTGCGCGGCCTGCTCGACACCACCGTGCGCTATGCCCGTGGCGGCATGGACCTGGACCGCGCGCTCAACCTGGCCGCACAGCCCTACCGCATGGACGTGCTGAAGGTACTGGCGGTGGTGATGGGCGTGAGCGTGCGCATCGGTGGCCGTGCCGACCAGATCCTGCAGCGCATGGGCGACTTCATGCGTGACCTCGAACAGGCCCAGCAGGAACTGGCCGCGACCACGTCTGAAACCCGCATGTCGGCCTGGGTACTGGGCCTGTTACCACCGGCCAGCGCGGTATTGATGGCGATCTCCAGCCCCGAATTCTTCCAGCCGGTGCTGCACGATCCGCTGGGCCACAAGATCCTGTTGATCGCCCTGTGCATGGAACTGACTGGCGCCTTCCTGCTGTATCGCCTGGCCAAATCGCTATGAGTACTCCCGTCCACGCAGGAGGCATCCAATGAGCGCCAGCATCTGGTTCGTGGCCGCCCTGCTGGTGCTCGCTGCCGGCGTGGCCCTGCTGGGCCTCGGCAGCTGGGTCCGCAGCCATCGCGAGGACCGCAGCGCGGCCACATTGAAGACGGCGCTGCGTCCGCGCGAAAACGAAGACGGCGCTGCCGATGCACGCAAGGATTCGCTGGGATGGCTGGAGCAGTTCGGCCGTGGACTGAGCGGTGGCCGCCTGGAAGCCGCACTGCTCGCCGGTGAAGATCGCCTGCTGCTGGACCTGGCCGGCTGGAACACCCGCCGCGGCACCGCCATCTATCTGGGCCTGCGCCTGCTGCTGGCAATGCTGGTGCTGGGTATCGCGCTGGCGATCAGCGATGCCACGGGGTTGTCCAGGATCATGGTGGTGATCGGCGCACTTGCTGCCGGCCTGTTGCTGCCGAAGTTCGCGCTCAGCGCGTGGGTCAAGCGCCGCCGCCGCGCCGTAAACAATGAACTGCCGCTGTTGATCGACCTGCTGCGCCTGCTGCAGGGCGTGGGCTTCAGCATGGACCAGAGCCTGCAGACACTGGGCGACAAGCTGCGCGACGCACTGCCGGTACTGGGCGGGGAAATCCAGGAAGCGAATGTGTCCTACACCCACGGACGCACGCGCGCGCAGTCGCTGCGGCGGCTGAGCGATGTATACGGTGACGACGACCTGTCCAGCCTCGTGCAGTTGATCCTGCAGGTGCACGCGCATGGCGGTGCCGTGCAGGAACCGCTGCGCCAGTTCAGCATCCGCCTGCGCGAGCAGCGCCGCAACGCGCTGAAGGAAAAGGTCGGCAAGCTCTCGGTGAAGATGACCGTGGTGATGATGCTGACCCTGCTGCCGGCACTGATGCTGGTGCTGGCCGGACCGGCGCTGGTCGCGCTGGCCACTACCTTGTCGAAAATGGGATGACTTTCATGCCTGTCCTGCGCCCCGCCTGCCTGTTGCTTGCCCTGGTTGCCGCCGCTGCCGGCTGCAGCTCCACCACGCCGAAGTACCTGCGTGCGCCGAGCCTGGCCGAGCCGACGCCGGCCCCGCAGGACAGCCGCAACGCCTATCTGGAGCTGATCCAGCGCATGCAGCAGCAGGGCGCCTGGTACGCCTCGCTGGCGCACGTGGATGCCTTCCGCCAGCGCTACGGCGACACCCCGGCACTGCGCCTGCTGCAGGCCGACGCACTGCGCCAGACCGGCCAGATCGAGGCGGCGCTGGCGTTGTACCGCGAACTCGGCAACGGCCCACAGGCCGCGGCCGCCGCGCATGGCATCGGCCTGATCGCCGCCCTGCGCGATGATGACGACGGTGGCGAGCAGGCACTGGCACGTGCCACCCAGCTGAACCCGCTGAACACCGATTACCTGGGCGACCTCGGCTATGCACGGCTGCGCGCCGGCCGCTTCGAACAAGCACGTGAGCCGCTGGCCAAGGCACTGGAACTGTCGCCGGGCAACGCCAAGGCCACCGCCAATCTCGCCCTGTGGGCGCTGCTGCGTGGCGACACCGCCACTGCCGAACGCCTGGCCCAGCAGGCCAGCTTCAGCGAGGAAACGCGCCGCAGCGTCGAACAGCAGGCACAGCAGATCCGCACGCGGCTGCAGCAACGCCAGGCGGCTGCCACGGCGGCAGCGGCGGCAGCGACGCGGCCGGTTGCCGCGGCGACTGCCAGCCAGGCCGCCACGGGCCCGCGCCTGGCCGCCGAACCGCGCCGCGATGGCCGTGACCAACGCGAGCCGCCACGACTGCCGCCCTCGATGCTGGAACGCTTCGGCACCACCGACCATCCCACCGGGAACACGCCATGACCTCGACGCCACTGATCCGCTGCCTGCTGCCGATGCTTGCCGGCTTGTCTTTCGCTGCGATTGTGCAGGCGCAGACGCCGCAGCAGCCGTTGACCGGACAGATGCTGGGGGGTGCGGCGCCCGCACCGGCAGCCGCGCCCCTGCACAGCGAGCCGCTGGCCACCGTGGACGTATCGCCGGAACAGGCTCCACCGCCTCCGCCGGTCCCTGCAGCCAAGCCTGATTTCGGCGGCACGCAGCTGCGGCCCAACACCTCGCAGATCGGCGACACCACACGCAGCCTGTTCCGCCTGCAGGCCTCCGGCGAGATAGCCGGTGCGCGCCTGCCGATCCTTGGCGACCAGGCCACATCCAGCTACGCGCGTTACCTGAAGAGCTTCCAGTACGACATCCCGCAATTCTTCGAAACCGACGTCGCCAAGTCTGCAGGATCCTCCCGATCCGGACGCTGAGGTCTGCCATGAACCGAGCACGCCACATCAGCTTCAGTCGCCCGCGCGGCGGCATGTCGGTCACCATGATGCTGGTGATGATCGCGTTGCTGGCAATGCTCGGCCTGATCGAGATCGGCTTCCTGTTCTGGGCCAAGCGTGATGCACAGAAGGTAGTCGATCTTGCCGCACTGGCGGGCGCACAACGGCTGGACCTGTGCAACGCCAGCAATACCGACAACAGTGCTGCCCGGCAGAGCGCACTCGCGCAGAACCGCTTCCGTGGGCAGGTGCAGATCCAGTGCGGCAACTGGAATGCCAGCCGCGGAACGGCAGACCACTTCAGCCCGAGCGTGGACGCCAGCAATCCGCGCAACGCGGTGCGCGTCATTGCCGAACGCGGCGTGCTGCCATTCTTCGGCCAGAACCGCACGCTGCCCACCCTGCGCGTGCAGGCCGTGGCCAAGCGCTCGGAACCCACCGCGGTGTTCGCGGTGGGCTCGCAGCTGCTGCGCACCAATGGCAACTCACCGTTGATGGCGACCCTTCGCCTGGTTGGTCTGGACGTCACCAACGCAACGGTGCTGTCCTACGATGGCCTGGCGCAGGCCACCATCACCCCGTCGGGGCTGCTGGCTGCACTCGGCATCCCGGTCACCGCTGACCTCAGCGTGGCCGACTTCAACCGGCTGCTGTCGATCAACCGCATTTCGCTGGCACAGCTGGTCAATGCCACCGCCACTGTCGTTGGCCGTGACACCGCCGTCGGCGTGCAGCTGCAGGCGTTGTCCAACCTGGTCGGCACCCGGTTGGACATCAACCAGCTCAATATTCTGCTGGGCAGCCAGAACGGCGGCGGCGGCCTGTTCGCGCAGGTGATTTCGCCGGACGGCACCATCGGCAGCGCGCTGGAATCACGGGTCAACGTGCTGGATCTTGTCACCGCCGCGATCTCCATCGCCAACGATGGCAATGGCGTGCAGGTGCAGGGCTTGAACCTGCTGGGCATCGACGTCAAGGCCGGCGTGGTGGAGCCACCGTCCATCGCCATCGGCGGTGTCGGCGCACGCGCCTACAACGCGCAGGTGCGGCTGATGGTGGACGTCGACAGCGACCGCCTGTTCGCGATCGGTCCGTTGCTGAACCTGCTCGGCACCAGGCTGCATCTGCCGCTGCACGTGGATGTGGCCAATGCGATGGGAACATTGACCAGCATCCAGTGCGGGGCGACGCCACCGACGGCCACCGTCCAGGTCGATTCCTCGGTGCTGCGTGCCTGCGTCGGCAAGGTCAACGCGGCCGATCGTTTCTCCAAGAGCAACGTCTGTGATGCGACCCTGCAGAACGAGCAGCTGTTGAAACTGCTGGGGCAGCCCTTGATCAACGACAGGATCACCCTGCCGGCGCTGACCAGCACGCAGAGCCTGACCCTGGCCGCCGGCCAGACCGGCTCGACCCGGATCAACCCGCTGGCCGTCGGCACCGCCGTGTCGGATCTGGTCAACGAACTGCTGCGCGTGCTGTCCGGCATGCTCAGTTCGCCCAAGCAGGGCATGAACGCCAACGACACCGCCAAGGCATTGGCCGACCGTTACCTGCAGGCCGCCTTCCCCAGTGGCGGGCGCTACAACGTGGACCAGGTGATTCCGCTGCTGCGCGATGGCGATCCGTCACGCAACCTTGCACCGTTGGGCAACTGGACAGTTACCAAAGGCGTACCCAAGCCCTGCCTGCTTGGCCTGACCACCTGTTGGGAAGATGGCTCGGTGTGGACGGGCTACCGCACCACCGTGACCGGCCAGGGCCTGGGCCTGCTCGACGGCCTGCTCGGCTCGCTGGTCGGTGGCCTGCTGATCAACCGCTGCGACAGCCTGCTCGGCAACCTGATCGACTACAACGGCTGCGTGCGTACCAACCTGGCGTCCTATATCCAGACCGCCCCGGCCGGATTCCTCGATGGCCAGAACGGCGGCGGGGTAACCACCCCGGGCAACAACGTGACCTGCAGCGGACTGTTGTGCGCGCTGCTGAACCCCGTACTGGCCGCGCTCAAGCCGGTGCTCAACAGCGTCGGCACCCTGCTGACCAACACCCTGGCCAGCCTGCTCGGGCTGGAACTGGGCCGCACCGATGTCAGCATGCAGTCGATCCAGTGCAGCTCGGCGCAGCTGGTCTTCTGACCCGCGCGGGCGCGGGTTGGCGGCGTCCGTGCCCATGCTAGACTCGCGGCGGGGAACCACTTTCAACTCAACCCACACTACATCCGTGGATGGTCTAGACATGCGAGAAACTTCAGGGGGCACCGTCTTCGCCCGGTATCCGCGCGGCGCAGCACTGCTGGCCGTGGCCATGATCGTGGTGGCGCCGTCGGCGCTGGCCGCACGTGGCGATCGCACTGCCACCGTCGAGCCGGCCAAGGCCGCGCCGGTGGTACGCAACACCGTCGACGAACTCAAGCAGTTGATGGATGCGCAGCAGCTCACCGAGCTGCGTACCACCTACAACGGCAACTACGGCGCCAGCCTGCTGTTCAACGCCAATACCCTGACCTACTACGTGGCCCTGTTCCAGGAGAAGAACTTCTGGCGGGTGATCAAGACCGATGCCGTCGACAACGCCGAGCGTGTCTACCGCACCTTCGCGCAGCAGTCCGAACAGCTGGCGCAGGTCTATATCGACACCACCCGGCTGGAAGCCGGCAAGCGCTACACCGAGCGCCTGGTGGCCTACAACGAAGAACGCCTGCGTACCCTGCAGCAGGAAATGGAACAGCAACAGGCGCAGTCGGCGCAGGTCAGTGCAGCGCTGCAGCAGGCCCAGCAGCAGGCGGTCAGCCTGAGCACCGACGTGCAGAGCACCAACAGCCAGCTCGATGCGCTGCAGCGCCGGATCCAGATCCTGCAGGCCGAACAGGGCAACCCGGAGCTGAGCCTGCCCAAGCCGGATGCAGCCGCGGCGCCGGCCGCCGCCAGCGACGGACGCTGAGGCCTACCTGGCCTGTAGACCAAAACGGCACCTTCGGGTGCCGTTTTTCGTTGTGATCAACGACAGGCCTCGCGCACCGCGTCATCCAGCTGCCTGCGCTGCAGGTAATCGAGCCTGCGCGGCTTGGCCAGCGTTTTGACCTGCTGCTCGCGCGCCCGCTCGCAGGCTTGCGGGTCGGCCATGATCGATATCAGCGCGCCCTGCGCGCGTCCGCGCCGTGGCGTCCGCCTGGTTGCGCTGCGGGCAGGCTGCACGGCCGAAGGTAGCGGCCCACGCGCCTTCGACTCCACAGCAGGCACTTCCCAGCGCCACTCCGCCTCCCCCTGGCAGGGCGTCTGCTGATAGACCGGATGCTCACCATCGGTGCACTTGTAGACGTTGGTCTGCGCCGCCGCGACAGCCGCCCACAGCAGTCCAGGCAACACTCCCCACCTCGGCATCTTCATGACTGGCCCTCGCGCGTCCGATGGCCATGGTTGCCATCAGCACCGACCTGCCGCCAGAGCGAGTCGCGTCAGCGCAACGAACCCGTCAATCCGCCACAGCCGTGCAATGCACGCCGCCCATCGTGCGCTGTACTGCCGCAGGCGCCGGCGAACCCGCAGGCGTCTTTCCTCCCTTCCGCCAAGGAACCTGCAATGAGCAATTTCGTGACCGTCAACGATGGCGCCCGCATCTTCTACAAGGACTGGGGCACCGGCCAGCCTGTCGTATTCGCCCATGGCTGGCCGCTTTCGTCCGACGCCTGGGACCCGCAGATGCTGTTCATGGGCCAGAACGGCTACCGCGTGATCGCCCACGATCGCCGCAGCCATGGCCGCTCCAGCCAGACCTGGGACGGCAACAACATGGACACCTACGCCGATGACCTCGCTGCCGTTCTGGATGCGCTGGACGTGAAGAACGCGATCCTGGTCGGCCATTCCACCGGCGGTGGCGAAGTGGCCCACTACATCGGCCGCCATGGCAGCACGCGCGTGGCCAAGGTGGTGCTGGTCGGCGCCGTGCCGCCGTTGATGCTGAAGACCGCCGGCAATCCGGCCGGCACGCCGCTGGAGGTGTTCGACGGCATCCGCAAAGGCACCGGCGGCGACCGTTCGCAGTTCTTCAAGGACCTGGCCACGCCGTTCTTCGGCGCCAATCGTGATGGCAACAGCGTCACCGAAGGCATGCGTGATTCGTTCTGGCTGCTGGGCATGCTGGGCGGCGTGAAGGGCCAGTACGACTGCATCCACGAATTCTCGGAAGTGGACTACACCGAAGACCTGAAGAAGATCGACGTGCCGGCCCTGGTGGTGCACGGCGATGACGACCAGATCGTGCCTTTCGACGCCTCCGCCAAGCTGTCTTCGCAGATCATCACGGACGCGGAACTGAAGGTGTACGCCGGCGCACCGCACGGCCTCACCCTCACCCATGCCGACCAGTTCAACGCCGACCTGCTGGCGTTCGCACGCAAGTGACATAGCGCGGCGGCGCTCCGGCGCCGCCGCTCCTGCGGTAATGCCGGCCACTGGCCGGCAACCGCATCAACCCCGCTCGAAACCGCGTTCAGCCGGCCAGCGGCCAGCTCTACCACGACACCCTCAGATGTCGCTGTGGTGATGCGGCGCTGCTGCGGGCAGTGGATCATGGCCGCCGACGAAGTGACGCACCACCGGCGCGCGCTCACCGCGATGCAGCGCCCGCAGCGCTTCCTGGATCGCCTTGTCGTCGGCGGTGATGCGCTCATGCTGGCGCAGGTGCTCCAACCACGACGCCGCCACGAAATATTCCAGATGGATGCCCGGGGTCGCCACATCCTCGACCACGCCCCAGACCACGGCGCCATCGCGCCGACGGATCGTCCCCAGCGTGCGCATCTGCGCCTGGAACGCGGCACGGTCGGCGGCATCGATGCGATATTCGATGGTCACCAGCACCGGCCCGCGATCATTGGACACCGGTACCGACAGCTCCGGCGCTGGCCAGTGGCCGGCCGGGCTCAGGTTCAGATCTTCGGCACCGGCTATGCGCACGCGCCATACCAGCAGGCCGCCGATGACCGCGCCTGCGGCGGCCACCAGCAATGCCAGTTCCGGCGATGTGCGCTGCGCCAGCGCGCCCCAGCTCAGGCCACCGGCCGCCATGCCGGCCGAGAACACCATGATGTACAGGGCAAGCGCCCGTGCTCTCACCCAGGCCGGCACCGCGGTCTGTGCAGCGATCTGCAACGAAGACAGTACGGTGATCCAGGCGAAGCCATTGACCAGCATCACCAGCGGCAACACGTACCAGCTGCGGGTCAGGGCCAGGCCGGCCAGGCTTGCAGCCAGCGACAAGGTGGCCAGCAGCACCAGCAGGTCGCGGTCGAGCTTCGCCCGCAGCTTCGGCAGCAGCAGTGCGCCGCCCACCGCACCGATGCCGATGCAGCCCAGCAGCACGCCATACTGCCCTGCCCCACCGTGCATCTGTCCGCGCACCACCACCGGCAGCATCGCGTTCATCGCTGCGGCAAAGAAGAAGAAACCAGCCGACTTGATCAATACCGCCTGCAGGCGTCCGGCACGGCTGGCATAGCGCAGGCCTGCCTTCAGGCCAGCACCGAACCCTTCCGGAGGCAGGCTGGACGCCTTCGGATCGCGCTTCCAGCCCCACACTACGAACAGCATTGCCGCAAAGGTGATGGCGTTGAACCCGAAGGCCCATACCGCACCCAACTGGGCCACGATCACGCCGCCGATGGCTGGGCCGATCGAACGGGCGATGTTGATGCCGATGGAATTGAGTGCCACTGCCGAGGCCAGCATCGGTTGCGGCACCAGCTCGGAGACGATCGCCGCCTGCGCCGGCATCGCCATCGCCGCGCCGCAGCCCATGCAGAAGGTCAGCAACACCAGCAGCTGCGGCGTCAGCAGGTCCATCGCCGTAAGCATCGCCGTCACCGCCGCCACCAGCAGCATCCAGCCCTGGGTGAACAGCAGGTACTTGCGGCGATCGACAATGTCGGCCAGGGTGCCGGCCGCCAGCGCCAACAGCACGATCGGCACGGTGGTGGCCGACTGCACCAGCGCCACCATCAACGCCGAACCGGTGCGTTCAGCCATCACCCAGGCGGCGGCAACATCGTTGACCCAGGTACCGATGTTGCTGGCCAGGATCGCCAGCCAGATCGAACGGAACATGCGGATCTTCAGCGGCGACCAGGCGCCATCGGCTTGCGGGGAGTGTTGTGACGCGGATGCGTTCACCATTGCCATGCTCCAACGATTGAGGCGAACAGCGTGTCCTGGCCACCGGCCTGCTTCAGTGCAGGACCGGCGTCGACCCAGGCCAGCTGCAGCTGCCATTGCCAGCGGTCATTGACCTGCCAGCGGGTTTCGGATTTGTACTGGGTGCCGATGCGGCGTGCGCCACCGGCACTGCCGGGCAACGCCGCCAATGGTGCCGGCGTGGTGTAGACCGCATCGGCGCGCCGCTGCTTCCAGGCCAGCTGTACACCCAGCTCGGTGGTCACCGCGTCATGCAGGCGCAGCGCCAGTGTCGGTTGCAGATCCATCAGGTTGGCCGGTGCCAACAGGCTGGCTTCGCTGAAATAGGCGGACTTGGGAAACAGCGCATTGAACGTACCCAGCCGACCATCCTGCGGATCTGCATCGCCGCTGGCGATATCGGCCTTCAGGCCCAGGCGCGGTTGCAGCGGCAGCCCTGCCCAGCGCCAGCCGGTATCGGTGGCCAGGGTCCACGCGCGGACGTCCAGATCGCCAGTCACGGCCCGCAGCTCACCGCCCTGCACCACCAGCTCGGTGTTCCAGTCCAGCGCACCGGACTGGCCGAACCAGCGCGCGCCCAGGGTCTGCCGCCGCTCGGTACCGCTGCCTGCGGCGAAGCGCGCGCCCTCGCGACGATAGTCCAGCAGATAGAGATCCCACTGGCTGCCGCCTGTGCCCTTCGCCGTCGTCGCATACACGCCGATCAGGTGTGCACCGCGCTCACCGCTGTCATCGAACGCACCGGGGCGGTTCTCGACCGGACGCAGCGCCATCAGGTCCAGCGCGCCCCGCCGGCCCTGCCAACCTACCCGTGCACCATCAAACGCCAAGCGGATGTTCGGCCCATCGCGCACCGACAGCAGGCGCGAGCTGCCATAGCCCGCTTCCTGCCGGCCCAGCTGCACGTGCATGCCTCCAGCAGCCCAGCGCCAGTACGCCTGCTGCACGTCCAGCGCGCCGCGATCGGTTCGACCTGGGCCACCGGCCTTGCCGCGCTCGGCATGCGCACCCAGCTGCAGCTTCGCCTGCCAGTCATCGCGGGCGAAGGTGGCCGATGCCAGCGCACGCAGCAGGCCGTAGCCATCCTCGCCGCCACCAACGCCGAACCGGCTCGGGTCGTAGTACATGCCACGCAGGCGCAGCGATGCATCCCACTGCAACTGGCCATCGCCAACCGCGGTACAGGCGCCGCCGTCGCAGGCCAGTGCCAACGACGGCAACGCCAGTGAAGCCAGAGTCAGAACGCGAAGCACGAACATCCCATCGCGCCCCAGAACGCGGTCAGGTCATCGGTTGGCGCGGCATGGCGGGCCGCATGTCCATGCCCACCATGGGTGCTGCAGGCGGCGCCGTGATGGTGATGATGGGCCGCCGCCAGGCCAGTGGCGGCGCCGCCGACGTGGTAGCCGCCGAAGCGGTTCACCGGCGACCAGTCCGGCATCGCGGGAGGCAGCTGCGGCGCCAATCCGGCGTAGTCGCCGTCGCCATGCACGATACGGCCACCCACCACGGTCAGCAGGCTGGTGATGTCGGCGATCTGCTGCTCATCGACGCGGAAGAAGTCCGCCGACAACAGAATGAAGTCGGCCAGCTGGCCCGCCTTCAGCGTGCCCTTCACTGCTTCGTCGCCGGAGAACCAGGCACTGCCCTGCGTCCACAAGCGCAAGGCCTGCTCACGTTCCAGCAGGTTTTCATCACCGTACAGGGCCAGGCCACCGACGGTGCGCCCGGTCACCAGCCACGACAGCGCCACCCAGGGGTTGTAGCTGGCCACGCGGGTGGCGTCGGTACCGGCGCCGACCGGCACGCCCTCGGCCAGCATCCGCTTCACCGGTGGCGTGTGCCGCGCCGCCTGCACGCCATAGCGCTGCACGAAGGCCTCGCCCTGGTAGGCCATGCGGTGCTGCACGGCGATGCCGCCGTTCAATGCGCGGATACGCTCGATGTTGCGCGGGGTGATGGTCTCGGCGTGGTCGATGAACCAGTGCAGGCCATCGAACGGCACCTCGCGGTTGACCTGTTCGTAGACGTCGAGGATGCGGCTGATGCTTTCGTCGTAGGTCGCGTGGATGCGGAACGGCCAGCGCTTTTCCACCAGCAGCTTGACCACGTCGTGCAGTTCCGGTTCCAGCTCCGGCGGCAGCTCCGGGCGCGGCTCGTTGAACAGTTCGAAATCGGCTGCCGAGAACACCAGCATCTCACCGGCACCGTTGTGGCGCAGCAGGTCATCGCCCTGGCGCGGCTGCAGCATCTCGCTCCAGCCGCGGAAATCGCTGACCTCGCTGCCCTTGTTCTGGGTGAACAGGTTGTAGGCGATGCGCACGGTCAGCTGATCATCGCGATGCAGCTGCTCGATGACCTGGTAGTCCTCGGGGTAGTTCTGGAAGCCACCGCCGGCGTCGATCACCGAGGTGATGCCCAGGCGGTTCAACTCGCGCATGAAATGGCGGGTGGAATTGGACTGGTATTCGATCGGCAGCTTCGGCCCCTTGGCCAGGGTTGCATACAGGATCAGTGCGTTCGGCTTGGCCAGCAGCAGGCCGGTCGGGTTGCCCAGCGAATCGCGCACGATCTGCCCACCGGGCGGATCCGGCGTGTCCTTGGTATAGCCGCAGGCACGCAGCGCGGCGCGGTTGAGCAGCGCGCGGTCGTACAGGTGCAGCAGGAACACCGGCGTATCCGGGGCGATGTCGTTCAGCTCCTGCAGGGTCGGCAGGCGCTTCTCGGTGAACTGGGTAGCGGTGAATCCACCGACCACACGTACCCACTGCGGCGCGGGCGTGCGGTCCACCTGCGCCTTCAGCATGGCCATCGCATCGGCCAGTGACCGCAGGCCGTCCCAGCGCAGCTCCAGGTTGTAGTTCAAGCCACCACGGATAAGGTGGGTGTGGCTGTCATTGAGACCCGGCACCAGTCGCCGTCCCTGCGCATCGATGAGGGTGGCTTCGCTGCCCCAGTCGCGCATGATCTGTTCATCGCTGCCGACGGCGACGATGCGCCCCTCCTGCACGGCCAATGCCTGCGCATGCGGTTGCTGCGGATCGAGGGTGGTGATGCGTGCATTGCGGATGACCAGCGTGCTCATGCGGCGCTCCTTGGAAGGGGATTCGATGGCGACGGCGGTGCCGCCAGCCAGGCCCAGCGCCAGCGCGGCACCGGTGGCCAGGACCACGTTGCGGCGGCCAGGATCGAGAGGGTCGTTGCTCATGCGATGTCTCCAGAAAGAACCAGCCCATCCACCGCCCATGCACCGGGCCCGGCCAGGGCGATGGCCAGCAATACCAGCGTCCACAACAAGGGATACTCGGCACCGCCACGCATCCAGAACCATCCTTTGGGCAGCGCCAGCAGTGCGGTGAAGGCGATGAACGCGGCAGCGACAAGCGCGGCGACCCGGGCCTGCCAGCCCAGCATCACCGCGGTGCCGGACGCTACCTGCAGCAGCGCCAGCAGCAGTGGCAACGGGGCCGCTGCAGGCAGGCCGAAGCCACGCAGTTCGCCGGCAAAACCCGCCAGGCCAGGCCCGTTGAACCAGCCGAACAGTTTGCCCAGCGCGTGCGGCAGCAGGAATCCTCCCGCCGCCGCCCGCAGGATCAGCAAGGCCAGGTCGAGGCCATGGCCATCGCGCACGCTCAGTGCCCGCCTTCCTGGGCGCCGAACATGCTCTTGGCATACTGGATGCCGACGCCATAGCCGCCGGCATGGTCGCGGGCGATGCCGGTGGTCAGGTCGTAGGTTTCACCGCGCGCCCAGTCGCGCTGCAGTTCCAGCAGGTACTGCACGCTGGTGATCGGCACTGCACCAGCCTGCACCATGCGGGTGATCGCACGTTCGTGCGCCTCTTCACTCACGTCGCCACAGGCATCGGTGACCACGTACACCTCAAACCCCTGCTCCAGCGCCGACAGCGTCGGTCCGACGATGCAGACGCTGGTCCACAGCCCGGCCAGCACCAGCCGACGCTTGCCGATACGGTTTACCTCATCGATCACCGGCTGGTCTTCCCAGGTGTTCATCGAGGTGCGATCGAACACCGTCTGGCCCGGGAAGATCGCCGGCAGCTCCGGGAACATCGGGCCGGAGAACGACTTCTCGGCCACCGTGGTCAGCAGCACCGGCACGCTGAAGCCCTTCGCGCCCTTGCTGATCAACGCCACGTTGTTGCGCAGTGCGGAGATGTCGATGGTGTGGGTGGCGAACGCCATCTGCGACTGGTAGTCGATCAGGATCAGGGCGTGGTCGGTGGGTGACAGCAGTGCCTTGGCGGGGGTGGCGATGGCGAGGCTCATGGGTGGACTCCAGTGGAAGAAACAACAAGGGGACGTGCGAGCGCCGCATCGCCGGCCAGATACTGGCCGGGACTGCAGCCGGTCTCGGCGCGGAAGCTGCGGACGAAATGGCTCTGGTCGAAAAAGCCCAGATGCTGGGCCAGGCAGGTCATCGACTGCCCATGGGTCGCCAGCAGCTGCCGCGCACGTTCAATGCGCCGTCGGCGTACATAGCGAAGCGGGCTGGCACCGGTGCCATTGCGGAACAGGCGCACCAGATGAAAACGGCTGACGCAGGCGACTTCGGCCAGCTCGGTGACCCGCAGCGGCTGCGACAGGTGCTCATCGATGTAGCGCAACGCACGCTGCAGGGCGGCCGACTGCTGGGGCGCCAGCGTGGGCGTGGGTTCGGCGGGCGAAAGGACGGTAGCCATGTTCGGGCGCCGCAGCGGGGGTGGCCCATGGTGCGGCGCCAGCCGTCGGCGCCCTACCCCCAACGGTCGAGGTCAACACTCACCCGATCGGGGGAGGCGGCCGTCGCAACCGTCGCCGGCCGAACAGGCGCGCGTCCAGCGAATAGGCGCCCGGCCCCAGCAGCAACAGTGCCAACGGCAGCAGCGACCATGGCAACGCCGCGCCCTGCCAATAGAGCCCCGGCACCGCCAGCGCGACCGCCAGCGGCGTCAACAGGCCGGGCAACAGCAAGCCCGTTGCCGCCAGGCACAGCCACCATGACCCACCTGCAGCGGTACCTGGCAGCAACAGCGCGCTGGCGACGCACATTCTCAGCCACAGCAATCCCAGGCCCGGGCCGCGATCGGGAAACATCACATACAAGCGCTGCATCGCCGGCCTCCATCATCCATGTCGGCGTGATAGCCGACCCCGCTGCATCACGCCTACCCCATTCGGGTCACCTGCGCCTGCCCCGCACCTGCCAGAATGAGCGCCATGCGTGGCCACATCATCCCTCTCCCGCGTCGCCTGCCGGCGCTGCTGTCGTGCCTGCTGTTGTGGATCGCCCTGCCCGTGCTCGCTGCGCAGCATCCGGTGATCAGCGACGGCATGCCCGGCTACCAGCACACCGCGTGGCGGGTCGGCCAAGGGGCGCCAGGCGATATCTGGGACATCGCCCAGGATCGTGAGGGCATGCTGTGGCTGGCGACCGGCTCGGGCCTGTACCGCTTCGACGGTCGCCGTTTCGAGCGCCAGGCGGCACCTGCGGGCGCCCGCTTCCCCTCCACCAACATGGTCACGCTGGGCCTCGACGGCGAGGGCGACGACCTGTGGATCGGCTATTTCCAGGCCGGCATCAGCCAGTTCTCGCCGCAGCGGCTGCGCAGTTTCGGGCGCGCACAGGGCGTGCCGGTGGGCGTGGTGCCGCGCTTCGCGCATGACCGCAATGGACGCCTGTGGGCTGCAATCAACGGTGGCCTGCGCTGGTTCGACGGGCAACGCTGGCAGGCCCCGTCTGCCGATGAAGGCGTGCCACAACGTCGTGTGCAATGGCTGCTGCAGGACAGCCACGGCACCTTCTGGGTGCTGGCCGACCTGCACATCTGGAAGCGCCCGGCGGGAAAGACCGCATTTGAAAACACCGGCATCGCGGTCTCGCAGATGGCGACCCTGGTGGAAAGCCCGCAAGGCGAGATCTGGCTGGCTGACCGTATCCGCGGCACCTCGCCGCTGGCCAACGCGCAGGGGCTGCTGCCCCCCAGCGAACGTGAAGCGCGGCGCATGCCGGACCTGGTGGCCGCGCGGCTGCAGTTCACCGCCGATGGCGCACTGTGGGCCACGATGAGCCCGCACGGTGGCGTCGCCCGCGTCACCTTCGATGGCCAGCAGGCCGTGCGCATCGAGCGCTTCGACACACCGCAGGGCCTCACCGCGACCTCGGCGGTGCCGGTCATCGCTGACCGCGAAGGCAACCTGTGGGTCGGCACCAACCTCGGCCTCAACCGCTTCCGCGCCCGCAGCGTGCAGACGCTGGCCGTCGGCCCCAGCGATCCTTACCGCTCGCTGGTACGCGGCAGCGATGGCCGCGTGTACGGCTATGGCGAAGACCTCAAGCTGTTCGACCTGCAGCGCCCGCTGCTTTCCGAAAGCGCGGCGCAGTTGCAGGCCGCCGCGCAGCGGGCGCCCACGCCGGTCTGGCAGTTCGACTGGATCAACCTCGCGCGCACGGTCGGCGGCCACACCACGCGCATTCCCCTGCCCGCACCGTTCACCGGCCAGCCCCTGCATGCCCTGCTGTTTGCCGAAGATGACCAGGCCTGGGTCTGCGCCGGTGAGCAGGCGGTGCTGCAGTACGCGGATGACCGCTGGCGACGCGAGACGCGGCTGCCCGAACAGGCCTGCTCGTCGTTGGCGCGTGCCAGCAACGGCGCGCTGCTGCTTGGTTATTCCGACGGCACGCTGCGCCGCCTGGATGCCGCATCGATCAGCACGTTCGGCGCGGCACAGGGGCTGTCAGTCGGCCCGATAACCGCGCTGCTGCAGCATGACGATCTACTGCTGGTTGCCGGTGAGGCGGGCCTGGCCGCGCGCCTCGGCAACGGCCGCTTCCTGCCGGTGCGCACCAACACCACCGGCATTCTCGAAGGCATTACCGGCATGGTCGGCGATGCCCAAGGGCGACTCTGGCTCAACGGCAGCCGCGGCCTGGTGCGGCTCGAAGTCGCGACCCTGCGCAGCGCACTGCGCGACGGCCAGCCGGTTGCCCCGCGCCTGTTCGATGCCGTCGATGGCATGCCTGGCATTGCCCTGCAGAGCGGCCCCATCCCGACCGCCGTACTGGCCGCCGACGGCCTGCTGTGGCTGGCTACCAACCAGGGCCTGGCGTGGCTGGACACCCTGCAGCCGCACATCAACACCATGGCGCCTTGGGTGCGCATCGGCGACGTGCTGTATGGCACCACCCAGACGCCGTTGCAGGAGGGTCTGCGCCTGCCGGCCGGAACCTCCCAGCTGCAGATCGACTATGTCGCGCTGTCGCTGGCGCGGCCCGAGCGCAACCGCTACCGCTACCGCCTGTCCGGCGTGGACGACGGCTGGCAGGACGCTGGTGGCAGCACGCGCGCCTACTACACCAATCTGGCACCGGGTCATTACCGTTTCGAGGTGGAGGCTGCCAACGAGGACGGCATCTGGAGCCGCGCGCCAGCGACCCGCAACTTCCGGATCGCGCCCACGTTCCTGCAGAGCGTCTGGTTCAAGTTGTTGTGCGTGGTGCTGGTGCTGGCCGTGCTGATGCTGGCCATCCGCATCCGCAGCGGCCAGCTCGCGATGCTGTTCCGCGCCCGCCTGCAGGAGCGCAACGGCGAGCGCGAACGCATCGCACGCGACCTGCACGACACCCTGCTGCAGGGCAGCCAGGGGCTCATCCTGCGGCTGCACGCCATCAGCCAGTCCGCGCAGACACCTGAACCGGTGCGCACCCAGCTGGAGGCGGCGATGCAGTTGGCCGAGCAGAATCTTGCCGAAGGCCGGGAGCGGGTCAACGCGCTCCGTGACGGACCGTTTGCCGGTCGCGACCTCGCCTCGGCGCTGGCCGATGTGCACGCCGAATACGCGGGCCAAGGCACCAACCCGCTGCGCCTGACCGTGGAAGGCAGTCCCCCGCCCCTGCAGACCGATGCCGCCGAAGAAGTGTTCCTGATCGGACGCGAGGCCATCCGCAACGCGCTGCGGCATGCGCAGGCCAGTGCCATTGAAGTGGAGCTGTCCTACGGCACCCGCTGCTTCCTGCTGCACGTACGCGATGATGGTGTCGGTATTGCCGACGAGGATGCCGGCCGCGGTCATTGGGGCATGCAGGGCATGCGCGAGCGCGCACAGCGACTGGGCGCGGAACTGCAGCTGTGGACCCGACCGGGACTGGGCACCGAAGTTGCGCTGTCCGTGCCGGCCCGTCGCCTGTATCACCGCCGTCCATCGCGCTGGCGCTGGCCGTGGAGCAGACCCACCCATGACTGAATCCCTTCCTCCCATCGGCGTGCTGGTGGTTGATGACCATCCCCTGCTGCGCGATGGCCTGGCGGCACTGCTGAGCACGCACGCAGACCTGCGCCTGCTCGGCGAAGCCGCCGATGGCGAAGAAGCGCTTGCCCGCTACCAGCAGCTGCAACCCGATGTGGTGCTGATGGACCTGCAGATGCCACGCATGGACGGCGTGGAAGCGATCGTGCGGATCCGCGCGCTTGATCCCCGCGCCCGCATCATCGTGCTGACGACCTACCGCGGCGATGTGCGTGCGGTGCGTGCCCTGCAGGCCGGCGCCAGCGCCTATCTGCTGAAGGACACGCTGCGCCACGAACTGGTGGACACCATCCGCACCGTGGCCAGCGGCCGCCGCGCACCGATACCGGCAGAGGTGGCGGCCAGCATCGCCGCACATGTCGTGGAAGACCGGCTGTCGCCGCGCGAAACCGAAGTACTGCGCCACGTGGCCGGTGGCCTGTCGAACAAGCGCATCGGCGAACGCATGCAGATTTCCGAGCAGACGGTGAAGGCGCACATGAAAAGCCTGATGGACAAGCTGGGCGTCGGCGACCGCACCCACGCGGTAACCCAGGCGCTGCGCCGCGGAATCATCAGCCTGGATGACACCGGTCAGGATTGAGGGGGTTCGGCCGGGCTGCGCCCGGCACCCGCCGAAGCAACGTCAAGGTCAACGTCAACGTCAAAAGCGGGCTACCTGGGGGATGGCGGGGTGGGTCCGGTGGCAGGGGCCGCTGCAAGTACGTCCATGTAAGCTCGGTCGCCGCATCCATGCGGCTCACGCCCCTGCCACCGGACCCACCCCGCCTTCGACAGATCTCCGCGATCTGCCCGGATGACATGACCTGCTCTTGGTAGGTGTCGACCTTGGTCGACACGTAGATCCACGCCATGCGTGGACGCTCTTCGTTCAATTGTCGAAAAATCAGATTTCGATGGAGATTCATCCAGCATGGGATGGGTCCATCAGACACCGGAAAACTGCCCGGATGACATGACCTGCTCTTGGTAGGTGTCGACCTTGGTCGACACGTAGATCCACGCCATGCGTGGATGCTCTTCGTTCAATTGTCGAAAAATTAGATTTCGATGGAGATTCATCCAGCATGGGATGGGTCCATCAGACACCGGAAAACTGTCGAAGGTGGGGCGGTGTCGGATTGCGGGGTGTCAGCCGCATGGGCCCGAGGCATGCCTCGGGCGGGTTGGGCAGGACGCCCAACCCCGGTCTTGCCGTGTGCGCAGGACTGCGCACACGAGCAAGCGGCGGCCAAGCCTTATCTGATCGGAATCTGGCAGCGTAGGTGTCGAGAGCCGGCGTGGGCCGCCGTGCAAGCCTGGATCTCGACGATCGCCATGTAGCTTGGCGCCCACGCCGGAATCTCCCTTGATCCGCCCG